>CAZRXG010000093.1:0-1508 GCA_964603985.1 uncultured Anaerolineae bacterium | reverse complement strand
ACCCAGACCGTCGCCGATCTGAAGCGCGCCCTCACGCTCACCGGCGCGAACGCCCCCGTGTACGGCGTGGCCGTCTCACCCGACGGAAGCTGGATCGCCTCCGCCAGCGCCGACAGCTTCATCCGCATCCACGACGGCCTGAGCGGGGATCTGCTCTACAAACTGGAACGCCACCGCTACTGGGCCTACACGGTCGCCGTCTCACCCGACGGGACGCGTCTGGTCTCCGGCGGGCGCGACCAGACCGTGCAGCTCTGGGACCCCCTGACCGGCGAGCGCCTCTTCGGAGCGCGCACCTCCGGCGAGGTGTACCGCGTCGCCTTCTCACCCGACGGCACGCGCTTCGCAGCGGTGGGCACCTACAGCGCCATCGGCGAGGTGTGGGACACCGCCACCGGCGCATCGCTGTTTCTGCTTCAGGGACACAGCACCCGCCTGCGCAGCGTGGCCTACTCCCCCGGCGGGCGCTGGCTGGCGACCGGCGACCGCGACGGCGTGATCCTCCTCCGCGACCCCACGACCGGTGAGCCGGTTTCTCAGTTGGCAGGCACAGGCAGCGAGGCGCTGACGCTGGCCTTCTCCCCGGACGAGGCGCGGCTGGCCGTCGGCGGCAAATACGGCCAGGTTGCCATCTGGGATGTTGACACCGGTCTGCTTGAGACCTCCTGGCAGGCGCACGGCGGCGAGGTCGGCGGCGTGGTCTATTCCCCCAACGGGGATCTGCTCTTCTCGGCGGGCGAGGACGGCGTCATCCAGATCTGGGACGCTTCCACCTACGAGCGCATCAAGGCCCTCATCGGCCACGCCGATTCGGCACGCTGCGTCGCCATCTCCCTGGACGGCGCGACACTCGCCTCCGGCGGCGACGACAACCTGGTGCTGGTGTGGCGCATCGGGCTGTAATAGGCAAAAACACCGCAAGCGATAAAGGCGACATAAAAAGTTGAAAATCCTGGCAAGATCGTGTATACTATAGACACTACGTTGGGCGTTTTGCTCCCGGCCCAAAAAAGAAAAGATTGCAGCTCTGAGAGCATGCATCTCTTTCCCCAAATTGCCCAACGCGGTTGAGCCGCCCACCTCTTGGGTGGCTCTCTTCTTTTTCGCCTTCTGACCGCCTTCTGGCCGCCTTCCGAGTGCATTGGTCAGTCCATCGCGGACTCGCTATACTTCGCGGTGACGTTTTAAGCCGGTATGTGATGACACCTGAAGCGCATGTTTGCCGATAAGAACATCAAGCTGGCCCTGATCGCGGGCCTGATATTGATCCTGGCGCTGTTCGTCCTGGCGGTGGGCCTGGCCTACCGGGCCGGGTACGCGGCGGCCATGGCTGACCTGGAGTCGCTCACCGCGATCTCCCCCCTGGCCGGGACCGCCACCAGCGCCAGCACAGCCGTGCACTTCCCCACGGCCACCATCCCCCCCGACACCCCCGCCTCGACGGACAACCCGTCCACCCGCACCCCCGCGCCGACCGACCGCCCGCCCGCCACCGCGCCGGTTAGCGG
>CAZRXG010000092.1:0-1538 GCA_964603985.1 uncultured Anaerolineae bacterium | reverse complement strand
CGCATGGTGGATGACCGTTACCAGCGGCCCAAAGAGCAGTGGTGGATGGATTTGCGGCCCGTTGTCAGGGTGTTGGCCCAACCCGCGCCCCGCCCCCGGCCGCGAGGAAAAGTTGGGAAGCACAGAGTTGCTGACTCCTGAACGATGGAATAGGTAATTTTTGGAAGGAGTTGGGTCGTGCACGCAGAGATTGTAGTCACCGGCACCGAGCTATTGCTGGGTGAAATTGTTGATACCAATTCGACGACGATGTCGCGTATGTTACGCGACATCGGGTTGGATCTGTATTATAAAAGCACCGTGGGCGATAACCGGGAGCGGATGGCGGCAGTGCTGCGCACTGCGCTGGAACGCTCTGACATTGTGCTGGTCTCGGGAGGGCTGGGACCTACGGTGGACGACGTGACCCGCCAGGCAGTGTCCGACGTTACCGGCCGGCCGCTCATCTTCCGTCAGGATCTGTTCGATCAAATTGCGGCGCGCTTTGCCCGCTTTGGCCGCCAGATGACGGAAAACAATCGCCGCCAGGCTTACGTGCCCGAAGGGGCCATCGCCATCACAAACCCGGTGGGCACCGCTCCGGCTTTCATCGTCGAAGATGCACGAAGTCCCCGAGACAGCGCGAAGGGGCGGGGCACCATCATCTGCCTACCCGGCGTCCCGCGCGAGATGGAATATCTGATGAAAGAGCACGTGATCCCTTATCTGAAGGGGCGCCTGGGCGAAGCGGCGGTCATCAAGGCCAAAGTGTTACGTACCTGTGTGGTCGGTGAGAGTCAAATTGATGCGCTCATCGGCGATTTGATGATCGGGCGCAACCCCACGGTCGGCCTGGCCGCTCACGCCGGCCAGGTAGACGTGCGTATCACCGCCAAAGCAACCAGCCAAGCCGAGGCCGATCAACTCATCGCTCCGGTGGAGGCCGATCTGCGGGCACGTTTGGGCAAGGCGATTTACGGTGAGGGGACAGAGACCCTGGAAGAGGTAGTCGCCCGGCTGTTGGCCGAGCGGGGGATGACATTGGCGCTGGTGGATAACGTCACCGAGGGCGAAGTGGGTGATCGACTGCGCAGCACGCCCAATGCCGGTGTGCTGATCTCGGAGGAACGCCCTGTCGGGGAGGATTCCCCGGTCGCTTCCACGGCTATAGAGCTCGCTCCGGATCGGGCCGCCGAAGGGCCCCAGGCAGCCGCAGAGTACCTGGCCGCCCGGGTGCGAGCCGACGCTGGCGCCAGTCTGGGCCTGGCCGTCTTCGGCGTGATCCAGCAAGAAGAGGACGAGCGTCCACTGGCCTACCTTTCTCTCAGCGATGGCACACAACTCGTCACCCGTCTCTTTCGCTTCTTCGCCCCGAGAGCCCCGTTGGACAAAGAGGAACTTCAGGATGGTGGCGAGGACAAGCTGGCACGCCGCTGGCTCAGCACCCGCGCCCTGGACATAGTGCGCCGTTACTTGATTGATGCGCTGGAGGAAAAGACAAAATAACGTAACTACCTAACGAAGCTCCGCCTCAAACCGACAAGTTTGACGAAGCCATG
>CAZRXG010000091.1:0-1559 GCA_964603985.1 uncultured Anaerolineae bacterium | reverse complement strand
CGATGAGGCGAAGCAAGCCTCCGACGCTGAGACGAGCGATGACTCTGGCGATTCCGAGACGGAGGGCGACGCCGAGGGGACCGTACCGCAGCCAGGACAGAAGCCCCGGAAGTTGCGGGGCCGCAAAGGCCGTTCCCCGCTGCCGGCGCACCTCCCACGAGAGCGGCAGGAGTACCGCGTCACCGGCGAGGATCGGATCTGCGATGAGTGCGGGGAAGAGAAGCAGACCATCGGCTGGGAGACGAGCGCGTACCTGGAATTCGTGCCGGCTCAGCTCAAGGTCATCGAGCAGCACCGCGAGAAGGTGGCCTGCTCCAACTGCGACGAGCCCGGCATCGTGACGGCCGCCAACGAGAAGGTCATGCCGCACGGCCTGCCCGGGCCGCGCCTGCTGGCCCAGGTGGTGACCAGCAAGTTCGACCACTCGCAGCCCCTGTACCGCCAGTCCGACATCTTCGAGCAGTCTGGCGTGCGCATCCCCGACTCGACCCTGGGCGACTGGAGCGCTTTCACCCTCGACGTGGTCGCGCCCATCGCCTCGCTGATCGGCCAGGTGGCGCTGTGCTCCTTCTACATCAACCTCGACGACACCGGATTCCGGGTGCTCGACCGCCAGCATCCGAAGGGTGTGAAGCGCGGCCGGCTCTGGGGCGTGGTTGCCGACCAGAAATACGTGTACCTCGAGTACGCACCCAACTGGACGGTCGAGCATCCGGCCAGGCTCCTGCAGAATTTTCAGGGCTTCGTCCAAGCCGACGGCTACGCAGGATACGCCTCCGAAACCGGTCCGCCCGAGAATCGACACCTCGTGGTTCCTGACGACCGACGTCTCGGTTGCGGCATGCACATCCGCCGCAACTTCGAGCAGGCTGCCGACGGCGGAGATGCGAGCGCGGCGGTAGCGCTGGCCTACTTCCGCAAACTCTACGACGTGGAACGCTCCTGCAAGGAGGATCGCCTCGGTGCTGAGGAACGCCTCGAGCGGCGCCAGAAGCTCAGCTTGCCGGTGCTTGCGGAGCTGTATCAGTGGATCGATGACCTGCACCCCATGCTGGTGCCCGGCACGCCGCTGTACAAGGCGACGCAGTACGCCTCCAATCAGCGCGAGTACTTCGAGCGTTGCTTCACCGACGGGCGCTTCGAGATCGACAACGGCGCCATCGAACGCCAGTTCCGCCGGCCCAAGCTGGGCGAGAAGAACTTCCTGTTTGCCGGCTCCGAGAAGGGCGCGCGGCGACTCGCCGTGGCCTACACCATCCTCGGCACCTGCCGCCTCTGCGGCGTCAACCCAGCCGAGTACCTGGCCGACGTAATCGTCAAGCTGCAGGGCGGCTGGCTGAAGTCCCGCCTGCACGAGCTCCTGCCCGACCAGTGGCAGGAGGACCGGAACCGCGCCCGCGAGGCTGCTGCTCTCGCCGCCGACTGAGCTGACCTGCTGCTCCACGACCTGGCGATCTACACCAGGGCGCTACGCTCTCGGAAGATGGGGTGGGCCGGGCGGATACGATGAGGCGAAGCAAGCCTCCGACGCTGAGACGAGCGATGACTCTGGCGATTCC
>CAZRXG010000090.1:0-1701 GCA_964603985.1 uncultured Anaerolineae bacterium | reverse complement strand
CCCCCGGGGCTGAGGGCCGAGGCACCATGACCCGCCGGACAGCACTCACAGCCTGTGCGACGGGTGTGATCGTTCTAAGCGGCGTGCTGGTCGTCTTGGATCCGGCAGGGATGTCGCTCAGGGGGTGGCTGGCCTACGCGCTTGTCTGCGCGGTCGGTGCGCTCGCGCTGTGGTTGGTGTGGGCCTGGTTGGCAGGCGACTCGGGACCGCGGTGGCTGCTGGTGTGTGTGCTCGTCGGCCTACTGATGCGGGCGGGCGTAGCGGTCGCCTTGCTGCAAGGCCTGCCGCGGTTTGGCTACGACGAGAAGGTGCAGCAGGCGGGGTATGTCTTTTTCGATGCCTACAAGCGGGACACGGATGCGTGGGCCGTCGCCAAGACCGACCGCTCACTCTGGCTCGAACTGGCCGAGCCCAGAACCACCGATCAGTACGGCGGCATGCTCTTCCTCAGCGCAGTCATCTACCGCACCCTCTCACCGGACGCGCACCGGAAGCTACTGATCGCCGTCCTGACCGCTTTCGTCTCGACCCTGGGGATCCTCTTCGGCTGGGCGTTCGCTGACAAGGCGTTCGGGTCCAGGGCCGGCATCTTCACGGCATGGGTGATGGCCGTGTACCCGGAAGCTGTCTTGCTTGCCAGCTCCCAGATGCGCGAGCCGTTCGTCATGACCGCGATCGCGGCCGCGTTGTTGGGATATTCACTCGTACGCGAAGGAATGGGAAGATCCGGTATGGCGACGATCCTGGTGGCCGGCGCCAGTGTGCTGCTGATCTCGCCTCCATATGCGCTGCTGACATTGGGCACCGCCGTGCTTGCCGGATTGTGGGAAGGTCGATTGGGATGGCGGCGGACCTGGGCAGTGGCGTTGCCCGTCCTCGCCCTGGCCGTGCTGGGTTTGATCCTCCTTGTTCAGGCGTGGACGGGGCTGCGTGAGATCGCCGGCGCGCCTCTCGAATCGCTCCTGCGTTGGTGGGAGAATGCGGGTGCACAGTGGCGCCTCAACCTTCTCGATGAGCAGTCGGGCTGGATCAGCATCCTCTTCAATGTGATGCCGGTCTGGGCACAGCTCCCGTTCGTCGTCTTCTATGGACTGGTCCAGCCTTTGCTGCCCGCGGCGATCGCCTATCCGGGCGCTGCGATCTGGCGAATCATCGCCATATGGCGGAGCATCGGATGGTACGCTCTGTTGCCGTTCATCCTCTACGCGCCCTTCCCCGCATTGCGAAGGGGGAATCGGCGAAGTCTGGAGGCCTACCTGGCCGCGCTGATCTGGTTGGGGGCGGTGCTGGCGGCCTACCGGGCCACTAGCTATCAATGGGACAGCCCTCGCTACCGGGCGGTGTTTCTGGTGGCCCAGGCTGCACTGGCGGCGTGGGCGTGGGAGCATGCCCGGCGCACGCGGAGCCCGTGGCTGGCCAGGTTCGCACTTCTGTTGGGAATACCGACGTTGGCGCTCCTCGTGTGGTATCTCGGACGATACTACGAACTGGTCTCGGTGGGTCTGTTCGCCGCGATGGGCGCGTCGCTCGGCCTGGACGTGGCGCTGATCGTGTTGTGGGCGCTCCGCCGGCCACCCCCGGCGGTGTCTGGCCCTGCTGGGAGCGACGCTCAAAGTGGTTGAGTAGGCTGTGGTCCCCAGGAGCCCCGGCCAGGTTCCTGATGATGGTCGCTTGACGGATGGCATCCCGACGTTATAATTG
>CAZRXG010000089.1:0-1992 GCA_964603985.1 uncultured Anaerolineae bacterium | reverse complement strand
TCATCATGGGCGAGGAGGTCGGCGTGTGGGGCGGCACGTATGCCGTCACGCGCGGATTCTACGATCACTTCGGGGAGAAGCGCGTCCGCGACACTCCCATCGCCGAGCAGGCCATCGTCGGCGCAGCCGTCGGGGCAGCCTTGAACGGCCTGCGGCCCATCGCCGAGCTCATGACCATCAACTTCGCCTTTCTGGCGCTCGACGCGATTGTCAACCACGCCGCCAAGGCACACTACATGTTCGGCGGGCAGTTCACCGTACCGCTCGTGATCCGCACCACCACCGGCGGCGGTCGCCAGCTTGGCGCGACGCACTCGCACAGCCCGGAGCCGATCTTCGCCCACTTCCCCGGCCTCTACGTCGTCGCGCCCAGCACGCCCCACGACGCCAAGGGGATGCTCAAGGCCGCCATCCGCGACGACAACCCGGTCATGTTCATCGAGCACAGCACGCTTTACCAGACACGCGGCGAAGTCCCGGTCGACGACTACGTCGTCCCGCTCGGCACATCCGACGTCAAACGCGAGGGCAGCGACGTGACGCTCGTCAGCTACGCCAAGATGGTGCAGATCGCGCTCCAGGCCGCCGACATGCTGGCCAAAGAGGGCATCAGCGCCGAGGTGGTCGACCTGCGCTCGCTGCGCCCGCTCGACACCGGCCCGGTGCTGGAGAGCTTCAAGAAGACCAACCGCTGCGTCGTCGTCGAGGAGAACTGGGCGCTGTACGGCGTCGGTGCCGAGATCGCGGCCCGCATCCAGGAGGAGGCTTTCGACTGGATGGACGCGCCCGTCAGGCGGGTCTCGCAGGAGGACGTGCCGCTGCCCTACTCGCGCGAGCTTGAGCAGAGCGCCCTGCCCAACCCGGACAAGGTCGTCGCGGCGGTGAAGGAGATTCTGTAGCGTGTGTTATGCCGAATCCCTGCCCCGTTGTATACTGGGCTGACTTCAGTCCGGTTATACCAGAGGGGAGATACCATGCAGAGCGTTTACAAGGTGCGGCAGACAACCAAGTGGCTTGGCATCCTGGCCGGTCTGGTTTTCATCATCGTCGGCGGCGGGATTCTCCTGAGCACGTTATTTTCGGTGGGTAAGGTGCTGGGCCTGGGCGCTCAGCCCGCCGAGGGCACGTCGCTCCAGTGTGGGGGGCTGTGTATCAGTGCATTCTGCGTCGTCGGTGGTGCGGCGGTGCTGTGGGCGTCTCTCGCAGGGGTTGAGATTCACCTCACCGGCAGCGCCCTCGAACAGCGCCAGCGCAGGCGGGTCGTCAGGCAGTTGAGCTACGACGAGATCACCGCCGTGCGCATGGTCCACCGCCGCGACGTTGGACGGAGACAGAACCCCCGCCTTGTGCGGGTCAGTCTCTACCCGGTGGTGCTGATCGAGGGGCAGTCCGACCAGCCGTTTGTGCTGGATGTCGATTACCAGGGCCCGTCGATTACGACCCGGTCGAGTGTCTCGGCGGGCTACAGGCGCACCGCACCTTTCGATACACGCGCCATTTTGCAGGACCTGCTGCCGCGCCTGTCGTCTGCGACGCACGTCGACCCGGTGGTGCTGGATTACGCCCAGAGCGGCCAGCTGCCCGACGACCTGACCACGCTGCCGCAGGGTTGAACGCTGACACGAGGATGAATAGTTTACAAGAGGAAACGCCATGGCCGAACTGATCAACATGCCCAAGCTGGGCTTTGACATGCAGGAGGGCCAGCTTGTCAACTGGCTGAAGCAGCCCGGCGACACCGTCGCAACCGGCGACGTCGTGGCCGAGATCGAGTCCGACAAGGCCACCGTCGAGGTGGAGGCTTACGTCGACGGCACCGTCCTGGAGCTGCTGGTCGAGGTCGGTGAGTGGGTGCCCGTCGGCGCGCCCATCGCCGTCGTCGGCCAGCCGGGCGAGGAATACGACCTGGCCGCGCTGGGTGTCGCCGTCGAGAAGAAGGCGGAGGTCGCCGCAGCGGCCCCGGCTGCGTCAGCCGCCCAGGCTGCGCCAGCC
>CAZRXG010000088.1:0-2756 GCA_964603985.1 uncultured Anaerolineae bacterium | reverse complement strand
TGTCCGGTCGGGAGGGGGTCGAGATGCTCCTGCAACGGCTCTCGGTCCGGGCCCGAGATGGCACCGGAGACCTGATCGCCGACGCGGTCGAAGCGGCCGCGATCTTCGATGGGCACGGCGTCTGCGCGACGCCGCAGGAGGCGCCCACCAGTTAGCGACGTCGAGCAGCGAGCGGCGATTCGCGATGTCTCGGTCACGGCCTGCGAGGCCGGAAAGGAGACATCGATGAATGACGAGTTGAAACCGAGGGACCACGTCGAGGCGGTGGCGCTGTTTCGGCACGCCCTGATCGGCGCGCTGTGCTCGCGCGGTGGCCTCACGCACGGGGAGCTCGCTGCCGAGTTGCGTGAGCTCAGCGCACGCCCCGTACTGCCACCGGGCGCCGACTGCACACGCTGCTACGGTGCTTCCACGTACGAGGCTTGGCTGTATGCCTACCGGCGGGGTGGGCTCGATGCGCTGAAACCGAAACGCCGCTGCGACACGGGGCACGGGCGCAAGCTCACCGAGGAGCAGTGCAAGCTGCTGCTCGACATCAAGCGGGAGCGGCCCGACGCCTCCGCCGCGTTGATTCTGCGGACGCTGGAAGAAGATGGGCGCCTGCCTCGCAAGTTGGCGCGCGCCAGCACCGTGCGGCGGCTGTACGCCGAGCATGGTCTGAGCGCCGCGAAGAGCCGCCAGCTCGCCGGCTCCGCGCGAGATCGCCGACGCTGGGAAACGCCCCGCCCCAACGTCATCTGGCACGCCGACGTGTGCCACGGGCCGGCGTTGACCGTAGACGGCCGCTCAGTGCCGCTGCGGATCCACGCGCTACTCGATGACCACAGTCGCTACGTGTTGGCCCTGCAGGCCTGCTCGAACGAGCGGGAGAGCGAGATGCTGGCCCTGCTGGTGCGAGCGTGGAGGGGGCACGGGTTGCCGGAGAAGTTGTTTCTGGACAACGGCGCCACGTACATCGGCGACGCCCTGTACACCGCCTGCGGCCGGCTGGGTATCACGCTGATACACGCCCGACCCTACGACCCGCAGGCGCGTGGGAAGATGGAACGATTCTGGCGCACGATGCGTGACCAGTGTCTCAGCCACCTGGGTCCCATGAGCTCGCTACACGACGTGCAGGTCCGGCTGCTGGCATGGTTAGAGCGCCACTACCAGGTGGCCCCGCACTCGTCGCTGCTGGGCAAGTCCCCCAGGCAGGTCTACGACAGCGGCCTCAGCGCGGAGCAGCAGGATCGCATCACCGAGCAGCAGCTTCGCGATGCCCTCACCGTCGAAGGCCGCCGCCGCATCCGTGGTGACGGGACCCTCACCATCGCCGGGCAGCTCTTCGAGGCGGAGCAGGGCTTCCTCGCGGGAGCGCGCGTCAGCATCTTCCGCACCCTGGCCGAGCCCGCGGCGCTGCCCTGGCTGGAGCACGAAGGCAAACGCTTGGTCCTGCGTCGCGTGGACCCGGTCGCGAACTCGAAACGCCTGCGGGACACGCGCCCCCGGCGGGGGATCGACGCCATCCCCTTCGACCCACCAGGCGCACACCTCAGCCGTCTGCTCGGCAAGAAGGGCGGTGGTCGATGAGCACCCCGCGCTGGATCAGCCACTTCGGGCTCAGGGCGCTGCCCTTCTCCAAAGACATCGTCGACCAGGACTTGTGGGTCCCCTCGTCCCGCAATTCCGTCGTCGACGATCTGGTCGAGGCGTGCCAGGGACGTGGACACGTGTCGCTGACCGGCGAGCCCGGAGTCGGCAAGACTTGCGTGTTGCGCGCGGCCAGGCAGCGACTGCCCGACTCGGGCTTCCGTCTGACCTACTGCCACAACGCCACGCTGGGACGCCGTGACTTCTACCGCCAGCTCTGCATGGCCATCGGCCTACATCCGAAAGCGACCGCCGCTGCGGTCTTCTTCGCCGTCAGCGAACACGTCAGGGCTCTGGACACCGAGAAACTGCACCCCGTCTTCCTGCTGGACGAAGCACACCTGCTCAACCAGCAGGTCCTCGAACACCTGCACATCCTGAGCAACTACGGCTGGGATTCCTCGCCCCTGCTCAGCCTCGTCCTCGTGGGACTGCCCGAACTCGAGGAGCGTCTACGCTTGCGGAAGAACCGCTCCCTCTGGTCTCGCATCCACACCCGCCTCAGCCTCGGCGAATCGCGCCCCGAGGACACCAACGAGTACATCCAGCACCGCCTCGCGCTGGTCGGCTGCACCCGCGAGCTCTTCGATAGCGACGCCCTGGCGCTGCTGCACGAAGCCTCCGGCGGCCGGCTCCGTGACATCGACCGCATCGCCACCGAAGCCCTGAAACGCGCCGCTCGGCGCAAACTCAAGCGCGTCGACCGTCAGCTGATCGCCGGCGTCCTCGATACCGGCGACGATTGAACCACCCCCCAACCCGGACCAACGGCCCTCCCATCTCACGATGCGAGGGCCGTTGCCGATCGGCGCGCCAGCCGTGCACGCTCACCATGCCCATTCCAGTAGCGGGTCGGCAGCCCGCGCGACCGTCCAGGCACGATGGCCACGGCCTCGTGCGCGACCAGCCACCCGACCGCGCAACCGTCATGCCCACCGACTACGCTGCGCGGATCCCCATGGCAGAGCCTGCGCGGTAACAGTACCGCGTCTCGGACGACGCCACACACGAGGCATGACCCCGCCCACTTCGAGTATACGCCGTGGTGCTTCGATGTCGCACCAACATGGGCACGGGTGTCCGACATCGGTGCCCCGTGGAGTGCGTATGAGCAGGTAGGCGCG
>CAZRXG010000087.1:0-3292 GCA_964603985.1 uncultured Anaerolineae bacterium | reverse complement strand
CCGCGCCCGTCCCCGACGTGCGCCTGGTGCGTCCCGACCTGCCGGAGAGCGTACGAGCCGTCATTGAGCGGGCGATGGCCAAGGACCCGACTGAGCGCTACCAGAGCGCGGGCGAGCTGGCAGCCGATCTGCGGGCCGCCGCCGCCGCCCCCGTTGCCGTCACTGTGCCCGCCGCCGTCACCGCCCCCGCCGTGCCCGCCGCCCCCGGCGAGGTCGTACCGGAGACGATGCCCGCCCCGCCACCACCACCCCTCGAAACCGAGGCCATCTCAGCCAGGCCCGCCCCCGCCCGGCAGCGGAAGCTCACCCCTCTGTGGATGGGCGTTGGCGGGGTGCTGCTGGTCGGGCTGGTGATCGGCGGATTGGCGATCGCCGGGGTATTGGGGCCGACACGGGGATCGAAGCCGCCTGCCGGATCTGCAGCGGCATCTGAGCCTCTCCCGTCGGACTTCGAGCCGGTGACGCGCAACGACGACTGGACGCCCATCTTCCGGGAGTTTGATGGCGTGCAGATGGCACTCGTCCCGCCGGGCTGCTTTACGATGGGCAGTCAGGACGGTGAGGACGACGAACAGCCAACACACGAAGTGTGCTTTGGGGAGCCATTCTGGATTGACGTGTACGAAGTGACGAACGGGCAGTATGGCTCAGGGGGGCACTTCTCAGGCGTCAATTATCCGCGCGAGAGTGTTACCTGGCTCGAGGCAGTCACTCACTGTGAAAGCCGGGGGGCGCGCTTACCGACAGAGGCGGAATGGGAGTACGCAGCACGTGGCCCGGATGAGCTGGTGTATCCGTGGGGGAACGAGCTTGTGCCCGACAACGTCGTATACGGCATGAACTCAGATGGTCACACCTGGGAGGTAGGCAGCAGGCCGGATGGTATTTCGTGGGTTGGCGCGCTGGACATAAGCGGCAACGTGTGGGAGTGGGTGAGCACCTGGTATGCACCTTACCCCTACGGTCCGGCAGATGGTCGTGAAGCCCGGGACAATCCGGGCGGGTACGATTACCGTGTGCTGCGGGGCGGCTCGTGGGGTAACCTTGCCAACGGCCTGCGCGCAGTCGATCGGGGCAGGGACAGCCCGAACGGCTCGAGGCTCTACTACGGTTTTCGCTGCGCCCGCTCGTATGGCGATTGAGCATTGTGTGCTGTCTCGCTGTGCTTTGACGCTGCAACACCCCCCGTGATATAACTCGTATCAACCGACTGCACGAGTAACGCCGGGAGGGGGCCGCGATGACTCCTCAGACAATCGACCGTTACGAGGTCCGCGAGCAGCTTGGGCGGGGCGGCATGGCGACCGTCTACCACGCCTACGATTCCCACTTCGGGCGTGACGTGGCGATCATCGCCACGTTGCAGCACCCTCACACCCGGTCCATCTACGAATCGGCGGGCCGGGGCTGAGATTCTACGTTTTGTTGGTCTGACCCTCGGACTGCCGGTAAAACGTTAATGCCTTCCATGCGGGGCACGTCACGTGCTCTCGGCCCCCTGTTTTTTGAGCCATTCCGTGGCTTCGTCCAGATCACCAAACACCCTCACACGCAGACCGAGGTCGGCAAGCGCATGGATGGTCGGAATCAAGCTACCGGCAGCAATTGCCGTTTCGGGTACGACCATCGCCCAATATTTCCAGCCTAAATCGATTGTGCGCTTGTTCCAATCGTTGAACCCCCACTCGACATCTTCAGGCGAAAGCGGTCCATTTTTGCGATCGTCCGAGAGCCATTTACTGGCTCCATGTTTCGCCAGCGTTTCGGTGCCTGCATTTAACGCATCCCGGAACGGCTGGCCGCCAACGGGCTTATGAATGGTATGGTGTATAATCTTCTCATCAGGAAGATACTCAACGGTGATGTATTCATTATCGACTATTGTGATCGGTGACATAGCAGTACTCCTCGCCGGGCCGATAGGTGGAGACAACAGGAGAAACGCTTTTTCACATTTAAGCATATAATTCTGGCAGAGCCAAGCAAAATATCCCCCTCGTGGATGGAAAAGCAGTCACTGTTACACAACTGGAAGAAGCAATTGTTGCGCGAAAGGGATACCGGGAGAGAGCCGCAATGACCCCCCAGACAATCGACCGCTACGAGGTCCACGAGCAGCTTGGGCGGGGCGGCATGGCGACCGTCTACCATGCCTACGACCCTCACTTCGGGCGTGACGTGGCGATCAAGGTGCTGCCGCGCGAGTTCCTGCACGATCCCACCTTCCGCGCCCGCTTCGAGCGCGAGGTGAAGGCCATCGCCAGGCTGGAGCACTCGGCCATCGTGCCGGTGCACGACTTCGGCGAGCACGAGGGGCAGCCCTATCTGGTGATGCGCTACATGCCCGGCGGGTCGCTGGCCGAGCGCATCAAGGCGGGGCCGCTCTCCCTCGACGAGGCCGTCACCACTCTGGAGCGCGTCGGCGCGGCGCTGGACAGCGCGCACCGGCAGGGCGTGGTTCACCGCGACGTGAAGCCGGGCAACATCCTCTTCGACCGCCATGGGGATGCCTACCTGTCCGACTTCGGCATCGTCAAGCTGAGCGAGGCGACGGCGCAGCTGACCGGCAGCGGCATCATCGGCACGCCTGCCTACATGGCCCCTGAGATGGCCGATCCGGGGGGGATGTCGCCGTCGATTGACGTGTACGCGCTGGGCGTGATGCTCTACGAGATACTCACCGGGAGGCTACCTTTCGACGCCGATACGCCGGTGGGTGTGTTGATGGCCCACATGAACAAGCCCGTCCCCGACGTGCGCCTGGAGCGCCCCGACCTGCCGGAGAGCGTGCAGGCCGTCATCGAGCGGGCGATGGCCAAGGACCCGTCCGAGCGCTACCAGAGCGCGGGCGACCTGGCTGCCGATCTGCGGGCCGCCGTCGCAGCGCCCGGCGAGGCCACACCGGAGACGACGCCTGTCCCGCTGCCTTCCAAAGCCGGGGCCGCTGCGCCCGCCCGTCGGCGGGGAATACCGGGCTGGGTATGGGCAGTGGGGGGCGTGGGTGCGCTGCTTGTCGTGGGTCTGGTGGCTGGTGTTCTGATGATCGGCTCTCTCGCCGGAAGACTCTTCGGCACGCCGGAGCCGGGCGAGGAAGCCGCGCGCAGTGAAAAACCTGCCGCGACCGAGGAGTCGGTCATCGGCTCCACCAAAGCACCCGCCGATATACCCGCCTCGACCGTCGTGCCCCCCACGCCTATCCTCACCGGCGGCGGGGGTGGCGCGAAGATCGCCTTCTCATCCGAGCGCGACGGCAACTGGGAGATCTACGTGATGGACGCCGACGGCTCCAACC
>CAZRXG010000086.1:0-3716 GCA_964603985.1 uncultured Anaerolineae bacterium | reverse complement strand
GTGGGGAGAACCGCCGGGGTCGGCGGCGGGGGCGGCGGCGGCGGGGGAGGAGCCTGCTCCGGCGGCGGGGCCGGGGGCGTCACCGGGCGTAATTCGAGCGGCGTGGTGAGCTTATCCCCGGCAGCAGCGCCGAAGTCGGCGGCGAACTCGGCAGCCGTCTGGTAGCGCGAGGCGCGGTCCTTGGCGACCGCCCGCTCCAAGACGGGCTGAATGCCGGGGGGCAGATCGGGCCGGATCTCACTCAGGTTGGGGATCGGCTGTCCAATGTGGGCCATGATCATGCCGATGGGCGTGTCGACGTTGTAAGGGAGCCTGCCGGTGAGCATCTCAAACAGCGTGATGCCCAACGCGTAAATGTCAACCAGCGGGGTGACGCCGCCTGGCTCGCCCATCTCCGGGGCCATGTAGGCCGGGGTGCCGACCAGCCCGGTGCCGGTCAGGTCGATGGTTGATTCGGCCATCTTGACGATGCCGAAGTCGGCCAGGTAAGCGTCGTCGTGCTGGTCAAACAGGATGTTGGCCGGTTTGAGGTCGCGGTGGATGACGCCCTGCTTGTGGGCGCTGTCCAGCGCCGCGCCGACCCGCTCCAGGATGGGGGTGATCTCCTGCGGCGACAGCGGCCCTTCCTTGATGCGCGCGGCCAGCGACTTGCCGGGCATGTAGCGCATCACCAGGTAGCGCTGTCCCTTATCCTCCCCGTAGTCATACACCGGGACGATGGCCGAGTGCTCCAGCCCGGCGATGGCCTGCGCCTCACGCTCGAAGCGCTCGCGGAAGGTCGGGTCTTCGAGAAACTCGCGCGGCAGCACCTTGACCGCCACCTCGCGCTTGAAGCTTGGGTCGTAGGCCAGGTAGACGGTTGCCATGCCCCCTCGCCCAAGCTGCTCAACGATCTCGTAGCGTCCGATTTTCTCAAGTGCCATGAGACTCTCCCACGGATTGGACAGGGCGAATACGTTCTCAACCGCTATTCTAATGGAACTTTGCAAGCGGGGCTAATCGGCAGGCGCACCACAATCCCTCCCGCCGGTTGCTGATAGCTGACTGGCTGATAGCTGACTCGCTGATGGCTGACCGCTGACCCGCTTCCCTCGATTAGCCTTATAACCTAAATTCCCTTACAATTAGGGCAGCTTACACGCCCAAAGATCACACGCAAGAGTGAAAACCATATGCGCAAGGTAATTATCCGTAAAACGCACCATATCGCGCCTTTTAACGAGCCTGCCCACGCACTGCGTATTCTCAACAAATCACTGTGGCAGTGGCAGCGCATCCTGCTCGACCCCTACTGCGAGCAGGACGTGGTCGTCGATAGCTTCCAGCAGGTGCCGCAAGAGCCGGTCGAGATGCTCGTTTACAGCGACAACCTGTGGTTCGACAGGGCCTTCCTGGAAGCGTTTATGCAGGAAGCCCGTGGCCGCCACAGGCCGGTCCGGGCCGCCTTCCGCGCCGACGACCCGGCCTTCTTGCAGCAGGGACTCCGCGCACTGACCACCTCCTACGAGCAGCGCGGCGACCTGTACTTCGTCGACCTGTGGTACTTCCCTCAGGGGCCGGCCAACCAGATCGAACCGGTCGTCATCCCCAGCAACGCCCGCGAGGTCGGCTATTACCACATCCCGACCTACATGTCCGACAAAAACGGCGATCTCGTGTGGTGGCTGCCTGAGCGCGCCTGCTGCGCCATCGACACCTGGATCCACGTCTTCTTTGCCAACATCGTGTTCGGCGTCTTCGCCCAGGCCAGCCGCTACGAAAAGCGCACCGCCGGTGCGGGCTTCAAGACGCGCGCCGTGCTGCGCTCCCTGTTCGAGCGCAGGCCGCTGCTCGGCTCATCGCTGTACGTCAGGACGGGCAAGAATTGCAGCATCGATCCCAGCGCCATCCTGCAAGGCCCAATCGTGATGGGCGACAACGTCACCATCGGGCCGGGCTGCGTCGTCACCCAGTGCATCATCGGCGACAACGTCACCCTGACGCACGGCAACCACTTCCACATGTGCATCCTGAGCGACGACTGCTTCTTCCCCTGGGGGGCCAGCGCCTACTTCACCGCCTTCATGGAGAACTCGTCGGCGGCGCAGAACACCTCGCTGGAGATGAGCGTCGTCGGGCGCAACACCTACATCGGCGGCGGGACGGTCTTCGCCAGCTTCAACCTGCTGCCCGTCCCCATCCACTCCATGATCGACGACCGCCAGGTGGTCGATACCGAGACGCCGGTGCTGGGCGCGTGCATCGGCCACAACTGCCGCCTGGGGTCGGGGCTGGTCGTCTACCCGTCGCGCATGATCGAGTCGGACGTGGTGCTGATCGCCTCTCCCACCCGCCGCGTGATCATGAAGGACATCGGCTACGAGGAGAGCGACCACCACGCCCTGCGCGGTGCCGACATGCACCCGCGCATGTACCCGCGCGAAGGTGAAGAGGTGCCCGGCGAAGAGCAGGCGGAGTCGTCGTGGTAGAAGATACGTTTGCCTTCATCATCCACCCCATCGACCCTAAGGGCGACGTGGCCCGTAAGTACCCCCTGCTTGGCCGGGTGCTGACCGAGCGCCAGATCGACTTCTTCTGCACCTTCTGGCCGCCAGTCTACATCTCGCACATCGAGGGCATCCGCTCCATCGACAACCACAAGGAGCTGACGGGCTGGTTCGTGGCCGCGCCCTACACGCCGCGCCGCATGCTGGAGATCCCCGAAAAGCAGGTCTACCACAAGATCGTCCAGACCGGACGCCTGGCCGAAAAGCTGGGCGCGCGCATCCTGGGCCTGGGCGCGTTCACCTCCGTCGTCGGCGACGCCGGGATCACCATCGCCCGCCACCTGGATATTCCCGTCACCACCGGCGACTCCTACACCGTCGCCATCGCCGTGCAGGCCATGCACGAGGCAGGCCGCCTGATGGGCATCGACCTGGCGGACGCGACGGCAGCCGTCGTCGGCGCGACCGGGTCCATCGGCTCAACCTGCGCGGAACTGCTGGCCCACGATGTCGGGCGGCTGATCCTGATCGGGCGGCGGCCCGACGCGCTCGAAGCCATCCGCGAGCGGTGCGAGGCAGGCACAGCCCGCCTCCAGACCAGCACCGACCTCGCCCCGCTGCGCCAGGCGCACCTGATTCTGAGCGTCACCAGCGCTATCGGCACCATCATCGAGCCGCAGCACCTCAGGCCGGGCGCGGTCGTGTGTGACGTGGCCCGCCCGCGCGATGTCTCGCGCGCGGTGGCCGCCCGGCGCGACGACGTGCTGGTCATCGAGGGGGGCATGGTCGAGGTACCCGGCCCGGTCGATTTTCACTTCAACTTCGGCTTCCCACCCGGCAAGGCTTACGCCTGCATGGCCGAGACGATGGCCCTGGCGCTCGATGGGCGCTACGCCGATTACACGCTGGGCAAGGACATTAAGGTCGAGCGCGTGCGCGAGATTGAGACCATCACCACGCGGCACGGCTTCCGCCTGAGCGGCCTTCGCAGCTTCGAGCGCGAGGTCACGCCGGAGCACATCGCGCGCGTCAGGCAGCGGGCGCTGGATAGGCTCTCCTTCAGGCCGGGGCAGGCGTGACGTAGGGCAGAGTACTGCCTTTCCGTCAGGACGGTTATCGGCTCAGCGTGCCGGAACGCGCTGAGCCACAATTGCTTATTGTCAGTAGACCGCAGTCGTCCGGTCAGGCAAGGTGGCTTTTGGCTTCTCCCCTCCCCCCAGCGCCGTCAGG
>CAZRXG010000085.1:0-3926 GCA_964603985.1 uncultured Anaerolineae bacterium | reverse complement strand
GGTCGCAGCGAGACAGGGGTGAGGGTGAAGCCCGCGACTATACTTCGCAGCTATCTCGCGGTTTTCCTCAACTTTTTTTGTGTATCGCCAGTGCGTAACTTCCCTTAGACATAGGTGCGTCCACTTCCTGGGCCTGTTTTGACTCCGGTCAGAAGATCGTATAGACTGTAACCACCGAAAGAGGCATATGCTATAAGCTGGTAACTACCCACTTCACACACCTTACCTGACACCCTCCGACCTTTCGCACTTTGGAGTTTCATGGCGGCAGGCGACGCCGGCAGAGGTGTGAGCGTATGGCCAATCTAATAATCGTAGAGGACGACCTGGTGCTGCTGGCCGGGATGAAGGACCTTCTGTCCATGGAAGGGCACCAGGTTCGAGCCGTGTCTTCGGGGCAGGCGGCGCTGCAAGCAATTGAGGCCGAGCCGCCGGAGTTGGTCGTCTGTGACATCGTCATGCCTGAGATGTCTGGCACGCAGCTGCTGGAGGTGGTGCGCACCTGTTCTGACTGGAGCGCGATCCCGTTTCTGTTTGTCAGTGCCAGCACCATGCCGGAGATGGAAAAGCAGGTCGCGGCATTGGGCGGGGTCTCGTACCTGCGCAAGCCGTTTGAAATCGACAGGCTGTGCGAAGCCGTGGCTGTAGCGACTGAAGCATGCTCCGGCCCGGCGGGTGGAGGCTGACCGGGGCCGATTACACTTGCTCCTGAGCGCGCTCCTTGAGCGGGGATGATGGGAGCGTGGCACACCATTACCTGCCCCCGACCGTGTAAACGACTTCCCCCACTACTCGCGTGCCAGGCCCCAACAGGCGGTCGGCACAAACAGCCCGACACCGGCGCTCCGCGTGCGGCTCGAACCGGGCCTGCGGTCCCCCACACAGAGCCCAATTGGCTGTAGGAGACAGTGTGATCAAGAAACGCGTCTTGCTCGTCGAGGACGAGGAACATATTCTCCACCTGTTGACCGATCTCCTGGCAATCACGTTAGGTCAGGAAGTGCTGACCGCCACAGATGGCATCGAGGCGATCCGCATGGCGCAGGAGCACCGGCCTGACCTCATTTTGATGAATCTCACCCTGCCCAAGCTTGATGGCTGGGAAGCCGCGCGCGCGCTCAAAGCCAACGATGAATTACGCCACATCCCCATCCTGGCGATCACGGCCCACACAATGGTCGGCGACCGCGAGCGTGCCCTGGAGGCGGGGTGTGACGATTATTTCGCCAAACCCATCGACGTCGATGCCTTTGTCGAGTTCTTGCGGCCCTATCTGCAAGATTAAAGAGCTACAGGAGACGTGCTATGGTCATAAGACACCTCAGGGCCTGGTGGGCGGTCGCGGCGGTCGGGTCGGCCAGAGAGGTGGCACGCACGATAGAAGAATATTATCGCTACCACGTTATCAAATTCCTGGCCGAGGAGGGACTTTTTGACTTCCTCCAGGAGCCGCGCACTTACGGGCAAATCCTGGCCCGCTTTGGCTTTGTGGATAGTGATTACACCCGCGAAATCTTTGACCTGCTGGCAAGCGAAAGGCGCAACGTTCTGCTCGAGAACGACGGCACCTATCAGGCCAACCCCGGCCAACCGCCGCCCGCGCTCGAAGAGCTTTTTGCTCAGACCGAAGAGCACTATCACAAATTTTCGCCCCTGGCCGCGGACCTGACGAAAAGCATTCCGTCCCGGCTGCGCCGTGAGCCGGTCGAGTTCACGGGCAGCTTTGAAGAGGAGGGGCGCGAACTGCTGACCACATTTGACAAGTGGCTGGGCAACAAGATATACACCGTCTCCCGCGATGTCGCCTTCGCTTTGCTGAAGCGTTCCGACTACGACCAATTGTATGGCAAGAAGCTGCTGGACATTGGCTGCGGCAGTGGACGCGAGCCAGCCGAATTGTGGCTGCGTTTGGGTGGCAACGTACACATCACGGCAATTGATCCCGTCCCAAGCCTGCTGGAGCGTGCCGTTGAGAACTTTGAGACTCTCCTGGATGAGATCGCCCCCCACCATCCCCCGCTCGAAGATGGCAACTACCCCGTCTTCCGGGAGGCGAGTGTCACCCAACTGCCGTTTGACGACGAGAGCTTCGACGCAGCCTTTCACTCTCACATCCTGCACTGGACCTACGACCCGCGCCGGGCCATCGCCGAGATCGTGCGCGTGCTCAAGCCCGGCGGCCTGGTTTTTGGTGTGCAGACGTGCAAACCCTACACCAGCCACTACTCCAACGCGGTTATTCGCAGCAACGAGAACTGCTATGGCTTCTTCTGGAAAGAGGAATTCTTGCGCTGGTACGCCGAGCACGGTGTAGAGGTCGAAACGGCCACGCCGGGCGGCGCATTCAGGGGACGCGAACCGGGTTAACCGTCGCCACCACCAACAGGATCAATCCACCAAGGCACCAACCAATGACACAACAGGAACAAGATCCGTTCACAATACCATCACCTTACACAGCGTTACAGCGTAACCAGCGCAAGCGTTTCGTGCTGGCGCTAACCAGAACGGCGTTCGTGGTCACCCTGTTCCTGGCTGTTCTCTACGCCGTCCTGTACCTCGTCCGGCCCTCCTGGCAACTGGCGGTCTTCGCCGGTCAGGGCGTGCCGACGCTGGGCATCTTGCTCCTTGCTCACCACCTCGCACAGCGTGATAAGGTCAGGCTCAGCGCTTACATTATGCTGCCTTACCTGCTGGTTAACACCGGCCTGTTCTCGGTGATGCTGGGGCTGCTCGCTGTGATCGCCCCGGTTTTCATGGCCTTCATCATCGTCGCCAGCATGGTGCTGGGAGATGTCGGGGGCTACATCACGGCGACGGTGGCTGCTGTCCTGTGGCTGATCGCGTACTTCATTCTTGGGCTCCGGCTGCCGCCGTGGGCTCCCCTATCGACCACCACACTTACGGTGGTGCTGGTGTGCCTCACGGAGGTATCGTTCTACTTTGCCGCTTTCATCAGCCGGGCAGCTACCTCCGGCCTGTGGCACGCCCTGGATGACGCCACCTACGACCTGATCCAGGCCAATCGCCAGCTTGACGAGGCCAACCGCCTGAAATCGCGGTTTGTGGCGCGCATGAGCCACGACCTGCGCACCCCACTCACCGCCATCAGTCTCTCGACCGACCTGACGCTGCGCGAGCTGTACGGCCCGGTGACCGAAGGGCAGCAGGAAGTGCTGAACCGCGTAAGGGACAGCACCCGGCGTCTGCAAGCCCTGGTAGACGACATCCTCGACATCTCCAAGATCGAGGCGGGGCAGCTCGAACTGGTGGAGCAGCCTTTCCGGGTCAGCGCCCTGGTGGACACGGTGCGCAGCACGTTAGAGCCGGAGGCCCTGGCCAAGGGGGTGCGTCTCACCGTCACCCTCGCGCCCGACATGCCGTCTCACATCGTGGGCGACGAGAACCGGCTTGCCCAGATCCTGCTCAACCTGACCGACAATGCAGTCAAGTTCACCGAACAGGGTGAGGCCAGCGTCGTGATCGAGCCGCTGGGCAACGATCACTGGCGCATGGAGGTGCGCGATACCGGGCGGGGCATTCGGGAAGCCGACCTGGAGATCATCTTCGAGGAGTTTCGCCAGGCCGAGGCCACCACCGGCGAGACGAGAGGTACCGGCCTGGGGCTGGCGATCAGCAGCCACCTGGTCGAGCTGATGGGTGGTGAGATCCAGGTGCGCAGTAAGCTCGGCAAGGGCAGCACCTTCGAGGTTATCCTGCCGCTCAAGGTGGCGGCGGAGACGCCCGGTCCGGCGTGAGGGCGCACGGAGCGGCGCATGGAGCGGCGCATGGAGCGGCGCATAGAACGAGAAACACCCCTACCCCCCTGTGAAGCTCAACGGCGTGCTCTGGGACGCCGGTTGTTGGCACGTTGTCGCTCAGGCCCTCACCCGCCTTCGCCCGACCTGCGGTCGCGCTCAGTCTGC
>CAZRXG010000084.1:0-4081 GCA_964603985.1 uncultured Anaerolineae bacterium | reverse complement strand
GTGTGAGCTGGCTCACCTCTGAGAGCCAGGAAACCGAAGGCGTAAACGATGCAGAAGGGCCCGCACCCGGTGGGTCCGTCTATCAAACCGTGTCTCTGGCTCCGGGGGACTGGTACGTTCTCTCCTGGTGGGATATGGCGAGGGGACAAACCGGTGGCCCTTTTGCGGACGATCCCGCCGATGCCTAGGTGCGGTTGTCAAACGCCTAACGTCGGGAAACTCCGGATTGCCGGGGACGGGTGCGTGGCATGAGGTGGCCTGGGTGAGCTGACAGGGGGCGGAGCGTGGGGTGTCAGCCTGCAGGTGTGCCGGGCCGCTGCAGTGTGAGGACGGGGTTCCCTGGGGGCAGGATGTCGGGCAACCCCGTTGCCCGGGCCGGGGCGGCCCGTAACGCGGCGGGCGTCAGTTGAGGGGGATGACCCGTTCGGCCAAGAAGCGGAGGGCGGCGAAGCGTCGCTTGTGGTTCGCGGCGTGGGTGGCGTTGATGCGACGGTTGGCTCGGCGCAGGAGTGCGTCGCGCTCGCCATTGGCCCCGTGGATGACCTCGACGGTGGCGTTCAGCCAGAAGAGCTCGTCGATGCAGCGGTCGGTGCGCAGGGCTCGGTCCACGAAGTCGGTGACGAGGAGGCTCGGGTCGGGGTGGGCACGTAGCAGTTGGTCACGCATGCGCTGGATGCCGGCCAGGCAGCGGTCGTGAAGTTCGAGGCGCAGGCGCAACAGGGACTCACTGAGGAGCTGCCCTTCACGTTGCTGAGCGAGGTTGCGCACGATACCGAGGAGGTAGCGACCGTCGACTCCGTCAGGGAGTGAGCCCGCGTCGTGTTTGCCCTCGAAGACGGCGAGACCGGCGACGATGTCGTCGAGGGGATAGCACGCAATAGCGAGGCGGTGGTTACCGGTCAGGTCGTCCAGCCCAAGGCGTACGAAGGCGTCGTCGAGGAGTGCCTGCACCTCGGGGCGCAGGCGGGCCAAGTCGGTTTGCCGAGCGAGTTCTTGCTTCTGCATCCGCTCCTGGAGCGCGACGCGGGCTTGCTCGATCTGCTCCGGCGTGGGCGCCTCGCCGTACAGATCGACGCGCGAGCGGCCGGCACGGTTGCGACGCGGGCGGTGGTTCATAGTGCGAAAGAAGGTTTGGGCAACGAGCTGCAGGACGCTCCGCGCCGCCTCTTTCGGGCCCTGGCTGAGACTGAGCATGAGCACCGGCACGGTCTGAAAGAAGAGACCGAATCCTCCTTCGACGTGGGGCTTGTTCTGGCCCCGGCCGGGGGTGGCGCGGATGCGCAGGGTCTCGCCGAGCGCGCTGTCGACCTCTTCCGTATGATTGGAGTTGCGGTTGTCCAGCACCGCGGCCAGCGGCGGCTCGCCGGTGGTGGCAATGCCATCTTGGAAGGCTTCGACCACCGCCGCGCCGTCCTCGGTGTCGCACACCGAGATGCCGACGAAGGCGTCGGTGGCGCTGTCCACCATGAGCTCCAGGTTGAAGGAGAAGCGCTCGCCGTTCAGCGTCACGGTTATGGGAGTTCCATCCCCCTCCCACTGCGCGCCGGGGAAGAAGGTCTGAAAGGCCCCACGCAGCGCCACCTCATCGGGGGAGCGGCCAGGACGACGTCGTGGCAGTCGTACTCCGTGCGCCTCGAGGATGGTCGCGATGCTGGTGCGACCGAGTGGCACTCGCCAGTGTTGCTGCACGTGGTCGCAAAAGTCCGTGAAGGACCCCGTCCAGGTGGACCAGGCGTTGAGGACGGTCTCGATGTACGCGCTGACCCCGTGGCCCTTCGACTCCGGGGTGCGGGACGGCGCGGTGGCGATGGGCTCGGCGATGGCCTCCGGCAACGGGGTGCGCAGCCAGTCCTTGAGCGTGCCCAGCGGGACGTTGGCGGCCGCCGCGAAAGCTTCAAGCTCCACCTCCGCGTACTGCTCGCGCAGCCCGAGCACGAAGTGGCGGAAGCCATCGTCGTAGTGAGCCCGGATCCGGCCCGCATGCACACAGCCGGGATGAGCCATCACGTATTCGAGGGCGGTCCGGGTCACCACCTGCGTATCCGCGGCCGGCATGGGCTCCACCGGCGGCGAGGCCGGCCGCCCCGGCCGCCGCTGCAGCGAGGGCAGCAGCGCGGTCAGCTGGCCCATCAGCTCGTAGGCCCGGCTGCGCTTGGCCTGCGTGGCTTCCAGGATTTGGGCCACTGGCAGCCTGGGCAGCCCGAGGGGCTTCGACAGGGAGCGCGCCAGCAACAGCACGGCGGCACTGACAGAGGGCGAGACATCTGCGGTCGCGGCGGCTATGCCTGTCATCGGTCCTTTTCGGGGTGAGCGAGGTGGGTTTTGGCGATTCCGCTTTGCCCGCTGCCGCGAAGGACCTCCACTTTTTGTACGTCACCATCGACGCGCGCAGCCGCGCTTCGCCAACCAGACCCGCAAGACAGGTGCGGACGCGACGCGGAGCAGCTCGTTTCAGCGGAGCCACTCCACGTGCGTCCGCACGTGTCGAGCGGGGAACGCGCCCGCCCGCTACCTGTGCCAGCTCAGCTGGCGCTACTCGGGCGCGTAGCTGGTACTTGGTTGGCGCCCGGCATGGACGCCCCGAGCAGCTTCTGCCCGAGCAACCACACCTCGGGTACCCCAGCGCGGCTGGTTACCCGGAAGAGCTCCAGGCAGCGGTCGCGTAGCTCCACACCATCGGCGGGGTCCCGGCTCGCTCCGGCTTCGATGCGTGCCAGCACCTGGTCCACGCGTCCGTAGTAGCGGTCCGCCGGCACCAGCAGGCCGCCCAGGGCGTGATGCGTGCGTGCCTCGTTGTACCAGTTCAGGTGTGTCGCCAGCCGGCGTCGCATCTCCGCCACATCGTAGAAGCGTTGCCGGTCGAAGAGCTCCTTGTGGAGATTCGCGTTGAAGACCTCCACCTTGCCGTTCCACTCCTTGTGCTCGGCTACGATCTGGTCGATTCCGAGCTCGGTCAGCAACGCGGTGAAGCGCGAGATCCCGCGCCACGACCAGAAAGCCGAGCCCTTGTCGTGCATCACCATTTCCGGCCGGCCGTGGCGACGCACGGCCTCCTCGAAGGTGCTCAGCACCAGGTCGGCTCGCTCGGCCTCCTCCACGCCGTGCCCCACCACGAAGCGCGAGTAGTCGTCGATCAGAATCAGGGTGAAAGTGTTGGCGCGGTTGATGTGCCGGTGGACGAAGTCCAGATGCCAGCAGTGATTCGGTCGCACTGCCTCGAAGCGATCGTCGTGCGGCTCCCGCTTCACCTTCGGCGGCCGGTAGCCGGCTTCCTCCATCACCCGGCGCGTCGTGTGCACGCTCACCTTCACTCCGCGGCGGCGCAGCTGATTCTTGATCTGACTCGGGCCCAGCCCGGGGTGGCGGTGCCACTCGGCCAGAATCTCACGGTCGCGCTGCGCTTCCACCTCGCATTGGGTGGCACCACCGGTTGGGCTCTCCCCCTCGCCAGCCGCGGCCTTCGCTACCTGGCGTTGCCACTGGTAGATCGTGTAGCGACTCGGACCGTACTTCTCTGAGGCGGCAGTCACCCCCTCACGCGCCGCGTACTCCACCACCAGCGCACGCTGCGACGGCGTGTAGCGGCGCGACACCCGGCCCGGGCGCTCCGCTGGTGCGGGCTCGAGGGATGCTGCTGGCGGCACCTGCTGCGCCACCCGTTGCGGCCGCGCCGCCTCCAGCCGCACCTGCGACGACCACCGACTCACGCAGCTCTGCGGCACCCCGTGCTGCTCGGCTGCCGCCACCACGCCGACCCGCAACGCATCCGCGACCACCACCTCCCGTTGCTCGGCCGAGTACCGCCTACGCTGCCGCCTGGTTCCATTCCTCTGCTGATTGCTTGCCACGTTGTCCTCCACCGCGGCAGGCTCTCTCCCAGAGCGGACCATCCGTCCGGGGTTTCAGGCCCGTCCGCGGATGGCCGATGATCGGCAAGCGCAGATACCCCGTTCCTCCTCAGGGGCTGCGGCGATGCGTGCGCGTGTGGCCGGCAGGCCCCATGGTATCGTCAGAGAAGCGGCCTTCGGGAACCGGGCGAGCATCACCTTCGTGTGTAGAATGCATTGAATAGGAAGTAGTC
>CAZRXG010000083.1:0-4881 GCA_964603985.1 uncultured Anaerolineae bacterium | reverse complement strand
TCCGCATGGCCGGTGTGCCCTGCCACGGCGCAGACACCTACGTCGACCGCCTGATCGGGAAGGGCCACCACGTGGCGGTCGTCGACCACGCCGGTGATGAGCCGGCTGGCGGGCTGCTCCCGCGTGAGGTGCTGCGTGTCGTCACCCCCGGCCCGGCCCCCGGCCAGCCTGCGCGGGCGGCGCAGAAGAAAGCCGCCTCGCAGCCCCACGCCGACCTGGTTGGCCAACGGTTCGTCGACCACGAGGACCGCGAGCTGACCGTGACCGGCCCCGACCCGCTCTTCCCTGCCACCCACGTCCGGGTCGAGCGCGAGGGCCGGAGCTACGACATCCCCGCCGCGAAGGTGCGCGGCTACCTCCCGGTCTCCCAGACCGGCGAGCAACCACCCGCCGAGGGCGACCGGTGCGATGAAGCGCCAGCCGCGCCTCCGCCCTCCCCGGCACGCCCAAAGAAGGGGCACGAGCTGCGCCAGCTCCGCTTCGACGAGCCCTACCAGCTCGCGCTCTTCCCTCTCTAACCCGGCCCCCGGTGCCCACCCAACCGGGCCACCTCCCGCCATCGTGCGGGCCGCCCGCTCACCCGACCCCGTGACCGCCGCCTACCGCTACGCGGCGCTGGGCTTCAGCGTCCTGCCTCTGCGGGGCAAGCGGCCCTTCCTGCGCTCGTGGAAACCGTATCAGACCACACCTCCCTCGCGCTCCAGGCTGCACCGGTGGGCATCGGCGGGCCTCTTCGGGAACGTTGGCATCGTGTGCGGCGTGGTGTCGGGCGGGCTGGTCGTCCTCGACCTGGATGGCGAGGCGGCCTACGCCGCCTTCGCCGCGCGCTTCCCCCACCTGGCCGCCACCTACACCGTCCGCACCGGCAGCGGCACAGGCCACCACGTCTACCTGCTGTCTGAGCGGCTCCCGCCCTCAACCCGCGCCCTCGGCACGCCCTACGGCAACGTCGAGCTGCTCTCGACCGGGCGGCAGGTGGTCGCGCCGCCCAGCATCCACCCCGGCACCGGCGCCCGCTACACGGTCGCGCGGGCCGACGACATCCGCCGCGTCCGCGACCTCGACGACCTGGTCGCCTGGATTCGCGGTCTGAAGCGCCGGGCCATGTGTGCAGCGCAAGGGAGCCACCGGGGGCCAGGCCGCTCCGCACCACCTGACTCCCTGCTCGTCGACGCCCTCGCCGCACACTTCCGCCGCGCCGGGTACCGGCGGCGCGGGCCGTGGCTGAATGGGCCGTGCATCTACCCCGGACGCCACGCCCACGACGACTGCCACCACTCATTCGGGTTCAACACCCAGACCGGACGTGGCTACTGCTTCCGCTGCGGCTCGATCCCGGCCGGGGACATCGCCGCGGCCATCGGGCTTGGCCCCCACCATCCCAGGGGAGCGGTGCGAACGTCTCACACTCGAAAGGAGAAGTGACCATGAAGAAGAAACAGCTCGTCATCCCGGCCAACCTGCTCGCCCTGACGACCGCCCTCCAGCGGCTGCCCTGCGTCACCGTCGTGCGGGTCGTGGACCTGCCCGCTGCACAGCCGGGCGATACAGCGTGGATGGTCGTCGTTGACGTCCCCACCCACGACGTGGGGCGGGCGGTCGTCAGTTTCCTCAGGACGATGGTCTCCCGCTGCGAGTGGCGGGCGCGGAGCATCCGGTTCAACCGCCTCGTCCACCCCCTCTCCGGCATGGGGCGCAACGAGCTCCTCGGCACCGGCGCCAACCCCGACCCCGACCAACTGGCCCGGCTGATCCTGGAGAACGCGTCTACTTTCCACAACCGCCAGCCCGAGATGAACCCGCCGTTCCTGGCGCTCTCGTCGGCCACCAACCGGGTCAATGCAGCCCGCAACGCGGTCGGCAGCCTGCGCCTCACCTTCGACGCCCCCGAACACAGCGCCGAGGTTGGCAGGGCCTACAATCTCATCTGCCGGGCCGAGGGCATCCTCGAGGCGCTGCGCAATCAAGTCCCCTACCGGGGCGATGGCTCCAAGGGTGATCCGCCGGACATCGTGGCCTGAACGCGGGCGAAGTGGGATAGAGGGATCTCCTCTGTCCCACTTTTCTTTTTTGCCCCCTGCTCCCGGCGGGTTGGCAGCAAACTGAGCGGGGGAACCTGTGAACCGGACCGGGGCGGCTACGCCGCATCCCAGGTGAAGGCTCACAACCGCGTGGGCTTCGCTTCAGTGGCTGCTGCCCAGGGCGGACGTGGCATACGCACTATCCGCAAAAGGAGCAGACCATGTTTCAGCAGACGATCGTTGTTGGCAACCTGGGGGGTGACCCCGAGATGCGCTATCTCGAAGATGGCACGCCGGTGACCACGTTCAGCGTCGCGACCAACCGCCGCTGGACCGACCGCGAGACCGGAGAGAAGCGCGAGAAGACGACCTGGTTCCGCGTCACGGCGTGGAGGCGCCAGGCCGAGGTGTGCAACGAGTACCTCGCCAAGGGCCGCCAGGTCATGGTGGTAGGGGAGGTTTCGTCGAGCGCGTGGATCGACCAGGAAGGCGAGCCGCGCTCGAGCCTCGAACTCACCGCCCGCAACGTGAAGTTCCTGGGCAGCACCGGGAACGGCGGACCGCCGCCGCTGACCGGCGAAGAGCTCGCAGAAAAGGACGAGATCCCCTTCTAGCGAAGGGAGGTGTCCGCTCTGGGCAGCAGCCACCGAAGCACGCAGCAGCCGCGAGGCTGTTGCTTTTTTCTTTTTTCCCGGCAACCGGCGAGACTCATCAAACTGCCCAATCTGTAATACAATGTACAGGGCGACACTTTCACCGGAGGGAGATGACCCATGCCAGATCCAGATGATCCTCGCAGCGCGCACCTGGACATTGAGGGCGACGTTCACGGCGACGTTCAGGTAGCCGGACGTGATATTAACATCCATTATCATGGCGTTGAATTCAGCACGGTCGGGCGGGTGCGTGATGTGGAAGAAACGCGCCTGATCGCCTTCTTGACCGATGGTTTCGTTGGGCGGGACCCGGACGTAGAGCGCGTGGTTGAATGGCTGAAAACCGCCGAGGGCGGTTATCACGTCATCCAGGCCGGGCCGGGCACCGGCAAGAGCGCGCTCAGCGCCGAACTCATCAGGCGTCACAATGCAGGCGAGTTTGCATCCCATTTTAAGCTCAGCTATGCCTTCGTCCGCCACGAGGGTGGGCGGAGCGAACCCCGGGTCATCCAGGCCAAGCTCAACCAGCAGTGGCTCGACTTTCTGAGCGTGACGGTGGGCGTACCGGCCAACCATGAAGGCGTGTTCCGGCAGGCCGCTGCCATTCTCGACGATCTCAAGGACACAGCCACCGCCGGGGATCCCTGGCTGGTGATCCTCGATGGGCTGGACGAACTGCAAGCAGACGACAATCAGCTTCAGGAACTGCTGCCCGAATCCCTTCCGCCACACGTCTATTACCTGCTGACCACTCGCCCCAGCCCATCGCTCGTCGAGCGTGTGCCGCCCTTCCATGCACTCACCTCATCCGATACGAGAATCACCGATCTGACGCGCATGACGACCGACGACGCGCGGAAGTTGCTCAGGCTGGCAGGCGACACATTTGAGCGCGGCCGGGCTTTCCTGGAGGAGATGGTCGACAATGCTAACGGCGAAGCGCTGCTGCTCAGGTTCCTGGCCGAGGACATCGCCGCGGCGGGAGAAGATGCAGATAAATTGCTTGCCGAGCTGCCGCCGCTCAAGGGCGTGGCCGACTACTTCAGCCGCCAGATGGAGCTACTCGACGAACTGGCGGAGGCCGACGAAGTCTGGGACGTGCTGGGCGCGCTGGCAGTCGCCAAGAGCGGCCTGACGCAAGCTGAGCTGGCACGGGTGCTTGGTATCCGCCCGCTGCGAAAGATGAAGCACCTGATCACCCCCATCCGGCGCTATCTGATAGCAGACGTTGACGAGGACAACAGCCGCTATGACCTGATGCATGCCGAGATGCGGCGGGTACTGCTGGGCGATGAGTTCTTCGCACCGGAGGACTTGCAGGAGTACACCAACAAGCTGGTCAGGTTCTGTGGCGCGTGGACCGACCATAAAAGCCCTTATGCCCTGGAGAACTATGCCGCACATCTGTATGAGAGTGGTGAGCGGGAAGCCCTGGTAGCACTCATCACCAGGGAGTGGATGGAAGCCCGCCACCAGCACGGCGGCTACACCTACAGCGGCTTCCTGGGCGACATCGAGCTTGCCTGGGGGGTGGCAGCTACCGATGAGGAAGCCAACGTGCCGACGTTGATCCGGCTGCAAACTGCCCGCCAGGTCGTCAGCCAGCAGGTGGGCCTCTACACCGATACCGACCTGAAGACGCTGGTCTGGCTGGGGCGCGGAGATGAAGCCCTGGCCCACGCACGGTTACGCGATATGCTCAAAGAGAGATTTGATGGTCTGTTGACCATCTACGACACGTTGAAAGAAAAGGGCCAGCCCAATCCTGCCTTGCTGGACGAGGCGTTGGAGGTGGCCCACTCCATTCAGAATGACACGGCGCGGGCATATGCGCTGCGTGATCTGGCGGCGGCCCTGGCTCAGGCACGAGATAGCCGGGCGAGGCGGGCGTTCGATGAGGTATTGGCGGCGGCCCGCTCCATTCAAGACGATGGGTCGCGGACGCTGCACGATCTGGCGGCGGCGCTGGCCGAGGCGGGGCGCTTTGACCAGGCCGAAGAGGTAGCCCGCTCCATTCAGGGCGACGGGATGCTGGCGTGGGCGCTGCGCGACCTGGCGGTGGCCCTGGCCCAGGCGGGGCGCCTCGACGAGGCGTTGGAGGTGGCCCGCTCCATTCAGGACGATGATGATCGGGTAAATGCGCTGCGCGACCTGGCGGCGGCCCTGGCCCAGGCGGGGGATGAACGGGCGAGCGCGATCCTCGA
>CAZRXG010000082.1:0-5226 GCA_964603985.1 uncultured Anaerolineae bacterium | reverse complement strand
CACCCCCGGCCCCTCCCCCACATTCCGCGCCTGACGGCGCTGGGGGGAGGGGAGAGACCGGACGAACCGGCCCATCATAGCCGGATTGAATGCTTAAGGTGCATCAATGGGGGGCAGACAGTATCCTCATAAGTTGGGCTGATGTGACGCGTATGCCTGCGGCGATCACGCTGCCGGGCGGCTCTACCGCACAGAGCCGGGAGAAGTGCCGTTATGCGGGGAGGCCCTCGCGCTCGATGGGGATGGCGTCGCGCAGCAGTGCGCCGGTCACCGTCCTGAAGGTGTACTGCGCGGTCAGGTCGGCCAGGTAGGCGCGGTTGTGCCGGAACCACACCAGGTCGTCGGGTTCGGGGTGCATCAGCAGGATCAGCGCGCCGTGCTCGTCCAGGTGGCGCTCGATGGTCTCCGGCGAGGCGTCCACGCCCACCACGCGCCCCCACATCGCGCTGGTCAGTCCCTTGCTGGTGACCCAAGGCTCCCAGCCGCCGTAGTCCCACATGCCGAACGGCGGGCGGACGGTGGTCGTGCGGTACGCGGCGACGCCGGTCGTCTCCCGCACAACGCCCTCGAAGTAGGTCAGATCCTCTTCGAGGTAGTCTTCGGTCCAGTAGCCTGCCAGGTGCAGTGTGGTGTGGAACCCGATCTCGTGGCGGCCCTGCGCAATCGCCACCCACTCGTCGGGGTACAGCTCGACGTTGGGCGTGTTGGGGTAGAAGGTGGCCGGTACGCCCAGCTCGTCGACCAACTCCATGAACTCGCGCGTCAGGTCGGGGTCGTGGCAGTCGTCGGCGGTGAGCATCACGTCGCCCGCGAAGATCGGCTCGTTGCCGTCGACGCGCACCGGGAGCGCGGGTGACCACTCGCCGGTGCCGGGCGCGACATAGCCGCCCACCCAGTCGCGGCCCGCCCAGCGCACTTCGACGCGTGGGCCGTCCGGGCGGGGAAGCTCGTAGAGTGCGCCGTACGAGTCGCGGCGCAGCACGCCTCCGGTCTCGACCACGCCGATGATACCTGCCCTGCCCTCGGTGACCGGCTCCAGGCGCAGGTCGATCCCGTAGCCGTGCGCGGCCAGCTCGCGCCGGGCGTCGTCCAGTTCGGTGGGGGTGTGAAATGCGCTGCCGTCCCCGGTTACGGATGGGACGTTGGGCACCCACGTGCCTGCGTTGGACAGTGCCACGACCCGCTCGCGCCCGCCGACGCGGGCCACCAGCCCCCCGGCGATGGGCCGCCCGCCAACCTGCTCGCTAACCGGCACCACGCCCACCACCTGATCGATCTCGAACCAGGCGCGCGCCGCTTCCACGACGGCTGGGTCAATCGTCGGCGTTGGCTCAAGGGTGGGGGTGAGTGTGATCGCTGGGGTGGGCGTGACAGGCTCCGGCGTCGAGGGGGCGGCCAGTCGGGGCGTCGGGGTGGGCGTTGAGGGGGGTGGTGCCTGCGGCCTACACGCTGTCCACAGCGCCGCTCCGCCGCCTGCCGCCAATGCTCGTAGGAATGTTCTGCGCGTCGTCCGCCTGTGGTGGCTCATGCCGTCCCCGTGTGTGATGTGTGTGCTGCGCCCCTGCGGAGCACAAGTGTAACGTAACCTTGCCCTCTCCGGCAGTGGTAGACAGGCAATAAAGCTAGTACAGCTATGGCCGGGCCAATCTGATTACCTGATAGGAGTTGGCTGCCATGATAATCAACGAAAAAACAATGATCGTTACGAATGAATTTGGGCGATAAACCCCTGGAAGCCCCATTTTCAAGTCGGTGAAATGGAAGTATGCAATCGAACCATAATATAGTGAAGTGAAAAACGCTATGGCTCCGAGGAATCCTAACAGCAAGCCGATTATCATTCTCTGCCGATAAATTGGTGCGTCAGGTTTGAGCGAAGTAACAATAAGCGAGGCTGCAGAGGTACAAATAATATAGCCCAATATCAGGCTTCCCAGCACCGGTAGAATGCTGCTTTTCCAGGGATTTTCTGCCAGTCCAAACCGGCTTACATATTCGCCTCGCCATGCATCAACAGCCATAGGCCACTCATTTGAGCTGACTAAACCGTGAATCAGTGCAATTACAGGTAACAGCGACGAAGCTAAAATGAAACTTATCTCTTTAACCGGTGCCTCGTTCCCCTTGAGTAAGCTCATTTATCCATTTCCCCGTATCAAAATACGAGTGTCCTCGGCTGGCCTCCCGGACGGGTTTCTGCCTGCATGATGATTCATCATTGCGATGCATTGCTTATTCAGCAAGTTGGAACTTGTGCAGTGCCGCGCCCGGCCTCACAGCAGCTTGTCAAGCGCCGGAACGATTAGCGGCCACAGGTCCGCCTCGCGCAGCGCCCCGATCTCGGCCCGCACAAAACGGCCAAGCTGCCAGACGTGCTCGTCTTCCTGCTCCTCCTGGGACGTGGGCAGCGTCTCGCTCAGCGTCTCCAGGCAGGCGGTGTACAGCGCCAGCGGATCGGCGGATGCCAGTCGCTGCTCGTAGCCCTTCTTATTCGGCTCCCATGCTGCACGCCGCCGGGCCAGCAGGATCTCGGCCTCCTCGGCCAGCATCCTGGGCGTGGTCAGCTCGCCGGTCAGCAGGATGATCGGCGCGGATGAGGTCAGCGTGCACGTCGTGTGCGACTCGCCAGGCTCGTCCGGCTTGATGCTCAGGTCGCCGCCGAAGGTGAAGGCCGCAACCTCCTTCCCCCGGCGGTCCCACAGGGTGACGCGCCCGGCGCACATGCGGTAGCGGGTGGTCTTCGAGTGCCAGGGGTGGTGCAGGGTGATGTACTCTACTCCCTCGTGGATCGAGGTCACCCGCACCCGCAGCCGCTCCGGGTCGTAGTGCTCTTCTGAGGGCTTGGCAGACAGAACCACGTCCAGCCGGGGATGGCCGGGTGAGTGTGCATAGCGCTTTGGGTAGAAGTGGTAACCGAGCTCTGATGTAGCCAATTTATTTATCCAGTCGAAAGCTTACAGACGATCTACGGTGACATCCTGCCCCAGGGTGGGATCGGCGGGGCTACGGTAGCGGCACGTGGATGATCTTCGGCGCGCCGAACTCCTGCGCGATCCCGGCCAGCGAGTAGGTGCGCAGCCCGCCGTCGCCGGTGAGGTTGGTGATGAGGTACAGCTCCCACGCTTCGCTGGCGGGCAGGACGGTGAAGACCACGCCGTCCCCGTAGGGCCGGTAGTCGAACAGGTACTCGCGCTCCGGCCCCAGCGCTGACCCCGACCAGGGGGGTGACTGCCCGACTTCGGCCAGTGCCCAACGCTGGGTGGTGTCCCCTTCCTCGTCGAGCGGCGACTGCACCATGTCGAACAGCAGGCGTTGGGCGTCGGGGTGCCAGCGCAGCCCGTAGATGGCCTGGCCTTCGGGTGGGGTCATGGTGATCGTCTCGCCGCCGGTCAGATCGACCACCCGCGCCACGTTGGTGGCCGAGGGGTCGGCGGGGGCCTCGCCCTCGTAGGTCAGGTAGGCCAGCCGCTCGCCGTCGGGGGAGAGCGCCGCTCCGACCACCAGCCGGTCCTCGACCTCCGCGTCCTCTGCCGGGATGCGGCGCACGCACTCCAGCGTATCCGGGTCGACGGCGTAGACGCCCTGCGAGGTGCCGTCGGGCGCGGTGAAGTCGAGCCACAGCGAGCCGCCGTCGGGCCAGGCAACCAGCGCGGGTGGGGCGTTGTCGGGCATCGCCTCGCGGTTGGCGAGCAGCGTCGGCTCGCCGCCGGGGCCGCTCACGCTCTCGACGCGCCAGTCGGCCTCGCTGAACAACGCTCCCTCCTCGACCAGCACGTAGGCCAGCGCGTTGGCCCGCTCGGTCAGGTAGAGGGCCGTGATGCGGTAGCCGGGCAGCGGTTGGGCGATCAGGCGGGCGTTTGCCTCCTCCAGGTTCCAGGCGGCGATGCCGTGCTGCGAGCCTTCCTCGTCCCACACCAGGTAGGCCAGCGTGCTCGCGTCGCCTGAAGCCGTCACGTCCGATGCCTGCTGGCCTTCGTTCAGAGGCAGGCGCACGACTTTCATATCGCCCGCCGGTGCCACGCTCAGCACCGAGTCGGCCAGTCCCTCGACCGCCACCCAGATGTGCGCCGGGGACAGTGCGGTGGATGGCTCAGGGGTGGCGGAGGGGGTGGGGGATGCCTGAGGCGTCGGCGTTCCCTGCCCCGCCTTTGAGCCCAGCAGAGGGATGTCCGGCGCGGTGATGCCGCAGCAGGCGGTCAGGGCGCTCGCGGCGGCCACCAGCGCCAGCCCGATCAGTATTCTCCCTGGGGACAGTTGGTTGTCCATAATTACCTGAAATGTAGCACAGCCTCCGCATTGGGGCAACGCGGATGGCTTTCAGTCCGCAGATTCGCGGATTACACAGATTTTCTACAGCTCTGTTCCACCCCCGACATGGCGCTTCACAGGTTCTTCACAATTTCCGGCCCGGTTCTTCACAATGTGGTGCGATACTCAGCACAGAAAACATGAGAGATATTCAACTGTGTATATGTGGAGGTAGAACAATGAAGGTTAAACCGAGGACACACCTCGCTCTCGATACTGTGATTTTCGTGCTGTTTGTGCTCACCATGCTGTCCGGGCTGGTCACGTGGCTGGCCCTGCCGGGTGGGTTCCAGGGCGGGCGTAATCCGGCTTACTCGGCGGTCTTTCTTGCCCTGAGCCGCGACACCTGGAAAGACCTGCACCTGTGGGCGGGGTTGGCGATGGGCGGGTTGGCGTCACTGCACCTGTTCCTGCACCTGCCCTGGGTCAAGTGCCAGATCGAGCGGCTGTTCACGAAGCAGAAGCGGCGCACCCGCCAGCCGGAGTGCCCGGTCATCCTGCCGGAAACCGGTAAGTAGACGGGCCGGACAAGGCAGTCATCATCACATCAGGAGGCTGATATGTGGAAGAAAATTGCAATTGCGACAGCGGTGGCCGCCGTCCTGATCGGCAGTGCTGTGGCGGTCGTCACGCTTGACAACGCACCCGCCGCCGAGCAGACGCAGCAGCGGCTCGGACAGGCCGGATTGGGCGGACAGGGCGGCCAGGGACAAGGCAAGGGAGATCAAGGCTCCTCCGGTGGGGGCCAGGGTGGCAATGCGGGCGACCGCGATCAGGCCGGGAAGGCAGGGCAGGGCCAGCAGGGTAAGAGCGGCGGCGGCGGACAGGGTGGCTCCCGATCCGCGAAGGGGGAGGGCACGCTCGTCAGCGCCGAGGATTGGGTCACCGTCGAGGGGACGATCACACAGGTGGACACCA
>CAZRXG010000081.1:0-5447 GCA_964603985.1 uncultured Anaerolineae bacterium | reverse complement strand
CCACGATGGATGAGGCGGCAGCGCAGGTGAGCCACGCCGACCTGCAAGGCGGCTCCCCTCCCCGGCTGTGCGTCCCGGCTGACCGCCGATCAGCAGAGACAACCAAATACGATGCCGACCGCGCAGGTGTCGCAGATCCGCCCCCCTCAGGCCAGCATCTTGTCAATCGCCTCGGTCAACTGCGCCAGGTTGCGCACCCGGTAAACGGCGTCGCACAGCGGCGCGTACTTCAGCATGTCGCTGTCGCCGGTCCCCCACTGGCGAGGATACTCCGGGTTCAGCCAGATCAGCCTGCGCGCCCGCCGCCGAATCCCCTCGACGATCTCAAGCTCCGGGTCGTTGTAATTGTTGCGCCCGTCGCCGACCACGATCACCGTCGTGCGGTGATCAATGGTGCCCAGATGCCGCGCGGAGAACTCGCGCAGGCTCAGCCCCAGGTTGGTGCCGTAGGGGATGTAGGGGAACAGCGTGAAGACGTGTTCGAGCGCCGCGTCGACGCTGAACGCCCTCATCTCGTCCGTGATGTCCTCCAGCCGCTCGTAGAAGGCGAAGCTGGTGGTTTTGTCGACCTGATCCTGCAGCTCGTAGAGCAGCCGCAGGAAGAACTCGATCACCGGGCGCATCGACTGGCTGACATCCATGAAGAGCACCAGTTTGGGCTTCTGCCGCCGCCTGCGCAGCTTGATCTCCAGCGGCACGCCGCCGTAGCGCTGGTTGGCGCGGATGGTCGCCTTCGCGTCGAGCTTGCCGCGCTTGGCGCGCTTCTGACGCAGCGCCGCGCGGCTGCGCAGTCGGGCCGCCAGCCGCCGCACCTGGTCGCGCAGCGCGTCCATCTCGGTCTCGTTGAGCGACCCGAAAGAACGCTTCATCAGGTCGTGGATGGTCTCCTGGGGTTGGTTCTCCCGCCGGTCGATCAGATTCTCCTGAATGCGCTGCCCGGCGGCGTGCTCAAGCTGCTGCTCAAGCGCCTCCTGGTTCTCGGCCACCTGCTGGCGCAGGTGTGCGATGGTCTGCGGATCCATACCCATCTGGGCCAGCAGCTCGTACACCATCTCCAGCACGTCCCGCAGTCGATCCCAGCCCAGCAGTCGCTGCATGCGGCGCGCGTACCAGCGTGACTGGTACGGCGCGTTGGCGAAGTCCATCCCGGCCTGATCGGCCAGGTCGCCAAGCTCTTCCTCGGTTGGCCCCTGCCCGCTGAACAGCCAGTTGAGCAGCTCCATCAGGTCGCCCGCCAGCCAATCCACCGCCTCCTGGAGCATTTTCTGCTCCTCTTCGCTGAGCTCGGCCTGGGGGTTCATCAGCGGCGGCGCGCCCAGCCCGAAGTACAGAGGGAACAGCTCCTCGAAAATGGGGATGTTGACCGCGTCCTTGATCAGCGTCGAGCGCAGCGTGAGCTTGAAAGCCTCGCGGTCGGCGATCCCCATGTGGGTGATCGCGTTCCAGGCGTCCTCGCTCTCGGCGATGGAGACGCGCACTCCGGAGGCGCGCAGTCCTGCGATGAAGCGTGCGATGCGGCGTTCCATGTGCCTCCCCTTTCACACAGCTACCGTTAAACGTCTCGGTGCAGCCTGATACCAACAGCCACGTATCACACCCGGCTTAATGAAGATACAGCGCCCCGCGAAGTGTCGCAACCTGCCCGGTGCCCCTCACCCCGCGATCAACGGGATCGCCGCCAGCGCCATAGCCACGCCCACCGCCTGCGTGCGCAGCATGCGCTCCTTCAGGATCACCTGCGCGCACAGCACTGTGATCATGGGATACATTGACGCCAGCACCGCCGCCACGTCCAGCCGCCCGGTCCGCGCCCCCAGCGCATAAAAGACGTTGCCCGCGATATCGGCCACCCCCAGCAGCAGCGTGGGCAGCACCGGCAGCCGCCCCAGCGCCCACGGCTGGCGGCGCGCGACGTTGATCCCGGCCAGCACCAGCGTCGCAGCCACCTTGGCCGCCGCCAGTGGCCAGAAGACTCCTCGCCCGGTCGCCCGGTCGATCAGGACGTAGAACGCGCCGAAGGTCACCCCCGCGACCAGCGCCAGGCTCAGCTCGCCGCCCAGGCTGAACCGCCCGTTGGTCGATGAGACCAGCCACACGCTCACCAGTGCCAGCCCGAACCCGGCCAGCCGGGGCGGATCTGGCAGTCCCTCAAACAGCGCGCCGAAGGCCACCGGCACCACCGCCGCCATGACGCCCGTCACCGGCGCGGCGATGCCCATCTTGCCGATCACCATCGCCTGGTAGAAAGCCAGCAGGCCCAGTGAGCCGACCACCCCCGCCGCTGCCCCCCACAGCCAGCTAATGGGCGTCGGGAAGGGTTCGGTGCGCCACACGGCGCAGACGACCGCCAGCACAATCCCAATTGAGTTGAGGGCGATGGCGGTGATCAGTGACCCGGCGCGGCGCGAGAGCAGCCCGCCCGTGAAGTCGGAGATGCCCCACGACAGCGCGGACGCCAATCCCAGCGTGGCATCAGCAAAGTTGGACCCGGTCACGATGCCCGTCTCCCTGTGGGTGGTGATGATAAGACCGGCTCAGTTGAAAGGAGGCATCCGCCAAGATGCCTCCCACAACGCCCGCCGATGATACAAGACCTGCCCGCAGTTTGCAATGATTGTATGCGTATGCGTGGGGCGTGAGAATGAGACGTTATGCTATCATCCACGCAATCCGCGCACCCGGTGGACGGATCTCCCCCTACCGATACGAGCGGTACGACCCGCCCGGCTCGTCGAAGTCGTCGCCCGACCGCCCGCGCAGCACGCGCCGCGCGCGGGCCACGTCGGCCTCGTACTTGAGCAGCACCGTCAGCGTGTTCTCGACCACCTCGCGGCTCAGTGAGCTGGCGTTGAGCGTCACCAGCGTGCGCGCCCAGTCGAGCGTCTCGGAGACGCTGGGGGCCTTCTTGAGATCCATGCCGCGCAGCGAGTGCACCGCCTCGACCGCCTGGCGGGCCAGGTCGGGGGCCAGATCGGGCACCTTGATCTGCACGATGTTCAGCTCCGACTCGACCGTCGGGTAGTCGATGTAGATGTACAGGCAGCGCCGCTTCAACGCCTCGCTCAGCTCGCGCGTGTTGTTGCTGGTCAGCAGCACCATCGGATGCTGCCGCGCCTGGATGGTCCCGATCTCCGGGATCGACACCTGGAAGTCGCTCAGTACCTCCAGCAGGAACGCCTCGAACTCGGCGTCGGCGCGGTCGATCTCGTCCACCAGCAGGACGGTTGGCCGGTCGTTGTTGATCGCGCGCAGCAGAGGGCGCTCCAGCAGGAAGCGCGCCGAGAAGAAGATATCCTCCTCGTCGGCCAGCCGGTCGGCGGCCTCGGTCAGCGAGCGCGCGTCGGAGAGCACCTCGGACAGCTTGTCGCGCAGCAACTGCGTGTAAAGCATTTGCTTGGCGTACTCCCACTCGTAGAGCGCCTTGCTCTCGTCCAGCCCCTCGTAACATTGCAGGCGCACCAGCTCGCGCTCCGTAGCCGCCGCCCACGCCTTGCTCAACTCGGTCTTGCCGACCCCCGCCGGGCCTTCGGCCAGCAGGGGCTTGCCCAGCTTCTCGGCCAGGAATAACACCGTCGCGATCTCGTCACCGGCGATGTACTGCTGCTCCGCTAAAGCTTCCTTCACCACCTCTACCGACTCAAACATGCGCCATCCTTTCCGCTCAAAAACGTATTCAGGAGTGTACCTCGCAGCCGGTGGCCGAATCAACACCGCCGTTGACCGGGGGCGTCCAAGGTTGTCAGCGAACAGCTTAACCCTGAACCCCCTCCGGCGCTTCGCGCCACCTCCCCCATAGATGAACATTGACAATTTAATCCGGTCATTGTTTTGCCCCCCACCCCCGTCCCCTCCCCCACATTCCGCGCCTGACGGCGCTGGGGGGAGGGGAGGAGCCAGACGAACCGGCATTCCCATCGTGGCCGGATTAAATACTCAAGATGCATCAATGGGGGAGGGCAATCCTCGCTGCGCTCGGATTGAGATACATACACCCCCAAACACGGACGTGCCGTCCTGCGTCCCCCGATTCCGCAATCCGGCAGCTTCGGCCTATAATACGGCGGACGTAACCTTCACGCCGGGAGCAAAACCAACATGCCCTCAATCGACGACGTGCAGCAGCCTGAAGACCTCGATGGGCTGGACAAAGACGGCCTGATCGCCTTCCTGAAGAGCGAGCGTGAAGACAGGATAGAAGTGTGGAATGCGTGGCGGGGAGCGAACGAGTGGCCGCCCGTAGACCTGGAAGAGGCTGACCTGATCGAGGCGCGCCTGGAAGGGGCCAACCTGCTCGGAGCGCACCTGGACAGGACCAACCTGCTCGGAGCGCACCTGGACAGGGCCAACCTGTCTGGGGCGCACCTGGAAGGGGCCAACCTGGACCGGGCACACCTGGAAGGGGCCAACCTGCGTGGGGCCCACCTGGAAGGGGCCGACCTGTACGGAGCGTACCTGCCCGATGCCAATCTGAGCGGGGCACACCTGTACGGGGCCTACCTGCGCGATGCCCACCTCGAAAAAGCAGACCTGTACCGGGCAAACCTGGAGAAGGCCAGCCCGTTAGACGCGCACCTGGAAGAGGCCAACCTGCGCCGGGCGCGCCTGGAGGGAGCCTTGCTGAACGGGGCACGCCTGGACGGAGCCAGCCTGGAAGAGGCTCATCTGGACGGGGCCATCCTCGATGATGCCACGCTGGAGAATGCCGACCTGCGCCGCGCACACCTGGGCGGTGTCGCCCTTTCGCCCGTCACGAGCCTGCGCGGGGTCCGGCTCTACCAGACTTACTTCTGGGGCGTGCTCAGCCTGCGCTACGAGCAGCTTCTGGGCGAGGGCCGCCGGGCCGGGGGGCCGCGTCGCGGCTCGACCGTCTGGGAAGAGACCGAGGGTCGCTTCGGCGAGGCCAAGGACGTGTTCAAGTCGCTCAAGGGATACTTCGAGGATGCGGGTGACTACGAGGGCGCGAACTGGGCTTACGTCCGCGAGCAGGTGATGGAGAAGCTGATGCGCACGCCGCGCCCGCTGCACTGGCTTTACCCGCGCTGGCGGGGCCGGTGGGATGATGAGTTCTGCGAGCCGGGCCTGTTCGACTGGCTGCGGCTGGAGTTCTCAGAGAAGCTCGCCGGCTACGGTGACAGCCTGACCCGCCCGCTGGTCTGGCTGCTGGTCGTGATCGTGGTCTTCGCGGCGATTTACGCGTTGGGCGGGTTGATCACGGACATGCCGGGGTGCAGCCATGCCGAGCTGACGGCGGCGTGGCAGGAGGGCTGCCGCCCGACGCGCAGCCTCGTCGATGGGCTGGTGTTCAGTCTGGGGGCGCTCACCACCGCCGACACGGGCGTGCTCCAGCCGTACCGCTCGCACGTCAGCCTGGTCATGACGCTGGAGGCGCTGCTGGGCATCGCGCTGACCGGGCTGATCGGCTTCGTGCTGGGCAACAAGCTGCGCTA
>CAZRXG010000080.1:0-6825 GCA_964603985.1 uncultured Anaerolineae bacterium | reverse complement strand
ATCTCTACTACAGCCGGGCGGACGGTGAGATCACAGCCGAGTTTGTGCGCGGGCGCGACACTGACTTTACCCGCGCCGAGATCGCCGACGGTACGTGGGCCCAGTTCAGCGGACAGGGACAAAACGACCTGACGTCCGACCCGCTCTTCGCGTCTGGCTGGCCGGAGGTTGACCTCTACCCACAAGCAACCAGCCCGTCCGTGAACGCTGGCAGCGCGGCTGGCGCTCCGTCCGATGATGCCGAGGGCCGACCTCGCGACGCTACCCCTGACATCGGGGCATACGAGCAATAGCCGATAGTGGCCGAAGCTCGATTGTCAGGTGGTGAAGTGAGATTATCTCCAACCGAATAGATGAGGGGCCGGGGTGAGAGGCAAGCTCGCCGCACGAACAAAAACAAACACCCCCCTGACAAGTTTAGCACGGGTCAACCCTGAATGTGAAACTGGATTGGGTGGTAATTCGGCGAGCGTGCCGCGAGCCTATAGCGGCTCCATCTCGCGCTCGATCTGCGCGTCGTACGCCGCACGCAGCCGGGCGTAGACCAGCCCCGGCTCCCCGTCGCCGACCGGCATCCCGTCGATGCGGGTGATGGGCAGCACACCGCGCGAGGCGCTGGTCATCATGGCCTCGTCAATGCGCGGCAGGTCGTCGCGGTGGATGGCCTTGAGCGTCACCGGCAGGACGGCGGGAGCCACGTCGAGCAGGACGCTGCGACCGACACCCTCCAGCACGCCCCCGTGCGCCGTGCGAAGCTGCCCGTCGAGCACGGCGTAGAAGTTGCTGCCCAGCCCTTCGCGGACGAAGCCGTCCCCGTTAACCATGACACACTCATACGCCTCGCACGGGATCTGCGCGATAAGCTCGCGCCGCCGCTCGATGAAGCGTGAGTTTTTGGCGCGCGGCAGGTCACGCTGTGTGTCGATCAGAACGACTTGCACGCCCTGCTCGTAGAGGCGGGCAGGCGGCCCGGCGAACGGTTCCAGCATGACAAGCGCCGTCTCAGGCGCGTCAAAGGGGACAGTCAGCCGGACGCGCGGCGCGTCGATCCCGCTCGCCTGCACGGCGCGGCGCACAGTCTCGCGCAGCCAATCGTCGCTCAGGGGGAAGGGACATCCCAGCAGCTCGGCGGAGCGGCGCAGGCGGGCCAGGTGACTCGCCATGCGAAACACGCGGCGGCCCGGATAGAGCCGCAAAACGGTGTAGACGCCGTGTTCAAGCTGGAGGGTAGCTTCGTCCAGCGTGTCGGCTTCGATGTCGAGGCGCACCAGGTCGTCGCCCTGGGCGCGAAAGGTGATCACTCGTCCCATGTGTTGAGTCAGCTCCTGGGCCGGAGAATGATGAACGGCGCACATACCCGGCAATCGGGCCGCCGCCCGTTGGTCGCCAATAATAACGCGGGATCAGGGTTTTGGGTACACAGCAATCACGCTCGGCACGGTAGTCCACGAGTCGATCAGCAGCGAGCGCCCGCCGGCGTCCAGCGCCAGGCCGGTCGAGCCGCCGCCGTCGAGATTGAAGGCCACGAAGAGGTCAAGCTCCTCGCTCCAGGCCATCCAGTCGCGCAGGTCGTAGAGCGAGACCGCGCCGTAGTCGATGGCGAAGAAGACCAGCCGCCCGTGCCGATCCTGGGCGACGGCGGTGCGGCGGCTGAGCTCGCGGGAGAGGGTGAAATCAGCCGGAACGCCGCCGGGATAGAGCAGCATCGGGCGGCCCTGTACCGCCTGGTCGAAGCGCTCGCCGGGCCGGTAGGGATACTGCGCCAGCGAGCGGATGCTGATCTCGTCCCCGGTGACACTCAACATACCGCCGTGCCCGTCGAAAGAATAACCGAACGTCTCGCCATCGACGATCAGCAGACCAAGCGTCTCCCTGGAAGGGTAAAAGAACCCGCCGTTGACGACCAGCAGCGCGCCGGTGCGGGCCTGCCAGCCTGAGACGGTCGCAGCGGTGGCCTGGCTGTAGTGGATGCGCAGATCGATGTGCGCGGGGTCGAGGCGCACGACCGTCACCTCAACCGGGTACTCAAATCCCTCCGGGACGATGATCATCCGGCCCATCTCAAAGCCCGGCAGAAGCGTCTCCCAGCCGGGCGGGGGCGTGGGCGTCGGCGTGCGGGGGCGGCGAGTGGCGGTGGGCGGCGCGTCCGGCGAGGGCAGAGGCGTGCGCGTGGGACGCGGTGTGGGCGTCAGGCGGGGGCGGATCAGCGGGCCGCCGCAGGCCGCGAGGCCAAGCCAGAGCAGGAGAGCCAGGGTGATCAACTTGTGCGGCGGTGCGCGCAAAATCCTTCCTTCAACTAGTCGGAGGCTTTAAACATAAACAGCCACGAGCCGACGGTGACCACGTCGCCGACGCTCAGGCGGAAGGGGGTCTCGACCAGCCCGCCGTTGGCAAAGGTGCCGTTGGTGCTGCCCAGATCTTCGAGGAAAAGGTCGTCGCCCCGGCGCACGATCCGGCAGTGATAATTGGAGACTTCCCCTTCCGCGATCACGATGTCGTTGTCGTCGGCGCGCCCGATGCGCACCTCGTCCACCGAGGCCAGGTCAAGCGACTCGCGCTTCCAGGCGATGACCTCCGGCGTCTCGCCGTCACGCTCCAGCGCCTCGCGTGAGGACTTCATGTGCAGGTGCAGGGTGGCGGTCGTCATGGCGCGGGCGGCGTGACGATTCGCGTGGAACACCTTACTGGTGCCGGTCTTGCGCGCGTAGGCATCGTAGCGCCGCGCGCCCATCTCCATGTCAATTGCCTCCTCGCGCAGCATGTCGTGCTCGGTCTGAAGCTCGTCGTCTTCGAGGCCGGATTCCTGGATGTCGTCGGCGACGGAGGAGAGAACCTCCTGGGCGTCCTCAAAGCGGCCCCGGTCGGCGTGCTCGATGGCCTCCTCACGGGCGCGGGCGGCGCGCAGCAGCAGCGCGGTCTTGACGACCTCCGCGTCCGGGGTCCGGGCCTCAAGCTCTTCGGCGGGGACGGCGTTGACAATGATGGGGATCTCGTGCGTGCGGTGGACGGCCTGATCCTCGGACAGCTCGTCGTAGTCGAAGCGCAGGCGGGCGACCTCGACCTCGCCCAGTTCGTCAAGCGCGGGGATGGACAGCTCGATCAGCAGGGTCTTGATCTCGTCGGAGAAAAGGTCGCCCAGCCGGAAGACGACCTCGCGGTTCTTCGTCTCGGAGGGATAGGTGTTGAGCTGGCGGATCATGCGCACGTCTTCGGTGAGCGCCAGGGTGATGACCAGGTTCTGCCCGACCACGCTCAGCAGGTCTTTAAGCTCCTCGGCGAAGATGAGAGGAGCCTGGTCGGGGTCGTCGATGAAGTAGAACGCGCCCCCGCCCTCGTGCGCCATACGCACCAACAGATCTTCGTTGAAGTCCATGCCGACGCCCAGCGTGGTGGTGGTGATGCCCGCCTCGCGCTTCTGGCGGGCTATCGCGGCCAGCCGCTTGGGGTCGGTGACGCCCTGGTTAGCCAGACCGTCGGTCAGCAGGAGGACGCGGTTCACCTGGCCCTCGGCCTGGCTCTCGGCAACAAGCTGGCAGCCCTGAAGCCAGCCGCCGCTGAGGTTGGTCATGCCCCCGGCGGTGATCTCGCCGATGGTGTGGTTGATGGTGTCCTTGTGGATGACCGGCCCCGGCGAGACACTGACCTGCACCGCCTCGCTATAGACCACCACGCTGAAGCGGTCGTCCGCGCCGAGGTGCTGGACGAGGAACTGGACGGCTCTCTTGACGTAATCGAGCTTGTCCCCGGCCATCGAGCCGCTGCGGTCGAGCACCACGCTCAGGTTGAGCGGGATGCGCTCGACGAGGTCAACCGCCTGGCCCGCCTTGATGCGGGCCAGCAGATAGACGTGGTGCTCCTGCGCGACGGAGATTACGTTGTAGTCAAGAATATAATCGGCCTGCACTTCGGTGCTCCTTCCACCACACACTCAATCCGGCAGCAACCTACCAGCCCACCAATCCGGCACATCACGAGATGGGTCAATGATATACGATTTGAGCCGCCACACAAGACTATACGGCGGACGAGCCGGCCGCGTTGCTTACGGCCACACGACTGCCGGCGGCGATTTGCGGTGGTACCGCTCGCAGAAGAAGCCCTGCAGCGCGCCCCGGCTCCGATCGTGGCAGCTTTCCACGCCCAGGCGCTGTTCCCCAAACTCAAGGCGGATGGTGCTGGCCTGGCCGGGACAGTTCACGTCGTACACATAGATCGTGATCGCGCCGTCGGCGTACTCGTAGTCGTAGGCCACAATTTGGTGATTGAAGGTCGGGTTTTTGGTTTTGCCCACCAGCCCGATAGGCCACGGCTCGCCCGCGTCGAGGTGCCGCTTGAGCCTGCGCCACTCCCGTTCGGACTTTCTACGCAGCCAGCCCACCCCGCCGCGCAGCAGCGACTTCTCCGGGATGACGTGCAGGAAGGCCATCCAGGTCAGGAAGATAGGGGCGTTATCGATCAGGCTGTCGATCAGCCGCCGCACGATGTACTTACGCAGATCCGCGCCGTGATCCCAGGTGGGCCGGACATCCTTCTCCGTGCCGCGAGGGAAGTCCAGATCGGGGCGGTGATAGTAATCGACGGCGGCAAACGCCATGCCGCCGCAGTAGCCATACGTCCCATCCAGGATTCCATCGACCCACGTGCGCAGTTTATCCCGGCAGTCCTTGAAGGCGACCAGCGCCCACTTGCCGCCGAAAAGAAAGCGCAGGAGGTTGGTGACGGCGTAGGTAATGCGCTCGACCCCCTCGCGAATCCCGGCCCGGTCCAGCGCTTCGAGCTTCCAGGCATTTACGAAGGCGAAGCCGTGAACCTCCGGTTTGAACTGTGTTGCAGGCATGATGTTCCCCCCTCACCCCAACTCAGCGTCCCTTCCGGTGTGACGAGTTTACCGTAAAGTGCAGGGCGAGTCACACAAAAAGCCTGACGTCAGACGCCAGGCCAGCGAGGCACGTAAGTGGGGGGGGCATCACTTTGGGCCCCCACACATTTTGACACTCTCCTCCGCTGCTTGGAATACCGTTCAATTACCCCGTGGCCTGCTCAGGAGTCGCCCTTCGCCTCATCCGTAGCAGCATCCGGGGCAAAACCATAGTTACCTGGCACCGAACCAGAGCTCATGCGCCGAGAGGTCGGGCATCAAGCCACTGTACCCAGATTCGCGCAGTACATCTGCAAGATGGTTTGCTAACTCGCGCGTCTCCTCTCGTCCACGCCGCCCTCGCCTTTTGGACCTTATGGTGAGCGTCCACCCCTGCCCCGGACTGCTGCCCGCTGATTGAGTCAACTTGATGGCGGGAAACTGTGTTCTTTTGGCAACGATTCTGTCTACGATTGCGACCGGGGAGAGGATGAGGGAGAGAAGACACCCAAGACCAGTGTTCCAATCGGCAAGCAGCGCGCCAAAAACGATGTGGAGGAGGATGCTGATGTTCTCCCTCTGGATGATCTCAAACCCGACGACCTCGTCGATCGGGATGGTGATCAGAGGTGTTTCACCTGGCACTCCACAGACCGTAATGACACCCATACCGGGATCGCATTCAGCACGACCAGTCCGCCACGTGTAATATTCCGTCTCGCCCTCGGCCTCAAAGAGGATTGGTTTTGCCGATGTCATTTTCAACTCCTATGCTCCGCTACCCGGTGAGTACCGGTTCGCCAATGGCCGTGGCAATCATCTCCGGAACCCTCCCCGCCGCCTGCCCGGTTGCAGTGCAGATGCGCACGTTGTGACCGTCTGTGTGCTGCCGGCCGATGAGGTCACGACAAACACCGCCGCGAGCCAGAGAAGAAACATCCTGATACACGTTGACGATTTGCTCATCTCAGCCCTCCGCGGTTTCCACAGTCTCAGGTGGCTCCCCAGTTTGCTGAGAATGCTTCCATAGCCGGGCCAGCCCGAAAGCGGCCACTCCCATTGCCAATAACTGCGGGCCGACGAATATGAGGAACATCATCAGCCACTCGTCCCACAGGATGTCTTCGGGTTGGGGTGTAAACAGTGAGGTGTGCGAGGACAGGCTGTTGACCGTGCCAATGATGGTCGTGATGCCCGTAACGATCAAAACGGCATTGGCTACCAGAACAAACAGGAAGAGGCCCATCCTGGGCTTTCCCAACTCTTTGCGAAAGCCGCCTATCAAGGCAAACACGTTTCCCAGCAGCAGGACAGGAAAGAAGGTGATACAGCCGGTGAGCGTTCCCACGCTGCCGACGGTTGTCAGGGTCAGAACTGACCACCACTGAAGAAACCAGGCAACCGGAAAGCACCAGAACACGATCCCAATCAGCGCCAAGACAGTAATAATCTTCTGTTTTGTGGTCATCGATCCTCTCTCTTCGAGCTGATTCAAACTTTCCCAAAAAGGTGATAGTGCGTCATGATTGATGAAAAACTCCATCCAAGGAGTTCACAACCATGAGCACTATCCCCACCAGTGTAACCGAGGAACAGTTTTCCGAACATGCGGAAAACGTACGGAACTGGAAAAAGCCAAAGCGAGGGCGCAAGCGCCTGTTCAACGCCGGAGTCTACAAAAGACCGCTTCACCAGTGAACGGCAAACCTCAAAATCCCTAACCACTACCAGAGGTAGTGGCCTCTCCGGGATTTTGTCCCTTCGGGAACCGGTTTGCTTGGACACTCCATCAGGGCTTCGCCCTGCGGAGCCTTCGGCTCCGTCCATTCCTCCCCCACCACAGGTGGGGGCTTCCTGGAAATGGGGTGAGCGCAGTTTCGCCTGGGCCGACAAGTTCCGCGCTCTGCTCGTGCGCTTCGACCGCAAGGACGCCAACTTCCTGGGTTCTCATCACATCGCTTTTGCTC
>CAZRXG010000079.1:0-7097 GCA_964603985.1 uncultured Anaerolineae bacterium | reverse complement strand
GCGGCCCTCACCCCCGCGCCAGAAAGCGCCCGGCAATGAATTGGCCGGGCTAAAAACGAAATGTGCACTGAAAGTGCACTTCCCCGCCGGGGTTTGGCGGCGGGGCAACCGGCAGCCAAGAAGCAGTTGGCGGTTAGCTGTTAGCGGCCCTCACCCCGCCGACCGCTGGTCGGCCTCCCCTCTCCCGGACGCGCTCTTCGAGCGCTGGGCGAGGGGGGATCTGTCGGCATTATTAGGTAGGCGTCGGACTGATAGGTGGCTCACGTCATAATCGCCGCTGGCATTGCCATCGACATGGTTTACGGAGAGACCTCGATAGAGATTTGATAGTAACCTGGGTCACCTACGGCAGTTATTATGATTGTATAGATGCCGGTCTCCGGTATCTCTACTTCCAGTTCGGCTGGAACACCAGGAGCGGCCGGGTTATCTGGTGGAGTGTATCCAATTAATTCGCCAGTATCTAATCGGATCTTGACACCGACATTGAGGTTTTCATCGGGAGTAACCAAAACACGTAAAGTTTGGCCCTTCTGACCATGGTATCTGTAGACATGTCTGATACAGGAATATCCATTATCAGCAAGCAATTCTAAGTATGCTTCTTGAGGGGCAGAAGGGGACAATTCGCCCATCTCGACATCTATCCACTCTGGCCGCCCAATAACGAGGACTTGTACTATATCGATCAGTGTCAACACGACTACCAGGCAAATTGGGATCAGGATCGACGCTATAAGTATTTTCCATTTATTGGCTAACAACCATTCTATTATTGTTCTCCTCATCCGTTCCTCCATGCACGGGGGGACTCGGCGGAGCGGGGTGGCACGTTGTCAAGCAGTATGCTGCATTACGGCGGTGCGATGCTTCCTCACGGCCCTCACCCTCATCGACCGAAGGTCGGCGACCCCTCGCCCAGCCGCGCTCCCTGGCTCCCTAGCGTCTACCCCATTTGTCCCCACGTTTGGAGCGGTCGCACCCCGCGATGGGGGAGAATCACCTTCCCCCCTGAACATCGTCGATCACCACCACACCGAACCCCGGCTTATCCCCCATCCCTGACTTGTTCGAAATGGCGAAGTCGATTTTCCACACACGGGCCACATTCAACAGACCGTCTTCCGGGCAGGGAGTGTCTACCCAACAAATAAAATCGCTGTAGGGTGCCTCCAGGAAAGTCCAGTCTTCTTTCGCCGTCGCACTGTGCCACAATACACTGAAGACGGCGTTTTCTCCGCCGACTTCAGTGTAAAGCAATTTAAGCTCGATGGTGTTCGGCGCGCCGTAGCCCTGATAGTAAAATCCGATCTTCTTCGTGCCCGACAATGAGTCTGCGTCAATCATCTTCGATACGCCGGCCCAGCCATCGGACTGCAGGTCGTATATGATTTCGAGCGCATCATCGTTCAGGCCCTGCCGAGGCACAATTTCGATAGTCGATCCCTTATCATCGAAATAAGTATTCCACTCCGACCTGTTGTTCATGGAATCAATGAGAAGGGGATTTTCTGCCGCCTCCTGTTTATCCCTGTCCGCAAAAAGATGATCGACCAACTTTGGGCCAACTGCCGCACCAATAACGCCTATAGCAGTAATAATTGCCACGATGATGGCAACCCTAGCCTCCCGGGATAGGGAACCGTTCTCTCTCTCAGGGGTCATCTTACATGCCTTTCGGTGATATACATCACGCTGTGACAGGTGTGAAGAAAAGCGGCGACCGAATCACAACGAGGCCTGCTCCCGATCAAGAATTTTTCCTTTGAACAGTATACGAACTGGTTGGGACTTTTACAAAGGGGAACCCGCTCTTGTTCTCACTGACATATGCTTTGAACGGTGCCCCGGTTTTTGGACACAGGCAGTAAAAAGTATCACACGTGACCAGAACTGAGGGATAATAACGTGATCAGACGTAAGAGGCGCACCGTGTTAGCTGGCGTTCCTGTTGGTCTGGTCTGGCCCTTTTAAAACGAGGGATGGCTGGCCATCTGAATTGCTGATCACTTCAACCACGTGTACTGCATCAAAGCATTGAACAATAATGGTCCTGTCGCCAAGGATCTCTAAACCACGGATGTGGTCGATAGTTTTTGGGATGAGTACGCTGGCAACCAACTCGGAGGTCCGCAGGTTCCACCAGTCCAACCGGCCTGGCTCCTGAGCTGGAGTAGGTTCACCTGAGATTGTAAGGACGCCCGGATCCAATTCTGCGAGTGTCACCGGAGGCTGATCAAGTTTCAGCAATTGATGAGATTCGCCAGCCGCCACATCCCAACTGCGAAGGATTCCATCCTGGGAACAAGACAGAATGACACCTTCGCCCGTTTTAAGCAGTCCACTTACTCTTGCACCATGGCCGCTCAAGCTGTTGACAAGCTCCCTTTTGGGGAAGTTCCATATCTGCAAATCGCCTTCTTCAAGTCCAACAGCAACATGCTCGTCGTCGATTTTGATCAGTTCTGTGACAAACGAACCAAGCGAACCCTGGCCGAACAATGTGGCAACCTCGCCAGTTCTTATATCCCACAGAGCGAGCTCCCGTAGCCCCTCGAAAAAAGATGTTACCACATGGGTCTCATCAATGGGCACAAACCAGCAAATACTTGGGACCCCCAGGTATCTTTTTGTCTTTTGGTAAACCTCTCCCGTAAGGAAATTCCACAGGTGCAGACTACCCCCATATAGAAAGGGATTTGATACAGCTTCACAGTCACTGATTCTCACAGCATCAGCGTGTTCGCTGTATCCCTCAAGGAAACTCACTATCTTCTTATCTTTGCTCCGCCATACCTGGGCATCTCCTTCTGAATCGCCCGAAATGATGTATTCATCACCCAAACGTTTTATCCGGGTCAAACCGGCCAGTGTTATATCCAAGTATTCCGGATAGCTTTTTGACCCACTCCGTCGTTTCCTCCTTGCGTAGTGGTTCCATTCCTCGTTCGAGATTTCCAGTCGATAAGTCTCATCAACGGCTATAAAGTTCAGGTCTTCCTTTGTCAGATCCCATAGAGGCTCGACCCAGGCGTAAGTAGAGTCTAAACGAACTTGAACCCAAACAGAACCTGAATACGGTCGTGGCGGAGACAAAGGGTAGAAAATGAAAAGGAAGTAATATGCCCCCTCAATGCTCTCCTGCCTGCAGATCGCTTCGACCCAATCGATAACCTGTGAACTGCCAGGCTCGAATTGAGGGCAGGAGAAGATTTCCCAGCCACGCCAGTTCCTCGTCCATATGTCATGAGGCTGCTCAAAGCCCAGCAGTTCCACACCGGGCACTTGAGCCAAAAGCTCACGCACACGGATCATTACGTCCTCAGGGAGGTCGTCATGTATTTCGGCCAGATTATGCTTCATAGCTCTAAGTTTCCCCCTTCTTTGGGCTACAGTCAACCGACCCATCAGAGCACCGCGCCACTCGCGTTGAAAGCCGGGCGGGTTGGTGCTATGATCGGCGGCCTATGCCGTATCGGCCTGATAGAAAGCAGCTTATGTCACCGTTCCGCAACCGGCGTCTTCTGTCGCTGACCTTTGCCCACTTCATGGTGGATCTCTACAGTGGGGCGCTGCCGCTGCTGATCGCCGCCCAGACCGCGCCGCTCGACCTGGATGAGCGGCAGATCGGTCTGGTGGCGTTCGCCAACCGGCTGACCGCCTCGCTGCCCCAGCCGCTGTTCGGCCCGCTGGCCGACCGGGCGCGCGCGCCGCTGCTGGCGCTGGCGGGCATCTTCTGGCAGGCGGTTTTTTTCGGGCTGGCGGGGCTCTCCCGGCGCTACGAGACGTTCCTGCTGCTGGCCACGATTGCGGGCTTCGGCTCGGCGGCCTTCCACCCGCCGGGGGCGGGCGGCGTGCCGCGCGTCAGCCCGCGCAGCCAGCGCAACGGATCGATGGCGGTCTTCCTGGTGGGCGGCACGATGGGCTACGCGGTCGGGCCGCTGGTGGCCGGGTTTGCTTTCGAGGCGCTCGGCCCGCACGGGACGGCGCTATTCGTGCTGGGCGCGCTGCTTGCGTCGCCGGTGCTGGTGTTATCGCTGCGCCGCCTGCGCTACGAGGCGGGCACGCTGGAGGCTGCGTCCGAAGCCGGGCCGGAGGACGGCGGGCAGATCAGCAGTCTGGCGGCCCTGCCGCTCGGCCTGCTGGCGCTGCTGGTCGTGTTCCGCTCGTGGGTCATCATGAGCCTGAGCACCTACCTGCCGCAGTACGTGCTCCAGCAGGGCGCGGGGCTGGTCTTCGGGGGCAATATCTCATTCGCCTTCCTGATCGCGGCGGCGGTGGGCAATCTGGCGGCGGGGTTCCTCTCCGACCGGGTCGGGCGGCTCAACGTGACGCTGCTCAGCCTGCTGGCGAGCGGGCCGCTTTTGTACCTGATGCTGCGGACCGGCGGTGTGGGGATATTCGCCTTCGCTTTTGTGCTGGGCCTGTGTTTGCACGCCTCCATGCCGCTGACGCTGCTGATGGCGCAGGACGTGATGCCCGACCGCCCCGGCGTGATCACGGGCTTCACGCTGGGCTTCACCTTCGTGGCGGGGGGCGTTGGGGTGGCGATAACGGGCGTGGTCGCCGAGCAGATCGGGCTGGTGGCGACGCTGAACTGGTTGGCGGTGCTGCCGCTGCTCGGCGCGCTGTCCACGGCTGCGCTGGCCGTGGTGGAGCGGCAGCCCCGGCCTGCGACCGGCTGAGCAAAAAACGCAGGCGGCGAAGGCCCATGCCCTCACCGCCCCTCTCTGTACCCCTGACGGAGATTCACCAAGCGCCCCTTCGCGCCGGGCGAAGGAGGCCGGATCACCCTTCTGGAATGATGGCGAAGCGCTCCACCCGCTTCCCGGTCAGCCTTTGGCCTCGACCGGGAAAGGCGCGCCGGCGGTGTTGACGGAGCGCGGGCCGGTGGCAGTCGTGGCGATGCCGAGGCAGTTCACGGCGTAGGTTCCGGCGGACTCCGGCGTAAAGGTGTACACGTCTTCGAAGGTGTTGTCATCGAGTTGGGTGGAGGTTGGCTCTGCCAGCGGGAAGTCTTCTCCCGTGTCTTGCAGCCGCGCCGTGCAGGTGACGTTGGTGACGGCCTTACCGCGCTGCACGCGCACCGTGATCGGCTCCTGCGAGCGGTGCTCGGTGCCATCGACCGTGACCGGCCCCAGCTTCTCGGCGGGGAGCAGTTCAGGAACCGGGGTGTTGGTCGACGGGATCTCGATCAGCAGTGTTGGGGTCGGCGTCTCGATGCCCAGATCCTGCGGAGCAGGCTCAAACTCCGACGGTGTGCCCGCCAGAGTCGGCTCCGCGGGGGCCTGCTCACCCAGGTTACAGGCGGCCATCAGCATCCCGAAGACCACGATCAGACCCACGCGCCAGGCTGTTCTACATTTCGACATGTTCAAGCTCTCCCTGTTTGCGACAACAGAGTGCATACCAGTAGCATCCTGTTTCCCTATTCTAGACCAAACCCGCCCGGAGCGAAACCCACCCGCGCCGCTGCGCAGCTGCGCCGCTGCCGGGCCTACTCTTTGACCAGGTCGAGCACCTGCCCGCCCGTCGCCTCGACCAGCGTGTCGAAGGAGATGGGAAAAATGGCGTGCGGGGAGCCTGCTGCCGCGTAGACCAGATCGTAGCGCCCCAGCGAGGAGTCGATCAGGATGGGGATCTCCTGCACGTGGCCGACCGGCGGCACGCCGCCCGGCGCGTAGCCGGTCGCCTCGATGGTCGCCTCGGCGTCCGCGATCTTGACCTTTTTGCGGCCCACCTCGTAGAGGGCGGCCACCTTCCGGTCGTCGACGCGCTTGTCTCCGGCGGTCAATACCACAACCGGCTCGCCGTCCACCAGGAAGCACAGGCTCTTGACGATGGTTCCCAGCTCGGTGCCGATGGCGGCTGCCGCCTCCGGCGCGGTGCGGGTCGAAGCCTCGAAGGCCTGTATCTTGATGCCCAGTCCCAGTTCGTCAAGTGCGGCCTGTACGTCTTCCGGGGTCAGTTGAGTCACGGTTGTCCGTCTCCCTGTTGTGTGTGGGGCAGATCTCAGGCGTCGTAGTAGCCGGTGATGCCGACCGTGCCCGGCCCGACGTGGACGCCGATGACCGGCCAGATTTCTACCGTCAGCAGCTCCGCCGGATTGTACTCCTCTTGAATGCGGGTGGCAATGTGCTCGGCGTCCGCTTCGGCCTGGATGTGCATCACGGCGATGTGCAGCGGCTTTGTGGTGTCCATCTGCTCGAAGAACGTCTGGTAGACGTACTCAAGGGCTTTCTTGCGCGTGCGGGTCTTCTCGCCAGGCTCGATGCGGCCGGTCGTGTGGTCGACGTACAACTGCGGCTTGAGGTTGAGCGCCGTGCCCAGCAGCTTCACCGCCCCGCCGATCCGCCCGCCTTTGTGCAGGAATTCCAGCGAATCGACGGCGAGGGTGACCGCCATGGTGGCGCGGGCTTTTTCAGCCGCGGCGAGCATCGCCCCGGCATCGCCGCCGGCCTTGCGGGCGCGCGCGGCGGCGATCACCTGCCAGCCAAGCCCCATGCCCGCCGAAAGCGAGTCGTAGACGTGAACGGGGATGTCGACCATCTCCTGTGCCTTGTAGGCCGAGTCAAGCGTGCCGCTCAGTTGGTTGCTGAGGCAGATGATCACGGCCTCCTCGGCCCCGGCCTGCTTTAGCTCTTCGATTGTTCTGACGAAATCCTGGGCGGTTGGCTGGGATGATTTGGGGTGCACCGGATCGGTCGTCAGGCGCTCGTAGAAGGTTTGGGTGTCGATCTCCACCTGGTCGAGCAGCTCCTCCGTGCCCCAGATCACGTACTGCGGCTGGACGATGAGGTCGTACTGTTCGACCAGGCCCGCCGGGATGTTACAGGTGCTGTCGGTGATCAATGCAATCGGGTGCTTCGGCTCGCTCATCGTGTCTCCCCCTGTGGATCGCTTGTTCCCCACCGGTATGCCGTCTTTGCGATGGTTATAACACGCTCAGCGGGTGATCGATGCACCGCCGGGAATGGGCGCAAAGGTAGCGCGCACAAAGCCAGGAGCGCGCACAAATCACCCGTTTCCCCCCACCCCCAGCCCCCTCCCCCACATTCCGCGCCTGACGGCGCTGGGGGGAGGGGAGAAACCGGACA
>CAZRXG010000078.1:0-8528 GCA_964603985.1 uncultured Anaerolineae bacterium | reverse complement strand
GCCCCGGCGCGGCGGCGTGGCAAAGCTCTGCCCTGGCTGCTGGGCGGCACCAGTCTGGTGATCGGGCTGATCGTGCTGGCTGTGGCGGTGCTGGGGCTTGTGTTCCTGGTGCTGGGTGGGGGGAAGGGGTTAATCGCGCCGACGGCGGAGGTCGTGCTGCCCCCGGCGGTCGAGGAGAAGCCTTATACCACCCCGACCGGGATGGAGAGCGCGGCGCAGCCCACGCAGACCGAACCGCCGCCCACGGCAGAGCCAACCGAGCCGCCGCCGACGAAGCCGCCGCCGACCGACACTCCCACGCCGACCGAGCCGCCAACCATCCCGCCCAAGGGCGAGCCGGGGCGCATCGCCTACACGCAGAGCGAGGGCGACGCGGCGGAGATCGCCGTCATCGACGAGGACGGGCAGAACTACCGCCTCCTGACCGACAACAACGATTACGACGGCGAGCCGGACTGGTCGCCGGATGGGTCGCTGATCGCGTTTGAGTCGATCCGCGACGGCAACCGTGACATCTACGTGATGTCCGCGTCGGGTGGGGGAGTGCGGCGGCTGACCACCGCCGGGGTCGACGACCGCCATCCAGATTGGTCGCCCGGTGGGAAGCTCATCGTCTACGAGTCGGGCAACGGCGATGGGGCCGAGATCTACGCCATGAACGCCGACGGAAGCGGCTATCTGCGCCTGACCAACAACAGCTATAGCGACCGTGCGCCGAAGTTCTCGCCGGATGGGACGTTGATCGCCTTCATGACCGAACAGTCCGACAAGTGGGAGATCGCCGTCATCGGCTACCCCGAAGGCGACCGGGTGGCGCTTTATGATTGCCCGGCTGCCGACTGCCGCTTCCCGGCCTGGTCGCCGGATGGAACGCAGATCGCCTATAACACCATGACCAGTACGGGTGACGTGGGCGAGATCTGGCTGCTGGACGTGCTGAGCGGCGAGTCGAAGCGCACCGTGGCGGGCGGCGGCAATGGGCGTCCGGCCTGGTTGGGGGATGGGACGGCACTGTTCTTCAACCACACCGAAGACGACAACACCGACATTTACCGCCTCGACCTGCTCAGCGGGGTGATCGAGAAGCTGACGAGCCGCAGGACGAGCGACTACGGGCCGGATTGGGGCCTGATCCCGTAGCGCAGCCGGGAGGGAGAATCGATGCCGGTCAAAGATGAGGTCGCCGCCGCGTTGGCCGACCTGCCCGAACGGGCCGCCCCGGCCCGGGTGGTGGATACGGTAACGCACGCCTTTGAGCAGCTTGGCGCGTCTGATTACGGGGAGACCGTCGCCCACTATGCGCCGGGCACCGGTCACGCCTATGGCCTGAAGGTTCCCCAACTGCGGGCGATGAGCAAGCACGTCGCGGCGGCCTATGACAAAGACCCCGACCTGTGCCGCTCGATTGGGCGGGCAAGCTGGTCGCGTGGCTCGCGCGAGCATCGCATGTTCGCGCTGCTGCTGCTGGACGCGGTCAAGCTCGCGCCCCCCGATTGCTGGGAATTGGGCCTCGATTTTTTGCCCGACGTGTCGACCTGGGAGGAGTGCGACCAGTTATGCAGCTCGACGTTGGGGCGCGCGCTGGCCGGGGAAGCGGCCTACATGGACCGGCTTGAGACGTGGCTGGACGACGAGAATTTCTGGGTGCGGCGGGCGGCGCTGGTCAGCACGGCGATGCTGCGCCGGGCCAAATACCCGCCCGACCTGGCACGCGAGCTTGATGCGCGCGCGCTGGCGATGTGCGCCGCGCTGCTCGAAGATGAAGAGCATTACATCCGCAAGGCGGTCGATTGGGCGGTGCGTGAGGTGTTGAGGCGGCGCTACGACCTGGCGCGCGATTGGCTGATGGAGCAGGCGGGGCGCGACCTGCCGGGCAAGGCGCGCAGCACGCTCAAGCTGAGCGCCAAGAAGCTCGGCCAGGAAGACTGGGCGGCGTTCCTGGCGGCGCTGGAGGGCGGTTGAGCCGGTGCGCGTGACCATCCTGGCGGTCGGTTCGCGCGGCGACGTGCAGCCCTACGTTGCACTGGGGCGCGGGCTGCGGGCCGCCGGACACGCGGTTTGCATCGCCACCACGCGCGACTTTGAGGCGTTCGTCACGGCGCACGGGCTGGCCTACGCCCCCATCGAGGGCGACTTCCGGGCGCTCATGGGTGGGGAAACGGGCCAGGCGTGGCTGGAGTCGGCACGCAATCCGGCCAGGTTTGTCCGCCAGGCGTGGCGCACCGTCAGGCCGCTGATGGAGAGCTTGTTCGATGGTGCGTGGGACGCCTGCCGGGGCGCGGACGCCGTCATCTGCCCGATACTGGGGCTGGCGGGCTACCCCATCGCCGATGAGTTGGGCATCCCCTGCTACGAGGCGCAGTTGCAGCCGCTGCACCGCACACGTGCCTTCCCCAGCCCCGGCTTCCCCGACCTGCGCTGGGGCGCTTACAACCGGCTGACACACGTTTTCGTCGAGCAGGCGTTGTGGCACACCTTTCGCCCCTTTGCCCGCCGCTGGCAGCGTCGTGCGCTCAAGACCCGGCCCACCGTCGCGATGCGCAAGCCGCGGCGACCGGTGCTGCTCGGCTACAGCCCCACCGTCGTCCCCCGTCCGCCCGATTGGGGCGATCACGTGCACGTCACCGGCTACTGGTTTCTCGATCCGCCTGCCGATTGGCAGCCGCCCGCCGACCTGCTTGACTTCCTGGAGGCCGGGCCGCCGCCGGTGTACATTGGCTTCGGCAGCATGAGCAGCCGCAATGCGGAGCGGATGACCGGGGTCGTGGTCGAGGCGCTGAAGCGGGCCGGACAGCGCGGCATCCTGCTGCCCGGCTGGGGTGGGTTGAGCCGCTCCGACCTGCCGGGTGACGTGCTCGTGATCGAGCCGATCCCCTTTAGCTGGCTCTTTCCGCGCATGGCGGCGGTGGTGCATCACGGCGGGGCAGGTACGACGGCGGCCGGTCTGCGGGCCGGTGTCCCATCGCTGGTGGTGCCCTTCATCGCCGACCAGTACTTCTGGGGCCGCCGGGTGGCCGATCTGGGCGTCGGGCCGGAGCCGATCCCGCGCAGGAAGCTGAGCGCCGGGCGGCTGGCGGAGGCGATCAGCGCCGCCGTCACCGACGGGGCAATGCGCCGTCGTGCTGCCGTGCTGGGTGAGCGCATCCGGGCCGAGGATGGCGTGGCGCGGGCGGTCGAGGTGCTGGAGGGGGGCTGGCGGGGCGGCTGAAGTGCGGGGAGATGGGTGAACCACGGATTACACAGATTCACCCCCTCCCAAGCGCTCTCGGGGCGCTTTTCCCTCCCCCATGATGCACCTTGAGTATTTAGTTCGTCCGGCTTCTTCCCTCCCTGGCGAGAGGCCAGACCCTACAGGGATTCACCGACGATGCTCGCACCTCGATGGTACAAAGTCATCCGTGATCTTTGGGGCCACAAGTTCCGGACCACCCTCGTGGTAATGGCGATTGCGGTCGGGATATTCGCCTTTGGGTTGCTTGGGACATCCCAGAGGGTGCTACCCCGCGAGGCGCGTCGGGCCTATCTGGCAACTCACCCAGCCAGTATCACGATGACAATCTCCTCCTTCGAGAATGACCTCGTCCGGGCCATCGAAGGTATGCGCGAAGTGGCCCAGGCCGAGGGGCGGGCCACCTATACCGTTAACATGCAGCTAAGCTCCCAGGAGTGGCTCACCCTGGAACTATTCGCGGTTGAGGACTTCGACCGGATGGCGATCAACGTCATCGTGCCGGAGAGTGGGGACTGGCCACCCGCCCGCCGCGGCGTGCTGCTTGAACGCTCGCTGCTCGTTGCCAGGCCCAATTACACGCCCGGTGACACCATCCACATCGAGCTGCCCGACGGCCAGGAACGCGATTTATTTGTAACCGGGATTGCCCATGATGTCGACAAGCTGCCCACCTTTTACGCCCTGAAAGCTTATGGCTACATCACCCTCGACACGCTTGAATGGCTGTGCGGATCGCGGTATTACAACCAGCTTCACATCGTCGTCGCGCAGGATGCAGATGACAGGGAAGCTATCGAGAAGACGGCCAAGCTGATCCAGGAGCGTATCGAGCGTGAGGGCTACATCGTATACCGCAGCACCGTCCCGGAGCCGGGTGCGCACTGGGGCGAAGAGGATTTTGATGGAATACTGGCCGTGATGGGGGCCGTGGGCGGGTTTGCGCTGCTTCTGAGCGCTTTTCTGATCGCCAACACCATCTCCGCGATGCTCGAACAGCAGATGCGACAGATCGGTATGATGAAGGCTATAGGGGCACGCACCAGGCAGGTGATGGGTATCTACCTGGTGACGGCGCTGGTTTTCGGCCTGCTCTCCTTAGTGGTGGCCGTTCCGCTCGGCATGCTCGGTGGGTGGGCGTTCTCATCCTTCACCGCCAGAATGATGAATTTCGATATTCAGCATATCGGCATCGATCCAGGAGTGGTGATGATCCAGATCATGCTGGCCACCCTGTTTCCGCCGCTGGCCGCCTTGCTTCCCATCCTCTCCGGCACGCGGATCACTGTCAGGGAAGCGTTGAGCGACTACGGGATCAGTCAGACCAGCTTAAAACGCGGCCCGGTGGATCGTCTCCTCGGAAAAGCCCGGGGCCTGCCGCGCCCCCTGCTGCTCTCCCTGCGTAACGCTTTCCGGCGCAAAGGGCGGCTCACGCTGACGCTCACTACATTAGCGTTGGCCGGGGCCATCTTCATCTCGATCTTCAGCGTGCGCGACAGTGCGCTTGTCGCGTACGAAGAACTGTTCAGCCTCTTTGGATATGATCTGGGGATCACCCTCAGTGAACCGATCCCCGCGGGGCGCATCGAACGCGTGGCGCGCAGCGTGCCGGGTGTGGTAGGCGTCGAGGCATGGAACGTGGCAGAGACTCCGGTCATCCGACCCGACGGCACCGAAGGCTCCACCCTGATCGTTTACGCGGCCTCACCATCTTCGCCCTATATCGGCAGGAACCTGATCGCCGGGCGCTGGTTGCAGGAAGGTGAGCACAACACGATTGTCGTCATGGAAAATTTGTTGGAAGAAGAGCCAGGAATTGCACTGGGTGATGCGATCCGGCTCGAAATTGGCGAGCACGAAGAGTACTGGGAGATCGTCGGCGTGGTGCGGCAGATCAAAGTGGGTGACACGACCGGCTTTGCCTACGTCAGCGCCGAGAGCTACGCTCGTGCCGGTGGGATGACCGGGCTCGCGAACTATGTCGTCATTGAGACAGGGGAGGACGATGCCAACGTGCAGTTCAACATCCTGCAGGAAGTCGAGGAACGCTTCAAAGAGAGCGGCATCGGAATCGGTTCCTCGCAGTCCATCGGGCAGTTCCTGGCGAGTGGAGGGGCCATGATCGATACGCTGGTGGGCAGCCTGTTGTTCATGGCAATCCTGCTGGCCATCGTCGGTGGCCTGGGCTTGATGGGAACCTTGAGCCTGAACGTTATCGAGCGCACACGCGAGATCGGCGTGATGCGGGCCATTGGCGCAGCGAACCGGGCGGTGTGGGGGATCGTCATCGTCGAGGGAATGTTGACCGGGGCGATCAGCGCTCTGCTGGGAGCGGTGCTTGCCATCCCTTTGAACAAACTGCTTGGTGATGCAATGTGGATAGCCTTTCTCGGCAAGCCGATGCCGTACAGCTATTCATTACTCGGCGTGGGGGTATGGTTGGTGCTTGCGAGCCTGCTGTCTGCAGCTGCCAGTTTCCTGCCTGCCCGGAGCGCGGCACGGATCAGCATCCGCGAGGCGCTGGCGTATGAGTAGGTTCGTGCCACCAAGATAAGGCAATGTGGATTCGCCAAATCTTTACTGCAGTTTCGCCAAAAGCGCCGTGAAAAAAGGCGAAACTGCAGATAGGACAAACTGTCCCAAGGTTTAGGGCCTGTTTCCGGGGTGTCCAGGTTAGCTCACAGCAGAAGTGTCCGGTCAGGAACTGGGCCGCGCCCCAATCTGCTGAACGCAAACGATCCCGGCTTGGATGGGGCATCAAGCCGGGGCCGCAGTTTCGTGCGTCTGTGGGCGACCAGACCTCCCGCGCGGCGGGAGCGTGCAGGCGGCTCACGCTGGCTGTGCGGGCCACTTCCACGCCGTCCAGATAATGAGCGCAATGAACACGGCTTCCAGAAGCTCGTAGAATCTCCAATAAAACCAGGGCTCGCCCTCGCCCACAAACTGCGTGCCGAGCAGGACAAGCACATGGAAAATGCCTACGATGATGTTCACCAGGCGATTCGCTCTGGCCTTCAATGTGAGGGACAGAAGGACCATGAAGCTCGGAAACGCCATCAACACCGCCGCGCCGAACAGGAGTGTTTGAGTGAACTGTACGCCTTCTAGGTGTCCCTCTACCAGTTCTGCTACGTGCCCCGGCTGAAAGAATGAGAAAAGATCGTTATATATATAGAAGAACATCAAAGCCACCCACAGCAGGGCGAGCTTGGCCTTCACATTCACTTTCCTATCTTCCAGCATTGTCGGGGTCTCTTGCGTGTTCATGTTTCATTCCTCCTGGGTTCAAGTATCTGCCGAACTGCGATCCGGTAGGGGTTTGTGTCGCCAGTGTGGGTGCTCACCCCACCTTTTACGTGGTCTGGCGAATGAGCTGGCCACCCGACACTTTGCTGTCAGAATGAGCAAATCTTGGGGTACTCCTTTCGGGTAACTACAAGGTACGGGCAAAATAGGACTCGACTTTCGCCAGCAGTGTAGTCCAATTTTGAGCAGAGGCAAAGCTGACGTAGAATGGCCGAGTGCCTGTCTGCTCCAATGGAAAGTGTGCCATGCTCAAAACCATTGCCGAAATCTCTCCCCAATTGGTCGCTTTCGTCTTGGCATTACGCATCTCTCTATTGTAGTTTCGCCAGAATCGAGCAAAAAGGGCGAAACTCCAGTGATTACGCAGATTACAGGCGCTCTTCACCCGGTGCTGTGGAGCATCAAGGGCACAAAAAGCGACCGCCGGGAGCGGCGGTCGCTGATTTGTGGGGGATGTGACCGGCAATGACAGGTGTCAGCCCGGCCTGTGTGATAGGTCCTCGTCCTCCTCCTCGACTTCCTCCTCCATCGTGACCCGCGCGCCGGGCCGGGCCAGGGCGGCGATGACGATGAATACCACGCCCAGGCCGAGGATCAGCACCGCCTGCACCAGCATGGGATAGAAGATCGTGCGCGCCAGCTCGGCGACCGCGCTCGTGGCCTCTGCGACGAAGTACTCTGGGACCACCAGCGCGGGTGCGCTGACCAGCAGGGCGGTGATCACGGGGCGGTGGATGACGGCCACCGGCATCGCCAGCAGGCTGCCCAGCACCAGAGGCACACCCATCCAGTAACCGGCCATCTTGATCGACTGCCCGCCGACCAGGAAGATCAGCACCAGCAGCAGGGCCGGGATCAGCAGCCCCAATTGTGAAACCAGGCGCGTGATCTTCAACTGCCACTTGAAATGTTCCGGCTCGACATCCTCCAGGAGCACGACCCCGCCTTTGACGGCCACGTTGGTGGCGTTGTAGTCATCGGGGAGGTCCTCCAGCACGTCGTGCAGTGAGTCGCGGTAGTCGTTGATCTGGTCCTCGGTGTACGGCTCAGGGAACTGGCACAGATTGTAGAGCGCCTCGCCCTTCTCGCCGATCTGGGCGCACTCGACGAACACCTGGGCCCCCGTCTCCGTCCAGGGGTCGGGGTAGGTGCACAGTGTGAGGAGTGCCCCAAGCCCCTCCGAATCCCCGGCACAGGCCCGGAACTGGGCGTTGGCCTCCTCGGTCCAGGGGTCGGGCAGCGGGCACTCATTGAACAGTGCCTGGACGGCGAGGGCCAGGTCGGCGCGGTGCTTGAAATCTTCGATCTGATCCTCCCTGCAGGGCGGCAGCGCGCCATAGGCGAGCATGAGGGCGTTCTCACCGCCCTGGCCGTCGGCGTGCGCCTTGGGGGCGCGCATGTCAAACACCACCTGCGGGAAGCGGTCGTCCGAATCGAGCCAGCCGTATACGCCGTCGAAGCCGTCCCCGACCCAGCTCGCGATGAACTCGTCCTTGAACACCTCTTCCCTGACGCTGCGCCAGTCGTCCATGTCCAGGAACGACATCAACTGCACCACGTCCGGCTCGTTTTCGTTGGGCACGGCCAGCCCGGTGTCGACGCGCTCGCGGGCGCGGATCTCCGAATACCAGGCCATCCCGGCCGGGATCAGCTCGGAGTCGGCCAGGATGCGGGTGACGACGCGCGTCATCAGCCCCTTGTTGAACACCACCCGGCTGATATTGAAGGCCACCAGGGTGGGCGGCAGGCTGAGCGTCAGGACGAACGCCAGCACGAATGCGACAATCGCCGCGCAGGGATGCACTCGACTCTTCTTCACTTGATACCTCCTTTGGTGTAGCGGTCAGCGGTTAGCAATTAGCAGTTAGCCGGTTAGCGGTTAGCAATTAGCAGTTAGCCGGTTAGCAGTTAGCGGTTAGCAATTAGCCGGTCAGCTTGGCCCCCCTCCCCGGTGCAGCTTCGCTGCCCCACCCCTCCCCCACGCTGCGCGGAG
>CAZRXG010000077.1:0-9012 GCA_964603985.1 uncultured Anaerolineae bacterium | reverse complement strand
CGTCATTTTTGCACGCATTTGTTCCCTTTGCCGTTCGCGCAGGCGCCCTTCAGGATCCACAGCGACGCCAGGTCCTCGTCGGTGATGTAGACCTGGTTCAGCGCCCGATCGGTGGTGATGGCGTCGAGCTCGGCCGCTTCCGGAAGCGTGAGGGTCGCCTTGATCGACATCGTGTTCGGATCGATCAGGCTGACGGTGTTCTGCTCGGAAGTGACGTACAGCTTCCCGCGCCCAAGCGCCATGTAGGCAATGTTGTTGGCGGTGTTGCGGAACACCACGTTCGAGTCGTCCGGGACCGTCTCCTCGCAATCGTATCCGGGGATCTCCAGCACCTCGACGACGGCATCGGTCTCGCCGTCGATCTTGGCGACACGATAGCGGTCGTCGATGATGTAGACGTTGCCGTCCGGATCGACGGCCATCTTGTCGGCTTCCTCCGCCTCGTCGTCGCCGTGGCCGTCGCTGTAGTGGCAGGCCGACTGCTCCCGCCACAGCCACATCTTCAGTTCCTCTCGCTCTCCGCAGTAGTTGGTGGCTTCGTCACATTCGAGTTGCCACTCGGTATCCAGGCTGCCCTGGATGATCGTGCCGAGCACCTCGGGCGGAGTGATGCTGCCGTCGTCGTTGCGGACCGCACCCTGGGCGACGGTGACGTTGCCATCGTCCTCGTTCGACGCGTACACCTTGCCGGTGGCCGCGGCGAACACGACCCCCTCCGGATCATCGCCGGCCATGAAGTACGAGACGACCTGATTCGTGTTGCCGTCGATGACGATGACCGGGCCGGGGTGCCAGCAATCGAGCTCAGGTTCCTGGCCCTCGGGCACCTCGTCCGATGGCAGTTCGCGGATCGCCTTGCACCCGTACGGTGTTTCGTTCAGGGCGTAGGGCTCGGGCTCGGGGGACTTCGCCCCGACGTAGATGATGTTCTGGGCCTCATCGATGGCGACCTGGTATGGCGACTGCGGGTCTCCGTTCAGGGTCAGGTCGATGTAGGTGAGCACGCTGTTGGTCGATCCGTCGATGACCGCGATCTCCCCCGTGGCCTGGCTGGCCTGATAGGCGAGCCCGGCGGTGCTGTTGGCGCCGATGTACTCGGCTTCGCCGTGCACGACGATCTGTGCGAGCAAAGTCTTGTCCAGCGGATTGATGTGGAACACGAGCGGTGGTTCAGGCGGTCCTGGCAGCTCCACCGCCGGGATGATTGGTTCTCCCGCCTCGGCGGCTTCTGCGGCCGCGTTCGAGGAGGTGATGAACAGGTTGTGCGTGGTGAGGTTGGCGGCGATGCCTTCGGGCCCGCTACCGACATCGAACATGACCTGGATCAGGTCGGAGTCCCCTGCGGTCTTGACCAGGGTCACCGGGATGACTTGGGTTTGCTCACCGGAAGCAATCGTGAGGTTGGCGATGTGCATTCCCACGCCCACGCGCGGATCCACCGACACGCTGAGGACGCCCGGAGCCATGCCGCCGACCGGGGCCGCGGAAAGCCATCTCGCCTCGCCCGTCGACACCGTGTAGTCCAGCGGTACACCCCCGCTCATCACCAAGACCGATTGCGCCGGCGGCAGGGTGCCTTCGTTGACGTTGTACTCGAAGCTCAGCACGCTGGGGAAGATGCCCAGCTCGCCTGGGGCAGACACGTCAACCACCGTCAGGGTCACGAGGGCAGTTGCGAAAGGCCCCTCCGTGCCGGCGGAGGCGACGAGGATGGTGCCGGTGTAGGTGCCGGGGGCCAGTCCGGACGGATCGACCGAGACGCTGAGGTCGCCCAGGTCAGGGCCGACCCAGCCGCTCTCGGGCGTCGTGTGGAGCCAGTCAGCGGTGGTTACCGCCGCGTAGGGCATCGTGTCGCCGAGCGTTCTCACCGAGAAGATCTGCGCGGGTGGCACCGGGCCGCCGGGCGTGTACGCGAACGCCAGGTTGGCGGGCGCTTCGGGCGGGGGCGTCATAATCGACGTAGCGACTTCAACGTCCAAGGTGAAGGTCTGGTCGGCGAACCCCGCCGAGTTCTCTGCATGGATGGTGAACGTCCAGGTGCCCTCGGCTTCGTCAGACAGGAGCCCGAGGCAGGACGGGTCCATCCCTGGCCAGGTGATCTGGCAGGCGGCCCCGAAGGTCGCGGTGCTGTCGCCGTTGTCAATGAAGGTCACGCCAGGCGGCAGGCCCGTCTGCCCTTGTGCGGTCACGACGGACAGCTCCGGTGTGGGCGAGCCAATACTCGCCACGGTGAACGGATCGGGAGCGAAGGGTGCCCCGATGACTGCCCAGGTGGCCGTGTCGAAACTGTTGATCTCGGGCGCATGCGGCCCCTCCGCGACGATCAACGTGAACGCCTGCACGGGCTCGAGTTCTTCCGGGAATCCGGTCGTCGCCTGGATATTGAACGTATATGTGCCTGGGGTTGTCGGTGTGCCGGCCAGGCTGGCGGTGCCGTTCTCGTTGTCGATGAGCTGCACGCCGGCTGCTTCGAGTGCCGCTTCATCCCATGTATAGAAGATCGGTTCCGGGATCCCCGTCCCGAATATCGTAAACGAGCTGGCGGAGTCGGCGTAGAAGGTGGCCGTGTCGGGGCTGTCGATCGTAGGCAGCACGTTGACGTCCATCCCGAGCGCCTGGGCGTATACCCCCTCCGCGTTCGTCGCCGTGAGGGCAAACGCAAAGCCGCCGCAGACGTCCCCACCCTCGAGGTCTCCCTCGGCCTCAGTGCCGCTGCAGCCGCCTTCGGAGCTGCTGCTGGTGGGTACGCCGCTCACAGTCGCGGTGCCATCGCCGTTGTCGAAAAAGGTAATCCCGTTAGGCAGTTCACCTTCCAGTTCGAGCGTCATAGGAAGGTCTCCCGTGGCCATCACCGTAAACGGTCCATCTGCGACACTGGCAGTTTCGAAGTTCCAGGTGATCTCCTCGGAGCTCCAGATCCTGGGCTCCACCGGCGGCCGGGTGCTGCCTGCAGGCCCGAAGATGGCGATGCTCCCCGTCCCGTTGGCTACATAGGCGTACTGCGTGGGGAAGTCCACCGACACGGACGAGGCGCCATCACCGGAGACCGTCTGGAACAGCGTCCCAGCGTCGGTATCGATCAGCGCAACCCCGCCAGTACCGGCTACCCACAAGGCGCCATGGTCAGATTGTCCGGGTTCGACTCCGGGGATGGCCGTGCGCAGGTCTGAATCGAGGCTCAGCGAGGACGGCTGGAAGCCCAGAGCGATGTTGCTGACGGTGCCGGTTTCCTTGCTGACCTTGATCACCCCACCATCTGCGGCCACGAAGATATCGCGATCAGCCTCGACCGCTACTTCCCCAAAGCCTGATCCGCTCAGTGGGTCTCCCTCCGGGCTGACCACGTCGAGCGTCAGCGCAGTCTCCGGAGGTCTCTCGTTGGGAGGCTGGGGCTGGCCTGGAGGCGCGAGGATGTGCCACAGCTGTCCGGTGTTCGGGTCGACGCCGATGTACTCCAGGCTCAGGACGGGGGTCTCGGTCGACGGGTCGGCCTCCTTTGACACCTGGTGCCATCCCATCCCCGAGATGCCCACGCCTTCGGGCAGCGGAACGAAGCCGTACTCCCCGAACACATTCCCACTGAATTCCAGTGACAGGCCGGGGTAGCCAGCCACTGTGAAGCCCGGCATGGCGAAGTTGTAATACTCACCGTCGAGCGGCGCTGTCCCCATGACGACGCAGCCATTGGGCACCTCTACCACCTCCACCCAGGCTGGTGCTCCAGAGAGTGTGCAGGACCCGGTTCCTTCGAGCTGGTAGGCTACCGGCACCCCGGCGGCAAACTGGGCTTTGATGGGCAGGTATTCGGCGGTTGGGTTCACTGTCAGCTGAATGGGGTGCCAATCCGAGAAGACGCCGTACGGGTCGTCGAGGTTGTGGACCCTGGCCTCGGCCCACCATTCACCAGTTTCCTCTGGCGTGCCGTACAGGATACCATCCGACCCGCTGATGATGCCATCCTCCCCCAGGACGCCATTGTGTGCCGTCAGCCAGTCTGGCAGGTTCCTGAACTCCCATTCAAACTCACCGGACGCGCCAACGTGTTCGTTATCATCGATCGGGTGCACGCCTGACGGGTCGTAACAGGCATAGGCCTGCGGCCTGCCGACCGGGATCCCGGTCTCGGGATGCTGGGGGCCACAACGGATCACGGGTTTGCTGATCCCGGGGATCTCGGCTTCCTCCGCTGTGACCTCAGGCGGAATCCGACGGATCACGGACACGAACGACGTGAGGCCCGCGGGCAGCGAAGTCGACGGCATATTGCCGACATAGACATTTCCCGTTGAGCGGTCGTAGACCGGCTGGCCCGCGCCGTGGCCGAGGATGGCGGCCGCGATGTGCGGACCAGAGGGAGCGACGGGGTCGCGGCTGATTGAGAACGACGGGTCGCTCACGTCGATCTGGACCAGCATCGCCGACTCGGTGGCCTCATCTGTGGTGGACTCGAGGGTGTCGCGCAGGCTCCCGCCGCTGCTGTTCCACCGGTACCCCGAGTGCGCCATCACCACGTACACGAACGTCCACGGGGGCGTCAGATCAGGGATTTCTTTCACCCGGTTGGCGATCTCCGCGTCCGTGGGGTACGACACCGTCATGGCCACGGGCTCCCACACTGCTGGTGGAGTTAGACCCTCGAACGACCCGTCGGGCAGAACGGTGTAGATGACGTCCGTGGGCCAGGGCCAGGTGCCCACCACCCGGTTGTCGTTGAAGCGGGTGATGGTGATGCCGGTCGCGTCCACCGAGTACAGGAAGGGGCGGGCGGGCAAGACATCGCCGTACATGCCCCATGCCAGGGGGTCGACCGCTGTCAGCGTCGGGCTGGCGGGCGCGATATTCATGGATTCGAACTGCTGCACGCTCACCCCCTCCTCCTGGCTGGCGGGCGCGGCATTCACGCTGACCTGCGGCGCAACCTGCGGGATGGCCGCAGCCGCAATAGCGACCACTGCCGCTATTCGGAGCAGCCACCCCAGAAACCTGGTTTGTTTACGCTTGTTCATCTTGCGTTCCATCTCGTTATCCTCCTTGTGAGAATGGATCTAATTCGGATTCGATCAACCGCGCGTTGTCCCATTGCACTCAGTTAATCCACCTCCTTTCGACAAGCTTTCTGGCCGGCTTCGGCGTGCACCACGCGGCGAAGTTCATTCAGTGTCGGGGTGAGATGTTGGTGGCTGTTCAGCACGATCGCCCGACTGCAGGCCAGATCAAGCCCAATGAGCAGGATGCCGGGCTGCTCCCAGAGAAGAGAAAGAATACACGGTAAGCGTGGGGTATCCAGTTCAAAGATGACCAGGTCGGGCTTGAGGGTATGCAAGCGCTGCCTGACATGGATGGCGTGAGCGTCCAAACGAGTCATCTCCAGCAACTGATTGCCCGCCAAGCTGATCGCGACACCGTTCATGAGTACGGAGTCTCCCAAGAGCACGACTAGTGGTCGGGTTTCCATTCGCGGCTCCCGTGGATATGGGTTCGCAGAAAGGTAAAGACGCCGCTCAATTGACTCGGGGTCAGGTCAAATACGACAAGGATTGCAACTACCATGCTATCAGCCAAGCGACGCGCCGTCTATGGAACAAGCGTCAGCCCCGGGAACAAGAAACGACAGCCCCGGCATTGCCGGGGCTGTCGTTTATGACAGGTAGATCGTACTTATTCTATTCCGTGCGCTTGGTGTGTTTCCAGGTCAAGCCCATGCGCGCCGCGTACGCGATCACCTGGGATCGATTCTCCAGATGCAGTCGTTGGATGATCTCGTCCACATGATAGCGGATGGTGCGCTCGCTCAGGCAGAGCGTCTTGCCCATCTCCTCGTAGGTCATACCCTGTACGATCAGTGTCAAAATCTCACGCTGCCGCGCCGTCAGGTCCGCCGTTTCGTCAACTTGCTCCGAATTCGATTCCAGTTGCCTTCCCATTCGCGCAAACTCTTCGAGAATCTTGTCGGCGAGCCCCGGCGAAAGCGCGGCCTGCCCTTCGGCGAGCTGGTCGAGGTGCAACAGCAACTGGCTTGCTCGCGAGCTTTTGAGCAGGTAGCCGGAAGCGCCGCTCTTCAAGCTCTCAAACAGAACCTCGTCCTGCTGGGCCACGGTCAGCATCACGATCTTGGTGTCGGGCATCTCCGCTTTAATCAGGCGCGTCGCGGTCAAGCCATCACAGCCGGGCATTTCGATGTCCATCAAAATGAGGTCGGGATGCAGGCGACGGGCTTCTTCCAATGCCTCCAGGCCGTCGCGGGCTGTCCCCACCACCTGATAACCGTGCAGGGCCAGCAGGCTTTGGAGAGACTCACAAAAGAGAGCGTGATCGTCAACTAACAGGATTTTCATGGCAAATCTGATGGACCCGGGCGATCACCGTCGAGAGCACGATGCTCGTTACTGGCACCCCGCTGTGGATTACCGTGCTCGGTCCACCACAGACCGGCGCATGCGCTCTCGCAGGGGACCTCGACGATGACTCGAGTTCCACGCCCCGGCACCGAAAGAATTTGGAACGTACCCCCGATCGCCTCGGTCCTGTCGCGCATCGAACGAAGCCCGAACCTCTGGCCCCTGGCCTTGAAAAACCGCGCCACATCAAACCCGACTCCGTCGTCCTCGACCTTCACCTGAAGCCAGCCCGCATTACAGGTAAACACGACCTGCGCCGCGCTGGCGTGCGCGTGCTTCCTGACATTCGCCAGCCCCTCCTGCACGATACGTATCAATTGCACCTCCGCCCGGGCATCGAGCCCCTGCTGCTTTATCTCCGGGGCGATGACCAACTCGGTGGGAGGGCCAAAATCACGGCTGAACTGCTTGACGTACTGGTGGAGCGCGACAAACATATCTTGCCCCGGCGTGAGCAGCGTGTTGGCTCCAAGCACATATTGCCGGATATCGACATGCGCGGACTGCGTGACCTCGACCAGGCGGGACAGAGTATCTCGCGCCGCCGCGATTTCCCCGCGGTCGACAAGCTCATCTGCAATCTCCGCCTGTAACTGCGCCACAGCCAGGACCTGGCCCATACTGTCGTGCAGCTCGCGTGCCAGCCCCGCTCGCTCCTCCAGGACAGCCTGCACCTTTTGCTGCTCGAGAATCTGCGCCCGGGCGCGTTTCTTCTCCGTCACATCGCGCACAAGCAACAGGCGGCCCACTTCCAACCCGCGGAAATCGTTCAGCAATGAGTTCGTTACCACGTAATACCAGAGGCTTGTTCCTTCCCCAAAGCCAAGTTCGATTTCGGTCTCGCCCGGGTCAGCCAGACGCTCCTCTGGATAAGCAGGCAACAGTTCCTTGACCAGTTTGCCCTGGACCTGCTTGGCGGGTGCGTTCAAGATTCTTTCCGCAGCGGGGTTCAAGCTAATCACACGCCCCTCGAGATCCAGCACCAGCATGCCGGCCTGTAGCTGCTCGATGACCGTCTGGCGCGCCAGGGGAATTGCGTCGAAGATGCGGTAGCCAAACAAGGCGATCGCACAGGCAACAGCCGGAATGGCCTTCTCAGGCACGTAGAAAAACTGGGATTCTTCAATATAGGGATCCAGTACGATCGCTATACCTACAACTGTTTCAGCCATCATTATCAGTATCGCGGGCAAGCGGTGCTGCGGAGAGCGTACGAACAACCAGGTTAAAGCGGTGACACTGACGACCCTCAATCCCATGTTATAGACCACAAAAACCCAGCCGGCTGGACCGTACAGCGGGACGACGTCTCCACTAAACTCATAAGCGCGGAATAACAGATTATGGAAATTGTTGGTACAGAGTAACGCCAAATCCACCAACGGAACGATGGACAGCAGGGCAAGGGTGCGACGCGTAAGCCAGCGCCCCGGCCAGGTGTATTCCAGGACAAAGCAGGTCAAAGCGGTGGTGCCGGGCAGCCACCATGGATGCCCGATATTGAACCAAAAGATCTTCGTCTCAAAGTCGACTGCGAGAAATTCGATGACCTTAGGCGCGAGAAAAGCCATGCTAAGCAGGCAGTAGATGACAAACGGCAACGCGCCCGGTAAGTTGCGCCTGCGCCAGGCGTAGACCGCCAACACGAGCAACAACATGACCGTGAAGGCTGAGGGCCAGATGGCGGGAGTGTATTGATAAGGCCAGAGCATATTTATCTCTTCAGATCGCTACGCGGTTGTCGATCACTCAATGCGCGCAAATTTGTGAATGGGGTATAATGGGATCAATTCGACAGGCTTTGCACCCCAGCGCCGGGAGGGTCGCCGCAACCTTCCCAGCGCAGCAGCGTACACCTGCCTGTAAGGTGATATTTGAGCTGGTTATACAATCACATCTGGCATGCTACCTTGATCTTCATCCGGGATCATACGGGGACAGTTCTAGGGTCATTCTGAAAGGCATCACTTCCTTGTGCCGCCCATGTGGGCGGCTGTATACCAGAGGGGCTGAACCAGCCAAATTCCGCTGGAGCAGGGGAGCGTATGCAATGGGTGGCTGTCAAGAAGTGGAGGAGGTCCAAACTGGTCGAGGTGAGAAATAGAGCCGCTGAAATCAATAACCTCTATTGTAGCAGAGGCGCAAAATGGTCAAGAAACCCATTAGCATGGCGGCCTTTTGGCGCGAATTTCGAAACTGGCGTATGAAACTACCATTTCGGGGTGGCTTGCTTGATGCTGGCCCTGCATGCAGCCGCCCGTCTCAGGTCACGCCAGACTGCCTAGTCGCCTGGTCCCGCCCTCCCTATTTGCCCGGTCGTGGCTGGCCGAGACAGCCCCGTGGCATACGCCTCAGCCAATACCCCGATCATAGTCGACAATAAAATCTAAATAAAACTACATATGGGAAAATCGGGCATGTCAATATGAGCTTCATATGAACTTCATGTGAACTTCATATGAAATTTGGTCGCTCAGCCAATCCCAGCCATCACCCCTGATCTGGCTTCAGTATCTCCACCACCAAAGAAAACGGTGGATTATGTTGATAGCGTTTGTGTCGCCATTTACGGGATCAAGTTAATGGCGATGATATTTGGGGTGGTCCACCTTCC
>CAZRXG010000076.1:0-9034 GCA_964603985.1 uncultured Anaerolineae bacterium | reverse complement strand
GGTACCTGATGAGCCTTTTTTGTCAACCCCCTTCAAAAGTGTCGTGTCCTCAGCATGCACGGGGGGACACATCGGAGTACGGCGACGATGAGGGTGCCCAAGGAGGGGGTCGAAAACTGACTCAACTTACAAACAATGTCGTGCTTCCCCAGTGATGGGTAGTGCTCTGATAGCACCGCCATCGAAATAGACTATACTGGGGACGAAAGACCGGGTAGTCGTTTGAAGGATTAAATGATCCCTGAGATCCAGGCTTTGTGTATCCAGTACATTACGGATGAGTGGCGGAAGCTACGGCCACTCAAGCTGCGAGACGAACCGCCGATTCCGCCTCCATGGGGCGTATGGATTCGACTTTACGACCCCGTCTCACCCAGAGTGAACGCCATCGATGATCGTAGGAACGTGCTCCGGAAAGCCTGGTTCCTGGATGCGCAGGGGGCACAGGAAAGAGACCCCTGGGTTTATGCGCGCTTCATCACCGTCAATGGGTACAGACCCTGGGCATCGGGACGCGTTGAGCCTGTACGGCCTGAGGCACTGTGGGGCAGGTACCACCAGATTGGGCTGGCGGCGTTTGCCGAGTTCGATGAGGCGGACGCGATCTACCTTGAGATGCAATGGGGTACGTTATTCGGGCATGGCTATCGCATGATAGTGGACGAGAAAGGCGTTCTGAGGATTGAAAAGAACCTGTGGCGCTCGTAGCCATCCATGCCGAAAAAGGTGGCATGAGGCCGGAGCAGAGACAGAAAACAGGGGGAGCGACCCGCAAAGCCGCCCCCCTTTTGCTATTCAGCTAGCCGGTGTCAGCACCTGGGTAGAATATTGTCGTGAGACCCACCCAGGCAAGCATAAAGAGGCCCTCCAGCCCGAACGATGGAACGTAAGTCTCCACCCCGCCGAGCACGTATACCAGCAGTGCAAATGATATGGACGCGATAATCACCTGCAACCAGGCAATCGGATGCTTCTCGGTGGGCTTTCCGGGCACTTTTCTGGACTGTATTGCCACTAAAGCGAAAGTCGCGACCAGACAGACGAGCGCCCAAATCAATTCCACAATGCCGTCACGCATATCGGGGGGGATCAACGCCGCCCCGCCAATATAGAGCGTCACGGTCTCGGTCGGGATCATGTTCTTCAGCTTTTCGAGTAAACCTTGCTCCGACGGGGCTTCAGCTCCGGGGGCAGTGACAGAGCGGGTGGTGGCGGCGCTGGCGTCAATCCGCTCCCCCGGTGCTCTCGGGATCCGGCGACCCATTGTAAGCTCCTTTCACTTCACTATCCGGTGCAGTAGCGGTGCAGTAGCAATGTAGATTATTACACTCTGGCCGTCCAGTATAGCCGATTCTCGCCGGGTGCAAAATTCGGCGAAGCCCTGCGGGTGCGTTCGGATTTGGGGGTGAGTCGTTTGTTTCACCCCCCTGTGAGCCTGACGGCTCATCCGTCCCCATGCATGGGGGGACACATCGGAGCGCAGCGACGATGAGGGCCCAAGTAGAGGGCCCAAGTAGAGGGCCCAAGGAGGGGGGCAAGCAAGGACGAACCTGTGTGTTTGTCCCAGTCTCCCCGAAACTCGACACACCCAGCCCTGCCGCTTTAGTGACAGCCGGGCAGGCCTGAGCGTCGCCCCTCAGCGGGCCTCGGCGGGGCGCAGATCCTCCTCGTCGCCGCGCCGCCGGTCGATCCACAGTGCGGCGGCGGCCAGCAGCGTCGCGGCGAAGATGAACAGCGCCGCCACGCGGTAGGTGCCGTTCACGCCCTGCACCAGTGCCGCCGGGGGTGCCTGTGAAACGTCGCCGCCGGGGGGCAGCGCCCCGAACGCCATCACCTGCGCCGTGAACAGCATACCGATCAGCGGCAGGCCGGTCGTCTGGCCCAGCGTGCGGGTCAGCGCCAGCAGCCCGGACGCAACGCCCAGCTTCTCACGCGGGGCGGTGCCCATGATGGCGCTGTTGTTGGGCGACTGGAACATGCCCATACCGATGCCCAGCGGGGCCAGCCGCAGCACGTAGCCGATCACGCTGACGCCCTCGTACAGCGTGCTGATCAGCAGGCTGGCTGCCGCGATCAGCACCAGCCCGATCAGGCTGATCACGCGCGAGCCGAAGCGGTCGGAGAGCACACCGGCCACCGGCGCGACGGTGCCCATCATGACCGGGAAGACGGTCATCATCAGGCCGACCTGCTCGGTCGGGTAGCCCTGCACCAGCTCGAGGAAGAAGGGCATGATGAACGTGCCGCCGATCAGGATGAACACCAGGAAGCCCATCAGCAGGTTGATGCTGAACAGCACGTTGCGGAACATGCGCAGGTCGATCATCGGCTGGCGGGTGCGCGCCTCGACGGCCAGGAAGGCGATCAGGCCCAGGCCGCTGGTCACCAGCAGGGCGACGACACGCCCGTCCCGGAAGCCGCCGTCCTGGCCGAGCGTCATGCCCAGCGCGTAGCAGGCCAGCACGACGAACATGATCAGCCCGCCTGCCGCGTCGAAGTGCTGCCGTCCCCCCTCCGGTGGCAGGGGTGGCACGACGCGCCCGACGATGAAGAACGTAGCCAGGCCGATGGGCACGTTCACCAGGAAGACCGACCGCCAGCCGACCAGCCCGATCAGCACCCCGCCGATCATCGGCCCGGCCGCGATGCCGACCGACACCGCGCTGCCCATGAGACCCAGCGCGCGCCCGCGCTCGGAGGGGGGAAAGACCTCGGTGATGATGGCCGTGCCCAACGCGGTCAGCATCACCGCGCCGGTGCCCTGAAGCGCGCGGAAGCCGATCAGCCAGCCGACGCCGGGCGAAAGCCCGCTCAGCAGCGAACCGGTGGTGAACAGAACCAGCCCGGTCAGGTACACCTTCTTCTTGCCGAGCATGTCCCCCAGCCGGGCGACGCTCAGCATCAGCGAGGTGATGATCAGGAGGTAGCTCAGCACCACCCATTGGATGGTGGCGAAGTCCGTATCAAGCTGCCTGACCAGCGTGGGCAGCGAGATGTTGACGATGCTGGAGTCGAGCGTGCTCATCAGCACGCCCAGGCCGATGCCCAGCATCGCCCACCACTTGGTGGACGAGGCCGGGGGGCGTTGCGGTGTGTTGGGCTGCATGAATGGCGTCTCCGGTGTTGTGTGGTGTTAGTGGCCGGTTGGGCCGGGATTCGGCACAGAAAGGCGGGAGGAGCTTGCGAGCTTTAACCATTTAGTCCGGTCTTTGTTTGCCCCCACCCCCGTCTAGAGAAGCCAGACGAACCGGCATTCTCATTGTGGCCGGATTGCTGAACCTTGCATATACTGCTGAACTGCTCCTCGATTGTGTCGATTGCGACACCGCCCTCACCCATCTCGGACGGCCTGGCCGTCCTCGATTCGCCCTCTCCCTCAGGGAGAGGGCAGACTGAGCGCGACCGCAGGTCGCGACCGTAGGTCGGGCGAAGGCGGGTGAGGGCCTGGGCAGCAATGCGCCTAAAACCAACTTAACACAGCCCTGAATACTCAAGATGCATTTACGGCTCCCTTGCCCTGCGCTCGGCGCGCCGGATGCGCCAGTGCAGAAACATCACGATCCCGATCACGGCGATGAGCAGCACCAGCCAGGGCAGCAGCACCGCCAGCAGAGCCGTGACCGCGGACACGACATCCTCGATGGTGCTGACCACCGGGTTGCCGGTTCCGGCGGTGGTGGCCGTCACGACCGGGCGGGCGGTTGCCTTGATGGCGTGCACGCCCCCCGCGACGAGCAGGCCCAGGATGATCGACAGCACCGGGCTGACGTCGGTGATGATGTCGGCGCTGGCCGCGAACAGGACCGCCCCGGCTGCCGGGCGGATGAAGGTGCCGATCACGTCGTTGACGGTGTCGATGGCGGGGATCTTATCCACCAGGATCTCGACGATGGTCAGGACGATCAGGACGCCGATCACCCACCAGCTCGTCATCACGTCGAACGGCTCGTTGAGTGTGAAGACGCCCAGCCGGGCCGTCACCGCGACGATCAGCAGCGGCAGGTAGGCGTTAAGCCCCGCGCTGGCCGACAGTCCGAAAGCTGAAAATATCTCAACCATGATTCCATACCAATCTGACAAACTGGCGATCAAACATCATGCTGGTGGCTCCCTACTCGTACCACTGTGGATAGTACTGCCCCGTCCACCAGTAGGGAAACCGGTTCAGGAGAGCAGGCTCGCCGGAATCGTCCACAGCAACCAGCCGCGCCTGGCAGTGCTCGTCGCGGTAAACAACATGCGTGCCATCCGGGTTGAAGGCCGTGCGGCGGCTATCGCAGGCCTCTTCCTCTGTGGTGTAGCTGGCGACAATCGTAGGCTCGTCCGTGCCGTCCAGAGAGATGACCATCACCTTGAGGTTAAGTGGTGGGGATGGTTCCTCGGCCACAGCCGTGACGATCCGCCGGCTGTCGGGCGACCACACCGGATAGTTGGGATGTCCCACGTCCGGGCTGCCCCACCAAATCACGCGGTAGTCGGAGCCGTCGGGCCGGATAACGGCCAGATCGCCGCAGTCGGGGAATGCGATCCACTCACCGTCGGGGCTCCAGGCCGGGTCGATAGCGCCGCAGCTTCGGGGGAGGGGGATCGCTTTCAGGTTGCTGCCGTCCGCATTGACGATGTAGAGCCGGCTATCTTCACCCCGGTTGCCGTCGGGCGGGTAGGCGTCAAAGACCAACCGGCTCCCATCCGGGCTCCACGTCGCCCGGTAGTTGGGGAGCACCTCGGCGTCCTCCAGGATTACCCTCATGGTCCCGTTCGGCAGGCGGATGCACAGGCCGTTTGCTGCCTCCCCGGTGTCCCTGCACGGCATGGCCTCGGTGCCTGCCGCCGGTGAAGTGACCGGTTCCGGCGGTTGGCTCTCGGTTCCTGCCACCGGGGAAGTGACCGACTCTGATGGCCGGGTCTCTGCACCGGCTCCGGCCTCCCTGGCACCGAACGGCAGACCGCTCAGGCCAAAGAAGATCGCCGCCGCCACGATGCCAATCCCAAGCAGTGCGATCACAGGCCAGATCCAGGGTGGCATATGGCGCTTGTGGGTGGGTTCTGCGGGCACGGTAGGGGCAGCGGCTGCCGCCATGTCGGCGGCCCTCTCGGTTGGGGCATCGTAGCGCCCTGGCAAAGTCTCGGCGATGGGGAGTGTGGAATCGGACGTTATCCCTTCAACCGCCTGTGCGAATGCCTGCGCCATTTGCGTGCAGGAGCCAAACCGTGCTTCCGGCTCGCGGGCCAGTGCCTTAAGCAGCACCCGCTCGGCGTCGTCCGGCAACTCGGGGCGGAAGGTCCTGGGTGGCGGCAGTGGGGCAGTCATCTGCATGTGGATGAGCGCGAGAGGCGTCTCGGCCTGGAACGGCGTGCGTCCGGTGACCATCTCGTACAGGATCACACCTAATGAATATTGGTCGGTGGCGGGCTTCAGGTCTCTCGCGCCCTGGCACTGCTCCGGCGACATGTAGGCCGGTGTCCCCAGGATCCCCCCACCGGTCAGGTCGACGCTTGCCTCGACCATCTTGGCAAGCCCGAAGTCGGTCAGGTAGACGTTCCCATCGGCGTCGAGCAGGACATTGGATGGCTTCACGTCGCGGTGCAGGATGTCGTGCCGGTGCGCGTAGTCGAGAGCGGAGGCGATCTGCGCCAGTATCCGTGACGCCTCGTGGAACGGCTGCGCGCGCTCGGTTTCGATCTTGCCCGACAGCGTGCCGGTCGGCATGTAACGCATCACCAGGTAGGTGATCCCCTCTTCCTCTCCATACGCGAAGATGGGCAGGATGTGAATGTGCTCCAGCTTCGCCAGGGCGCGCGCCTCGCGCTCGAAGCGTTGGACGAACTTCGGGTCTTGGGCGTAATGCTGGGGCAGGACCTTGAGGGCCACGTAGCGGTCGGTGGCGGCCTCGTAGGCTTTGTACACCGTCGCCATGCCGCCCATGCCGATCTGCTCGACGATGCGATAGCCGCCCAGTATGCGTCCGATCATGTCGCCCGCCCCTTGACTCTGATAGTGTTTCCGGTCTCATTATAGGGGAAGATCATCGCCGTTCAAAAGCCGTTGCAAAAAAGGCAGTGAGGCGCACGCTCCAGACTCGGCAGTCATGGTTATGGGAGTACAGCACAAAAGTCCTCAATACGCTTCCGGGATGACGAAGCCGCCCCAGGTGCCAAATGCCGCGTGGCGCAGCGCGTCGATAGCGCCCGTCATCGCCAGCGTGACCACCAGTCCCAGGAAAATCATTGGCAGCGCCTGGCGGAGCGTCGATGCGCGGTTTTCCTGCCCCAGAGTGACCGTGACGATGACGGTGTTGATCGTCGCCAGGACGGTCATCGTCCCGGCGGCGCTCAGGATCGCCAGGGGGTAGAGGAAGATCGCCAGCCCGCTCAGCATCATCGCGACCAGCAGCGCGCCGGTCCCGACCATGAATAGCCACTCGCCGATGCTCTCGATGGTGCGCCCCGGCGTCGCGTCGGCCCACAGCGTCGCGTTGAAGATGGGCAGCACCAGACTGCCCATCGTGATGCCGTGCACCATGCCGGTTGCCAGACGCAGGAAGTTGGTGGGCGTGTAGAGACGCGGCACGCGGCCCGGCAGCATGTGAGCGAACGAGTTAGCGCCGTCGAAGGCCCACCAGCCGCTCATAGCCAGCATGGCGGCCATGATGGGAACCGGCGGGAACAGCCCGGCCCGCCGCCGTCTGAAGACCAGCCCAGGCGTCAGCAGCCCGACCAGCACGCCCAGGAACGTCCCTGAGCAGCGGGCGCACATCGGCAGCGGGCGGCCACCGGGGAAGTGGAACGAGCGCGCCTCGATGCGGTGGCAGACTGCATAGCCGACCGCGTCGGCCTTGCCCAGCAGCCCGCCGGGCGTGAAGGACAGCCACAGCGCCAGGGCCACGATCAGCACGATGGCGGAGATCCACAACCGGCGGTTCTCCGGCGCGAATAGACGCCGTGCCGGAGACCGGGCTTCTCGTTCGGGTGTGGCCGGGGCCGGGGAGGGCAGGGTTTCGGTCAATGCCAGCTACCTTCGTGTGTTCAACCGGTATCAATCCAATCCAGACTGCACTGATTATACTGTGCAAGATCGTTGGGGCAAGCGTGGGCCGCCTGCCGGTTGGGGCGGGCTGTCTCCCTGTTCCGGCCTGCCAATTGGCCCGTCGCGTTGCCCCAGGGCAGTTCCGTGACACATTTGTAACAACGGAGGGGCTGTTCTTTACGGATTTGTTATGGCCCCTCTGTTACCATGAATGTGTGGGGTGAGGGGTAAGTGAGGAAAGGATATACCCATGCTTGAACAAGCTACCGAACACGACACTCCTCTGCCCGATGTGGGGAAGGTTGACCTGTCTCTGACACCATTAGAGTCTGTGTGGGGGGGCCTGAAAACACTCGGCAGCAGGCTGATGACGCTGGTTTGGTTTCTGTGGGGCGAGGTGACCGGCGATAAGAGGTCTATTCTCTGACTCTGGCCCCGGCCTCGACGGCTGCCAGAACCGGAACGTGTTATACAATCAAGACTTATACATATAGTTGGGACGCCGACGACTCACAGGTCGATGGGGCTCCGTTCATATTACGCGAGTCTTCTACGCTCTTGGCACACTGTGGTGTGACCAGGGGCGCTCAACTGCCCAACTCTTGACAATGAACAGCTTGCAGCTCGCAGGAGACAGGTTGATGGAAACGCAAACCTACATATTGCTCGATAGTCACCCAGTTTTGTTGAGCACCCTCCGTTCTGACTTCAGCCTTGCCAAGGACTGGGCAGAAGGAGAGCAGGAGATCAGACGGATAGTGGAAGAGCACCCTGAGCCGCTTTTCCTCGTCAGTGATACACGGGAATGGAAGCTGTCTCTCGACGATGTCATCGCCAGTGCGAATCTTGGCAGCCGGGGGGAAGATCCTATCTGGCACCATCCGAAGATACGAGGGGTCTACTTTATCTCGACCAGCAAGCTCGTCGAACTGGCGGGAGCAGGGTTGAGGTCTCCTGTATTTGGCAACACGGCCGTGAAAGTGTTTCCTACACTGGAGGAGGTCCTGGCGGACGTCGAGTCGGTCATGGCCGGTGAGAGTAATGAATAAGGCTCATATTCAGAGCCGGTGAGAACGGACGACAGCAGAGATAAAAGCAGAGGCCAGCTTCCTGTAGACTCCCGCGCAAGCGTGGGTTTGCTTTTGGCCGCGTCGGCGCTCCCACTCCGGCGGCGACGGCGCTTTTCCCGCATTCCGACATAGTCTCAATCCCTCAATTTCCCCTGCTCCCCCTATGGTTAATTTTTGGTTTGACTACGGTTAGAAAAGCATGTATACTATGGGCGTTGCAGCAGAGCAGGCTTGGATTAACAGGTGCCCGCCGTGCACATATCTGAAGCCCCTGCCATCGCGTACGTTGGGCGCTTATCACGGCAGGCGACGACCAGCAAGGTATGAGTGTATGGCTAATCTATTGATCGTAGAGGACGACCCGGTGCTGCTGGCCGGAATGGAAGAGCTTCTTTCCTTCGATGGGCATCAGGTTCGGGCTGTGCTTTCGGGCCAGGCAGCGTTGAATGCAATTGAGGCCGACCCGCCGGAACTGGTTATCTCTGACGTGTTCATGCCTGGCATGAGCGGCCCACAACTGCTGGCAGCGGTTCGCACCCGCGCTAACGGGGACACCATCCCCTTTCTGTTCGTCAGTGCCGGCACCATGAGGGAGGTAGAAGAGCAGATCGCAGGGCCGGACAGCGTGTCGTACCTGCCCAAGCCGTTCCAGGTCGAGGCGCTGCTCGAGGCTGTGGCCGGGGCCGTAGCGGTGCAGCCCGGACGGGTAAGCGCGGGATAACTGCCTGAGGGGTGGTCGTGATTCAGAACCGGTATCGTCCCCGCCCCCACTCCCACCCCACCACTGTGCTTCGCAGCTATCTCGCGGTTTTCCTCAACTTTTTCGTGTATCGCCAGTGCGTAACTTCCCTTAGACATAGGTGCCCTCACCACTGCGCGCACTAAGAGCGGGGGGGGAGTTCGCGGGTTTCCATGTACCCCGGGGAGAGGGGGAGAG
>CAZRXG010000075.1:0-9249 GCA_964603985.1 uncultured Anaerolineae bacterium | reverse complement strand
CCCCTCCCCCACATTCCGCGCCTGACGGCGCTGGGGGGAGGGGAGAAGCCAGACGGACGGCATTTTCGTCATGGCCGGATTAAATACTCAAGATGCAGGCGGCGGGGTTGACGCTGCGCGTCGGAGGATTCGATTCAGGTAGGGTGGCTTTAGCCCCTCGTACATGCTCCAGGGCTGCCAGAAAAGGCCAGGGGAGAAAGTAGAATGAAGATCGCCGTGCTGACGGTCGGCACGCGGGGGGAGGTTGACCCCTGCATCGCACTGGGAGGCGCGCTGCAAGCTGCCGGGCATGACGTATGCATTGCCACGCATGCGGCATTCAGGCCCCTCGTCCGTGATGCGGGGCTGGATTTTTCCCTGATCGACATCGACATTGGGGCTTTTTTGCAGAGCGAGAGCAGCCCTACGGTGGGCGACGCCGGCCCGGTTAAGGCCATGCGCGGCGCGATACAGTCGATCAAGCCCATGATACGGCAGGCAGGCGGCGACTGTTGGGCGGCCAGCCAGGGAGCCGAGGCGGTGTTATATACCATTGGCGGATTCTTTTTTGCGCCTCACATTGCCGAGAAGCTCCGTATTCCGGCCATTGGCATTTATCCCTATCCCACCGGCCTGCCTACTCGTGCTTTTCCCAACATCTTCTCGCCGGTTCAGGGAAACCTGGGGGGAGGGTTGAACCGGTCGACGCATCTTGTGTTCGAGGTGATGTCGTGGCTGCCGCTGCGTTCGCTGATCAACGCGTGGCGTGGTGAGGTGCTCGGCCTGCCGCCGCTTGGCAGGGGTTTCCCAAAGCGGTATCGCCGGGAACAGATGCGGATGCTCTACGGGTTTAGCCCGCACGTCGTATCCAGGCCGCCTGATTGGGGTGAGCGCGTCGACATCACCGGTTACTGGCTTCCAGAGCCAGCCAGGGATTGGCAGCCGCCCGCCGATCTGGTCGAGTTTATCGAGGAGGGGCCGCCACCGGTATACGTGGGGTTTGGCAGCATGAATCTCCGCGATCCCGAAAGAGTGACCGGGATCGTGCTGGAGGCGCTGGTACAGGCCGGGCAGCGCGGCCTGCTGCTGGCAGGAGAGGGGCGGCTCGTTCCCGACCATGAGCGGGCCAGGGTAGTGGGGGCCGACGTTCATTTCTTCACAGGCGCGCCGTTTGACCGGCTTTTTCCGCAGATGGCGGCGGTCGTGCATCATGGAGGCTCCGGCACGACGGCGCTGGGTATGCGGGCAGGGGTGCCGACGGTCGTCGTTCACTTTATGATGGATCAATCGTTCTGGGGGCGGCGGGTCGTTGATCTGGGGGTGGGGGCGGGGCCGATTCCGTTCAGCAGGCTGTCCGTTGATCGGCTGGCGACGGCCATTCAAACTGCTGCCACGAATGGCAGGATACGGGAGCAGGCGGCCATCCTCGGTGAGCGCATCCGGGCAGAAGACGGTGTCGCGAAGGCGGTTGAGCTGATCAATCGTTACCTTCGAAGTGGAATTGAGAAGTGATTTTTATAAATGCAAAGAACACGGGCCTCCGTGTTCTTTGCAGGTCGATTCGTTTGTAGTGGCCCGCGTGCGCGGGTGGCGGGGACGTTAACCCAGGCGCTCCAGCCAGCCGTCCAGTGCGACGCGGTTGCGGTTCTCGACGTGGGGGCGCTTGGTCTTCAGCGCCGCGACCAGGTCGGCCTCCGGCCAGCCTGCTTCGCCAAGTTTGTGCCTGACCGCCTCAAGCACCCGGTCCCAGTCGCCGGGTTTGGTCGCTGCCAGGATGTCGGCCAGACGCCGGAGGTGATAGGCGAGGTTCACCTCGTCGATGGTGAACTCGTCGAGCTTGCCCAGGACGGTCGCTTGCAGCTCTTTCCACAGGTCGGGCGTTATGGTCTCGGTGTAGATACGGTTGATCGGCTCGGTGCCGGAGGCGCGGATACGCAGGAAGTTGCGCATCCGGCCCTGCTCGTCGCCCAGGAAGACCTCGACCATGTCGTAGCGGATGCCGCCCGCGTACAGCACGGGGTGATCGCAGATCGATACCTCGCCCGGCTTCGCTCCTTTGAACAGGTCGAGGTAGTAGTTGATCAGGCGCTCCTTGGCGCGGTCGGTGGCGTCGACGTCGATGCGCCCGCCGTAGGAGGCCCAGGCGTCCTGTGAGGCGGTGACCTGCTCCCAGATCTTGCTGAGCGGCTGCCGGTAGTGGGCGATCATGTCCATGACCAGCAGGTTGGCCCACACGCCGTCCTTATCGGGGACGTGGCCGCGCGTGGTCAGGCCGGAGCTTTCCTCGCCGCCCAGCAGCAGGTTATCCATCCACTGCGATGGGAGCGCGTCGCCCAGCAGCTTGTAGCGCCGATCCATACGTGGGATCTCGACGATGTACTTGATCCCGACGGGCACCACGAAGACGTTCTCCCAGGCCATGACCTCGCGCGCGCCCACGCGGCGCTTGTAGAAGACGTGATCCACGTAGGCGGGGATGACGTTCTCCGCAGGGCGCTCGATGGCGGGGAAGTGGGCGGCGATGGCGTCGATCGTCGGCAGGCCGGTCTGGGTGATGACCACCCGGCCCTCCAGCCCGCGCTCCTGTCCCAGATAGTAGGCCAGCATCGCAAGCACGCGGTTGGGCCGGAAATACTCGCCGCCCTCGCCCACGATGCCGAAGCGGTCGGCGTCGGTGTCCAGGCCCACGCCGAGTGCCGCGCCGCGCTCTTTGACGGCGTCCATCAGTGGTCCGATGTAGGGCAGCTCCGGGTTGGCGTAGTCGAGGTCGCCCAGGTCGATGTCGCGCTCGGCGTGGATGATCTGGTGGCGGATGCCCAGCTCGCCCAGGAGGTAGCTCATGTAGCCCCGGCCCGCGCCGTGCATCTCGTCGATGATGATCAGCTTGTCGGCGAAATACTCGCGGATGGCGTCGAAGTCGACGGGAAGGCGTTGGTTGCCGTTGCCGTTGTCTCTGATCCAGGCCCAGTACTTTGTGAGCGCGTCGAAGTAGTGGTAGCGGCCTTCGGCCTCCGCTGCCTCGATGTCGGCCTCCGGCACCTCAATGCCGAGCAGTTGCATCTCGTTGGTGCGGGACGCGATGATGTCGGTCAGGTGCGTGGGGGCCGGGTAGCCTTCCCTGGGGTTGAACTTGATCCCCTGCCAGTCGGAGGGGTTGTGGCTGGCGGTGCAGTTGATGATCCCGGCGATGTTGTCCTTGCCCAGGTGCTCGGTTGCGAAGTAGGCCAGGGCCGGGGTTGGCGTGGGGCGGCTGGCCATATAGACGGGGAAGCCGTTTTGCAGCGCGACCCCGGCCAGCCAGCTCGCCACGCGCTCTGAGTTGCGGCGGCCATCGTAGCCGAACACCATCCACTTGCCCGTGAGCGACTCGGCGGGGGGGATCACGTAGTCCGGGATGTCGATATCGGACAGGTATTGGCAGATCGCCTGCGCGGTTCGCCCGGCCTTGACGCGTGTGAAGTCCACATCCCAGCGGCCCCGCAGCCCAGACGTACCGAAGCGGGGGTACTTAAGCTCGTAGAGGCCGTGCAGCAGGTCGATCAGGCGCGCTTCTTCCGCGCCGCCTGAGCTGTCCTCCTCAAGCCAGATGCCAAGCTCCAGCAGGTGCTCGGCCACCTTACTGATCTGGACGATGCGGAACGGCATGAAGCGGTCGTGCTCGTCGCCGTGAGCCTCGACGGCGGCGTCCAGCAGGGGGAGGATCTCGGCGTCGAGGCTGTGGCGGAGCGGGTCGAACTCCGGGCGGGCAAACAGCGTCTTGCTCACCTCGATGGCGCGGATGCGCAGTGCCTCCATTGGGCCGAGGATAGTCTGCCGGATCTCGCCCGATGGGTCGCGTTTGGTCTCGTAGCGGTAGGGGCCGACCTCGCCGATGGTGGTCATCAGCACGCCGAACAGCAGGCGCAGGTCGGCGTCTGAGGGGTGGCCGTCCTTGAGCCAGGCTTCCACCTGATCGAGGAACTTGCCCATGAGGTCGAGGCTTCTGGTGCGCGCCGCCTCGTCTTCGACGTGCTCGGTCAGCCAGCGCTTCAGCGAGCAGAAGCCAGCCGCGACATCGCGCGGGTTCTCCGCCAGTCCTTCGACCCACCCCTCGACCTGATCGAGCGGCCAGATCCAGGCGGCGGAAAGTATATCGGCGATGGTGTAATGGTTGTTTGATGGCATGTGTTCTCCCTTGGTAAAAAACCGGAGGCAGGCTGATGGCGTCTGGTGAAATGCCTGACCCGGTATTGCCCCCCCACCCCCGGCCCTTTCAGGGGTAGGTTTTTGGCTCGTGTTCAACACCGGTGTTAAGCAGAATTTGCATCACTGTGAGGCGCTGCCTGCTCAGCGGCCCTCACCCCCGCCGACCTCCGGGTCGGCCTCCCTCTCTCCCGACCGCGCTCTTCGAGCGCTGGGAGAGGGGCGGCAGGCTTAACGCGGCTTGCGCTCTGTTAAGCGGGGGCTGCATCATGGCGACGTGCTGCCTGCTCACCCCTTCACCCCCTGTGAGCCTGTCGGCTCATCCGTCCCCCCGTGCACGAGGGGACACATCGGAACGGAGCGCGGCGCAGTCAGGCGGGATGCTGCATCACGTGCGTTATGGTCAGATCGGATTCTTAAAGTGCACCAACGCGCCCGTCAGCCGTTGTGGATGCTTGAGATGTCGATAGAAGCCCCAGTAGTGCAGTCCTTCACCTCCAGCCTGCCGGTTGCGTCGCCGGTCAGCGACTGCACAACCCGGCACAGTTGGATGGCCTGCCGGGTGATGTCGTTCAGGGAGTGATCGGCTGTGCCCTGGATCATCACCCTGAACAGAGGCTCCGTACCGGAATACCTGGTGTTGATGATAGTCCCCTCGCCGAGCCTGTCAAGCACGCCCGCGCGCTCGGTGAGGAAATCGTCAAGGCTGTCGAGGCCGGGCTTGGAGGCCACCTGCGCCGATGCGATCACCTGCGGCAGCTTGGTCAGGCTGGACGCCAGTGCGCTCAGTGAGAGAGTGGGCTGCTGCAACAGCACGTGGCATAGGAACAGTGCGGTATAGATGCCGTCGCCGGTGGTGTGCTCGTCGTCGTAGATGATGATGTGCCCTGACTGCTCCCCGCCGAGACGGTAGTTGTTGGCGCGGAGCTCGCGCACGACGTACTTGTCGCCGACTTTGGTGTGTATCGTCTGGATGCCCGCGTCCGCAAGTGCCAGGGTGAGGCCGTGGTTAGCCATCTGGGTCGTGACGACCGTCTTGCCGTGCAGTTTGCCCAGCGAGTCCAGGTGGGTGCCCAGAATGTAGAGCACGTGATCGCCGTCGACCAGGCTGCCGCGCTCGTCGATGAATACGGCGCGGTCGGCGTCGCCGTCGAAGGCCACGCCCAGGTGGGCTGACTCGCGGAGCACGGTGGGGGCCAGGTCGCCGCGGCTCTCGCGGGCCACTTCTGAGCCGCTACTCACGTTGATATTCGTCCCGTCGGGGCGGTCGTGCAGCACGGTCACCTTGCTGCCGAGCATCGCAAAGCAGTGCGCCGCGCTGTTGCTGGCCGCGCCGTTGGCGCAGTCGATGACGACGTGCAGGCGGTCAAAGGGGTCGTCCTGAAATGGTGCGACCAGGAAGTGAACGTAATCCTCCAGCAGACTCTCGTCGCGCGTGATCCGCCCGTACTGCTTCAGGGCGGGGTCGGGGGCGGCAAGGTTGATGTGCTCCTGGATGGTCGCTTCGAGATCGGCGGGAGGCTTGAAGCCATCCGGGCCGATCACCTTGATGCCGTTCTCCGTCCAGGGGTTGTGCGAGGCGGAGATCACGATCCCGATGTCGAACCCGTGCTGGCGGGTCAGGTAGGCCACGGCGGCGGTTGTGATCATACCCGCGTCGACCACGTCCACGCCGTAGGCCATCAGGCCCGCGCTGAGTGCGGCGAAGAGCATGTCGCAGGAGAGGCGGGTATCGCGCCCGATCACCACGCGGGGCTTTTTAGCCGTCTCGTGCAGGTAGCGGCCCACGCCCAGGCCGATGCGCGACGCACCGGCGATGTCCATCGGCCACTCACCGGCCGTCCCACGCACGCCATCGGTGCCGAATTCAATTAGTTGCATAGTGGTATCCTCTGCGAGTTGGTCAGGGATAAGAGTTTAACGCGATAGTGGTCTCTCGCTCAAGGTTTTTTATCCGTCGGGTGCATGAATGACCTGTCAGCAAACGAATTCTTTCCCCCGGCGCTCGATGAGCTTTGACGATCTAATCCGGTCATTGCTTGCCCCCCACCCCCGGCCACTTCCCTCACCCCCCTGTGAGCCTGACGGCTCATCCGTCCCCCCGTGCACGGGGACACATCGGAGCGCAGCGACGATGCGGCCCACGTAGGGGGCCCAAGTAGGGGGCCCAAGTAGGGGGGCAAGGACCAACTTAACGGAGCATTTGACAACTTGTTCGCCCCTCATGACACAAGCGCCGCCAGCCTGCTCGCCAGCGAAGCGTCGGCATCGATCCTGTCGAGTTCGGCGGTGGCGTGTTGCTCCAGGGCGGCGATCTGATCTCCGGTGTATCCGGCGTCCTCCAGCAGCGCCTGGCAGATCGAGTGAACCGGCCCAGGTATCGCCAGGCCGACCAGTGCGTGCAGCTTGCCCGTGTCGTCCGGCGCAGACCCGAAGTGAGTGGGCCGCGTGATGGGCTGCTTCGAGGCCCAGTTGCTTTCGCGCAGCAGGATGTTGCGGGCGGCAGACAGGCGCGTCACGACGAAATCTGGGCCGGGTGCGCCGGGAGCGGGCTGCTTGTCGCGGTACTTGCCGTATTGCATGTGAATGGACAGCATGCCGTCCGCGCCGAACAGGTCGATCAGTGGTTGGATGTCGTTCGGGTAGCGGTCGCCGACCGTAGCCAGTCTGACAGGGGGCAGTGTGTCCCAGGTTGGGCCGGGCACGTTGGCGAAGCCCGGCTCGTCCGGTGGGCCGGTGATTGACCCAACTGCGACGTGAACGGCGTGGCGGAAGAAGTGCCCGTCCTGCTTGTAGCGGAAGCGATTCAGCAGGCCGCGCAGGTAGCGCAGTGCCTCGATCTCCAGGTGGGGGCGCTCCGCGTCGCTGCCGGTGCTCAACTGCGCCCTGGCGTGTCGCTCGGCCTGGCGCAGGGCGCTGAGGAGGGCGGGTTGGCGAGCCAGCCCGTCGGTCACGATCAGATTTGAGGGGCCGACCAGATCGTCCAGCCCCAGCTTCTCGATTTTCTCCCACTGCACGCCGGGGTCGCCCTCGGTCACCACAAACACGTGGCAGCCGCCAGGCCCTGAGAGCGTGGTCAGCAGATCGCGGGCGTCGTCGAATGGCTCGATGCGGTCGGTTGCCAGCTCGAACTCCAGGTAGGCCCGCCGCACGTCCTGCCGAAGCCGCACGTCGGCCTGCAAGAGTTGAAAACGCTCTGGGAAGGTGGTGCCGATCTCGGACCCGACGATGTGCTCCCAGGCTGCCGACTCGTCGTCCGCTGCCGCCTCGATGCCGGGGAGCAGCGCGAAGAATGCGTCGAGCTGGTCGCGGAATGCGTCTGAGGTGAGCAGGCAGACCAGATAGTAGATCGTGTCCGTGTTCCAGACGCGCCGCAGGTTGGGGAAGCCCAGCAATTGGAACGCGGCCCAGTGGTCGATGATCCGTTGGTAGATGGTGATGGCGTCCTGGAGGGGAACGTCGAGTGGCAGCTCCCGGAGGGCGTGCCAGGCGCCTTTGACGCGCGCGGTGGTGTAGTCGAACAGCGTCAGGTCGAGATCGAGGAAGATGATCCGCTCGCCGGGCGGCGCGCACACGCCCGCCGGCCCCCCGGCGTGCCGGAGGCGGTCGATGGCTGCTGAGGTGAGCAGGTCGTCCGGCTGCTGCACGAAGTCGGCCAGCCGGTCTGCCGCGTCGGGGGCGTGCGCAGCGTGGTACACGTCCGCCAGCCGGTCGAGGATGGTGCTGCCTTCGCCGGGTGGCGCGTCCGGCAGGCCGATCCGGGCCAGCAGGTCGGCCTCGGTGGGGAAATCGCCCGCGCCCGGCACCGTCTCCGCCCAGGCGCGGCCCAGACACAGACCGTCTCCCGGACCGGCACGCAGGTCGGTGGGTGGCTCCCACGCGTCGAGGCAGGCGTCGACTGCACGGCTGAGCAGGACGCCCGACAGCAGCCTTGCCAGGGTGGGTGGGGCAAGTGGGCCGTCCAGTGAGATTGACTCACGCTCGTCGCCCAGGGCGATGGCCGCGCCGTGCCGGTCGTGAACCAGGGCCGCAGTGCCCGTGTTGGCGCTGATATGGGCCGCCAGAGTCAACAGAGCCGCGTCGCCGTTGCCCTGCTCCGGGGCGGGGACAAAGCATTGGGCCGTCCTGGCTGCCGCGCACAGGGTCAGGTGGGTCGGGTTGGGGAGGCCGCGCACTGCGTCTCGAACCTCCGGCCAGGCGTCGGCCCAGGGATAGGCGCTGCTCAGGTAGACCAGTGACGCGCAGCCCGCCATGCACGTGTTTTCCAGGAGTGCGATCAGGGTGAGGGGGTGCAGATCGGTGATGGCCAGTGCGTCGGCGTCGGGTGGGATACGGGTGAGGTAGGACTGCTCAAAAGGTGGAGGTTCTTCCCGGGAGGCGTCGTCCGCCGAAGGCAGGTCATCGGGGGAGGGAAGGGAGTCGCTCGCCGAGATGACCTCCAGCAGCGCGCCGTCCGCCCGAATCTCGTCGAGGCGCACCGGCTCGGAGCCGAGCGCGTGGATGCGGGCGTCGAGGTACTCCTCCAGCAGCGCGAGGCCGGTGGGGTTGGTCTGGGTGAGGTAGTGCACGCGGCACAGTCCGGCGTGACGGCGTTGCAGCGCCGACAGTGATCCGGCCACCAGTCCCGACAGGCTGGCGATGCCGTCGGATGCTGCGGCGTAGGCCCCCGGCTCGCCGAGTGCGTCCCCGTTGAGCCGGACACAGCGCACGAACCTGGAGGCCACCACGATGGTGATCGGGGAGCGGCGGAGCCTGATCCACTCCAGTCCCCAGCGCGTCTTTAAAAAACCGGCCGTCTGTCTGTTCATCGGAGGCTCTGATCCCCGGTGCCGGTGCCTGACCGGCGGTGTGGGCGGTGTTGGTTTCGGCGTGTACCAGATTATACCGTGTTGGGTGGGAGGTAGGTGAGTCGTGTGTCTCACCCCCCTGTGAGCCTGAACGGCTCATCCGTCCCCCCATGGATAAACTTTAACTCTTTAATCCGGTCATCGTTTGCCCCCCCACCCCCGACCCCTCCCCCACATTCCGCGCCTTGACGGCGCTGGGGGGAGGGGAGAAACCGGACAAACCGGCATTTCCATCATGGCC
>CAZRXG010000074.1:0-10021 GCA_964603985.1 uncultured Anaerolineae bacterium | reverse complement strand
TGGCTGATAGCTGATGGCTAATCGCTAATGCCCGTGACGCCTTTCCGCTATTCGACTTTAACAACAACAGCCAAGGGGCAGTTTCTGACGACAGTTGGAAACTGCCGAATCACAACGGTGCAGTTGTGACTATCGTGCAGTTTTTGGCTGCGGCCAAAAACTTGCCTAAGCGAAAGTCCTTAACAACATAGTACGACATGCAGTTTACGACGCCAGTCGGAAACTGCCGAATCACAACAGCTATGCTGTTGTGATCGTCTTCTGGTGATTAGAGCGGCGGAGACACACCCGGTCCCATCCCGAACCCGGTCGTTAAGCCCGCCAGCGCCGATGATACTGCCGGGGTAGCCCGGTGGGAACGTAGGCCATCGCCAGAAGACTTTTGATTCCCCTCTCTATACCAATCCCGGCACCGGGAGCAGAAAGTACACGCCGTGCTGGCGTACAGAATTGTGCTGCTCAGTCAATCGCCCGGCTGAGCGTGCGCGTCGTCAGCGAGACCATCACCACCGTCAGGGTGATCATGGCTGCGACCTCAGGCAGCAGCGAGGCCAGCCCCGCGCCCTTGAGCATCACCGCGCGAATCACCGTCAGGTAGTGACGCAGGGGAACCGCCCACGAGATCCACTGCATCGTCTCAGGCAGGGTGGCGATGGGCACCAGGAAGCCGGAAAGTGCCATCGCGGTCATCACCCACACGAAGACAATCGTCACCGCCTGCTGCTGCGAGCGGGCGATGGTCGAGATCATGAGCGCGTAGCCCACCTCGCAGCCCAGGTACAGCACCGTCAACGCCAGCAGCAGCGCAAAGGCCCCCCGCTGCGGGACTTCAAACACGACCTGCGTGACCACGAACATCACCAGGAAGTTGATCACGCCGATGATGAGCGGGGTGATGGCCTTACCGGCGATCAGCTCCAGGCGGCGGAGCGGCGTGATCGAGAGCATCTCAATCGTGCCGATCTCACGCTCGCGCACGATGCCCATCACGGCCACCAGCGTCGTGATCTCGAAGGCGATCAGTGCCATCTGGGAAGTGATCGAGTCGGGGCGCAGGTCGAGCGTCTGGTTGAACAGCGCATCGATGTGAACGTCAATGTCGGCCCTGGACCGGGCGTCAGAAGCGCCCAACGTTTCGTCGATCAGCGAATCCAGCGCCCCCTGCGCCGCGCCCAGCGCACGCCCCGCGATGAAGGAGCTTGCCCCATCGAGAAAAACCTGTACCTGAGGCACGGCGGTCGGCGATTGTAAATCCGCCATGAAGCCGCGCGGGATGACGGCCACACCCATGATGTCGCCCTCGTCCATCTGCCTGCGCGCCTCGTCCAGGCTGCCGGGGAAGCTGACGACCTTTAGCTCGACCGTGTTGTCCAGCGCGGTGACGATGTCGCGGCTCAGCGACGTGAGATCGTAATCGACGACGGCAACCGGGATGTCCTGGATGTCGCGGCTGATGGCGTTGCCCAGCAGGATCAGTTGAAGCGCAGGCCCGCACAGCGCGAAGACCAGCAGCATGCGGTCGCGAAGCATCTGGACCAACTCTTTGCTGATGAGCGAAGCGAGCCGGTGGAACACAGTTTAACCTCAGCGAACCTTCTTGGCGAACAGCGTGATATTGACCAGCGTCGCGGCGATGCCCATCCCTAGCAGGATCAGCGCTTCGGGCAGCAGCTCGGTCATGGTCAGCGCCTTGAGCGTGATGCCGCGCGAGAGGGCGATGAAGTGCGTGGCCGGGAGGCCGAAGGCGATGACCTGCGGGACGATGGACGACGTGTCAACCGGCAGCAGCAGGCCGGTCTGGAAGAAGCTGGGGATAAACAGCGTCAGCAGGATGATCGAGGTCACGGCACGCTGGTTGTGGACGAAGTGGGCGACGAACAGACAGAAGCCCATCAGCGCGAAGATGTAGTCGGCGGTGAGCAGCAGGTACAGCGCCAGACTGCCCCGGAAAGGCACACCAAACCAGTAGACCGCGACCGCCAGCGCCGGAAGCGTGCCGACCAGCGCCATGCTCAAATGCACGACGATCTTGCCGATCAGGTATTCGCGCCCCAGGATGGGGGTCGTGATCAGCATCTCGAACGTGCCGCGCTCCTTCTCCCGGGTGACGCCCAGCGCGACCGTCATCGCGGGCAGGATCAGGACGAGCGCCATCAGGCCGGGGATCATGCTGTGCTGCGAATCCAGGTTGGGGTTGAACCAGATGCGGATGCGCACGTCGAAGGGCGGGGTGCCCGCTTCCTCCAGGCCGTCCGCGTAGGCGCTGCTGCGCTGCCGGATGGCGTTGGCGATCTGCATGGCCGTGCCCGTGTCGGTGGCGTCGACGACCACGTTGACCGGCGTCTCCTGCCCGCCGTCCAGGTCGCTCTGGAAGCCGGGCGGGATGACCAGGGCAGCGTCGATCTTGCTGGCCTTGAACAGCGCATCCACCTGGTCGTAGCTCTGGATCGTCTCGACGACGGTGATGTCGCCGTCGGCGGTCAGCGCGCGGATGTACTCGTAGGACTGCGGCGATTGGTCCTGGTTGACGACGGCCAGGTTGGCGTCGTCGATGTCGAAGGAGAAGGTGTAGGAGAGCAGCGTCAGCAGCACGGCGGGGGCCATCACGGTGAGGAAGAAGTACCCTGGATCGAGCCAGATGTGCTTGTACTCTTTGAAGATGATGGCGATGGTGCGTCGCAGCGAGTGCCACACTCTCAAGACGGCGGCTCCTTATCGATGAGTGGTGCAGCCAACCTCATACAATGTACATCTATTGGGGGCTTTGTCAATGCCCGGCCCAATGCGGTATCTCTACTCCCGCTCCGGCAGGCGCGCCAGCCCATCGAGGAGCTCCGCGTAGGCGGGCTTGGGTTCCCCCGTCGCCTGGCGAAGCCCCAGGCTGCACAGGTACTCGCGGAACAGGGGCGCGTCGGAGCCATAGTAATCCAGGAACGCGTCGCATTCCTTATCCTGCCAGTCGGCCAGGTGCTGGAACGAGATAAAGCGCACCTGCGGATAGGCCAGCGCCGCATCGAAGACGTTCTCAACGAACCGGCGCTGCAACTCGGCTGAGCTGTTGTTGTACGGCGTGGGCAGGTAGCCCGACGGATAGCCCAACTCCTGGATGAGCACCGGTCGCTCCCCGGCCAGTTCGACCATGGCCGCGATGTCATCCGCGACGGCGTCCGGCGAGCGGGGGGTGAAGTCATCGTTGAGCGGGTAGTAGCTGAAGCTGGCCGCGTCGCTCACCGCCAGGAGCGCCTCCGCGTGGGGGAAGCCGCCCATCACGCCGCCATAGGTCATGTTCGCGCCTACGCCCATCTTCGGCTCGATAGAGTGGATGTGGGCGCGGCTGGCGGCGACAAACTCAAGGAACGGCCCCGCCTCGTCCGGGTGGGCCGTCAACCAGGGGTCGATCTCGTTGCCGACCGCGACGAAGAACCCGCCGTATTCCACCAGCAGCGGAACCACCTGGTCAAGCAGCGCATTGAAGCGCTCCTGGATGGCCGAGTCATCGAAGTGACGCCCGTCCGCCAGCCGGTCAGGGTCGGTCGGGTCGACCAGGTCGGAGGGCAGGGCCAGCGTCACCGTGTCAATGGTCTTGATGACTAGGTACGGCGTGAGATCCGCCGACGCCAGGATCTTGAGCATCACCTCCAGGAAGGCCGTGTCGACGCTGCCCGGCGACGGCTCCAGCGTGGCCCATTCCAGGCTGAGTTCGTAGGCATTGGCCCCGGCCTCGACGGTCTCCCCGAAAGCCCGGTCGAGGACCTCGGCGGCTTCGGGCGCGGGGTCGGCGTAGCTGATCCCGACGTGCGTGCCCGGCGCGAGCAGGGGCAGGCCCGCCGCCTCCGACGTTTCAGGGCTGGGCGGCGGCTCGACCGTCACAGCACCGGGCGTGCTGGCCGGGTTTCCGCAAGCCGCCGCGATGAGCGTCACCAGGAGCAGGGCAAGAAGCAGCAGTTTCGATTCAGGCATTCCGTTCACCTTTGAGCTGTCAGGGCAATGGTATCCGTCTGGGAGAGAATGATACAGGAAACGGGAGTTTAATCCACCCCAACCCCCGGATCAAAAAGACGGCCAGGTGGCCGCCCCTTGATCGTCCGACCGGGGTCGGGGTCACTTATTCGCGAAGCGGTAGCCGACGCCCCGCGAGGTCAGGATGTAGTCGGGGCGTCCGGGGTCACGCTCGAGCTTTTTACGCAGGTAGTGGATGTACAGCTTCAGGCTGTCGATGGCGTCGCCGTACTCGGTGCCCCACGCTTCGGTGACCAGCTCCCGCCGCGTGACCACGCGGCCCGCGTTGCGTGCCAGGACGCTTAACAGGCTGAATTCCTTGGGCGTCAGGTGGCGCTGCTCGTCGTCGACGAACACCTCGCGGTTGAGGAAGTTGATGCGGAAGCGCCCGCCGTCGAAGACCAGCTCCTCCGATATGGTGGGCCTGGGGACGCGCCGCAGATGAGCGCGAATGCGCGCGACCAGTTCGTCGTTGTCGTAGGGTTTGACGATGTAGTCGTCCGCGCCCATCTCCAGCCCTTTGACCACGTCTTTGACATCGGTGCGAGCGGTAAGAAAGACAATCGGCACGTCGGAGAGTTCGCGTAGGCGGCGGCAGACCTCCCAGCCGTCAACTTCCGGCATCATGATATCCAGCAACACCAGGTCGGGCTGCGTGCGGTACGCCTTGCGCAGTCCTTCCTCGGCCCGGTAGGCCGTCACAACCTCGTAGCCTTTGTGCTCCAGCAAAATGGTGAGCAGGTCGACGGTTGTTCTCTCGTCGTCAATGACGAGTATCTTCTCGGCCATCTTTGCCCCGTTCGCAATCCAAAGTCTAACCAGACCTTAACGAATTTCTGCCACTATACACTGGTAGAAAAAGGCGCGCAAGTGCCCCTGTGTGCCTGGAAGCTGCACGCTTTTGAGGGCCACCCTCGCCCACGCCCAACCTTGCTTGGGCTTTTCTTTTCTGCTACACTACCTCCGCCGCACAGGTTGAAGACAGGTCACTGTGAACTCCAATTCCACCCCCGAAGAGGAACTGCTTCATAAGGTCGCCTCACTGCTGCGTGATGCGCGCCACGGCGTCGCGCTGACGGGCGCTGGAATCAGCACACCCTCCGGGATCCCCGACTTCCGCACGCCCGGCTACGGCCTGTGGGAGGATGTCAACCCGATGGCGGTGGCGTCAATTTTTGCCTTTCGCCTCCGGCCCAACGCCTTCTTCGACTGGATGAGGCCTCTGGCCCGGCTGATGCTTGAGGCCGAGCCGAACCCGGCGCACGTCGCGTTATCCTGGCTGGAAGCGCACGACTTCATCAAAACCCTGATCACCCAAAACATCGACACCCTGCACTCACGCGCCGGGTCAAAAGCCATCCTCGAAGTGCACGGCCACATGGGCGAGGCGACCTGTGTGGAGTGCTACCGGGTCTACAAGTCAGACGCCTTCCTGGACGGGTTCATTGAAACCGGGGCCATTCCCCGCTGCCCACGCTGCGGCGGGATTCTGAAGCCCAACGTGATCCTGTTCGGCGAGCAACTGCCGATCGAGGTGCTGAGGGAGGCCGAGCGGGCCGCCCGCCAGTGCGACGTGATGCTGGTGGCCGGGTCGTCGCTGGTCGTCTCGCCGGTCTCGGACCTGCCATTGGTGGCACTGGCGCACGGGGCGCAGTTGATTATTATTAACTATGAGGCGACCTACGTTGACAAAGAGGCTGCCGTCGTGATTCACGACGATGTCGCCACCGTGCTCCCGCGTCTGGTAGATATTCTGGAGGGCGAAGGCGCATGACACATCCCGATCTGGCCGAAGGAGAAAGAGCCGTGCTGCGGCGCTACGTGCGCACGCTGGCGCGCTACGAGCGGCTGCTGGAGATCAGCCGGGCGCTGATTTCGACGCTCGATATTGGCGACCTGCTGGAGCAGATCGTGGTGGCCGCCACCGAACTGACCGACACCGAGGCATCCTCCATCCTGCTGGTCGACAAACGCACTGGCGTCCTGCGCTTCGAGGCCGCCATCGACACCACCGGCTTTGGGCTGGCCTCCATCGAGGTGCCGGTCGAGAGCAGTATCGCCGGCTGGGTGGTGACCAACGGCGAGCCGCTGCTGATCGCCGACGTTTCCAACGAACCGCGCTGGTCGAGCAACGTCGACGAGCAGAGCGAATTCCAGACCCGCAACATGCTGGCCGTCCCGATGCGTACCCACGACAAGGTGATCGGCTGCCTGGAGGCTCTCAACAAGTCCGCTGACCAGCCGTTTACCGACGAGGACGTGAACACGCTCACCACGCTGGCCGCGCAGGCCGGTACCGCGATTGAGAACGCCCGTCTCTTCCAGCAGAGCGACCTGATCGCCGAGATGGTGCACGAGCTGCGCACACCGCTGGCAGCCATCACCGCCACGACGCACATCTTGGTCCGGCCAGAGATCGGCGAGGAGCGGCGCGTTGATATGGTCGAGACCATCTCCGAGGAGACCCAGCGTCTGACGCGCATGACGACCGAGTTCCTCGACCTGGCGCGGCTCGAATCGGGGCGCAGCCGCCTGGCGCGCGACCCGGTCGATCTGGCGGCCATCGTGCGCGACGCCGTGGAGACGGTCGACCCGCAGGCCAACACGCGGCAGATCGACCTCACGCTGGAGATCACACCGCCCGAGCTGCCCACGATCACTGGCGACGAGGAGAAGCTTAAGCAGGTCATGCTCAACCTGCTGACCAACGCCATCAAGTACAACCGCGAGGGGGGGTGGGTTGGCGTCAGCGCGGTGCAGCACGACGATCACATCGCCGTCTCGGTGGCCGATACCGGGTACGGCATCTCGGATGAGAACCTGCCCCACATCTTCGAGAAGTTCTACCGCGTCGCCGACCACGAGGGTTTCACCCAGGGGACCGGCCTGGGGCTGGCGGTCGCCAAGCGCATCATCGAGGGGCACGGCGGCAGGATCGCGGTTGAGAGCGAGGTGGGCGTCGGCACGACGTTCATCTTCACCCTGCCCATCCCCGAAGAAGCACCATAGTACCCCCTGCGCGCCAATTAGCGGATCTTGCCGGAGCGGAAGGGATAGATTATCCTTTCTGCTCGCCGTGATCCTGGATTCAACTTTGTCCATCAACTCGGCGCTGGATGGGGAGAGGAGCATCGATTTGAGAGTGATCGTTTCCGCCGGTGCGAAATTCTGGGCACACCGGGCCGCGCAGGTTTTGGAGCGCGAGGGAGCGCTGGCGCGTTGGATTACCGGTTCCTCCGATCACAAAGGATACGTTTCCCCCGACCTGGTGCAGTACGTACCCGTACCGGCCTACGTGGGTTATGCAGTCCAGCGTGTCATTCCAGGCCCGGTGGGCCAGTTCGCGGCCTATGCCGTGGGCGACAATCTATTTGACCTGCTGGCACGGAGGCACGTGAGCGACTGCGATATCCTTCACGTCTACAACCATCACGGCCTGTTCTCCATGCGAAAAGCGGCCCGGCTGGGGGCAAAGACCGTCGTGGAACGCGCCTCTGCGCACATCCTCACCCAGCACGCTCTGATGCGGGAAGAGTTCGAGATGCACGGCCAGCGCTTCCCATACGCAGACTGGCCGATAGAGCGGAAGCACATCCAGGAATACGCGGAGGCGGATCACATCGTGGTGTGCTCAGAATTCGTCAAGCGCACCATGATCGAGCGGGGCATCCCCACCGAGAAAATGACGGTCATTTACCTCGGCGTTGACCTCTCCCACTTCACGCCGCAGCCGAAACAGGACGACGTTTTCCGCGTGGTTTTTGTTGGGTCACTCAGTTTTCAGAAGGGCACGCATTACCTGCTGGAAGCTTTTTCCCGGCTTGACGTGCCCAACAAGGAGCTGTTGCTAGTCGGGGCCATCTTTCCGGGGATTAAACCCGTGTTGAGCCAGTACGAGGGGCAGTTCAAGCACGTCCCCGGTGTTCCACAGGAGCAGCTAGTTGCGTATTACAACAGCGCCTCGGTGTTTGCAATTCCTTCCGTTCAGGATGGATTCCCGATGGCCGCGATTGAGGCGATGGCCTGCGGCGTACCGGCCATCATCAGCGAAAATGTGGGCACGCCGCTTGAGCAGGGTAAACAGGGATTCATCGTGCCGATACGCGATGCCGGAGCCATCCTGCAAAAGCTGGTCTACCTCTACGAGCACGCAGACGAGCGGCGCGAGATGGGACGGCAGGCTGTAGAGTTCGCCCACCGCTTCTCCTGGGCGAGGTACCAGGACGAGTTGTATGCGGTATACCGGCGGCTGAGCTGAACCCCGCCCGGTGAAAGCCGGAGGACACGAACGATGAAACGCAAACCGCTCAAGATCACGATCTTTGAAGATATAGAGGTCGCGAGAAGATACCACAAAACAACAGAGAAGTGGGCACAGAATGTATCCAGGAATTTTGTCTCTGTGGCCGGGAAGTGGGGGATCACCGAGGGCAAAGTTCTGGATGTGGGAACCGGAACCGGTCTGACTGCCGTCGGATTTGCCCAGGGGATTCCCGGCGTGGAGGTCACGGGCCTGGATCTTTCCGCCGTGGCAATAGAGGTGGCCGGGGAATATGCTCAAAAAAGCGGGCTGGCTTCGAGGGTGTTCTTCGAGGAGGGCGACGCCGCAGAGATGCCCTTCAAAGACGGCACGTTTGATCTGGTAATCAGCGGCAGCACACTCCACCTGGTGAACAATCCAATCAAGATGTTTGACGAGATCCGGCGGGTTCTGAAGCCCGGGGGCCGGTTTTTCATCAGCGACTTTAGACGATCCTGGCTGGGCTTTCTTTCAGAGCACCTCAGAGCCTCCTATTCGCCGGGAGAAGTCAGGGAGATGCTGCACCAATCGAAGCTGCAAAACTGGAGGGTGGAGGAGCACCTCTTTTCTCTGAGCATACTCTCCGAAGAATGACCGGCTGTTCTCGCCCCACAGTTACGCGATGTCCAGCATCACCTTCAGCGTGCCTTTACGCGCGGCGTGCTCCATCGCCGCGACGCCCTCATCGAGCGAGTATCGGGCGTCGATCAACGATTCAACATCCACCAGCCCTTTGCTCAGCAACCGGATGGCCGCCGCAAACGGCCCGCAACGCGAGCTGACCACCCTGACCTCGTCAACGACCACCCGCGTCAGGTCGGCCTGCGGCAGTCCGTGATAGGTGCTCTTGAGGTGGATCGTGCCGCGTGGCCTGACCAGGTCGAGCGCGTCCGCGAACCCACTCTCGTGGCCCGTGCAATCAATGACGGTGTCAGCACTTCTGGGCGCTATCTCGCTCGCTTTGGCCGCCTCGATGCCCCACTTCTCCAGCAGGTCAAACTGACGGTCGTGGCGCGCGACGACGGTCAGGTGGCAACCGGTCAGCGCCACCACCTGCGCGGTCAGCAGGCCGAGCTTGCCCGCGCCCAGCAGCACGACCCGGTCGTGGGGGCTGACGTGCGTCAGGGCCAGCGTTTGCAGCCCCGCCGCCAGCGGCTCGACGAAGACCGCCTGATCGTCGCCGACCGTGTCGGGCAGGGGGTGCAGGTTGACCGGCGGCAGGGTCAGCCAGTCGGCAAACGCGCCATCGTGCCGGTCAATGCCGAGTGTCACGCGGTTGGGGCACTGGGTGGGCATCCCGGCCAGGCAGGTCTCGCACTCCCAGCAGCTAAGGTTGATCTCCCCGGCGACGCGCCTGCCATCCCACTCGCCGCCCTCGACCACGCCGACGAACTCGTGCCCCAGCACGCCCGAAAAGCCCATGTAGCCCTTGACCAGCTCCAGGTCGGTGTTGCAGATCCCGGCCTTGAGCACCCGGATCAGCGCCTCGCCTTCGCCCGGCTGCGGTTTGGGGTAGTTGGTGTCCAGCCTCAGGTCTTGATCGAATACCAGTGCGCGCATACGTCACTCGCTTTCCAGATGGTGTCGTACAAGCGGCGATTACCGAGACATACATGGAAAACCAAGCTCAACTCGTGCTGTGTTAAGTTGGTTTTGGACACAATGTTGCCCAGGCCCTCACCCGCCTTCGCCCGACCTACGGTCGCGACCTCCGGTCGCGCT
>CAZRXG010000073.1:0-10227 GCA_964603985.1 uncultured Anaerolineae bacterium | reverse complement strand
GATGGCAGCCGCACTTTCCCCACACGCCGCGCGCTCTGGACGGGGAGCGCGGCCCGGTATGGGGGGCTGCCCGTCTGTGCGCTCAAATCCTTTCCGCGCGCTGCGGCGTTCGACGACCGTCCGCCGACGTGAGCATCGTTCCCCGCAGGCGCTAACCAGAACTAACGTTCTAGCATATTATAGCACAGGACGGGCGGCTGTCAATTGGACAAATGTACAACAAAAATTTGGGGGAGGTTGGTGGGGAGTAGGGAGGCGGTTGGCGATTTGCTGTTGGCAACTGGCTGGTATCACTCACCGACCCCGGTAATGGCTAGAACCATCTAATCTTCGTTGATCCCTCTGGAAATTCGCCTTATCCAGTTGTTGATGTCTTCCACCTTTTCTTGGCTTTCCCGGATCGGATAGTAGTCTTCTTGAACAACCTGACATGCATTCTGGTCCGGTGCTATCAAGTACGTATAGAAAGGCGGTCCAACCTCTGGGGTAATCTCGGAAGTAAAGCGCATTACCAAGTCACTGAAGAAAAAAAGATCCTGCCCCACATGAAACCTATAGCGCGCATCACGCTCACTTCTGTATTCGTCCAACGCCATTTTGACAATTTTCCCCACGATATCACTACGCCCATTGTATAACAATGAATGACTCACGGTTACTTGGTTTTCATCTTCTATTATCATAGGTTCGGGGCTGTGATCACACATTTTGTACTCAGGTGACTCCTGGTCCGGGCGTCGTGGCCGGTCGAAGGCCCAAAACACATGGTACAATCGAGCTTGTTCTTGCCTATCAAAACCGGCCACATGATATCCTACCTCACCTAACCCAGCCTCATCAGGACGGTATTCTTGGGTCAGATATTGATATACCAAACTGGCAAGATCATCGATGGTATGGGTTTCTTGTGATAACGCCTGCCTATCAAGAAACCTCGCAACTTGATTTCCCGTAAGTTCTCCCCAAGTTGTCACACACCCAACCCCTTTAACATAGTAGTGCTTTCTACCTGTATCATACTCCCGGTGATCCCCGAAATCTAAGGTCACTGCACTATCTACAGCCATTATAATGAGCAGATTGGTAGCAATCGTGAGCGCCACAGTCATATTCTTCACCCCACATGAGATCTTTTTATTGAAAAACAGGAGCACCTGTGCGGATATCCCGCTGCTTTGCTATACCTACCCTACGAAAGGCTCTCGCAGGCCACGCCCCTGGACACAAACTGCCCTCCATACATGCATGGAGGGCGGTTTAGAGCCTGTGAGTGTGGTTGAGCAAATCACTCCCATGATATTATACTTATCGGCCATCTTGCTAATACGGCCATGATGATAAGTCCTGCGATGATTGCCCCCAATAGCCTTGCAGCGCGGATTATATGCTTCTTCTTCACAACGTTGTTGCTCAGCGCCACCTGGATTGCGCCAGGTAACAATCTGTCCTCATTATCAGGATCGATTTTCCCGGCGTAGTCAACGATAAGTTTATTTAGATACGTGCTCTCATCAGTGCCCACGTATTTCTCCATTAACTTTCGGAAGCTGATTTCTCCATCAGCTACTCCAGGTACTAAATGCCATGTCAATGGCTTAACCGCCGCTAGGACTTCCCGAACTTGCCACAAATATAAGAACAGCACAACGGCAAGCCCAATCCAAAAGGAAAGCTCAGCCGACTTGCCAATCAGGATTACCTGGATGGACGAGGCAATGCCAAGCGTGGCGCTTGTAACACTCAGGACATTCCATGCCTTAGTATCCAACGCCTCGGCCGCCTCAAACTGAGCTTCTAGTACCTCCTTTAAGCTTTCCACCAATTCGCGTTTACGGTCAATGTTGTTGTATACTTCGGATGTGTTACTCATAGACCTATCTCCGGAGAATTATTATGGTCGATGATAATGCTTCTGTTGAATCTTCGCCACCTGAGCAGCCCGGATATACTGTGGTAAAGAGGGCTGGCCGGAGGTGGCCTGGATACTACATTATCCACATTATTAAGTCAGTTCTCGCTCGTCTGTCACCTGAGTCACCACCCCCGCCACCTGAGTCACCACCCCCGCCACCACCTGAGGACCCAGGCCATATCCCCCTTGCCTGAGCCGCCCGGACATAATGAGATACACGAGGAGTAATGACCCACAGCACTGCCAGCGGATGGGGTAGGGACGCGGCATGCCACGTCCCTACCAACTGCTGACCGGCTGCCCGCCGATCACTAACCCACCCCCAACCCGAATCGAACGGATGCCCAATTGACAGCCGCCCATCGCGTGTTATAATAGATAGAACGCAAGTTCTAGTTAGCGCCTGTGATGTCCGGCGCGTGGGCCTACTGCCGCAGCCAGGCACCGCATTGCGCGGAAAGGATCAACAGCGCAGCCGGGTATCCCACCGGAGACTTCGCCCCGGCGAGGTCTGGCGCGGTGCCGCGCCCCCTGTCGGGGCGTGTGGCGTATGGGGAGGGCCGACTGCCGCCTTGCGTTGGCACCGCCCGGCGGAAGCGATGGTTGAGTCACGTCGAACCTGCGGACTCCTCTGCCCAATACCCGACTCGCAGCCCACCGGCAACCTGCCGTGTTATGCAGTTGGAGTTTCGCCAGAATCATCGTGAAAAAAGGCGAAACTGCAGTAGTAAGATAAAGCAACCTTGGAGAAATCATGCCAAAAACCCAATTAGGTAAATGGTCGCTTGGGCTGATTGCCGCGATGCCGGTATTGTTCTTCATCGGCATGTCATTCACTGACTTATTGTATGAATCAGTGCCTGCAGGCAATAGTATCTTGGAAGATATTGCTGTAAGACCGGCCCTGGCTATTACGATGCTTGCCGGAAACGTTTCTGGAATCTCGGCTTTCATTACAGGACTCATTGCAATCATCAGGCAAAAGGAACGTGCGCTACTGGTCTTTGTCGCTACTATAATAGGAGCGTTGCTGATATTATTTCTCATTGGCGAAATATTGTTTCCACATTAAGAACTGGACTGGGGTTTCGCAAAGATCGACGAAACCCCAGCTGGAGTTTTGTCCATTCTCATTCGCTCTGCAAGCAGGCGCAATGCGCGTAAGATATGGTCAGGCAAGTTGTCGTTGTGTAGCGAGAGACAGGCGTCTAAATGCACAGGAGAAGTAGAGCGGGCTTACGCCGCATCGCGAAACAGCTTCAACACGCCGAACTGATGAGCAACACAACTTCCTGGTTTTGAAAAACTTCACCGACCAGGATCGGATTTGTGTTGCTAGATGTAGTTTCGACCCCCCTCATTTTGACCAATTCTGGCGAAACTCCAGTTATGCAGGATGAAAACTGAATACACACCCCCGCTTGCCGCCCTGGAACCCCGCTCCGCCGTAGGAGCAACACCCCATATACATCCAACCTGGCCCTTGTGCTATACTGCTCACAACGTCTATTATGGAACCCGGCTCACACCAAACCGCATGTGAACGGCCACGGAGCGTCAGGAGGGGGATGCGATGAGCACACACGAAATCGAGAAGCTGCCCGGCGAGCCAATTCTGGTCAGCACAGTATTCGGAGCATGGAGCTCGGGCGATGAATTGGAATTGGGCGACAGCCTCGATCAGGTTATAGAGTATCTGGATGCCGCAGACGAGCCGCTCTACTACGTTGCCGACGTCAGCGGCTTGAAGTTAGATCTACCGGACATGATCCTTACCGCCAACCAGACGGCCAGGGGGAGCAATGCGATCCTTCACCATCCCAATTTACGGGAATTCCTGGTGGTGACAGAGGCCAAGCTCATCGAGCTGGCATCCAGGGGACTGGGCAGCGAGGTATTCGGCAACGTGCCGGTGGCGGTTTTTCAGACGCTTGAGGAAGCCCTGGCATACGCCCGCGCCGGAGGCAAACGTCCCACCTGACCTGCCGGGTGGCCCGCCCGATGTACGATGCGCAGCCCACCGGCAAACGCGCAACCATCCCCCGGATGATTGCGATGCCGCGTTACGCAGGACGAAAACTGAATACACGCCCCCGCTTGCCGCCCTGGAACCCCGCCCCGCTGTAGGGGCAACACCCCATGTACATCCAACCTGGCCCTTGCTATACTGCTCATAACGTCTACTTATGGAACCTGGCTCACACCAAACCGCATGTGAACGGCCATGGAGCGTCAGGAGAGGGACGCGATGAGCACATTCAAAGTCGAGAAGCTACCCGGCGAGCCAATTTTGATCAACACAATGTATGAGGGGTGGAGCGCGGCCAACGATCTGCTTATCAACATCGAGCAGCTTTTGGAGCACCTGAATGCCGCAAACGAACCGCTCTACTACGTTTCCGACGTCAGCGGCTTGAAGTTAAGCCTACAAGATGTGATCCTTGCCGCCAACCGGGCAGCCAGGGGGAGTAACGCGATCTTTCACCATCCCAATTTTCGGGAATTCGTGGTGGTGACAGACTCCAAGCTCTTTGACCTGGCCGCCAAGGGATTGGACAGCGAGCTGTTCGGCTTCGTGCCGGTGTCGATTTTTAAGACGCTTGAGGAGGCCCTGGAATACGCCCGCGCCGGAGGCAAACGTCCCACCTGACCTGCAAGGTGGGTCACCCGGCGTCCGAATGCGCAGCCCACCGGCAAACAGCTATATCAGCAGATCCGCCAATCGAATAACCAGGGCCGGGCCGGTGATACCGCCGCTACGCTCGCCCCTGCGAAAGCACGATGCCCCCGACCGGCACGCCGATATCGCGCCCGATGACGGGGCACTTGATCTGCAGCAGGAAAAACAGCGGCCCGCCCACCTCACTCAACGTCTCGTAGTTGCCCTGCCCCTTGGCGATGATCAACCCGGCCCGGTCGTAGAGCTGCCGGAACTCGTCCGAGCAGCGCTCCAGGACGACGCCCGTCATGGCCAGGCCGTTTGAGACGATGGTCGCAACGCCGTCTATCCCGGCCTCGACCGCATCCTGGTACGTCGCATCATTGAGGATCGGGCCGCCTCTCACAGCGTAGATCACGGGCACGTCGAGCGCCTCGATCAGCACCCGGTCGAAGACCGTCTCGCCCGCATTATCGGCCACGTAGAGCACCTCGTCGGCTGCGCCCAGCGCCGCGCGGAAGGCAGCCCGGTCGTCGATGGCGAAGGGCTGCTCCAGCACCCGCTCGACCGTGCCCCACAGGTCATAGCTGTCCTGCGCCCCCAGGTCGATGATGTTGCCCGCGATGCTGAGCCTGATGGCCGTGTCGAGCGGGTCAGACGACCCCGCGACGATCTGCTTCAGGCGGGGATACACGTCGAGGGCCTGCCGGGTGCCGGACTGCTTGGCCGCGCGGTAGGGGTCGGCGACGCCTGTCTCCTCCCGGACGAGGCTGTGAATAGGGTCGCTGATCTCCGGCGGGGTGCGGGCCGGATCGCTCTCGCGCAGCACGTCAAGCGCCTTGAAGAGCACGGCCCGCTGCTGCGCCTCGTCGGCACCGGCCATGCGGGAGGCCGTCAGCGCCTGGCGTATGAAACACGGGTAGCAGTCGAGATAAGTTCGCACAGGGATTCCTTTCGTTTACAGCACCGCTGCCTAAGGATACCAGCCCGGCGCGGGAGGCCCAACGGCAGTTTGTCACGTTTCACCCCTGCCGGATGGCATCAGTGGGGGCGTTGCCGGGTGGGACGGGCTGTTATATGATCGCCGCATGGCAACGACAAACGACGCACAGCACATCCCGGTGCTGCGCGAGACGGTGATCGACCACCTCAACGCCCGGCCCGGCGCGGCGCTGATCGACGCGACGCTGGGCGCAGGCGGGCACGCCGAGGCCTGGCTGGAGGCCACCTCGCCGGATGGGCGCGTGCTGGGCTTCGACCGGGACGAAGCGGCGATCCGGGTGGCGCGGGCGCGGCTGGCCCACTTTGGGGAGCGGGCGCAGGCGGTGCACGCCCCCTATGCGCAGATGGCCGCCATCGCCCCCCGGCACGGCTTCGAGGCGGTGGACGCGGTCCTGTTCGACCTGGGCTTCTCGTCGCTGCAAATCGACGACCCGGCGCGCGGCTTCTCATTCCGGGCCGAGGGGCCGCTCGACATGCGCTTCGACACGACGCAGGGGCAGACGGCTGCCGACCTGGTCAACACGCTGACGGAGGAAGAGCTGGCCGACCTGATCGCGCGTCACGGTGAGGAGCGCTACGCGCGGCGCATCGCACGGGCGATCATCGCGGCGCGCCCACTCACCTCGACGGGGGAGCTGGCCGGGGTGGTGGCGCGGGCGGTGCCGCGCTCGCGTGAGCGGATCCACCCGGCGACGCGCACCTTCCAAGCGCTGCGGATCGCGGTCAACGACGAGCTAGGCCAGCTCGAAAGCGCGCTGCCCCAGGCGGTGAGCCTGCTGAAGCCGGGCGGGCGGCTGGCGGTGATCGGCTTCCACTCGCTCGAAGACCGGATGGTGAAACAGTTCGTACGCCGCGAGGCGAGCGACTGTATCTGCCCGCCCCGGCAGCCGGTGTGCACCTGCGACCACCGGGCGACGCTGCGCATCATCACCCGCAAGCCGGTCACGGCAACGGAGGCGGAGGTCACGGCCAACCCCAGGGCACGCAGCGCCAAGCTAAGAGTGGCGGAACGAGTATAATGGAGTGGACGAAGGCGCGGCGAAAGGGGCGCGCCGGGGAAAACGGGAGCCGAACGGGAGCAATGTATGGCCGTCCAATCGCGCAAGAACCAGTACCAGGGCATCAACGCCCACCTGCACAGCAGCCTGCAAGGCACGACAGGCGGCTGGGAGGGATTCCACGGCAACCACATCACCCACCTGACCGAGGCGATCAACGCCAGCCTGCCGTCCGGCTACCTGGTTGACAGCCGACCCGCGCTCCAGATCCGGGAGTACGACCCGGCGGCGGGGGCCAGGTTCAGGCGGCCCCGCCCGGACATCGCGATCTACGAGGCCAGGCCGCCCGTGTCATCGTTCGAGTGGCCGTCGTCCGAGACCGCCTCGGCCCCCACGATGACGCTGTCGGCGCTGGAGACACTGGACATCGACAGCGACTCGTACCTGAGGGCGGTCATCATCTGGAAGACCGGCAGGGGCAAGCTGGGCAAGCCGGTCACGTGGATCGAGCTGCTCTCGCCGACGAACAAGCCGGGCGGCACGGGGTACATGCAGTACATCCAGGAGCGGGCGACCGCGCTGCGCGAGGGCGTGGTGCTGGTCGAGGTCGACTACCTGCACGAGACGCGCTCGCCGATCAACCGCCTGCCGAGCTACCCCGGCGGCGAACCCGGCGCGCACCCCTACACCATCACCGTCAGCGACCCGCGCCCCACGCTGCAAGACGGCTGGACGGACGTGTACGGCTTCGATGTGGACGCGCCGCTGCCCATCATCGACCTCCCACTGGCAGGCAAGCACACCGTCCGGGTGAACTTCGGGCAGGTGTACAACCGGACGTTCGAGAGCCTGGCGGCGTACAGCTACCGCGTCAATTACGCGCAGCCCCCGGAGCGCTTCGAGACCTACCGCGAGGCCGATCAGGCGCGGATCAAGGCGCGCATGGAAGCCGTGCTCGACGCGCACGAGCGGGGGATCGACCTGGAGACGGGGCCGTTTGAGATCGAGCGGGACGAAGAGTCGGCGCAGTGAGCGCAGGTGGCCTCAATCCACGTCAAACCCGGTCACGATTGCCCCGCACTTGAGACAGCGGAAGATGTAGGCCATCGGACTCCAGTTGTCAGCCGGATCGGAGATCCCGCCAACGGAGCCGGGCTTCAGCGCCGCCCAGATGTCGTCGACCGCGCTCTCGCTCAGGTCGCTGCACAGCGAGGTGCTGAAGAGCCTCTTGCCGTCGCCGTCCTCGGCCAGCGCGTTGAAGTCTGCCTGGCCCGCCATCCTGACGAACTGGCAGTAATCCCCGCAGTGAACCGGCCAGGCCCAATCCTGCCAGGTGAGGAGCTTGGGCGTCGTCGCTTCGAACCGCCCGGTGATCGCGCGGGCCTGCTGCTCGACCTCGTCGGGCGGTAGGCCGGGGTTCAACGCCTGAAGCTGGCGCTTCAACGCGCCGTAGTCGCCGTTGACGCCAAACGCGCCCACCTCGGCCAACCGCCCGGCAGCCACGCACTCGAAACAAAAGGCGGTGTATCTCTCTCTCCCGTAAAATACGCTGGCGTCGAAGCACCGCCTGACCCGGTGGCAGATGTCGCACTCCGTCTCCTCGCTCAGGATAACGGCGAAGCGCTCCGGATCGAGGAAGTATTTGAACTCAGCTCGCATGTCCCCCCCCCGCGCCAGGCCGAAGCGGCAGGCGCACGCCATGACACGCCGCGCCCACGCTGCGGCTCACTCTAACCACAGCATTATCTACGCTGTGTGTGGGTGTTGTGCTTTTTATTGTATTACGAAACGGGCGGGGAGTGAACAGGTTGTCACCCACTCAGAACCGAATATACTGAAGGGTGGAAGTATTATACCAATAAGGAGGTACATGATAGGCCCGCGAAGTAAAGCAGCTTGAACCGGCTCCCACTGCAAGCCCGTCCTACCAACGCGTCAAACCAACGCGAACTGCCATCGACACAACACAATCCTACCAGAAAGGAGACCCGAGGGTAGAGCCATGAAAAAGAGCGACAAAATCACATTCAGGCGCGACATAGACTACGAGCAGCTAAAAAGAGACCTCGAAACGGCGGCCCAAATTGCCGAAGTTCCCTATGATGGGGACGCGATTGAGGGGGTGCTTGACGCCTATAAAGATTATTTTTCACACTCGCCGATGTTGTTCAGAACCTCCACGCGGCCAAAAGGCCAGCGGCGGATAAACGTGCGGTTCATCGAGATCGAAGTGCCCATCGATCCCTTCCCCGCCGCCTTCGCCAACGGGTTCATTACCAGGGACGATCACCCCATTTTCGACCTGCACGACGCAATTGTAAAAGACACCCCGGTCGCAGGGTACGGGGTCGACGTGGCGGTGCCGTCAGGGCTTCAAAAGATATGGCTGTTTCTTTCGAAGCTGGTCCCGCTCGAGGAGGTTCTGGACATTCCTTACCTCCCGGACAGCTTCAAAGCCCACGCCGATTTCTCATACAAGTACGGATTTAACTCAGTTGAGGTGGTGGCCTTCGACTACGACTCAAAGTCCATCAATCTGTACTTTATTCCACAGCATTACGGAGCTTTATCGCCCGAAAAAGTCGCGGAGATGCTGGGCGACCTGGGGCTTGAGATCCCATCACCTGAGATCCTGGGCTACTGCTGCCGGGCCGTCTCGATATACCCGACCTTCACCTGGGCTTCGGATGAAGTCCAGCGCATTTGCTTCACCGTACCGGCACCCATGCCGGACATGATGCCCACCCACTTACACCCTCTGCTTGGGCGGTACTACGCCAACGCGCCCGTGCAGAGCGATCGACGAATATTCATGTTCAGCCCTACACCCTCGCGGGATGGCCTGTACATCAAGATCGAGAATGACTACACCGGAACGACGATGATGATGATGATGCAGTCTATGGGCGACTAGCCGGATAATCCGGGCGAAAGAACCAACACCCCATTCAGCAATGGGGTGTTGGTTTTTTCACGCCGACCTTCCGGGCTGTTCGGGCGATGGTTCGGGGGATTCTTCCTTTCTGCTCTCCCGGCGGGCAAATTCAATCGCCTCTTCCACCGTTGAATACAGATGGACGTTCACCCCTCCATATTGGGCCTGCGCTGCCGCGCTGGCCGCCAGTTTCCAGAGTGGGCCGGAAGCGACCATGATGTTGGTGATACGGGGGTCGCTGGGCGATCCGGGTCGCTTATCGCGGATTGATGACATTCCCATAACCATGTTGGAGAAGTTGACCCTCGTATCTGATAGGTCGGTGATACAGAATACTTTCTCGTCAGGCCCGATGAGCGCATCGACGGCAACGAACATGTTGATCATTTCCCGTCGGTGATCGTCGGGCTCCCTGCGACCGCGAACCACGATGATGGGTTCGCCTTCTAAGCGTTCCACATCGAAAGCCATAATGATTCCCTCCTGAAAGCTCTCTGTTTAATTCTAATCCATTTTTCGCAAAATGAGCGTCTTTGTAAGGAAACTTTAATTTCAAGAAAGCCGCGCCCGGTGGCAGATCGTCCGCCAAGAGCCTGCCGGGGAACGGTGTACGGGGAAGGCTAACAGAAAACTCTCCGGCAGAGCCGGGCCGCCACGCTCCCCCCGTCACTCCATTTCCAGGAAGCCCCCACCTGTGGTGGGGGAGGAATGGCCGGAGCCG
>CAZRXG010000072.1:0-10977 GCA_964603985.1 uncultured Anaerolineae bacterium | reverse complement strand
GTCGGCTCATGCCGACAGTTTAGCTCGCTTTCGGTTTTTTGAAATGGCTTCTAGTAAATCCTCAACAATCCCTTGAGAAGCGTCTACAAGGGGCTAAAGCCACCTTGCCTGACCGGATGATTGCGGTGTACTGACAGTTGATGAACGAGGAGTCCGCACCTTTTTCCCCTTGCTCAAACCGGACTATAATCACTTGAGGAGAGGTAACTGATAGACCCGCCGTTTGCTGTCTAACAAAATGAGGGGGAAAGTACTCCTGTGACCGTCAAACAGATAATCGGCCTCGTCCTGAAGGTTCTCGTCCTGACCATCGCCATGTTTATCCTGTTCCTGGTCGGGAGCAGCGTTCTTGGCCCGCAGGTGGACGCCGCCGAAATGACGCCTGAACAGACAGGCATGGCAGCACTGGTCGTCATCCTCGTCACCAGTCTGATCGACACCATCATATTGACTTATCTCATCCTCCGCTCCCGCCTGACCGGCTGGAGGCTGATGGCCGTCACCGCCTTCACGTTCTACGGCGCGAAAACCTTCATGTCTGCGATTGAGGCATGGTGGTTCATGGACAACGTGACCGCCAGCATGATCCCCGGCCTGTTCACGATGACCCTTCCGCTGGTGCTGCTCTTTCCGCCACTTGCCGTGTGGATTCTGGGCAAGGCGAAGAAACCCACCCAACCCGCCGAAGAGGAAAACACGCGCCTGATCATGCCCGCCGGTCAGTGGGCCTGGAAGCTCGCGCTGCTCGCCGGGATCATCTATCCATTCGTGTACATCGCGTTTGGCTACTACGTCGCGTTTCGCAGCCCGGCAGTGCAGGAATTTTACGGCAGCACCGACCCCGGCACGTTCATCGCCCAATTGGGTGTTCTTGCCAGGGAATCACCCGAACTTTACCCCTGGCAGGTATTCCGGGGGCTGCTGTGGATAGCCTTTGCTCTGCCCGTCATCCGCACGACAAAAGGCCGCGTCTGGGAAGCGGGTCTGATCGTCGCGCTGCTCTACTCCATATCGATGAACACCGTTCACTTCATCCCCAACCCCCTGATGCCCCCGGCGGTGCAGATGGCGCACTTCTGGGAGACGGTCCCGTCTAACTTCATCTGGGCGCTGGCGATTGTCTGGCTGCTGCACCGGCGGCACGACTCGTTCCGCGATCTGTTCACTCCGGAGGCCGGTGCGTAAAATCATGAGCTATCCGCCCTCACGCGAGCCGAAGCGCAACCCATCCGGCCAGGAGCCGGGGCTGGGCGGCAACACGCGCCCCCAACTGACCGGGCTTGAGCCGATGCTGGGTGGTGCCCGGCGGGCCGCCGTCGACACGGCACACATCCAGGCGCTGCTCGACGGGGTGCCCGCCGAGCAGCAACACCAAATCCTCGACAACGTCCGGCGCTTCGGGCAGGCCGACCTCTACGCGCGCGAGCTGGCCCTGGCGATCCCCGCCCACGCCCGCCAGAAGGTCGGCAGCTGGCGCGGGACCTTCACGCCTGGGCAGCGCATCCGGGCCATCCGGGCGCTGGCGCTGATCGGCAGCTACGAGTCGATCCCGCCTCTGCTCGACGTGCTGGCCGACCAGACTTACCGCCAGGTGGCGTCGGAGGCAGGAAAGGCGCTGACCGCCATCTGCGCGCGCCTCGACCCCGCCGCCCCGCGCACCCGGCAGGTTTTTCGGGATATGACCGGCATGCTACGCACCCTGCCGGTGATCGGGCGCAAGGTCGTCGCCCGCATCCTGGCCGCCGCGCCCCCCGACCTGGTGCTCGGCCCGCTGCTGAAGGACGCCCTGACCGCCGGGGAGTGGTGGGCGCGCCGCGAGGCGGCCTGGGTGTTGGGCACACTGGGCGACCGCCGCGCCACCCGGCGGCTGATCGACGCACTGGGAGACGAGTCGAGCACCGTGCGCGCCTCGGCGGCCTGGGCGCTGGGACGGTTGGACGCTCCCGTCGCCGTCTCGCCACTGGCCGCCGCCGCCGAGGACGCGGACGAGGTGGTGCGCGCCGCCGCAGTCGAGGCGCTCGGCGCGCAGACGGCCAACCTGTCCGCGCTCGATGGTCGCTTCAGGCAGGCCATCGACCTGCTGATCGCCAGCTTGAGCGACGACGACCTGTCCGTCCGCCACGCCGCGCTTGAGGCGCTGAACGCCGTCAACGCCCCCGAAGCGCGCATGGCGCTGGAGATGTTCGTCACCCGCAGAACGCTCTCCCGGTGAGCGGCTGCCCGGCACAGGTCTTTCTCTGCCGATAACCTCGTCTTGTAGGGACGAACCTGTGTGTTCACTCGCCCACGTATTTGCTCCAATTCCCGTAAACTCGCCCTCATCCACCCCCTCTCATTAGTACGAAGCCGAAAATCGCACGATCCCGCGACTGTACTTTGCAGCCATCTCGTGATTTTCCTCAACTTTTTTGGTGACTTTTTCAATGCAATTCGTGAGGGTTTGGCAACTGGGTGGGCTGTGATTGCTACCGGCCTCGATGACGATACTGGGGAATTCGAATATGATATGGGCGGAAACCGTGCAGGCACCTGTGACTGGTCGGGGGGCAGAGAATATCTAAAAAATTGAAAGAGCTAAACGGGATATGTTTGTTGCTTGTCAACTCTAAACTGAGCAAGGCCCCTGAGTGTTTGAATTAATGTGGTTGGCATGGAGTCTAAATAAGATGATAAGCCTGTGCAAGATAGTATGGGTAGCCATATTAGTCATGTTGCTTTCAGCCTGTGCAATATCCGGGCAACCACTTACATCTATAAGCACTGATGTGGCAGTAACTCGTTCAACTTCACCAGTACCAACACAAAACATGGTTCCCCTTCCAACACCTACTCGTCCATCCTGTCCTGCACATCGTATACTGTTCTACAAAGACAAGAGTATATATCTTGCTTGCTTCGACAACTCTACAACTTACTTTGAATATAAGCTTATGGACTCTGAGGGTGGTCCGATCCTTTCTCCAAAAGGGGAGTATTTATCATCCGATGATGGGGTAGTTCATAGATTGTTTGATTTGTTCGGACAAGAAACAAGTACGCTAGGGTATATCGAACATATGGAGGATATGTATTGGTATACTTGGTCTCCCGACGGGGAGTATGTAGCTTATGGTATTTTTACTCCTGGTGGCGAGCTTATAAGAGTGATGTTTGTACATATACCTACACAAACTGTGTCCAACACATTCATCTCTAGCCAGACACTGGGATATTCGATGTATGAACATATAATATTCCCGACCTGGTCTCCGGATGGTAAACAAATTGCACTTTACGATCAATCACTTTTTGCGGTTTTTCTCGTGGAGATTATTTGCTCAGATATTACGCATCAGTGTGAAACAGTTGGCAACGCAAGAGAAATCTCATCACCTGACTTCGCCATATATGGCCCAGTTTCTTGGTCACCAGACGGAGCTAAAGTAGCAGCCATATGCAGGAGCAGAAACGAAGGGAAAATCACAACCACCCTTTGCGTGCTGGATATGGATGGGAGGGTTGTTCAAGAATTCAATATTACTGCGTTTGATGTGGAAGATCCGGACCATGTGAGATGGTCACCAAGTGGCGACCTAATAGCATTTCAAGGCGCTGCCGGGCATGGAGAGTCAGCTATTTATATTTTATTTGTTGAAGATATGAGTGTTTACGCGATCCTTTCTGCACCAGGGCAACACTACCAAATGCCAATGTGGGTTCCATAATCTGTCCCTTCTCGGTGAATGGGAAGGGAAAAGCCTACAGTATCCGGGCGCATCCAAAACCTGTCAGGTTGTTTGAAGATGTATGTATCTCAATCCGAGCGCGGCGAGGGGGTTCAAGGTCAAGCCATTCACTGACAACCTTTGGACGCCCACCCCCCTCCGCGCGAATTGACTTACCGGGCAACCACATGTAAGATTGGTTCTGCGAAGATAATGAGTGAGTGTGAGGAGAGGCGTCAAGCACGGAGCCGGTCAAGCCCGGAGAAGCACAGAATCAATGTCGACCGTGGCAGCGCAGATAACCTGGTACCACGAGAGCAGCAGTGAGAACGTGGGGCAGCCGCCCCCGGTGCATTTGTTATCTAGCGAAGCCCGTCCGCATGATGGGCAACAGGAAGCGGTGCACGGCACCGGGAGGATCTCTGAAGAATGGCTAGCAAGTTGTACGTGGGTAATCTGCCCTACACCACGACGGACGATGAGTTGCGCGAGGCTTTCGAGTCGTACGGAGAAGTTCTGAGCGCCACGATCATCACCGAGCGTGGGACAGGCCGTTCCAAGGGCTTTGGCTTCGTTGAGTTTAACACCGAGGAAGAAGCTCAGTCCGCCATAAGCGGGATGAACGGTACTAATCTAGGCGGGCGTACGATCAGGGTGGACAAGGCACGTCCCCCGGCCCGACGCCCACCCCGTCGTGACTACGACGACTGGTAAACAGACGTAGTCCGGACACACAGGGGCCTCCTCACACAGGGGGCCTCTTCGTCGTTGACGGAGGTGGGTCGCCCCTATCTTTGCCTCAACAGACAAAACCGCCAACCTTGTGTATACTGACTGACCGGTAAGGCAGATCCAGAAACCATGAACAGCGAGGAGGAAACAATGACGTATCACAAAGTGCTCGCCGGGTTGATCGTGGTATTGGTGCTCTGTCTGGCACTGGTCGCCTGCGGCTCTGAACCCGCCCCCGAAGCGGCTTCCGAAGCGGTGGACGAGCCGGTCGAGGAGGCACCCGCAGCCGAGGCCGAAGTGCCTACCGCGACCCCGGAGCCGACGCCAGAACCCACCGAGGAGATGCCCATCCCTGCCGGGGCCAGCAACGCCGACTGGGAGCCTGTCGAGGGCGAGTTGAACGGCCTGCCGATGGTCTACGTCCCCGCCGGGTGCTTCATGATGGGCAGCACCGAGGAGCAGATCGCGGCCGCCATCGAGGCGCACATCAAGAGCCGCGAAGGCGCGCCCTTCCCCTGCGAGTCCGAGGTGCTGGAGGCCGAAGGCCCACAAAACGAGGTATGCCTGGAGGCTTTCTGGATCGGGCAGACCGAGGTGACCAACAGCCAGTATGCCGCCTGCGTCGAGGCCGGGGCGTGTGCCCCACCGGCTGACCGGACCTACTTCGACAACCCTGACTACGCCGATCACCCGGTGATCCAGGTCTCGTGGCAGGAGGCGGTCAATTACGCGGAGTGGCTGGGCGCGATGCTGCCCACCGAGGCCCAGTGGGAGTACGCCGCGCGGGGGCCGGAAGCGTGGGTATATCCCTGGGGGGATGAGTTCGAGCGGGAGCGGCTCAACTACTGCGACGTTAACTGCGACATCTACTGGTGGGCCGACCCCGACTACGACGACGGCTACGCGCTGACCGCGCCGGTGGGCACGTATCCCGGCGGCGCGTCGTGGGTGGGCGCAGTGGACATGGCGGGCAACGTCTGGGAGTGGACGGCCAGCCTGTACCGGGACTACCCTTACGACGCGGGCGACGGGCGGGAAGACCCGGAGGCAGCGGGCGTGCGCGTGCTGCGCGGCGGTGCGTTTGACGTGTCGGCGGTTGACATGCGCACCGCGCTGCGTTTCGGCCTGGAAACGGACGATGTCTGCCGCGGCTACGGGTTCCGTGTGGCGGCTCTGCTGTCGGCCATCGAACTCCCGTAATCTTTTTCCGTATCAAACAGTAGGGGCGGGTTTGAAACCCGCCCCTACCCTTCCATACCCTCCGCCAGCGCCGCCTTGAGGTCAGCACGCCGCGCCTCATACTCGAAGCGGTCAACCCGCCCCGCCTCAAACGCGCCGTCAAGCTCGACGATCTGGCGGACGAGCGCCTCCTGGTCGGGGGTCAACCCGGCAGCGGCGGGCACTCTGCCCCACGCCCGCCCGCGCACGAACCAGGCGATCACCCCGACGATCACCAGCGCCGCCAGCGCCGCGCCGATCACGACCGAGATCGTGCTCCGCCCCAGCGCCGTCGACCGCACCTTGAGGGCCAGCACGTCACCGGCAGCCAAGTCCTGGCCGACGAAGCGCCCGTAAGCCTGCCCCTCGAACACCTCGACCCCGGCGGGGCTGAGCCGGTCGGTTCGCACCCGCTGCCCCTCCTGGACGAGCATGTTCACCTGGCGGGTGGTGTAAGTCACCGGGAGGGCGACCTCGCGCGTGCCATCGTAGTCCAGAAAGTAGCTGACGATGATGGAGTGAACCCCCTCACCGGGCGGCATGATGTCCATATCGTAAATCCGGTCACCCACCTGCACGAAGCGGCTGCCCTGCCGGTCGTCCTCGAAGGTGACGCTGAGCGCGCCCGGCGGAAGCTGCACGGCGACACTTCCCCGCCGTCCCCCGCTGACCGGCTCCCGGCTGACGAAGACCCGGTCACTTGAGTTGCTGTAGACGAAGATCTGCATCACCAGCAGCGCGTCGGGGTGCTCGCGCATGAAGACGTGCATCACCTCGACTGTGATCACGTCCGGGTCGGTGGTCGTCTCGTAAATCGTCACCGGCAGGTCGAGCACCGGGTTGTCCGGGTCGATCCTTGCCCCATTGTGGAACTCGACGCCATCGTAGATCACCCTGACGACGTAAGCGGCATTGTCCACGTCGAGCGGCAGGCCCTCAAAGCGGAACACGCCATCGTTGCCGGTGGCGGCGGTCTGCGTCAGGAAATCGACCACCTCACCCGAAGCGTCGAGCGTGATCCCATGCAGCCCCACCTCAAGCCCTGCGGGGACCTCCGCGCCCGCACTGGCATTGGTGACCCGCCCGGTCACGACGCCGGTCGGCTCTGCCTGTGTGGCCTCTTCGGCGGCCTCTTTGGCCATCTCCTCTGCTTCTGCGGCTTCGACCTCCGGCTCTTCTTCGGGCGGGGCCTCTTCCTCTATCACCGCCTCCTCTGCTGCGGCAGGCAGCGCCGCATCAAAGCCAAAGCGCTGCACGTGCAGGGCAATCGCCAGGCCCTCATCCTCGGAGAGCGCCGGGAAGGTGTGGATCTCATCGCTCTGGCTGGCTACGTAATCGCGGTAAATAGCCTCCCGGCTCAACGTCGCCAGCCCTGCAAAGTCGTCCAGCCCCTCCAGCTCACCCGCCTCACCGTGACATTCTGCGCAGTTGGCCTGGTAGAGCACCTCACCCTCAACCAGCAGGTCTTCCGGGGCACTGAACGTGTACAGGTAGGCGGCAACGTCCCAACGCTCGGCGTCGGTCAGCGACTCACGCCAGGGGGGCATCAATCCTCCCATCGAGGCGGTGCCGTCGCTGATAACCCTGTACCAATCCTGCGGACTGCGCCTGCGGGCCAGCGCCGGATCGGACAGGTCGACCAGCTCGACACCCTGCTCCGCCAACCCGGCAGCATAGTCGGCATCGCCCTGCCCTCCCTCCCCATGACACGCGGCGCAGTGCTCCAGGTAGATCAGCGCCCCCTCCGACGCGCGCGGCAGGCTGATCGGCAGGTCGGCGTCCACCACCTCCCCCGGCAGCGGGCCGATCTCGATGGGAACGGCGGGCACCGGCTCGCTTGCCAGCGAGCACCCACCCACCGCCAGCGCGAGCACCGCCAACGCGAGTTCCACCCATCCACGCCGGGGCGCTGTCCTCCCCCTCCTTGGGCCCCCTACCTGGGCCTCTCCTTGGGCCCCTCCTTGGGCCTCATCATCGCTGTGCTCCGATGTGTCCCCCCGTGCACGGGGGGACGGATGAGCCGTCAGGCTCACAGGGGGGTGAGGGAGTGACACATCGCAGTGATGCAAATTCTGCCTAACACTAGTGTTGAACATAAGCCTATCATTATTATCAGGACTTACGCAGTCGAGCTCATCTGCGCGCTTCCGGCCACACAGTACCAGGTGAAAAGTAAATCTGTGTAATCCGTGCAATCCGTGGTCTGAATGTCAGGGCTGCCCGGCACCGGGTTTCTGCCACACGAGTGAATAACGCCACAACAGATGCTTTCTCACCTTCGCAGCCGGTAACACGTCGTCGCAGATCTCACGCACTTCAGAGCAGGTGAGGTACGAATCGCGCTGTCCATGTTCTGCCCACGCCGCCCTCACTTCACGCGGCTCTCTGAGACGGCCCGTGTGGAACAACCTGAGGACGAGATTCACCCCAACTGCCACCCCGCTGGCAAGAAGATCACGCACCCCTTCCTGCCTGAAGAGGTCGAGCACCACCAGCGTGCCTCCCGGCTTCAGTGTCTTCCGAATTTTCAGCAGCATCTCCTCCATAGGCAGGTGGTGCAGCGTGGCGATGGATACCACGCAATCAAACGACTCACCGGGCAGGTCATAAGCCAATGCATCCGCCACCCTGTATTCGATATTGGGATGCTGCGCCGACCGTTCACCGGCCAGCCGGATCATCTCCGGCGACAGGTCAACGGCGAGCACGTAATCCGCGCGGGCGGCCAGCATCCGCGCAAATTCGCCCGTTCCACACCCGATGTCAAGCGCCGCGTCACACCGCTTAGGGATGTGTTCCAGCAGGAGACGGTGGTAATGGTTATTGTGATTCCACTCACTGCCGGAGACCATCGCGATGCGGTCAAAGTCCGCCCGTACTGCTTCCACCGCGTGCATCGTACTCAGAACCCCACTGCTGAGGGACTCCACACTACACCTCCGGCGTGCCTTTTAGCTAATCGCTCTGCCCGCGCAGCTTCACGCCGCACGCCCCGCAGAAGCGATCTCCCTCGAAGACGGGCTTTCCACACTGCGGGCAGTACCCGACCTGCTCCCGCCCGCTTTCGGGCACGACCGAAGGCGCAACCACCCTGCCCGTGCGCAGGGCCAGCACCGCCGCCTCGACGGGGTCAGCTTCCGGCGACTCGTCGAGGGCGGGCAGCCGGTCAAGCTCCTGGAGGGCTTCGACGCCCTGGGCCACCAATTCGCGCCGCCGGGCGGGATAGCCCTCACCGCTGACTTTGCCTGTCTGGTAATCAAAGTCCAGGTCACGCAGCGCGGCATAGATCGCATTGCGGCGGGTGAGCAGGTCGGCCTTGCGGCGCAGGACCGCCGCCCGGCGACCGGTTCCTTTGCCCTCACCTTGCCGCTCGGCAAAGAAGGGCTGGGCGATGTAAGCGATCACCACCAGCACGGTGGCGACCACGATCAATCCGGCGAGCACCTCCATCGGCTAATCCGCCTCCGGCGTCCAATCGTACTCCATGTAACGCGCAGTCTCAAGCGCCTGCTCCACGCCCAGCAGTCGGCTTACGACGTGGAAGGCCATGTCAATGCCCGCCGAAATACCAGCCGAGACGACGATCCGCCCATTGTCGACGTAGCGCTCGGCCGGGCAAACGACCGCCTCCGGCGCGACCTCCTCCAGCAGGTCAAGGACACTGTGATGCGTCGTGGCTCGCAGGCCATCAAGCAGCCCTGCCTTGCCCAGCAGCAGCGAACCGGTGCACACCGAGAGCAGCATCTCGACGCGCCCGGCCTGCTCCCCGATCCAGGCTATCAGGGCCTCATCCTGCATCGCCCGCCGGGTGCCGTACCCGCCCGGCACCAGCAGAATGTCAGGCTCAGGGCAGTCGACCAGGGTGTAGGCTGGGTTGACGCTCAAGCCGTTGCGGGCCACCACCGGCCCTGCGCTCCCTGCGACGGTGTAGACGTTGAACGGCCGCACGTCGGCCTGCCGCCCGGTGACGGAGAACACCTCGAACGGGCCGCAAAAGTCGAGCACTTCCACGTCATCAAAGATCAGGATGGCGACGTTGCGCTGGTGGATCATGGTCATTCACTCTTTGTGGGCCGGGTTTGAACCGTCCCTGATCGTCACCGGGTGCCGTCCAGCGCCCGCTCTATCTCGGCGCTGAGCTGCTCGTAAGTCAGCGCCGACTGGGCGAAGAACGTGACCTCTCCCCCGGCGTCGACGATGAACGTCTCCGGCACGCCCCGGATGTTGTAAGCGTCGGAGATGACCGTGCCCAGGTCGGGGCCGTTGGGATAAGTGATGCCATGGCGCTCGATGAACTCCAATCCCCCGGCCTCACTGTCGGCGTAATCCACGCCAATGAACAGCACGCCCCGGTCTTTGTACGCCTGCCAGACGGCTTCCAAATCCTCAGCCTCCTCGACGCAAGGTGAGCACCACGACGCCCAGAAGTTGATCACGACCACCTGCCCGCGCAGGTCGGACAGGGTGTAGGTCTCGCCGCCGTAAGTCTCGATGGTGAAGTCAGGGGCCAGACCCTCCTGCGGCTGCGAGGCAAACGCCTGCACCAGCCCCAACGCCAGGAAGATCAGCACCAGCCCGACGACGCCCCACACCACCGCGCGCCCCAGGCGAAAGGCGGGCCCCAGGCGAAAGGCGGGCCGTTCCCCGGCAGGCCGATCCGGTGTGTGGGAGGGCTCCGTGTTGTCACTCATACCAACCCCTATCCACAGTTCTCCTAACTCACAAATTCTTCCAACTCACGCTCCAGCCGCGCCACGTAGTCCGGGTCGAGGTCGCCGTAACTGACGGCAGCCTCCGGCGCGGCTTCGGCTGTCCCTGAGCGGGAGTCCGTGCGGCGCAGCGCCAATGCGAGCACCACCACCCCGGCCACCACCCCGACCGGCGGCAGCACCCAGGTCAACACGTCGATGCCGACCGGGTCGGGGTCGGTCAGCACGCGCCGTCCGTAGCGCCCGGCGAAGTAAGCTTTGATCTCGGCCTCACTGTGGCCCTGAGCGAGCATCTGCCGGATCTCATCACGCCAATCGGCGCACGCGCGCGTGCTGCACACGTCCAGCGGGATGTTCTCGCACACCGGGCAGTAAAGCTGCTCTGCGATGGCATTCACCTCATCGTCGGTGACCTCGCGCTCCGGCGGTGGGGTGGGGTCCTGAGCCAACGCGCGGCCCGGCAGCCCCAGGAACAGGATCGCCAGCGTTATCAGGAGAGTTATGCGTTGCTTGTTCATGAACCCGTTTTTGCCTGCTTCCCTTGCCACCACCCCGCCCCATCCCATGATGTAATGGAAAGGTGGCTCGTCTGGTTTCTCCCCTCCCCCCAGCGC
>CAZRXG010000071.1:0-11185 GCA_964603985.1 uncultured Anaerolineae bacterium | reverse complement strand
CTCATGCAGCGTTATCCCATGCCCTTGCTTAAAAAACCTACCCCTGAAAGCCCCCCGGCCCCTCCCCCACATTCCGCGCCTGACGGCGCCGGGGGGAGGGGAGAAGCCGGACAAACCACATTCCCATCGTGGCCGGGTTAAATACTCAAGGTGCATCAATGGGGCGAGAACCAGCTTTACAAGCCGCACCCTCTACGGCAGCACGGCAACGAAGCTGCCCGCCGCCTCGACTGCCCACCGGACCCAGGGATAGGCGACGGTGCCCATCAGCAGGACGCCCAGGCCGGTAACAAACAACACCAGCGTATAGGCCCACGAGAAGCGCAGCGGGCGCGTATCTTCGACGGGATCGACGTACATGACCTTGACGACCGTCAGGTAGTAGTAAAGGGCCACAATCGCGTTCAGGACGCCGATGACGGCCAGCCAGACGTACCCCGCCTCTATCGCTGCCGCGAACAGGAAAACCTTGCCGAAGAACCCGGCCAGCGGTGGGACGCCGCCCAGTGAGAGCAGTGCCAGCACCATCGCCAGGGCCAGGTAGGGCGACCTGCGCCCCAGCCCGGCCAGATCCTTGATCGCGTCGCTCCCGGAGGTGTTGCCCACGATGATGATCACGGTGAAGGCCAGGGTGTTGGTCAGGACGTACATAAACATGTAGAAGGCGACAGACGCCACGCCCCACTCGGTCTCGGCCATGGCGACGACGCCCAGCAGCGTGTAGCCCGCCTGGGCGATGGACGAATAGGCCAGCATGCGCTTGATGTTGCGCTGCCCCAGCGCCAGCAGGTTGCCGAGCGTCATGGTGATGGCCGCCACCGCTGCCAGCAGGCCGGTCCAGAATACTGCCGCCTCGGTGGGCCAGACCACGAAGAAGACGCGCACCAGGAGCGCGAAGCTGGCCGCCTTGCTGGCGGTGCTGACGAAGGCGGTAACGGGTGTCGGAGCGCCCTCGTAAACGTCGGGCGTCCAGAAGTGGAAGGGCACAGCCGCCACCTTGAAGCTGAACCCGGCCAACACCAGCAGCAGGGCAATCGCCAGGGCAAAGGTGCCGGTCGCGCCGCCGCGCAGCAGCTCGCCGAGCGGTTCGGCGAGCAGGTAGAGGTTGGTCGTGCCGGTGAAGCCGAAGAGCAGGCTCAGCCCGTAGAGGAACAGCCCCGACGTGAACGCGCCGAACAGGTAATACTTGAGACCGGCCTCGGTGCTGCGGCGCGTATCGCGCAGGAACCCAGCCAGCACGTAAAGGCTGATCGAGGTCGTCTCCAGGGCCAGGAAGACCATGATCAGGTCGGCGGCGGTCGCCATGAGCGCCATCCCCATCGTGGCGGTGATGACCATGACGTAAAACTCGCCCTGCTGCCCGACTTTGGGCACGTCGAGCGCGACCAGGCAGGTCAGCACGCCGGACAGCAGCACCATCACACGGAAGATCAGGGCCAGCATGTCGTAGCGGAGCATACCGCCCAGCACCGGTTCGGCGAAGGCAGGATCGCCCACGCTGCGCAGGCCGACAATCAGATCGAGGGCCATCACCAGGAACATCCCGGCGGCGGCGACGATGCCGACCATGCGGCGGCGCGTGCCCTTCAGGAACAGGTCGACGGTCAGTGAGACCAGAAGCACAACCAGCAGACCGGCGTCGGCCAGCATGGGGATCAGGACATCGAGGGCGGTAACGTCGGAGGAGAAATCCACTCAGGCACCTCCCAGCAAGCGGGCGATAGGCTCCATCCCGGCGGTGATCATCCTCTGCATGATGGGCGGGTAGACCCCCAGCGCGATCAGCCAGAAGACCAGGATAGCCAGCGCCGCCTTGTCCAGCACGGTAACGTCGGTGACCTCGCCGTGCCACTTCTCGGCGACAAACTCGCCAAAGAACACGCGGTACACGACGCGCAGAATATAGGCCGCCGTGACGACCACGCCGGTGATGGCAAGGATGGCGATCAGGGCATAGTAGCGGTGGATGTCGCCCGCCGCCTGCCACAGACCCAGGAAGATCGGCAGCTCGGCCACGAAACCGGAGAAGCCCGGCATGCCCATGCTGACCAGGCCGCCGATGATGAAGGCCAGTGCGACGGTTGGCATCTTTTGCCAGAAGCCGCCCAGCGTGGGAATGTCACGCGTGTGCGCCCGGTCGTAGACCATGCCGACGCAGGCGAAGAACAGGGCGGTCATGATGCCATGACTGAACATCTGAAGACCCGCGCCGGTCATGCCCTTGAGGTTCATGGTGGCCCAGCCCATGCTGACCAGTCCCATGTGTGACACCGACGAGAAGCCGATGACGTACTTGAAGTCGCGCTGCACCATCGCGATCAGTGAGCCGTAGACGACGTTGACCAGTGAGAGAAACACGATCCAGGGCAGGTGTGTCCTGGCCCCTTCGGGCAGCAGAACGACCGCCACGCGCAGCGCCGAGTAGGCGCCCATCTTCATCAGCACGCCCGCGTGGATCATCGACACGGCGGTCGGCGCGGCGACGTGCCCGTCGGGACTCCAGTTGTGGAAGGGGAACACACCGGCCAGCACGCCGAAACCGAGGAAGATGAAGGGAAACCACGCCCTGGCGAAGCTGACCATGCCCAGGCCGAAGGGCAGGCTCACGTAGTCCTGATCGAAGACTCCGGCGTCGCGGGCTTTCATCATGTCCAGCAGGTCGAAGCCGGGCGTCAGCCCCAGGGCAGGGTCGGCCCCGGCGACCACGTAGTACATCGCGATCACGCCGACCAGCGCGATCACCGAGCCGCCCAGGATGTACAGCGTGAGCTTCATCGAGGCGTAGACGCGGGTGACCTTCCAGCCCCAGGTGGCGATCAGGATGTACATGGGGAAGATGGCTAACTCGTAGAAGAAGAACAGGGCGAGGAAGTCAAGCGCGACGAAAACACCGTACACGCCCGCGACGAGCAGCATGAAGAAGGCGAAGAACTCGCGCGGACGCTCGTCGATGCCCCATGAGATCAGCACGCCGGTGAAGGACGCCAGGCCGGTCAGCAGCACCATCGGCGCGCTGACGCCGTCGACGCCCAGGTGGAAGCTGATGCCAAGCTGGGGCACCCAGGGCCAGGGGCCATCCTCAAAGAAGAATGGGCCGGGCAGCCCGGCGGTGTAGGCCCGGTTGACGCCGATGTAGACGACCAGCGCCAGCGCCACGCTGATGAACGTCGCGATGGCGGCGATCATACGGACGGTGGTGCGCAGGCTGGCGATGCGCGCTGCGTCCCGCTCCGGGTCGAGTTTGCCCTCGTCGGGCAGGAGGAGCAGGATCACCGCCGCCGCGATGGGCGAGAAGGTAATAATCGTCAGGAAAGGAAAGCTCATAACCGTTGCCCCGCCGAAATCAGGATAACAGCACCGTGACCGTGTCGTTGATCACGCCCAGCAGCCAGGCCGGGAAAACGCCGATGACGAGCATCAACACCAGCAGGGGAGCCATGGCAACCACCTCGCGGGCGCTGATCTCCAGCGAGCGCCCGTGCGCCATCGCGACCGCCTCCTGGTTGAGCGGCCCGTGCAGCACGCGCCGGATGCCCTTCAAAATGTACGCGCCGGTGAAGAGCAGGCCCAGCATGCTGATGGCGGTCATCAGCGTGAAGAGCGGCGACACGCTCCACACCCCGCGCACGACCATGAACTCGCTGACGAAGCCGTTCAGGCCGGGCAGCCCCAGCGACGACATCGAGGCGAAGGTCATGATCCCGCCGTAGACCGGTGCGACGACCCACAGCCCGCCCATCTTCATCAGGTCGCGGGTGTGGATGCGGTCGTAGATCATGCCCACCAGGGCGAACATGGCCGCCGAGCTGATGCCGTGATTGAACATTTGCAGAACCGCGCCGTTGACGGCGATGATGGCGTTGAGGCGGTTGATCCCGCCGGTGGTGTCGTACTGCGCGCCGAGGCCCACCCAGCCCGCCGCAGCCACCGCCAGCACCACCCAGCCCATGTGATTGACCGAACTGTAGGCGACCAGGCGCTTGAAGTCGGATTGGCCGAAGGAGGCGAAGGCCCCCATCACGATAGCCAGCATCGCCAGGACGGCCAGCACAGGCGCGAAGGCGTGGGCCTGGGCCGGGAAGAGCGGCAGCACCAGCCGCAGGAAGCCGTACGCGCCCAGCTTGAGCAGCACCCCGGCCAGGATCATCGACCCGGCGGTGGGCGCTTCGGTGTGGGCGTCGGGCAGCCAGGTGTGGAAGGGCCACACGGGCACCTTGATGGCAAATGCCAGTGTGAACAGCCAGAAGGTCACGCCCTTGACGACGTTGATGTTGACTCCGAACAGGCTGCGCTCGAAGGTGGGCCATCCGGCGAGCAGGGCCGGGATGTCGAAGGTGCCCATGGTCAGGCCGATCAACTGGATGCTGAGCAACAGGCCCAGCGACCCGGCCATGGTGTAGATGAAGAACTTGAAGCTGGCGTAGCGGCGGTTCTCGCTGCCCCAGATGTTGATCAGGAAGTACATTGGGACCAGGCCGAACTCCCAGAACACGAAGAAGATGACCAGATCCATGGCGATGAAGACACCGAACATGCCCATCGCGAGCAGCAGGAAAAGCGCCATGTACAGGTTGACGCGCTCTTCGATGCTCCACGAGATGATGACCGCCAGCGGCGTCAGAAGTGCGGTCAGGAGCACCATTGACAGGCTGATGCCGTCCACACCGACGTGATAGCGGCTGTTCAGGATCTCGAACCAGGGCAGGTTCTGGTCGAAGCAGGCCCGCTGTGTGACGTTGTGGCAGGGGTCGGCCTGGAACCAGATCCACCCCAGGACGGCCAGCGCCAGTGGCACCAGACTGAAGATCAGGGCCACCCAGCGCACCAGCTCCTTTGAGCAGCGCGGCAGGATCATGATCACCGCCGCGCCCGCGAGCGGGGTGAAGGTGATCAGCGTCAGCAGGTTTGCGCGAATGAATTGCATAGAGGGTTTTCCTCGGCAGCGGTCAGCTATCAGTCGTCAGCTATCAGCCGTCAGTTATCAGCCATACGCCATCAACGTAAGAATAAGGCCCACACGAACACGCCCGCCAGCAGCAGCACCCCGGCGATGGCAACCGTCAGGTATTGCTGCACGCGGCCCGATTGAACATACTTGAATGAGTCGCCCAGATTGCCCAGGCCCTCCGCGACGCCGTCGCCCGCGCTGTTGACGATGTAGGTGTCGAAGTCCTTGTTGCGGAAGGCCAGCCACTCGGTTGAGCGGGCAACGAAGTGCAGGAAGCCGTCGATGATGCCCCGGTCGATCAGCAGGTAGGCGACCCGCTCGGCGAACCACTGCGCCGGGCGGACGAAGATCAGGTCGTATAACTCGTCGAAGTAGTACTTGTTCTCCAGCAGGGTGTAGATCGGGCCGAGCACCTTCTTGAGTGGATCGGCCTGCCCGGCGGCCAGCGGCTTACGCACGTAGACCAGCCAGCCGACCAGCAGCCCGCCCAGCGCCACCGCGATGGACATCAGCAGCGGCGTGAAGTCGAAGGGCAGGGTCTCAGGGTGCTCCAGCAGCGTCCCGCCGACGAAGTGGTGGAATGGGTTGCTGCCCAGCAGCCTGCCCAGGATGGGAAATCCTTCGTGCACGCCGACGTACCCGGCGAAGATGGCGAAGAAGGCCAGGATGACCAGCGGCAGGTTCATGCGCCAGTCGGCCTGGGTGGCCTCCTCGGCGGCGTGGTTGCGAGGCTCCCCGGCGAAGGTCAGGCCGATCTGCCGCATGGTGTAGAAGGCGGTCAGGAAGGCAGCCGTAGCCAGGACCCAGAAGATGCCCGGTGCGTGCGCCCAGGCGTCGGCCAGGATCTCGTCCTTGCTCCAGAAGCCAGCCGTCACCAGTGGGAAGCCGCTCAGCGCCAGCCCGCCGATCAGGAACGTCCAGGCGGTGACGGGGATGCGCTGCCACAGGCCGCCCATGTTAAACATGTCCTGGGCGTCGAAGTCAATCGGGAAATGGTGGCCGTGATGGTGGGCGTGCTGCTCACCGTGCTCGACGGCGTGGATGACCGAGCCGCTACCCATAAACAACAGTGCCTTGAAAATAGCGTGGGTCACCAGATGAAAAGCGGCGGCGACGTATGCGCCGATGCCGACCGCCGCGACCATGTAGCCAAGCTGGCTGATGGTTGAATAGGCCAGCACCTTCTTGATGTCGCGCTGGGCGACGGCGATGGTCGCCGAGAAGAGCGCGGTGAACGCGCCGACGAAGGCCACCACCTGCATGGGCAGTGTGAAGCCGTGCCCGTGCCAGCCGACGGTGATCAGGGGGAACATGCGGATGATCAGGTACACACCGGCGGAAACCATCGTCGCGGCGTGGATCATGGCGCTGACGGGCGTCGGGCCTTCCATCGCGTCGGGCAGCCAGGTGTGCAGTGGAAATTGGGCGCTCTTGCCGACCGTACCGGCGAAGAGCAGCAGACCGATCGCCGCCCCCACTGGCAGGTAGACATCGTAGCCGATCAGGTTGGGCAGGGCCGCCGTACTGCCGAGCGCGTTCAGCACTTCCTCGTTGTAGAGGATGTCGCGGAAGTTGAGCGTGCCGGTGTAGCTGTACAGCCAGACCAGGCCGAGCAGCATCACCACGTCGGCCACGCGGGTGGTCATGAAAGCCTTGATGCCCCCGCCGACCGGCGTGATGCGCTCCGGCTGGTTGGGATAGACGCGGTTGTGCCAGAAGCCGATCAGGGCGTAGCTGCACAGACCCATGATCTCCCAGCCGATGAACAGCAGCAGCAGGTTGTCGGCGATGCTCAAAATCAGCATGCCGCCCGCGAAAAGCGCGATGAAGGCCATGAAGCGTGCCTTCCAGGCAGAGGCGTCGAAGTGGACTAAGTAGCGCCCGGCCTCGTCGACGACCGCGCCGTCGAGGATTGGTTCGCCCTTGACTTCGGTCCAGTAGTGGCCGGTAGCCATGTAGCCGGTGCTGTAGATGAAGATCATTGATGCGGTGAGGGGCACGAAGAACAGCATCACTGCGCCCAGTGGATCGACCAGCGCGCCGATCCGGAGGCTCGTCTCCGGTGAGTCGCCGAGAGGCAGCCATAGAAAATTGGCCTGGAAGGGGTGCTCGCCCAGGTGCGGCGTGGTGAGCGCGCCGACCAGCACGATGATAGCCATCACCCAGGTCAGCAGGATGGCGCCGACCGAGACAATGTCGCTGAGCGCCTTGTTGTGGCGCGTGAACAGCAGGATGGCAAAGAACGCCACCAGCGGCGGCACCGGGATGAGTAAGGCCAGCAGTCCAAGGTTCATAGATACCCCCGGCTACCACTTGAGCACGTTGATGTCTTCGGCCACGACGGTCTCGCGGTTGCGGTAGATCGAGATGATCAGTGCCAGCCCGACCGCCGCCTCGGCAGCCGCCACCGCAAAGACAACGATGGCGAACGTCAGCCCGTTAAGCGACTCCGGCGCGAGGTAGCGCCAGAAGGCGACCAGGTTCAGGTTGGCGGCGTTGAGCATCAGCTCGATGCTCATCAGGATGGCGACCGCGTTGCGCCGGGCGAGGACGCCGTAGACACCCAGGGAGAACATCCCGGCGGCCACCAGCAAAAACCAGTGCAGAGGAATCATGACCCGTCTCTCCGATGCGTGTGCGCTTAGTCGCGTGCGACGAAGATGCTGCCGATCAGCGCAGCCAGCAGCAGCACCGAGGCCACCTCGAAGGGCAGCAGAAATGCCTGGTGATCGGCCAGCGCCCGGCCCAGCTCGGCGACGTTGTCGGGCGGCACACCGGCCACCGGTGACAGCCCCTCGAACCGGCCCAGGATGACAAAGCCGAGCGTCGTCGCGACCAGAAGCGCGATCACGGCGGCCACCGGCCAACTGCGGATGAGGCTCTCCTCCAGGCTCATCACGCGGCGCGTGACCATGATGGTGATCGTGATCAGCACCGCGATGGCCCCCATGTAGACCAGCACCTGCACCGCAGCCAGGAAGGGGGCCTCCAGCAGAACGTACAGCCCGGCGACGCCGAACAGCGACAGCACCAGGTAAAGGGCGGCGTGCACCATGTTGCGCGTGGTCACGACGCCCAGGCCGCCCCCCAGGGCGAAAACCGTCATGACCGCGAAGGTAATCGTAAGTGGTGTGATCGTCATCGGCTCACCTCTGCTCAGCGCGCCTGCTGCGCGGCCCCGGACTCAATTGTCGCCGTCGCCTGCCCGGCGGCCTCAAGCCGCCTGCGCTCGCGGTGGCCCAGTGCCGCGATCCACCCCACGGCCAGCGCGCCAACCACGATGTTCACGATCAGCAGGATGCCTGCGCGCGGCAGCATCCCGACCAACTGATCGATCCAGCCGGATGCGGCCAGATAGTCCAGGTAGCCGGGCACCAATCCCTGGGCGAGCTTATCGACAAGGGCGGACAGCACCAGCAGGATCAGCGCCAGTGGCACCAGAAACTTCCAGCAGAAGGACATGGTGTGGTCGATGCGCACACGCGGCAGCGTTCCACGCCCCCACACGTTGAAGAAGTAGATAGCGAAGGTCTTGAGGGCAAAATAGATAACGCCCAGCGTGGGGTACTGCTCGACGCCGGGGCCGCGCCAGCCACCCAGGAACAGCGTCGCCGTCAGTGCGGAGATGGTAAACGCGTGCGCGAACTCGGCGGCGTAGAACATGGCGAAGGCGAAGCCGCTGTACTCGACGTGGTAGCCTGCCACGATCTCGGACTCGGCTTCCAGCAGGTCAAAGGGCGTCCGCCCGACCTCGGCCAGGCTGGCGATGTAGAAGATCAGCGCGGCCAGCGGCATGGCGAAGCCGTAGGCGATACGCTGCGACGCGACGATGTCGTTCATACGCATGCTGCCGGTGAGCATGACCGGGATCAGCAGCGTCAGGATAATGGGCACCTCGTAGCTGACCAGCATCGCCACCGCGCGGAAGGCTCCCAGCAGGGCGTATTTGTTGTTGCTGCTCCACCCGGCCAGCAGGACCGCCATGATGCCCAGCGAACTGACCGCGACGAAGTACAGCGCGCCGATGCTGACGTTGGTGCCGATGGCCGTCCCGGTGAAGGGCACGACAGCCCAGATCAGCACCACGCTGGCGACCGAGATAACCGGGGCCAGCATGAAGGGGATCAGGTCGGCACCGGTGGGGATGATGATCTCCTTGGTGAGCAGCTTCAAGAGGTCGGCGACCGTCTGGAAGATGCCCCAGGGGCCGACCCGGTTGGGGCCGATGCGATCCTGCATACGCCCGACGATCTTGCGCTCAAACCAGATGTTGAAGATCAACAGCAGGAGCACGAAGCTGGCGACCAGCAAGGCCCCCAGACCTTTGACGATGCCGTCCACCACGACCGGGCCGACGCCCAGGCCAGTCAGCCAGTTGACCAGAAAATCACGGAGGGTAGAAAAGACATCTGCCATGCAACCATACTCCCCATACTGCCCGGCGTGCGGGTGGCATCACAAAAAAGCCGACAACCGACCGGTTGTCAGCCCGGGTGCGCTATGCCGCTTCAAACCCATTCAAGAGCGCCCTTTCGCCAGGCGTAGACCAACGCCTCGGCCAGGGTCACGATGAAGACAATACCGGCCACCACCCCGAAGAGCGGCAGGCGGTTGTAGGCCACCGCCCAGGGATACAGGAACACCACCTCGATATCGAAGACCAGGAAAACAAGCGCGAAAATGTAGTACTGTACCTTGAATTGCACCCAGGTGTCGCCGACCGTCTCGACGCCGCATTCGTAGGTGCTGTTCTTGATGGGGTCGGGCTTGCGGGGGCCAAGAAATCGGCCAGCCATGATCGGGACACCGGGCAGGGCAAACGAGATAATGAAGAGCAGCGCGATGAAAGTCCACTCACTCACAGGGCCAATCTCCTCCCGCACTTCCAGGTCGATGGGGACGCATTACCTGCTGCCGGTTGATACTCAGGTACTATTCGCGCGCAAGCCACCCGCATGAGTATAGCATCCGGGAATCGAGAAGGCAAAGGTCACAAAGTCCCTTATTCGGGCAGCCGACGAACCCCGGCCTCACCCGCCCCGCAGGGCCGCGGCGGTGGGGGCCAGGAGTTCCAGCGCCCGGTCGGCGATGGGCACCGTTGCCGGGCCTAGCCCGCAGCGGGGTGTGATCAGGCTGCGAGCCTCGAACGCCTGCGAGTCGATGTCGATGCCGCGCCGCGCCGCCTTGCCGGCGATCAATGCAAATCCCTCGCGCAGACGGCGGGCGAGCGATTCGGGCGTCACGCCGTTGACCCGCTCGTCGTTGGGTACGATGCCCCATGCCACGACGCCGCCCCGGTCCAGAAAGGCGCGCAGCTCCGCCGGATAGAGCGACAGGCTCTCCAGGTAGTCGAAGGCGTCGATGTTGAGCACGTCGACGGTCGTCGCCAGCAGCACCGACCAGTCGGTGTTGCCGCAGCAGTGCACACCCGCCAGCGCGCCCTCCTCGTGAATGGCGTCAAACACCTCGTCGAGCATGGTGATCACCTGCTCGCGGCTCAGGCTGACATAGGCCGAGCCGAAGGATGCCATGTACGGCTCGTCGACGAAGATCATGACGTTGGGGCGTAGTTGTTTCAGCCGACGCACCTGCCAGCGGGCACCCAGCGCGGTGTGTTTGACGATGGCGTCGGCCAGCAGGTCGTGGTACAGGACCGAGCGCAAATCTTGATCGACGGCAGTCAGGCCGAAGCTGACCGGCCCGGTGACCTGTCCCTTGGCCCACCGGCCAGACGTACCGCGCAGCACGTCGAGCATGGCGTGGAACCCGGCGGCGTAATCTTCGCTCAGGCTGAACGAGGCGACATCTTCGGCCAGGTAGCGCTCGTAGAACGCCTCCAGCGCGGGCGTGAGGTCGTTGGCGGTGTCGAAGGTGAGCTTCTCGTTGGCCCGGTCGAGCACCGCGCCGGGCATCCCGGCGCTGTACTGCACCCACATGCTCTCCAGGAACACGCGGTTAACCAACTGCGGCCAGGCGGGCAGATCCAGAGAGGCGAGGACGCCATACGGCACGCCCTCCCCGTTGTGGGGCAGACTGCCAACGTGCGTGGTCAGGAAATGCGGCTCAAAATCCATCGCGGTGCCTCCCGGTGTGTGCTGAGAGCTGCTCCGGTAGGCAGATAGCTTACCAGCCAACGGCGCGGATCGCCAGAAGTGGCCCATCATTTTCCCCCCACCCCCGAACCCCTCCCCCACATTCCGCGCCTGACGGCGCTGGGGGGAGGGGAGAAACCGGACA
>CAZRXG010000070.1:0-11929 GCA_964603985.1 uncultured Anaerolineae bacterium | reverse complement strand
CACCCACCGGCAGACTCGCCGCCACCTCGCGGGTGTGCCAACCGAATACATCGCCCAACACAGAAGCTACGGTGTCAATCTACGGAACAGGGATTTACAGGTACACGAAGCCCAACACCCGCCCTCCTGCCACCGCATAGACTCCACCCCGTAGGGGCGGGTTTCTAACCCGCCCAGAGGGGACACGAGTAGAGGGGGTGGCAGGAGCGCCGGTCCCCGTAGGGGCGGGTTTGAAACCCGCTCGGTAGCAGGGACGGGCGAAGGCGACCACGCGCTCAATACACCCCATGCTCCTCGACCGCCTCAAAGAATGCCACCACGTTATCCCAGCGCACCCTCGGCTCCAGGTCGTAGGCCGGGCTGATGATCAGCCCCCCACCCGCCCCGACCGTCTGGATGCGCTCGACGACCTCCGCGCGGATCTCGTCCGGCGTCCCCCACGTCCACCGCCACGCCGTGCCCACCGTCCCGAAGAACGCCAGCCGGTCGCCGTATTCCCGCTTGAGTTTGGCCGGGTCCATCACGTCCGGCTGGACGGGGTTCAAAACGTCCACACCGATCTCGATCAGGTCGGGGATGATCGGCTCAATGTAGCCGTCGCTGTGCCAGAAGACGTGCAGGTCGGGGTTGGCCGCCCGTGAAGCCTGGATGATGGTGCGAACGTGCGGCTTGAAGAAGCGACGCCACATGTCCGGGCTGATCAACATGCGCGTCGGCTCGCCCACGTCGTCGTCCAACGCCAGGAGGTCGATCCCGGCCCGCGCCAGCGCCTGCGAAACTGCCAGGTGCATCGCGGTCAACTGCTCCAGCAGGTAATCGACCAGCGGCGGGTTGTCCACCAGGTCGATCATGAACTGCTCGAAGCCGCGCAGCCGATATGCCGTCTCGAACAGCTCCCCGCCCAGGTGCGGCGGAGCGGCCATCACCGCGTAGCCCCGCGCGTGCAGGCGCTCGACCTCGGCCTTGAGCTTCCCCGGCCTGACCTGCGCCATGAAGTCGGGCAGCGGCGCGGCAGCGATCTCCTCAATGGTGTGAGCGTCGCCCAGCGGCGCGTCCCGCTCGATCTCAGGGTGGTAGCCCCAATCGTGGTAGGTGCGCAGGATGTCGATGTTGCCGACGTACGTGTCGCGCGGCAGCGACTCCAGGTACCGCATAAACGCGACCTGCGGCCTCGGCGCACGGATCTGGACGAATCGGATCTCGCAGTCAAAGACTTCCCCGGCCTCGCGGCCCGGGTGGCGTGGAAACGACCAGGGGTAAAAGTTGGACATCTTCGGTACACGATCCGGCTGCTCGTGGCGCAGAACGGCCAGCACGCGCTCGCGCGGTTTCATCGATAGCCCTCTCCTTGCTTACGGCCTGTTATCCATGACGCTCCGCCATGATAGCACAAAGCCCTTTATCATCCGCCCCTCCTATGATATACTGAGCACTGCGCTGTCGCGACTACAGGAATCACCGCCGCTGAAAGAGCGCGGCGATTGTGGGAATGTGCCATCGGATTCGTCTCCATTGAATCTCTCCTTCGGGCGCTACCCACTCAATATCTTGCCCAACACACGAGGGAGTATGATAAGAATCATCGAGCAGATCGCTTTCACCCTGAGAACCCGCCCTGCGGGTTGTCCCCCGGACGAGTCGTTCCTTCTTCAGATGTTCACGCGGAGAAAGTCCTTTCAGCGCAACCACGAACACAGGTCACAGCCAGATGTCAGGCCCCTGACTCGTGGTCGCCCAACGTAGTCCGCCAGATCCAACCTGCTTTCCGTAGATTGCTTAATCAAGGAGATCCATATGCCTGTCTCTGAAAAATCGCAGATGACACCGGAAGAGCTGCTCGCGAAGGCCAAGAAGCCGGCCGCAGACGCGATGCGCCTTCACCCGTTTTACCGGGGCAAGGTCCAGACGGCTCTGCGCTGTAGTGTGCGCGACTTCAACGACTTTGCGATCTGGTACACGCCGGGCGTGGCCGCGCCCTGCCGTGCCATCGAGGATGACCCCGAGTTGGTTTACCAGCACACCAGCAAGTGGAACACCGTCGCCGTCGTCTCAGACGGGACGCGCGTGCTCGGTCTGGGCGACATCGGCGCGAAGGCGGGGCTGCCCGTCATGGAGGGCAAGGCGCTGCTCTTCAAGTACCTGGGCGGCGTCGACGCCGTTCCGATCATGCTGGACACCAAAGACCCGGACAAGATCATCGACACCACCCTGCTGCTTCAACCGTCCTTCGGCGGGGTGAACCTGGAAGACATCTCCCAGCCGAAGTGCTTCCGCGTCCTGGACACGCTGCGCGAGAAAGCCGAGATCCCTGTCTGGCACGACGACCAGCAGGGGACGGCCTCGGTGACGCTGGCCGGGCTGATCAACGCGCTGAAGGTGGTCGGCAAGAAAATCACGGACGTGCGCATCGTCTTCGTCGGGGCGGGGGCCTCAAACGTGGCCTGCTCACGCCTGATCTTCGCCTACGGCGCGAATCCCGCCAACTGCCTGTCTCTGGACAGCAAAGGCATCCTGGGCAAGCACCGTGACGATCTGTACAGACGCCGCGCCGAGTTTGTCCAGAAGTGGCACCTGTGCGAGATCACCAACGAAGAGGGGATCGAGGGTGACATCCCGACCGCGCTCAAGGGGGCCGACGTGGTGATCGCGCTCTCGAAGCCCGGCCCCGGCACGCTCAAGCCGGAGTGGATCAAAAATATGGCCAAGGATGCGATCGTCTTCGCCTGCGCCAACCCGATCCCGGAGATCTGGCCCTGGGAAGCCAAAGGGACCGGCGCGGCGGTGGTCGCCACCGGGCGCAGCGACTTCCCCAACCAGGTCAACAACTCGCTAGGCTTCCCCGGCATCTTCCGCGGGACGCTCGACGTGCGGGCGAGCACGATCACCGACGAGATGGCAATCGCCGCCTCGGAGGCGCTGGCCGCGATGGCCGAAAAGAAGGGCCTGTCCGACGAGTACATCCTGCCCAACATGGACGAGTGGGAGGTCTTCCCCCGCGAGGCGGCCTCGGTCGCGATGAAAGCCATCGAGCAGGGCGTGGCCGGGCTCCAGACGACCTACGACGAAGAGTTTGAGCGCGCCTCAACGATCATCAAGGCATCCCGCGACATGACCCAACTGTTGATGACCGAAGGCTTCATCCCCGAAGCGCCGGAAGAAGAGGAGTAGGCCCATGCAGGAGGATCGTATGCACGACCTGATTGTGATCGGCGGCGGCCCCGCCGGGCTGACAGCCACCATGTACGCCGTGCAAAAGCGCCTGGACGTGCTCCTCATCACACGCGACCTGGGCGGCAAGACCAACTTCTACTTGCAACTGCCCTTCATCGAGCGGCATATGGTGATCAACGGCGACGAGGTCGTCAACCGCTTCTCGCGCGAGATCGAGTACCTGGACTTCCTGCGAGTGATGGACAACGCCGAATCCGTCGAGGCCATCTCCGGCGGTTACCAGGTCACGGTCTCCGGCGGGAACGTCTACAAGGCACGCACCCTGATCGTCGCCACCGGGACCAAAGGCCAGTTGCTTGAGGTGCCGGGCGAGCGCGAGTTCATGATGCGCGGGCTGTGCTACAGCGCCATCAGCTACGCCCAGTTGTTCATCGACCGCGAGGTGGCGGTCGTCGGGGATGGCGCGCTGGCCATGCGCAGCGCAGCGGAACTGGCCAACACCGCCCGGCAGGTGACGCTGATCGCGCCGACGCGTGGCGAGCTTGGTTCACCGCTGGGGCGCAAGCTTCAGGCGATGGACCACGTCACCATCCTGGAAGGGTACAAAGTCAGGGAGGTCCGGGGCGACATCTACGCGCGCAGCGTCGTGGCGATGGCGGAAGACGAGGAGCGGGACATCGTCGTCGACGCGATCTTCGTCGAGATGGACCTGATCCCGCGCTCGGACCTGGTGGCGGACCTGGTCGACCTGGACGAGAGCAAGCGCATCAAGGTCAACGCCCGCAACGAGACGAGCGCGCCGGGCATCTTTGCTGCCGGTGACGTAACCGACGGCTACGCCGAGCAGGTGTTGATCTGCGTCGGCGAGGGGGCGAAGGCCGCCCTCAGCGCCTACGAATACCTGCTCAAGCTGGAGAGCTGAAAGCGGTCAGCCGCCAGCAGCCAGATAGCAGCAGTGCGGCAGAGGCCGGGGGCAGGTCACCCCGGTCCTGTCCGCGCCGTCGAGAGCCTTACCCGGTGTAAAGAACCCGTCCCCAGCACGACGGCACGCCGTCGACGTGCAGGCTGCCGTCCTGTACCGGGTAGGGGCCGCCCTGCGGGTCGAGCGCATCGTGGAAGGTGGTACCGTCGGGGATGCCCGCGCGGCCCACATCGAGGGTGAGGGGAACGACTTCCTCGTTGATGCTGACAGCCACCACAACCGTCTCGCGCTCGTGCCGCCGCAGGAAGCTGTACGTCGTGTCGGCAGCACCCAGGGCGGTGAAGTCGCCATAAATCAGCGCGGGATGTTCTTTGTGGATCGCCGCCAGCCGCGCGACCTGCGGGTAGATGTGCCGCTTCTTATCGGGCCACTCCCCGTCAGGGAGGGGCATCGGACGGCGGAGGTTGGCGTCGCCGTCCTCCTTACGCCCCCCCATCCCGACCTCCTCGCCGTAGTAGATCATGGGGATGCCGGGCACGGTCATCAGCAGGATCAGGGCGACGTAGTAGTGGCGTGGATCGCGCAGCACGGAGTGGATGCGCGTCACGTCGTGGTTGCCCAGGAAGTTGACCAGCGTCAGGTCTTTGTAAACGCCCCACTCCGGGTGCACGGCCCGCTCCATGACCGCCTGCATCTCGTACAGGTTGCGGTCGTTGAGCGCGCGCCAGAACGACCGGTGGAGCTGGTAGTCGGTGCCGGAGTCGAGGAGATCGGGCGCGACCCACACGCGGTAATCTCCGTGAAGCAGCTCGCCGAGCAGAAAACAGTCGGGGCGTATGGCCTTGCACTCGTGGCGAAACTCCCACCAGAACTCCGGCGCGATCTCGTGGGCCACGTCCAGCCGCCAGCCGTCAACGCCCACCTCGCCCAGCCACTTGCGGGCCACCTCGAAGATGTAAGCGCGGACCTTCTCGTTCGCCAGGTTCAGGCGGGGGAGGTTCTCGTGACCCTCCCAGCACTGGTAGGCAAAGCCGTCACTATAGGCGCTGTCGGCCCCCCAGTTGACGAAATACCAGTCGTGGTAGACCGACTCGCGCCCGCGATCGCGCAGGTCTTTGAAAGCGAAGAACTCGCGCCCGGTGTGGTTGAAAACGCCGTCGATGATCACGCGCAGACCGTGCCCATGCAGCTCGTCGACGATCTGCTTGAACAGGTCGTCATCGCCCAGGCGGCGGTCGACGTGAAAGTAGTCGGTGGTATCGTAGCCGTGAGAGACGCTCTCAAAGAGCGGGCCGAAGTAGATGGCCGTCACACCCAGGTTGACGATGTGATCGTACCAGCGGCGCAGCTCGGCAAGGCGAGGGACAGGCTCACCGGTCGGGTCGTTGCGCTCAGGCGCGCCCAGGAAACCGAGTGGGTAAATGTGGTAAAAGACGGCTTCCCTGGCCCAGCGGGGTATCCAGTCTGGCTGCGAGGAAGCAGACACGGTAAATCCTTTCAATCAACCGGTGGGGGCAGCAGGCCGCTGTCCACCAGATAAGCGGCAAACAGCCTGGCCCTGAGCCGGTTGCCCTCCGCCGTAAAGTGACGCCCGTCGGCAAAGTACTGCTCGTCGGTCGGCATCTCCTGCGCAAAATCGTAGAGGTACGCCCCGGTGCCGACGGCCACCTGCCTGATCACCTCGTTCTGCTCGGCGTATGCCGACCGGTATTCTTCGGAAGACACCCTGGGCTCCTTGGTGAAAAGCGGTGAGTAAGCAAACGTTGCCAGCACAACGTCGATCTCATTTCCCCCAGCAATGGCGGCCATGCCCCTCAGGTTGCGCTCGAAGTAAATTGGCGGGTTCTCCTCCAGCATCTCCTGTGCCGACACATCCGCGAAGATGCCGCTTGGATAGGTCTTATCCTGGTACTGCTCGTCGAACAGGTCGGCGTAATAGGTGCTCGCTTTCGGATTCAGCGTCCGGTCGAGGGCGCTGTGCGGCTCGATAATGGCCATCTCGACCAGCAGGGCGCGCAGGGCGGTGCTGTATTCCCAGATGGGCGGCATCCGTATATTGGGCACATTGGCCGTGCGCGCGCCGGAGTTGTCGCTGCGGTAGGCCGAAGGAGGCCAGACAAGTCGCGGGTGGACGTCGTTAATCCCATGATACACGATGATCATGTCCGGATCCAGGTCGAGCACCCTGAACGACAGGTTGATCAGCGACTCCCACGTTGTGTAGCCGCTCGCGCCCGCGTTGATGACCTCGACGTTGGTGTAGCCCTGCTCGTGAAGGGCCTGCTGGAGCTGATAAGGATACGACTGTGTGTAGTCGTCCACGGCAACCGAGTAGGTCGTGGAGCCGCCCAGGCAGACGATCCGGTAGGTGCCCGCAGGCTTGGGCTGCTCGATCTCATCGCCGCGAAAGCCGAGCGCGTTGTGCCGGTTCGGACCCTGGCGATAGCCGGGTGTCGGGTAGTAGCCCAGATAGCGATGGGGGGAGTACTTTGCCTTCCCCGTCTCCATGAAATCGTCCCCGTAGCGCCGGTACAACTGGTTGATCGACGCATATTGCCCGAATTTGCTCTCCGGGGCGAAGTGCCACAGGTAGATACGGGCGGCCCCCTCGATAAGGGCGAACGTGATCAGCGTCGACAGCACCAGCAGAGTCAGGTTGGCACCCAGGTTCTTGATCCTCACGGGCCGTTTCACCACCCTGGGGACGACGAGCACACCGGTGAGGATCAACAGACCACCGACGACCATCCCGGAGATCTGGACGGTGCCCAGCCGGTTGGGGTCGCCGCTCATGCCGAGCACGTCCGCCAGCGCGAACAACAGCCCTACCAGCAGCCCTACCAGGGCAGTGATCACCCCCAGCGCTCTGGGCGATAGTGACATCGGGAAGATCCTCCTTCACAACAATGAGAAGGTGTAAAGAGCCAGCAGAGGTCCCGTCACCAGACGAGCGGCGACCCGGAGAGGTCCGGGCCGCCGCAGGACCGGCTGACGAAAATCCGACCCGGAAGGAGCTAGTGCATCACGTCGTGAAGCGTCTGGCAGGCCGGGCAGCCGCCGCCGGGTCGTATCATGGCGTAGCCCGCCTGGGGGTCGTCGCCCCATTGGGTGAAATCCACGTTGAAGACGACCATCAGGCGCACGCGGCCTGTGCTCCGCAGAAGCTCCGCAGAGCGGGCCAGCCACGCAGCCTGTTCGCCGACCGTGTTGTCGAAGCCCCACCAGAAGTTAGGCGGTAGCTGCCCGTAGCCCTCGCCGGTGACGTAGCCCAATTCGGTGTAGCACAGGTCGGATTGGGCGAACGTGCCCGCGTAGAGGTTGTAGGTCGGCCAGAAGTACCACGAATAGTGGCCCACGCCGGGGTCGGCGGGGTGACCGGCGGACACATCAGGCGGGGTGGCACCCGCGTTGTAGTGCACACCCATGCAGTCCATGTAGCTGGCCGCGCCCGCGTCGCGCATCCCGGCGATGTAGATGTCGTCACGCCAGACGTTCGTTCCGTCGTGAACGCCGGTCGGGGCGAGCGCGCCGCCGATGACCAGCGTGTTGGGGTTGGCAGCCTTGATGGCGTTGTAAGCCGGGGCAAGCATGTTATTCACGTAGCTGGCAGGGTTGATCTGCCCGGCGGGCCACTCGCGGGACAGGTTCATCTCGTTCCACACCTCGATACCATCGGCTCCCAGCGCGGCGGCCCCGCGCAGAAACTCGACGTAGGCTCCGAAGTCAATCGAGGAGGGATACGACGGGCCGGGGATGCTGAACAGCACCCGCAGGCCGTTGGCGTGCGCCGCCTGGATGCGCCCGGCGAGGTCCACCGGGCTTTGCCCCGGCACCCACTTGTGCTGGAACTTGACCCACGTCATCCCGGCGTAGTGCATCTCGTTCGGGTGCCCCAACGAATGCGTCTGCCCGCCGAGGGCAAAGCCGCTGCCGCCGGGAAGTGGTGGGGGTGGTGGGGGTGGCGGAGGTGCCGACGGCGCTGTGCCGCCAAAAACTTCATCGGAGACGGGGATGGTGTTCAGGTCGCCGCTGATGACGCACAGCCAAGCAGCCAGCCAGCCCTTCTGGCCCTGGTACTCGACCAACACCCAACTGTTGTCGGCGTTGCGCCCCAGGACAGCCAGGACCGTCCCGCCAGGAACCTGGCCCAGCGTGTTGTAGTTGGTGCCGGGGCCGGCGCGCATGTTCAGGGTGTTGTTGGGCGTCGCCGTCACGCCTTGAGGCGCAGAGGGGGGCGGCTCGACCGGGGGCGGCGGGGCGGCGTTGGTTGGGCGGGCGGCGGTGCCCCGCCAGCGCCGGTGACTTCGTCGGTGATGGGGAGCAGGCTGAGGTCGCCGTTGATCCAGCACTGCCACCCGGCGATCCAGCCGCGCACGCCGTTGTACTCGATCAGGAACCACGACGTGTCAGCCGTGCGACCGAGGGCGGGCAGATCGGTGATCTCCGGGACACTGCCCAGGTGCTCGTACCAGGTGCCGGGGCCGGAACGTATCTTCAGGGCGATCTTCGTGGTCACGATCACGGCTGCGCCGCCCACGATCTCGCCGGAGACGGGGACGGCGTTCAGGTCGCCGCCGACGGTGCACAGCCAGGCAGCGACCCAGCCGCGCTTGCCCTGGTGCTCGATCAGGAGCCAGTTGTTATCGGCGCTGCGGGCCAGGACGGGCACGGTCGTGCCAACGGCCACGCTGCCCAGGTCGGCGTATCCCATGCCGGGGCCGGAACGCATATTCAGGCCGCTCTCGGCGGTGGCCGTGACGCCCGCCACCTGCTGGCCTTCACGCGCCAGCGCCGCCGCCAGCGGCAGGGCGAGCGCCATCACAAGCACCAGCGCCACAACGCGCCATACCAGCGTCTTATGTCTTGTCATCGTTTCTCCTCTAGCACCCCACCACCTGCACGTCAACGGGATGCGAGAAATGCGCGGGTGGGGTCGTTCATATGCAGTGCACAGAGAGGGACTATATCACGTTCCCGCGCCAAACAAAAGCCCCTGCGAGCGCGCGCGTAGGGGCAGTAAACACGCACAGCCCACCGGATGACGCCATCCGGCACCGGGCCGTGCCAATTATAACACACCAGACGTGTTGTGCAGGAAGAGCCAACCTGCTACTGCTACGAGAGCGACCCCCGCAGAGACGCCAGTTGGCTGGCAAAGCTGGCGTCGAACTGCCGCCCGCCGGAGCGCACGACGACGCCACCGAGGATGCCGGGATCGGTCTGGAAGATGATGTCGTCGGTGCCCAGCTCTTTCTTGAAGCGCTTGATCTCCCCCTCGTTCAGGGGGACGGCCGTCACGACGACCAGACTGTCACCCAACCCTCTGGCCTCTTCGGGGATGCTGGTAAAGAACTCCTCAACCAGCCGGTGCTGCTGCTGATCGTCGAGGCTGGACCCGATCAGGTGACCGGCGGCGGCCATGCTGAGCGAGATGATCTGGCCGCGCATATCGGCCAGCAAGCGGTCGCGCTCGCTGGCCGCGTCGGCCTCAGCCTGGGTGCGAATGCGCCGGGCTTCCTCTTCGGCCTCAGCCCTGATCTGGCCGGCCGCTTCCTCGGCGCGGGTGCGCGCTTCGATGACGATCTTCTGCGCCTCGGCGTGCGCCTCGTCCAGCACTTTCTGCCGGTCCGACTCGGCGCTGGCGAGCGCTTCCTCGGCCTTGCGGGCGTTGTTGACGCCCTCGGCGATGCGCTCGCGGCGCTGGCGCAGCATTTTGACGATCGGCCTGTAGGCTACCGCGTACATCAGCCCAATCATCAGCAGCAGGTTGACGACCTGGGTAATCAGATAACCCAGGTTGATGCCTAGTTTGCCCAGTGCGCCCAATGTACTTTCTCCTCAATGATATGTATCAAACGTCTCGTCTCTCTTCAGGCGCGCGCTAGGCAACACCAACGAAGACGATCACCAGCGCAACAACCAGGGCGTAGATGGCGATGGCCTCAGCGAATGCAATCGCAAGGATCATATTGACCTGCACCAGGCCGCTCGCCTCCGGGTTGCGCCCGATGGCCTGCATCGCTCCAAGAGCCACAAGGCCGACCCCTATACCAGGCCCCACCGCCCCCAGGCCGATGGCCAGGCCCGCGGCAAGGGCACGTGCAGCTTCGATTGACAGTTCCATTTTCTCTCCTTACGTTGTTAGTGATGGTCATCCCCATGCCCGGTCATTGCCAAGGCAACGAAGACCAGTGACAACATGGCAAACACGAAGGCCTGAATCAGGCCCACGAAGACCTCAAGCAGGTAGAAGATGATCGGCACGCCGATGGGGATCAGGAAAGCCATAACGAACAGCAGGATCGTCCCGGCGAACAGATTGCCGAAAAGACGTAAGCTGAACGAGACAACCTTGGCGACCTCGGAGATGATCTCGATGAACCCGGTCCCGAAGAGGATGTAACCCAGGCCCCCTTCCTCCAGAGCCGGAAGGTTGATGAATTTGGCGAAATACGAGATGCCCAGCTCGCCCACGCCGAAGATCTGGACGGCGACCATCGCCACCAGCGCGATGCCGAGCGTCAGGTTCAAATCGGTGGTGGCGGTGCGCAAGAACGGCGTCACAACGTAGCGCAGCCCCGCCTCGTCACCCGCCTCGTCGCTCTCGCCCTCGTGGCCCGCGCCGTGATGCTCCGGGCAGGCGGTGGCCGCAAGCTCGCCGACGCGCGGGATCGCCCCGCCGTTGAAGTCGAGGCGGTAGACATTGCTGTCCCCCATCCTGACAGCGTTGAAGCCCCTGACGCCCGCTTCGGGATCGGCGCAGTGTACGATGCCGACGCTATCCACGCCGGGAACGAAGTGCAGCCAATTGGCGACCAGCACGAACAGGAAAATGGTCGCGGTCAGGGGAAAGACCTGCAGGGCGCGCTTGTCGCCGACGACCTGCTCAACCAGATCGTACAGGTACTCCAGCAGAGCCTCAAAGGCGTTGTGCCACCCCTTGGGCACCATCAGATCGTCGCCCTCTTTATCCACCGCCTGCGGGTCGACCTCCCGGTGCTTGAGACGCCTGTGGGCCGCGCTCCCCGCGATGACGGCCAGCACCAGCAGCACGATGTCGGCCAGCAGGGTCGTGACCAGCGTGTTGGTGATCTGGTACGGCTGGCCCGCCAGGGTGAACAGTGACGTCTCGGTGAGCGGCTCGGCAGGCATCTGGACGTGCGGGAAGGCAACCGGCACCCCAGTGGCGGGAAGCAGCCAGAGCGGCAGCCCGCACATCAGCGCCGCGAGAGCGAGAATGATCAGTAAGCGAAGTAGACCTTTCAACTATCTCTCCTCCCCGTACCTGTCATGTGTATAATCCGTCGTGTCGTGGGCGCGCTGCCGGTGTTCCATATACCTGTGCTGGGCAGTCCGGGTCGCCGAGAAGGCCGACGTGATCATCAGCCCCACCCCCAGGACGATGCTGCCGAGCAGCAATCCCAGCAAAATCCAGGGGGCCGTCCCCAGCAGGTCATCGAGATAGCGACCCACAAAGATGGCTATCAGCACCAGCATAGGGACCGCGCAGCCGATACCGCTCACGCCGCTGCCGAGGACAAGCAAACCGCGCAGTGGCTCCTGACGGTCGTGATCGCTCATTGTCCAGCTTTATCCGGTCAACCTGAAAACAGACCTGCGTATCTTAGCATAAAAACCTGAGACGGTCTAAAAGGTCTTTCGCCGCACTCTCACCCCCCTGTGAGTCTGACGGCTCATTCCGTCGTCTGCCCCCCACCCCCCGGCCTCTCAGGGGTAGGTTTTTGGCTCATGTTCAACACCGGTGTTAAACAGAATTTGCATCACTGTGAGGCGCTGCCTGCTCAGCGGCCCTCACCCCCGCCGACCTCCGGGTCG
>CAZRXG010000069.1:0-11984 GCA_964603985.1 uncultured Anaerolineae bacterium | reverse complement strand
CGCTCACGATGCTGGTGCCGATCTGCGGGGGCCGCACCAAGATCGAGCAGTGGCGCGATGGCAGCACGGCCTACGTGGAGATCACACGCAAGAAGCCGAGGGGCGGGTCGTGCGCGCCGAGCATGAAGCAAGTTGAGCTGGTGCTCGTGCTGGACGGGACGTTCGACGCCAGCACGACGTGGACGATCGACATCAACGGCTACGAGCTCGTGGTGGACGTGCCGAGTTAGCAGACAATACGATGGATATCGGGCGGGCGGCCTGCGGGGACAGGTCGCCCGCTGTCGATTCGGGGTGGTGCCCGCATCGGCGGGGCGGGCTGCGTGTTTAAATTGGCAGGGAGTGGCGACCCGCCTATAATGAATCTCTGCACCGCCATTGTGAGGAGAACCCGATGAGCGATCTATCTGTCCGCCCGGTGACCACAGAGGCCGATAATCAGGCGTTCCTCCGCATGCCCTGGACGGTCTACAAGGATGACCCCAATTGGACGGCCCCGCTGTGGAGGGATCACGTTCACTTCTTCGAGCCGGAGCACACCCCCGAACTGCAACACATGACACTGGAGAAGTTCGTCGCGTGGCGCGGTGAGACGCCGGTCGGGACGATTCTGGCCTTCATCAACCACGCCTACAATGACTACCAGGAAACCAACGCCGGATGGTTCGGGCAGTTCGAGGTGTTGGAGGACCGCGAGGCGGCCCACGCGCTGCTCAAGACGGCCGAGGATTGGGTGCGCGCTCAGGGGGCGGACTCGCTTTTGGGACCGGCCACTTACAGCACCAACAGCGAGATCGGCCTGCTGATCGACGGCTACGAGCACCCGCCGATGCTGCTCACCACGCACGCCCCGCGCTACTACCGTGACTTCATCGAGAGCTACGGTGGCTTTGAGAAGGCGATGGATCTGTGGGCGTGGCACTTTGACGGGAACGACTGGGGCGGCAAAAAGGCCGACCGGATGCCGGAGAAGCTGGTGCGCGTCGTGGGGAAGATCCGCCAGCGCCGCAACTTCGTCGTCCGCCCGATCAACATGCGGCGCTTCGAGGAGGAAGTCGAGAAGGTCAAGGGAATCTACAACCAGGCCTGGTCGAAGAACTGGAGCTTCGTTCCCATGTCGGACGCGGAGATCGACGCGCTCAAGGAAGAGTTGAAGCCCATGCTCGACACCAACATCGTGTTCTTCGTCGAGGTGGAGGGGGAACCGGTCGCCTTCGCCTTGCCGCTGCCCAACCTCTACCAGCCCCTGCGCAAAGTACGCTGCAAACCGGGCGAGCCGCACTGGTGGCAGTTGCTGCGCCTGATCTGGCACTGGAAGATTCGGCGAGACGTCAACGGCGTGCGCGCCTGGGCGCTGGGCGTGCTGGAGGAGTATCGCGGGACGGGCATCGACGCGCTGATGTACCACGACCTGCTCATCAAGGGGCTGCGGCAGGGATACGTCGACATCGAGATGTCGTGGATCCTGGAGAACAACATCATGATGAACCGCGCCCTGGAGATGATGGGCGCGAAAATCTACAAGACCTACCGCGTTTACCGCAAGGCGCTCGCGTAGAGCGTCTGCCGGATTATCGAGCCGCCGGGATGCCGCCCCGGCATAGAGGGACGACATTCACATCCTTGCAGCATAAGCTGGCACAGGAGGCACTATGTCTTCAGAGGCCGCCTCGTCGACAGAGAAATCGACGGTGAAGGAAGTCTTCAAAAAGTTTGATATGGAGCAGGATGAGATAGAGCAGTTCTTCCATCCGGGCCGGGTGATACGCTGGTGCTACCGCCACTTCTGGCTGATCGCGCTTGGTCCCCTGTTGCTGCTGTTGGTGCTGGACGTGCTGCGCGGGCTGGTAGACACCGGCACGGGGGGGATGCTGGGAACCCTGGTCAACATATCCGCCCGGCTGCTGGTCGACCTGACCGATTGGGTCTTCCTGTCCGTGACTCTGCTGCTGCTCATCGGCGGGTTTGTGTACGGCATCATCGTGAAAAGAACGCCGGGCGTCTTTTATGAGCTGGCCGAAAGCGGTCGCCTGGAGGTGAACAAGAAACCGCCCCCGAACACCCCTCACTACATGGACTTCCCCGCCGACTTTGAGAAGGATCTGAAAAGCCCGTGGCGGGTCGTGCTGACGGTTGTGCTGCTGCTCGTTGTTGTCGGCTTTGTGGCCTTTACCGACCGCTACTACGCGGAGAAAGAAGGCTACAGGCGGGCCGAAGTCATCCTACACATATTCGATCCCGCCGCCCGCGACAGGCTTTCGGCCATCCTGTACCTGCTTTGGGACTCCACGCGCTGGGTGCTCGCGCCGCTGCTGTGGGCGTTGGTAGGCAGCCGGGGCGCGTGGGTCGTGTCGTGCATCGCCAGGGCGATCCGGCGGTTGACGCCCACCTTCGAGCTTGACGTGCAGCCGGGTCACCCCGACCGCGCCGGTGGTCTGCGGCGGCTGGGCGACCTGTGTTTTAACATGGCGCTGCCGCTGTTGGTGGGAATCGTGCTGCTCAGCTTCTGGGCAGCCGTTCGCCTGGCAACCGAGAGCGTTTCGCCCGTGTCCCTGTTTTCGATTGTGGGGTTGATCCTGCTCGTGCCAACCTCGGTCGTGGTCTTCATCGTGCCGCTGCTGGACATTCACGAGGAGATGCTGGAGAAGCGAACTGAGTACCAGGACACACTGGCCCGCCACATCGCCACGGTCGAGGAACGGCTGCAGGAGCACATCGAGAGCGGCGCAGCACAGCAGCCGGGGGGCGACGACGACGAGATAGAGAACCTGACCAAGCAGCTTGAGGCGCTTGAGAAGCTGCACCCATCGGCGCGTAAATACCCGACGTGGCCGTTCGACACGGCGGTCTTTCTGCGCTTCATCAGCCCGCAGGTGGCGCCGTTCATCGCGCTGGTGATAGGGCTTCAGGACAAGGGTGCGGCGCTGAAGGAACTGCTGGAGTCGCTCAACAAGCTGATCGGGGCGAACTGAGTCCCGCCGGAGCAGGGGGCGAGATATGACATTTGTCAACCAGATCGGTGACTGGTTTCACTGCCCAACGAATTTGTGATCGGCTAAACTAGGAGCACAGTACTAAACAAACACCTCGCAGGTTAGCCGCCCCTTATGTCCCCAGGGCTAACCTGTCGCAAAGAGGAACCCGCGGACTACCCCCGGTCCGCGGGTCTTTTTGTTGGGGGGACCGGTTGGGTAGGCGTCTGTTCCTCTTGACAGGATGCGCCCGCATATCTTATAATAGTTTTAGAAATTTGTGAAAGTTATAAACAATAAAAAACAGGAACAACGCGGTGAAAGGGAGCAAAACGCGAATGGACGTTCTGCAAATGGATGAGCTGGCCCCCTTCCTGGAGGGTGCCGATCACGTCGATGTCAAGGTGGTGGAGGGCAGGGTCACGCTGCGCGAGTTCATCGCCGGGATGTTGTCCTACCAGCCGGATTGGGTGACGTTTCTCTACCACGTGCGAGGGGTCTTCGTGCGGCTGCTGGGGATGCGGCAGGAGGGCGTGCCGCACGCGCCGCAGATGGCCCCGGAAGAGGTGCCCATGATGCCCGGCGAATCGGCCTTCTTCTTCACCGTGCGGGTGGCCCAGGAAGATCGCTACTGGGTGGCCGGTGGGGACGATACGCACCTCAGTGCAGAGTTGGGTGTGGTCGCCGAGCGGCTGGAGGACGGGCTGCGGCGCTTCCACGTGGTGACAATCGTCCACTACAACAACCTGGCCGGGCCGGTGTACTTCAACGTCATCCGCCCATTTCACCACCTGGTGGTGAAGCAGATGGCGCGGAGGGGGGCACAGGGAGAAAGGGGACAGAGAGATGGATAAACGGAAACTTGGAAGCTGCTGGGTGCTGATCGCGGGCATCTGGATCGCCGTACTGGGGTTGATCCATTGCTCGGCCACGCCGGTCATTTTTCGCGCGGGCTTTGCCGACCTTCCCAGGGCGGATGGGCTGGTGTTCATCTACATGTTCGTGGCGATGGGGGCGGCGATGATCTTCGTCGGGCTGCTGACCGTGTACTGTTCGTTCGGTCTGCGGAGGTCGGAAGGCTGGGCGCGGACGGTGGCTATGGGCGCGGCGGTATTTGTGGCGCTGGCCGGGGTGGGGGCGGTCGCGAGCATGGCGGATAATCCCTTCGCATACATCACGCTGGGGGCAGCGCTGGCGACCGTCGCGCCGCTGCTGATCTATCGACAGGCATTCGAGGCGGGCACTTAAAGACGCATCTATGATGAGTGTGTCACGACAATGCGACGCTGTTACCGGAGCTTTTGGCTACTCCGGCAAGTACATCACCCGCCGCCTGCTGGTGATGGGACATGATGTCATCACCCTCACCGGCCACCCCAATCGCCCCAATCCCTTCGGCGATGCGGTACGCGTCCTCCCTTTCAACTTCGATGATCCTGCTGCCCTGACTCGCAATCTAGAGGGCGTCAATACACTTTACAATACCTATTGGATACGCTTCCCGCACGGGCAGGTGACACATGAAAAGGCTGTCGAGAACACGAGGACCCTGTTTAGGGCTGCCAGGGAAGCGGATGTCCGGCGGGTGGTTCATGTCAGCATCACCAATCCTTCCGAGGACTCTTCACTCTCCTACTTCAGAGGTAAAGCGGCGCTTGAAAAGTGTCTGGTCGGATCGGGGCTGTCTTACGTCATACTGCGGCCCGCCGTTCTCTTCGGCGGTGAGCGGGGTGAGGATATCCTGATCAACAACATTGCCTGGCTGCTGCGACACTTCCCGGTTTTCGTCGTGATGGGCAAAGGCGACTACAGGTTGCAGCCCATCCACGTCGAAGACCTGGCCGACCTCGCCGTTGCAGCCGCACAAAATGGGGCGAACACTGTAGTCGACGCGGTTGGGCCTGAGATTTACCGCTACATCGATCTGGTGTGCCTGATCAGAGAGAAGATCGGGAGCCGGGTGCTGATCGCCCACATGCCACCTGCGCTAACGCTGGCCTTCTCACGGATCATCGGGCTGTTCGTCGGCGATGTTGTGATTACACGCGACGAGGTTGCCGGGCTGATGGAGAATCTGCTTATTTCCGACCGCGAACCAACGGGGCGCACCCGCCTCAGCGAGTGGCTGAGGAAGAATGCGAACCAGATCGGGGTGCGCTATGCCTCGGAGTTAAGGCAGCACTACCGGGGCTAAAAATGGGAATCAAAAAGGCGGCTGTCCTTGAGACAGCCGCCTCGTTTGTCGAATCAACGGTTAGGCAATCGCTGCCACCTCAAGCAGGCGACGCACCCGGCGCGTGCCGATCCGGGACTGGACGTGGTGCAGGTTCTGGTGGTAGAGGGCGAGCAGTTCATCCTCGCTGCCCTCGAAGCTCTCAAGCGCTTCGGCGGCGCAAAGCGCGCACAGCGGAACGCCACACATCTGGTGACCCAGGCGGCGCATCGTGTAGGAGAACGCCATCACGCGCGGGTCGGAGAGGGGGAGCTTACGCAGCGAGTCGACCAACTCAGCCCAACGTCGACCGTGCTGGTCACGTAGTTGACGTATGCCGAAGGCGGGGTACAGGGCATTGATAGTGATTCCCATAGGCGATCCCCCTTGTTTATGGCAATGGATCAGACCTCTATCGTTACCTTGAGTCTAGACCGGTCGCCCGTTTCGCACAATATAAAAACCGCTAAAGTTTGGTTAGAGATTGGGTAGAAAACCCCGCAAAACAGCCGGGTGATCGACATTGTAATGCCCTCGTTACAGAGAACAATTCTAGCGCGTAATTGACCGCAAGTCCACTGCCAGCAGATCCGCGATCTGGCGGATGAAAGACCAGGAGCTGTAGGCCAGGCACGCCAGCAGGATGGCGAGCGCGACACCCCGGCTGAGGGTCGCGCGCCGCTGCGCTGCCTGCCAGTCCACGCTGCGTGTCTGGCCGGACAGCAGCGCCCCGGCGCGGTGGTCGGACAGCATTTGTTCGAGCTGCTCGGCCAGTGCCCTGGTCTTCTTGATGCTCCCCCGGCGTGCCCCGTGCAGGCGGTAGACGCCGGGGTCGGACCGGTCTCCCGGCCCCAGCCTGTCGAACATGGCTCGAAGCCGCACGGGCAGCTTTTCGGCGAGCTTCTCGGCGAGCTTCCCGGCATCCGCGAGTGGCGCTGTGAGGGGCGAGGTGGGGGGCGGGGTGCGGGCCGGGGTTGGCGCGTCGGGCTGCGCGATCCGGATCACGGGGACCTTGAGCAGCTGCGCCATCAGGGCGGCAGCCGCACCTCCCGCCAGCAGGATCGAGGTTTCGCCGAACGTGCCGAGAAGGGTGTCCTCCAGGTTGAACTTCAGCACCAGGCTGCTCACGAGAAGCGCAAAGGGCACCATGAAGGCCAGCTCGTAGATCTTAACGCGCGGGTTGGTGTAGGTCTCGATCCTGTACGACTCGAGCTGGCCGATCCACAGATCCAGGGTCTCGCGCCTGCCAAGCCCCGCCCGGAAGCGCAGGGTCATCCGGCCTGCAAGCGGGTCGGTCGAGAGGCGCGCTTTGTGCCAGGCGCGCGTTCCCTGCTTCCCCAGATGCTCCAGGTAAACGAGCTCCTCTTTTCCGGGCATGGTTCCCCCTTTATCCGGTGTTGGGACGACGCTCGACTCTCCGGGAGCGGCACGGTCCTGATCCGGCGGTGGGCAGGTCGGGGGCGGCGCTCGCGGGCGTGGCATAGCTTAACGCGAAGCGGGGAATCCGTCGAGGGGGGAGTGGGCAGTTATTATGCGGGGCGATCCCGCATCGTCGATCAGGCGGCACGATCCTGATCCGGCGGTGGGACGCCGAGCGGCAGTGGCGGAACAGGAGCAGACGGGGCCGCCCGCGCCGGTCACGATAAGGGATGGTCTTGCCGGTGGGTCAGGCTGCCTCGGCCTGCTCCTCGCCTGCCTCCAGTTTAGCCTGCGTCTCGCGGTACGCCGCCCCGAAGAGCGCGCCCATCAGCAGGGGGCCGTAGTACGCGAGAAAAAGCATGGCGAGAGGATACAGGCAGGACAGGATAATCGTGTAAGAGAGTATCGAGCCGACCATCGAGATGAGCATCGTGCCCCCGTAGTACACCGCAAAGGCCAGCAGGTAGTTGTTCAGCCCGGCCTTCGTCAGCCGCCACACTTCGCCGAACTCAAACGCGCTGTTCAGTGAGTCGTGGGCGATCATGCGCGTCAGGGCGACCTGCTGCAGGAAGGCCAGCGGGAGCGCGATGATCATCATGATCCCGAACAGCACAGAGCCGATGCCCCAGCCCAGCACTATTCCACTCGTGGCCAGTCCCGGCGCGTCTCCGGTGGCGCCACCCATCAGCGCCACAAAGCCCGCTGCCCACGCGCCGAAGGCACAACACGCCAGGATCATCGCCGGCAGCCCGTAGACCAGACCCACCACCCAGGCGCGCACACCGTCGGTGAGCAGCCCGCCCCAGTCGTCCCAATCCGGCAGAGTCAGCGGCTCACCCTGGATCACCCGCCGCATGACGCGCAGCCCGAAGCCGGTCAGGAACAACAAGGGGAAGATCAGGAACCCCAGCAGTCCCATCGCGATGCCGACGGCTGCCTTGCCCACCCAGCGCTCGTCATCGAACGGAAAACGAAAGTACTCCCAGCGGATTTCCATGTGTGGTCCTCTTCTGAATGGTTGGAACCGGGTAACAAAACGCTCAGATGTCCGGTTCAGTACGCCAGCGCGACCAGGATGTCATTGACGTTGGTACCGGTCGGGCCGAGTTCGATCAGGCCGCCTACCTGCTTGAAGAAGTTGTACGCGTCGTTGCTGTTCAGGTATTCCTGGGGGTCGAGGTCCATCTCCCTGGCACGGGAATAGGTCTCGCCCGTGACGACGGCTCCGGCGGCGTCGGTGGGGCCATCGATGCCGTCGGTGGCGAAGGAGGCCACCACGACGTTTTTGATGCCGTCGATGGCGAGCGCGGCGGACAGTGCCACCTCCTGGTTGCGTCCCCCCCTGCCCCCACCGTGCACGGTGACGGTCGTCTCGCCGCCCATCAGCCAGCAGCAGGGCCGGTCGGGGCGTGCGGAGAGGTCGAGGCCGCGCAGGGCGAGGCTCATTCCGACCAGACGCGCCTCTCCCTCGATGCCCAACTCGTAGCCGACGACCCGCCAACCGGCCTGTTTGAGGCGTCGGCGGGCGGCGCTGAGGGCCAGGCGGTTGCTGCCGATGAGCGTATTTTTAACGTTGAGCAGCACTTCGTCGCCCGGCTTGACGGTCTCCGGGTGCTCGCCGCGCGCCCCGGCTTCCAGGTGGCCGGTAACGGCGGGCACGGTGGAAAGCAGGTTGTAGTATTTGAGCACGTCCAGCGCGTCGGCGTAGGTGGTCGGGTCGGGGGCGGTCGGGCCGGAGGCGATCACGTCCAGGTGGTCGCCCACCACGTCGGAGAGGATGAAGGCCCACACGCGCGCCGGGGAGGCCAGCCGCGCCAGCCCGCCGCCTTTGAGCACCTCGCAGTGCTTGCGCACGGTGTTGAGGTGGCGCACCGGCGCACCGGCGCGCATGAGCGCCTCGGCGATCTGCCGCAGGTCGTCCAGTTGCAGGTCACCGGCAGGCAGGGTGAGGTGCGACGAGCCGCCGCCGGAGATCAGGGCGATCAGCGTGTCGCCCTCGTCCGCCTGACGCGCGACCTCGGCGATGGCGCGCGCCGCGTGGACGTTGCGCTCGTCGGGCAGCGGGTGGGCCGCCGGGTAAGCCTTGAACTGGCTGGGAGGCTTATCCAGGCGGGCGAGGCGCTCCGGGACGACGGCTATCGCGCCGTCGGTCAGGCGATCCCCGCACAGCTCCGCAACCTGGAGCGCCATCTTAAGCGAGGCTTTGCCCGTGCCCACCACGTAATATTCTTCGGCACCGGCCAGCGCACTGGGCCACTTGGAGGCCAGGGCTTTGGCCGGGTCGGCGGCGTCCATGGCGGCCTCGATCAGTGTATTGACATGCTCGTCATGGTCATCAAAACGTAAGTCTGACATGTCGCGCTCACTCCCGCTGGACGATGGCGAATACACGACGGATTACGGCGTCTCAGCTTCGGGTGGGTTGACGGCCTGGGCGGCCTGGCTGGCCGCCTGGACGGGCAGGGTACCGTTCAACAGAACATCCTCAAACGCGCCCTGGACAGCGTCGCCGACGGCGGTCAGGGCCGCCGTGTTGGGCAGGAGACCGGCGTTCTTCAGGAGGGTATCGCCAAAGGTGGTGTAGGGGTCGGTATCCCCCCAGACGGCCAGCGCCGCCCGCTGCGAGGGCAGCCAGTGGACGGCCTGCGTATACTCGCCCTGACCGGCAGGGTCCATCAGGAAATTGACCAGCGTCATCGCCGCCACCTGCCGTTCGGCGTCGCGCGTCACCATCACCCACGACCAGCCGCTGGCCAGTGCATAAGGCTCGCCGTCGGGGGTGGGAATCCACGTCAGGCCGGTGTTGCGGACATCGTCACGCCCGGCCAGGTACAGCGTCGAGGTGACGGTCACCAGGTTCGCCTGGCGGTTGAGATACATCTCCCAGGCCTCAGCCGGATCGGCAAGCTGGAACAGAACAGGGTCGATCACGCCGTTCTGGCGCGCCTTGGCGTAAAAGCTCAGAACGTCGCGCAGCGCCTCCGCGTCGAGCAGCGGCAGGCCTTCCTCGCCGGTCAGGGTGCCACCAGCGGCCAGATATTGCAGGAGGACGGTGTGGTTGACGCCGCGCAGCGACCCGGCGGAAAAGGCATACGACACGGGGCCATCGAGAACTGCTTCAAACGAATCGGGTGGTGCCTCGAAGTCGGTCTCGCGGTAGATGCTGTGCTGCACCTCCAGCAGGTAGGGCAGCCCGAAAAGCGTCCCGTCGACGCTCCCAAGTTCCTCGGCGACGGGGTACAGATCCGAGCGGATCGACGAATCGAGCAGCGGCTCAACCGGCGCGATCCACTCCTCGCGGGCCGCCTGAGTCAGCCCCTCGCGATCGAGCAGGGCGATATCGGGCAGAATCCCCGGTGCGACATCGGGGGCGCTGCGCAGGTAGGCCAGTGTGCTGCCCTCGCCGTGCGTGCGCTTGACGTACACCTCGACGCGAATGTCGGGGTATGCCTGCTCGAAGGCGGACAACTGCTCAAGCAGGGTCTGGCCGCCGGGCGTGCTGCTCAGCGGGGCGAAAGCCTCAGCCATCCAGACGGTCAGCACGACCTCGCCCGGCTCTTCCGTCAACTCGGCGGGCGGCTCCTCGCTGGCCTGCGGCGCGGCGGCTTCCACATCGGGCGTGGCGGTGGCGTCGGCGGCGGGCTGCTCTTCTCCTTCAGGGGGAGGAGCAGGCGTGGCGGGACGCAGCGTCTCGCAGCCCACCAGCAGCAGGCTCAACAGGGCCAGGATCAGCACGAATCTGCGCATAGTTGTCTCCGTTAGGACTTACGCAGTTGGGAGGTTTCAGTCCGCAGATTACGCGGATTACACAGATTTACCACACTTTTCACCCGGTATGGTGTGGCCGGAAGCGCACAGAAGCGCCCAACTGCGTAACTCCTATCCGTATAAGGGTCATCCGGTGCACCTGCAATTATAGCAGCCGAACGCCGTTTCGCGATGTGTGCCCTCCGGGTGCGGTGTGATTAGCCGGGACTCTCGCAGTTGGGACGCCGACACTGCGCAGGTCAGTGAACTTCAGTCCACGGATTACACGGATTACACAGATTTTCTGCACTTTTCACCTGCTGCTATGGGACTGGAAGCGCTCAACTGCATAACTGCTGTTAGTTTACAGGAGATCAGGGGCGGAGGCTAATCGGCGTGCTCCCCACCTCTGTCTAGAGAAGCCAGACGAACCACATTCTGCCGGGCGCTGCCAGCATAGGGAATGTGCGTTCACGCGGCGGTAAATTTTCCGGCTTCGAGATCGTCGCGACCGCCGGGGATTCGAAATCCCCGGCTCAAAATGAAATGTCTACTGAAGTAGACTTTTTCTCTGTAAAGCGGCTTTTGCATCACGGCGGTGCGCAGCGACGATGAGAGGGCCCAAGGAGGGGCCCAAGGAGAGGCCCAAGGAGGGGCCCAAAGAGGGGGCAAGAACCGGCTTTACAGCGCGTCATCCATCCCGATCATCTTTCCTGCCTGTAAAGGCGGGCCGATGTGTTTACGGTCTTCCCGAAAATCAGACACGCCTGCGCGTCCCGGCGGCCTTGTGGATCGCAGCCCCGGCGTTTATTATTTACAGGGCGTCATCGTGGTATCGAGGAGGGAGGCACTGATGGGCGTAGAGGTCGGCTGGGACGACGACGAAAAGACGATCCTCCGGTGGGCATCCTGGGGGGCACCGACTACAGAGGAGTTTGAACAGGCCATCGAGGTGGTCAAGGAGCTGTTGGCCGAAACTGATGAGCCGGTCTGCCTGATCATCGATGATCGGGATCTAGGCCGGATTCCGCCCGACCTGCTCAGCCGCTTCCCGCAGATCGTGGGGGACATGCCGGGCAGGCTGAAGCGCGTGATCGTGGTGGGCGTGGGGGGACCGGCGAGGGCGTTCGGCCAGATGTTCTCGCGCGTGTTTGAGAAGCCGGAGATGGTCGCCACGCTCGAAGAGGCGTACACGCTGATCGAAGAGGCCGGGCAGTCTTAGGAGCACAGGAGACACATGCACAAGATCACGGTTAAAACGCGGGCCAACAAGGAAGTCGTCGATATCACCCGGCAGATCAATGAGCTTATCAGGCAGCAGGGGGTCGCCGAGGGCGTGTGCCACGTGTTCGTCATGCACACCACCGCCGCGCTGACCACAGCCGACCTTGATCCCGGCACCGACCTGGATATGCTGGACGCCTTCACCACCATGATTCCCGACCTGCCGTACCGGCACCCGCACAACCCGGCGCACGCGCCTGACCACATCCTGGCGGCGCTGCTCGGCCCGTCGGTGACGGTGCCCGTCGAGGGTGGGCGGCTGGTGCTGGGCACCTGGCAGCGGGTGGTGCTGTTCGAGTTTGACGGGCCGCGCCGGAGGCAGATCGTCGTGTCGATGAGTGGTTAAACAG
>CAZRXG010000068.1:12791-13318 GCA_964603985.1 uncultured Anaerolineae bacterium | reverse complement strand
TCAGGAAGCTCAGCGGCGGGTCGCCGGTCGCCGTCAGCATGTTGTAGCCCAGGTCGAGCGCCGACAGCGCGGACAGGTTGGCAAGCTCCGGCGGGATGCTCCCGCTCAGTTGGTTGTAGGACAGGTAGAGGCCCCCCAGGTTGGACAGGCTGCCCAGTTGGGGCGGGATACCCCCGCTCAGTTGGTTGCCCTCCAGGTGGAGCTGCGTCAGATTGGACAGGCTGCCCAGTTGGGGTGGGATGCTCCCGCTCAGCTGGTTGCTGAGCAGGGAGAGGGACTCCAGGTTGGACAGGCCCTCCAGCTCCGGCGGGATGCTCCCGCTCAGTTGGTTGTGGGTCAGGTAGAGCCACTTCAGGTTGGACAGGTTACCCAACTCCGGTGGGATGCTCCCGCTCAGTTGGTTGCTGGACAGGGAGAGGTCCTCCAGATTGGACAGACTGCCCAGCTCCGGCGGGATGCTCCCGCTCAGTTGGTTTCCGCCCAGGGAGAGGTACTTCAGGTTGGACAGGTTACCCAACTTCGGTGGG
>CAZRXG010000068.1:0-12691 GCA_964603985.1 uncultured Anaerolineae bacterium | reverse complement strand
ATGGCCCCGCTCAGCTGGTTGCTGTACAGGGAGAGGTTCTCCAGATTGGACAGGCTGCCCAGTTGGGGCGGGATGGCCCCGCTCAGCTGGTTGTTGTACAGGGAGAGGTACTTCAGGTTGGACAGGCTACCCAACTTCGGTGGGATGGCCCCGCTCAGCTGGTTGCTGTACAGGGAGAGGTTCTCCAGATTGGACAGGCCCCCCAGTTGGGGCGGGATGGCCCCGGACAACTGGTTGTTATCCAGGAAGAGGACCTCCAGATTGGACAGGCTGCCCAGTTGGGGCGGGATGGTCCCGCTCAGTTGGTTGATGCTCAGGCCGAGCCACTCCAGATTGGACAGGCTGCCCAGTTGGGGCGGGATGCCTCCGCTCAGTTGGTTGTCGTCCAGGTAGAGGTGCGTCAGATTGGACAGGCTGCCCAGTTGGGGCGGGATGGCCCCGCTCAGTTGGTTGCTGTTCAGTTCGAGCACTTGCAGGTTGGACAGGCTGCCCAGTTGGGGCGGGATGCTGCCGACCAGGTTGTTGACCCTCAGGTCAAGCCCGGAGACGTGACCCCCGCTGCACGTCACGCCGTACCAGGTGCAGGGTTGGTCGTTCTGCTTCCAGTTGGTTTTGTAGTCCCAGTTGTCGCCGTCGGTGCTGTCGTACAGCGCGACCAGCGCCTCGCACTCCGCCTGCGGGATCTCCGTCACATCGGCGCAGCTTGTCCAGGGATCGGCGCTCACCGGCGGATCGGCGGCTGCGGCAGCCGCCCTGTCTTCGCGATCATCGCCGGACGGGCGCTCCTGGTCCGGGTCGGGCAGCAGGACCTCACCGGCGGGCAGGGCATCGGGTGGGAGTTGGACACTCTCAGCCGCCGCCGACGTGGGCGGCGCGTCAAAGCTCTCCGGCGGCTGAGGCTGTACCGGCGGGGGAAGTGGCATCTCCTCGTCGGGCGGCGGGACCGGCACAGGCCCCTCCCCGACGGTCGACGCGCCCCGCGCTTCGGGTGGGGGCAGGTCGCCGGATGGGGCTGCTTCCGGCTGCTCATCATCGGCTTCTAACGAGATTACCGGCACGTCGGTGCAGGCGGTGATGGTGAGCGCGATGAGCAGCGACAGGCCCAGAGGACACATCAGGCGGCGCATGATGTTCTCTCCCGGCGCAGGCGCGCGAATTGTCAAACGGCGAACGATCTTCTGGCTGCGGCGGGGGGCTGCAAGGAGGTAACCGCCCTTATTATATACGGTCGGTTAAGGGTTTTCAATGGCTCTTTACCCAGACCTGCACCGGGTGATACTCACGCCTCCGGGTGGCGCTAACGGGCCGCCCCGAATCAAAGCGGGCGACCCACTCCATGAGCCGCCCACCATGCAGCAACGGCCAGGCATCACACCTGGGTTACTGTTCCGCCCGCAGCTCCGCTAGGTACGTCTCGGCCTGAGCCTTGTAGTCCCGGACATAAGCGCGATCCCAGTGCAGATCCAGGAACGTCTCAAACTCGGCGATGGCCTGTTCGTCCTCGCCTGCATCCATGTAGCACAACCCAAGGATGTAGTGCGACGTGTCGTATTTGGGCCACAGCCTGACGGCCTCCTGGGCCGCCTCCAGAGCCTTGTCGGCCTGCCCATCGGCGTGATAGGCGAAAGCCAGCCTAGAGTACGCGCTGGAATTGAAGGGCGCCAGCCGGACCGCTTCCTGCGCTTCCTCCAGCGCCTGGGTTGTCCGTCCCTGATGGTAGTAGACATAGCTGAGGTTGTCGTGTATATACCAGTTTTCCGGATCGATCTCCAGAACCTGCGTCAGCACCTCAAGCGCGCCATCCAGGTTTTCCTGTTGGATATAGACGTCACTTCGTGCCACGTACGCATCGACGTTGTCCTCGTCGAACGCCAGCACCCTGTCGATCGTCTCCAGCGCCAGGTCATATTTTTTCTGCAACGAGTAGGTTTCGGCGAGAGCAATAAGAAGGTCGGGTGAATCAGGCTCAAGCTTGTTGGCTTGTACGAGATAGGCTTCGGCGGTTGAGAATTTGTTGAGCTCGTAATAAAGCATCCCCAGCATGTATCGATCCAAGAAGTCATCCGATACCAGGGTAACCGCCTGCTCTAGGGCGTGGTCCATCGCGTCGTGTTGATCGAGCTGGTAATAGACGATAGCCAGAAACGCGTGCGCGGCACTCCATTCGGGGAAGCGCGCAACGGTCGCCTCCAACTGCTCCGCCGCCCGCTCGAACTCCCCCTGCCTGGCGTAGGCCATGCCCAGCTTGAGCTGGACATACTGGTCGTCGGGGTCCAGCGTGACCGACTGCTCGTAGGCCTCCGCCGCCCGATCATATCTCCCCTGGCAGAGGTGGGCTTCCCCCAATCCGTAGTATGCGAATGATTGCAAGTTATAAGGAACCAGGTCAAGCGCCATCTCAAATGTCTCGACGGCTTCCTCGCATTGATCCCGTGCGACGTAGACCAGGCCCAGCCCCAAATATGCCGGGGATGCTTCCGGGTCGATCTCAATGGCCGCCTCAAACTCGCGCATGGCCCGCCCCATCTCGCCCTGATCGTATAGGGCGAAGCCTTCTTCCGCGTGCGCCAAGGCTTCGGAATCACCGTAACCGGGGCCTCCAAACCAGAACAGGAGCGTCAGGAACGCCAGACCCAGGACGACCCCGGCGATTGACAACCAGCCGGTCGCGGGAGCGGCCTGCCTTTGCCGGATGATCGACTCGCGGATGGCGGCAAGTCTTCGCTGCCAGGCCACTACCGTTCTGGTGACGGCGATGCCGCCCAGCAGGTAGAAACCGGCGGCGGCCAGCACGATCAGCAGGTAGATGGTGCTGACTGTATCGACCGGATCAAGCATTAAGACGCCGCCACGCGTCAGCATCGCCCCCAGATAGAAGATGGCCTCCACGAAAGACATGGATGCCAGCCCGGAGGTCGGATCGAGGATGACGATTGTGAGCACCTCGCCGGTGGGGATGGCGTAGGCAGCCAGCAGAGCGCAGGCAACAGCCAGTGCGCCACCCAACAGCCACCGACAGGTCCGGGTGCGTTGGAGCGTGCCCTCGATGAGATACGCCACGATCATCCCACCCACAAAGGCCATCAGGGCCATAGGCACCCAGCTCAGGACTGTGAGCAAGAACGATGCCTCCCACCCGGTGTACAAGGGCGAAAGCACTCTTGTAGACAGGGCGGATAGCACACCGATCACAAATCCCAGCAGTGCAGCGGCCAGCATGGCCCCCGTAAAGAGCAGCAGTTGCAGACCGCCCCCCGCCGAAGGCGGCGCGCCGTACTCCTGGTAAAGTCGGGCAAGCTCATCCCGCGCGCTGTCGGTGTCCTTGAACCTCAACGCCGCTTCAAAGCAGCGTATGGCCTCGTGCGGTTTCGCCTGCCCGAGCTTGTGCCGGGCCAGGTCGCTGAGCATCCGGAAGTTCACATCGGCGGGCATGTTTCCCCCCCGGGCAAGCGTGAACAGCGCTACCGGTGTGAACAACAACCCAAACGGGACGCCGAACCACCCCAACGTCGCTGTCAGCAGGGTTGCCAGGATGTGGTACAGGGTTGCGTGTCGCCTGCACCACAGACCGGCAAAACTGCGGCGGAAGGTCATAAAGACGACGCTGACGACGTAAGGGTAGGCGACAACGCGCAGCGTCTCGTCCTGGCGGCCACAGACGCTGCATACCAGGCCCGTCACGCCCGGCGCAGCACCCGTAGGGGTCATCCTGGTGGTGGCCTGCCTGTCCCTCGCGTACCTCACCGTCATGGTGGGATCAAGCAGAGGCGCATACGTGCTGTCGCCGATTATCGCAGCGACTTCGTTGGCCAAAGCGGCGTTCCTGTTGAACACCACTTCGAACTGTCGGCTCAGGCTATCCAGTGTTCCTTCACTGCGAGCATCAGCCGCAGCCCGGACCGCAGCCATCACCGTCGGCATGGCCGAGATGGTGGAATGCAACCTGGCCCACAGACGGTCGGTCGTCTCTTTGGCTGCGTCACCGTCATGTTCTATTGCGTCACCGCGAACCAGGGTAGGCAGGTGGGAATCCAGAATAAAAACCGTCGCCTTCGCTAACCGAGAGATGTCCATCGCTCTCCCCCCTCATTATCAGAGCGCGACGAAGCCGCGATGCTGGCTCTCTACGCCTGCTCCGCGTTCAACGGCGGTGTGTAGAGAGTAGGCGTCCGTTACCTCCATTAGGGTCGATCTCCGAACGGGAGTATCGGTTAGGTCACCTATCCATAACCAAGCAGGGCGCCCCGTCTCCGCAGGCCGCCCGCTCAATTCCTGCCGAACCACCCACTAACCCGGCACGTCGATGTCAAACTCGTAGCCGTTGACGTTGATGGTGTACGTCTCCCCACCCTCAAACGTCCCATCCAGCAGGACCGTGAGCGTGAACGGCATCACGCTCCCCGAGCAGACTCCACTTACCTGCCGCCGTCGGCTCAGGTCGACGAAGACGTTGTTGCCGACGCGGTGCTGCGTCACCATGATCCGCCCCCGGCAGCCGTCGGGATGATAGCCCTCGATGGTCAGCTTGAGCTGGTACGGCCCGCCCCCGCCGATCGCCACCTCGACGTTCTCAACCTGCGGCGGCGAGGCTCCCTCGACTTTCACCACGATGTAGGCGCTGTCGGAGTCGTTGCCGCTCTCCGGGTCGACCATGCACGGGCCCGCGCTGAGATTGTCGGCCTCGTTGACGATCATGCTGCCCCCCGTGCCCGCGTCCACCGTGACGACGATTTCCAGCGTTGCGCTGGCACCGTTGTCCAGGTCGCCGATGTCCCACAGCCCGCTGACGTTGTCGTAGCTGTCCTGGCTGGGGACGTGCGACACGTAGGTCACGCCAACCGGCAGCACATCCGTCAGGCTGACGCCGGTCGCGTCGTCGGGGCCGTTGTTCGTCACCGTGACCGTGTAGGTGACGGTCTCGCCTTCCTTCGGCGTCGGGTTGTCGACCTCCTTGGTGACCTGCAAGTCGCAGACACCCGGCGCAGCGACGATCTGGCAGGCCGAGAACTCCGAGGTGTTGCCGTCGGGGTCGGTGGCAGTCGAGGTGATGTAGTGCCCTACTGGGATGGTGTCGCCAAAGCTGACCGAGAAACTGGCATCGCCGCTCTCGTCGGTCGTCACGTCGGTATAGCCAAGATAAGTTTCACCCTCGCCATAGCCGGAGGGATCACAGGTCGTATTGTCGGAGAGTTCGATTCGGTAGGTGGTGCTGGGAGTGCCTGCGAAGTTACCCTGAATGGTGATCGAGGTCACGTTGCTGACTGCGCTGGTCAAGGTTGCGCCGAGATAGTCGGGTGTTACGCCTTCGCTGTACCGGACATCGCGATCAATTCCCAGTCCGTTGTTAGAGAAGATAGCGTTGCCTTGAATCAGAGCAAAATCACTGGTTTGCCAGAAAGTTACTCCCTCCCCTCCGTTAAAGGCGATCCGGTTTCCTTCACCGGGGGATGTGCCGCCAATGATCACATTGGTGACGTCGCCGCTCAAGTTAATACCTGCTCCATAATGATTACCCAGAGGATTGTTACCAGTAATATCTGTTCCAATATAGTTCCCCTGGATGATGGTGCCGGAAGCCCCGCTATCGGATAGGTCAATGCCGCAGTTTTTGTTGTCAGAGATAATGTTACGTGCTGCCGGGGTTGCGCCGCCGATTACATTCTGGTTGTATAGGATGTAGAGACCGGATCCCTCGTTACCAAGACCAAGGGTGCCGGTCACATCCGTGCCGATCAGGTTGCCCTGGATGGTGTTGTCGTACCCATAGATTCTAAGCCCAGAACTGTGATTGCCCGAAATAAGATTACCTGCACCGGCGCTTGTGCCACCGATCAGGTTGTCGTGACAATCCGTGCAGATGAATATGCCATGGGCTACAGGTTGAATACCATTGCCGAGAGCACTTGTCCCGGTCACGTCGGTTCCAATGAAGTTGCCCTGTATGACATTGTGGTTGGCGTCAGACATGAGTGACAGGCCGGAGCGCATATTGCCAGAGATGATATTCCGTGCTTGGGATGTCGTACCGCCGATAGTGTTATAGGATGCACTCTCAAAGTAGATGCCACTGTGATTACTCGCCACAAGCGTGCCGCTGAGATCGGTGCCCAGGTAGTTGCCTTCAATGGTGTTGTTGTCGCTGGTTAAGTGAATGCCATCCCCATCAAAGCGGTTGATCACCAATCCGCGCACCATGCTGTTTCCGGCGCTGATATGCAGACCAACAGCACCTTCTCCGGCATTTGTCCCATCAATCTCGACAACCGGCATCGTGCTGTAATCCGGCTCGGTCGTCCCATCGATGATCACCGGGTCGCTGATGTACGGCAGCTCAGAGGTGGGCTGGATGGTGTGCGGCCCTGCCCCGGCGATGTCAAAGGCGATTGTCTCTTTCACGCTGACCGTGTCGTTGGCCGCGTTGATCGCCTCCCGCAGCGAGCAGTGCGAGGCGTCACACGTACCATCGTCGCCGTCGTCGGTCGTGTTGACCACCAGAACGAGTGGCTCGATCTCGAACCGCCAGGTAGTAGCGTCCCACCCGCCCGGTTGATAAGCCACATACAGCGTCCCACCGCTGAAGGTGATGCCATCGTTCAGGCCCGGCACGCTGAACGTGTAGGGGGGATCCTGCCATTGGCCCATTGTGGGAATATTGGCGGGGCCTTCCCTCGCGAAGCCCAGATCGTCGCAGGTGCTGTAGGAAGAACTCCCGTTGTCATCGTAGCAGACCACCCACTCCGATGTGGAAACCGAATCGAAGTAGAAGTAGATCGGGTCCTGCGAGCCTGCATCGGCATCGAAAACCTGTACCGTGATCGTTCTTCCCGCATCGCTCGCCGGGATGTAGGCCAGGGGCATGTCAATGGGGTAGTTGTCGTGGCTTTTGCGCGTCAGATATCCATCCCCATACACGGTGATCCCCTCCGGGTCGCGGGGATTGTCGCCCCCCTCGGAGGTTGCCACCGCGATGAAGATGTTGCGTCCGTTGGCGTCCGCAGGCGCATCCTGCTGCGGCCCCGCCCAAAGCTGGAACGTGTTGAAGGACGCCCCACTCAGGGGCCGCACGTCGAGGTACAGGTTCCGCTCCCCACCCGGCCCGGTGAAGATATCCGGCACCTCGCTCAGCAGGTCGACGATGAAGTCCCCATTCCCCTCGCAGCGAAGTGCATTGGTGTGCGCCGGATAGCCCGCGCGGTAAACTTCACAGTCCTCGACGGTCGTCTCCGGCTCCGCGGGGACACACAGATCCGGGTCCGGTGTCGGCGGCGTGCCGAACAGGTTAAACAGTTCCAGAAATACACATTCATAACTTCCTGAGCCATCGTAAGCGGGCATGCGGTCCCCCACCGATGCCCCCGGCGACACCCACTGCACGTTGGTGGCCTCACCCTCCGCAGCCGCCTCAGCCCCGGTGTACATGCCGGTCGGCGAGGCGGGTTGGGTGGGGTCGTCGCTCTTGCCGATGTAGTACGCGAGGTCCACCTCCACGAGATCCCCGCCGGGCTGCTCCTCGTAGTAGTACAGGCGGTAGAGCGTGCGCGTGTTGTAGGCCGGGATGTAGCTGCTTGGCATACCGCACTCGCCGGGCGTGCCGGTGCCCCGGTTCTCGTCGACGTTCACGTACCAGTAGGGGTTGGGATTCTCCCCGCCGCCGCTCCAGGGCGTATCCGGCATGCAGGGATTCCTTCGCTCGCTGCAAGAGGCGGTATCCAGGGTACCGTCCACCCCGTAAATCGTGTGAGTGCCGCTCGGCGAGTTGCCGGTGTCCGGGTCGAAGATCTCGACGCGCACCTCGCTGCTCGTGTAGCCCGCCGGGATCGCGACGCGGTAGGTATACGCCCCCTCCAGCTCATCCCACCACGGCGAGTTGGCCGGGCTGAACGCGTCGCCGTAGTCCGGGCACAGGTCCGGGCCGGAGACGGTCAGACTCCATTGCTTGAGCATTCCCGCCGGTAGCTCGCCACTTGCGTACACCGGCAGCAGCAGGGTATCCCCCTCCGGTGCCGGGTCGCCCCCCCAGCCCACGGAGACGGGGGGCTCGTCACTGCTGGCACTGCCGGGCGGCTGCTCCTTGTCCGCTGCGAGCGGCGGAGCCTCGTCGCCGGGCGGGGCCTCAGGGATAGGCGGCTCACCTTCGTGCGCCAGCGGCGGAGGCAGTTCCGGCGGGAGCGGCGCATCCCCCACCTCTGAGGGCGCGCCTTGAGCCTCCGCCGCCTCCGGGCGCGGCGGCTGTCCCACCACCGCCGAACCGGCCTCCTGCGATGAGGCCACCCCCGCTGAGGAGGCCCCCTCCGGCATATCGGGTTGGCTGTCGATGGGGGAGATTGGCTTGGTGGGCACACAGCCCACAATCAACAAACTGACGCCCAGAACAATAACAGACGTTACACCATAACGACGCATCGGCTTTCCCCGGCTCCATTTTCCCCACGTGTTTCTGCTTACACCACTTCTTATTATAGCATAAATAGGCAGGCGGGCGGTATGAATCGTAAACGAATCGTAAGGCTCCCGTGCGGAAAGGGTACGCGGGCAGGCCGGACAGGGCGGCTTCAGCAGTGGGGCGGGGAGGGAGAAAATCTGTGTAATCCGCGTAATCTGCGGGCTGAAACCCATCGATCTGTGAGTCGCCGGTATCCCAACTGCGCAAATCCTACCCGAATCAAAAGCGGGCGACCCGTTGGCAGGCCGCCCGTCCGATGTTCGCCGAACCGTCTGCTAACTCGGCACGTCCACCACGAGCTCGTAGCCGTTGATGTTGATCGTCCACGTCGTGCTCGCGTCAAACGTCCCATCCAGCACGAGCACCAGCTCAACTTCCTTCATGCTCGGCGGGCACACCCCGCTCCTCGGCTTCTTGCGCGTGATCTCCACGTAGGCCGTGCTGCCATCACGCCACTGTTCGATCTTGGTGCGGCCTCCACAGACCGGCACCAGCATCGTGATCGTCACCTCGATCTGGTACGGCCCACCCGCCGATCCGATGAACGTCACGTCGCCCACGTCCTCCACCGCCGCCGGGTTGTAGACGGCCTCCGTCTTCGCCGAGACCGGCGCGCTGAAGTCACTCCACAGGTCGTTCTGCTGGTCGCCGTGGGCGGGCGTGAAGGTCCGCACCACGATGTAGTACGTCGTCTCCGGCGACAGCTTGATCGCCGTGCCGCCGCTGGCGCTCTTGTCCGCCGTGCTGGCGACCACCGTGAACGGCCCACCCGCCGAGGGCGATATGCCGATCTCGTAGTAGCCCCCATCGCCCGTGTAGGTGATCGGCGTCCACGAGAGCTCGACGCTTCCGCTGCTCACACTGACCACCGCCAGGTCATCCGGCGTGATGGTCTGCGTGTCGGCCCAATCAGGGTCGGCGAAGGTGAAGAGCGTCTCGACCGCCGGGGTAGAGGTATACAGACCGTTGTAGCCGAAGTCGCAGGGCAAAGCCCAGGGGTGCGTCTGGCCCAGGTTGGTCAGCCCGGCAAGCGCCGCCGGGATGTCCCCGGCCAGCGCGTTGTTGTCGATGATCAGCGAGTACAGCTCGGTCATGCCGCCCATCGTGGCCGGGAGGTTGCCCGTCAACTGGTTATGGGACAGGTTCAGCTCGTCGACCTGGTCAAGGTTGCCGATGGTCGCCGGGATCGGCCCGCTGAACTGGTTGTAGGACAGGTCCAGCCCGTCCAGATCGGTCAGGTCGCCGATCTCAGCCGGGATCGACCCGCTGAGCTGGTTATCGCTCAGGTTGAGGTACAGCAGGCTGGGAGCCTGGGTCAGCCCGACCGGGATGCCGCCGGTCAGCTCGTTGCCCTTCAGGTCCAGGTTCCACAGGGACGGCAGGCTGCCCAACTGCGGCGGGATGCTGCCGGTCAGGTTGTTGTTGTCCAGCCACAGGCGTTCCAGCATCGGCATGCTGCCCAGTTGGGACGGGATGGCCCCGGACAACTGGTTGTTGCGCAGGAAGAGGTCAACCAGATTGGACAGATCCCCCAGGTCGCCGGGGATCGTCCCATCCAACCCGTTTTCACTCAGGTCGAGGATCTGAAGCTCGGACAGGTCGCCCAGCTCCGCCGGGAGCGGGCCGTCCAGGTCGTTGGCAGCCAGGTCAAGCTCCGTGACGTGTCCCCCGCTGCACGTGACCCCGTACCAGGGGGAGGTGCACGGCGCGGTATCGTCCATCCAGTTGGTGTTGGTAGTCCAGCTCGCGCCGTTAGTATCGCTGTACAGCGCCGCCAGCGCCTCGCACTCCGCCCCCGGGATCTCCGTCACCGTGTCACAGAACGGGATCGCGCCGAATTCCGGCCTGCCGCTGGCACCGCCGTCGCCGCCCACCATGATGTGATACGTCGTTTCGGTCTGCGCGAAGAAGCCCACCCGCGACGTGTCGCCTCCGTCATAATCGTTGCTGCACGCCACCTCGGTCAGGTCGGTGCGCGTGCCCGTCCACACCGACAGCGTGGTGTCGAAGTCCGAGCCTTCCGTGCTGAAGGCAACCGCCCCTCCCACCGTCGGCGTGTAATCGTACCACACCGTCATGCCTGTGGTCGGCGCGCAGCTTGGCGCCGGGTCGTCCGTGTCGTCCGTCGCCGTCAGCGTGGACTGGCCGCGGCTGTACGGCAGGCCCCCGATGACGACGGCGTTGTTGAAGTCGTCGTTGTCCGGGAATTCCCTGAAGTCGGCGACCGCCCCCGCCCCAGTTTGGTTGAGCGTTTCCGCGTTGTGGGCTTCATCGAGATCACCTATGGGAATGCCCGTCCACTCCCCCCCGTAGCTCACATCCGGGTTAGAAAAGTGGGGGATACGAGGACAGGGAGGAAGACAGCCGGCAGAATAAGCCATGATGGTGCGGAACGCGCCGTCAACCTGGAGACCATAAGAATAGGAATAGGCGCCCTGGAAGCTGGCATTGTCGCGGTCGTGCTGCGCGCCCATATTGTGCCCCGGCTCGTGCGAGAAGGTGTACTGGCCGGGCACCATGCAGTTCTCAGAGACGATGCTGAACGCGTATGGCGAGAAATCCCACAGCGGTGGGTCGGGGGGGTGGGGTGCGAAATCCTCGTCCATCACCCACGCCAGGCCGCAGGCGATCGTGGGTTCTGCAACGACCATCATCACCAGGTCGGCGGCGTAGGCGTCACGCAGCGCATGTACCTGGTCGATCACCCCATCGACGAAGGTCAAATGGTTCAGCATCTGCCCCCAATTTGTCGACTCAGCGTAGCTGATCTCCTCGGCGTGCACAAGGCGCATGGTATGGACGATATCGCTGTTGGCGTAAGCGGTGTTGGTCTCGATGATGCGCGCGTCGATGAGCATCTCAATGGCAGCCTGGCTACCTTGGACCGCGCGCGCGTCGTCGGTGTAAACCACCAGGATGTCAAACACAACCGGGGCGACCGGGTCACCTGCCGCCTGCGGGGGGGGCGCGTCAGACGCGGACGCGGCTCCTGCCTGGGAGCCGCTTTTGGGAGTCGGGGGAGCCTGCGGAGGGGCCTCATCCGGCAGGGCCGTCGGGTCGATCTCCTGGATCACGTGCAGGCTGTCGTCGGTCGGGCTGATCTGGTAGTACTCGCCCGGCATCGCCACGCTGCCCGTCAACTTCTTTTCCTTGGCCGAGATGATCAGGATCACGTCGCTGTAATCGACGCCCTGCACGCTGCCCACCCACGCGGTGCGGCCCGTGCCGGTCTGCTCCACCCGCTCAATGACCGCCCTCACCACCACGTCGTCGAACAGGTTGAGCACCAACGTGGGCTGTCCGCCGCCCTCGGCAGCCGGTTCGGCTGCTGCCAGCACCCCGAAGTTCACCAGCACGGTCCGGCTGCGCACCACGGCCGGGTTGTCCCCGGCGGCACCGGCGTCGGCGGCGGCTGATGGCGTTCCGCTGTCGGCGAAGAGCGCCTCACTCTCATCAAACTGGATCTGCGGCGTGGGCGTCTCGGCTGTGGGCGTCGGCTTATCGCCCGCCGGTGATGGCTCAGGCTCGTCCTCTTCGACCGGCTGCGCCTTGCCCTGGTCGCCCTCTTCAGGCTGGTCGCCGAGGGCTTCGCCCTCCGTCGGTCCGACGCCCGGCAGTTGGGTCGGGGCGTCCGCCGGTGGTGCCTCCGCCGGTGGCGCACCCGCCGGAGCCTCCTCGACCGGTTCCGTCGGGATTGGCCCCTCGCCTACCTGGGAGGGCGCTTCAAGCGGCGCTTCGCCGCCTGTCCCACCGTCCGGGGCGGAGGGCTGCTCGCCCGGCTGGCCCACATCCCCGGCCTGAGATTCAGGCTTGGCCGAACCCAGGCAGGCCGCAAATAAAAGACTGCTCAGCAAAAGAACGGCGGCGATGAAGAGGATGCGCTTCGTCATGATGCATTATTCCTTAACACGTACAAACGCGCCTGACCGGGGGTAAGCGTGATGGCATCGTCGAGGCGAGGTATCCCAATCCCCCCTCCTAGTTTATCACAACTTATATGCCCTTGAGAGCCTTACTCTTGTCCTACTATTTACTGTAACGAAAGTGCAAGGCCAATGTCACACCGGGAGTACTTTAATCGTCCGGTCAGGCAAGGTGGCTTTAGCCCCTTGTAGACGCTTCTCAAGGGGTTGATGCATTAATCCGGCTATGATGGAAATATGGCTCGTCTGCCTGCCTGGCTGCTTGGCTGCCCCCTCTCCCAGCGCTCGAAGAGCGCGGTCGGGAGAGGGGGTGGCCGACCCGGAG
>CAZRXG010000067.1:0-14175 GCA_964603985.1 uncultured Anaerolineae bacterium | reverse complement strand
CTGTCATGATACTCACACCGTGTAAGGGTCGGCAGCGTCGCGCAGGCCGTCGCCCAGGAAGTTGAAAGACAGGATGGCGATGGCAATGGCGAGCGCCGGTGTAAACACCCAGGGATAGAGCGCGATAGACTGGAGGTTCTGGACCTCCTTGAGCATCACGCCCCAACTGGTGATCGGGGGACGCAGCCCCAGCCCCAGGAAGCTCAATGCAGTCTCGGCCAGGATCATGGCGGGCATGGCGAGCGTGGCTACGACGATGATGTGGCTCAGGGTGGCGGGAATGAGGTGGCGGAAGATGATGCGGGCGTCGCTGGCACCGGCCAGCTTGGCGGCCAGGATGAAGTCCTCGTTGCGCAGGGCCAGCACCTTGCCGCGTAGCTGGCGGGCCAGCCAGGTCCAGCCGATGACCGAGAGGATGAGGGTGACGACGAAGTAGGTGCGCAGCGGCGGCCAGTGCGGGGGCACGGCTGCCGACAGGGCCATCCACAGGGGGATGGCGGGAAAGGAGCGCACCAGCTCGATCAGGCGCTGGATCAGGTCGTCGATCCAGCCGCCGTAGTAGCCGGAGACGACGCCCAGCACCGAGCCGAAGGTCAGGCTCATGAGCACGCCCAGCAGGCCGATGGTGAGCGAGATCTGGCTGCCGTACAGGACGCGCGTGAACATGTCGCGGCCCTGGCGGTCGGTGCCCAGCAGGGAGACGATGCCCTCCGGTGTCAGGAACAGGTGCACGTCGGTTTCAAACAGGCCGAAGAGCTTATAAGGCTCGCCGTGGGCGAAGAACTGGAGCGGGATTCTCTTTTCGGGGTTGGGGGTGTAGATCTTGCGCAGGTCCTCGTCGATCTCCAGGTCAACGTCGTAGACGAACGGCTGGAACCGGCCTTCGTTGAAGAAGTGGACGGGCTGCGGAGGCATGTGGATGTACTCCCTGAAGCGGGTGGAGAGCGTGTAGGGCGCGACGAACCCGGCGAACAGCGCACCCAGGTAGTAGATCAGGATGACGATCCCGCCCAGGATGGCGACCCGGTTGCGGACGAACTTGCGCCAGATCAGCTGCCACTGCGAGGCGGCATAGAGGGCTTCGAGGGAGCGCAGGGTGGCCTCGTCTTCCGGCTCGGCTTCCTCGTAAGCCTCGCCCGACAGCTGCTCGTACATCTCGTACAGTTCTTGGGATTTGGTTGCCAGGTCGCTCATGCGTACACAATCCTTGGATCGGCCCACGCCAGCGCGATGTCGGCCAGCAGGTTGGCGAACATCAGCAGCAGGCTCATGAAGAGCAGAAACGTCCCGGCCAGGTACATGTCCTGGGAAAGCAGCGAGCGCAGCAGCAGCGGGCCGGTGGTCGGGACGGTGAGCACGATGCCCACGATGGTCGACTCGGAGATGATCTTGGGGATCTCCATCGCCATGACGCTGATCAGGGGGTTAATCGCTACCCGGACGGCGTACTTGTTGACGACCTTGCGCTCGTGGAGGCCCTTGGCGCGGGCGGTGGTGATGTACTGCTGCCCCATGACATCGAGCAGGTTGCCGCGCATGATGCGCTGGAGCTGGGCGGTGCTGGCCAGACCGAGGATGACAGCCGGCGGCCAGAGGTGGTTGAGGTAGTCGAGGATCTTCTCCAGATTCCAGGGCGCATCGGACAGCTCGGGGGAGAGGACGCCGCCGACGGGGATGCGCAGGACGACGATGCCGAGGAACATCCACAGCAGCCCCAGCAAGAAGCCGGGCAGCGACAGCCCCAGGAACCCGATCAGGGACAACGCGTGGTCGCCGATGGAATACTGGTGCGTGGCCGAATAGATGCCTATTGGCACGGCGACGACCACCATAAAGACCAGCGACAGCCCGCCCACCAGGACGGTGTAGGCGATGCGCTGGAGCACGATGGGCAACACCGGGGCGTTCCACTCCAGAGACCAGCCGAAGTCACCGCGCGGGAAGCCGGAGACCCAGCGCCAGTACTGGGCGGTGAGCGGCTTATCCAGGCCATACCGCTCCTGCATCTTCTTGACGGTCTCTTTATCCTGCCCGCCGCCGGTCTGGGCGATCTCGGCCTGGAGGGTGGTGAAGAAGTCACCCGGCGGAAGCTGGATGATGATGAACGCGATGATGGACACGACAATGAGCGTGGGTATCATACCCACAATGCGTCTTGCGATATAGGCTACCATAAGCGGACACCCCTACAGACAGCTTGTTTAACGTGACGTACCGGGGGCAAACGCGTTGCCCGCGATCACGGGGCCGACCCGGCCAGCGGGTGCATTATAACATCCGGGCTATATCCGAAGCGGGCGCAAAACTGCCCCGGTCGTACCGGTTCTTAACGTGGGCCAACATCCAACGTGAGCACATCTCGCGCTCCAGAAGCCGGGGAGACGCGGGCCGCTTAGCCGTTCCTCCGGGCCCTCCCTCCCGGACGTTGCGGGGGAGGGAGGGCCTACGCAGAAGCGCGCCTAGGAGGAGAAAAGTCCCATACCGGGGCCGATTAACCGGCCCGCGTCACCGGGTTCAGGAGCAAGGAGGGGTCTGCGTGAGCCGACCCCTCCTCGACTACTCCTACTTGACTGCCTTACTACTCCTCGATCCAGAACTGCTCCGGGTTCTGGGTGCCGGGCGTGAAGACCAGCCAGTCGGAGGTATGGTGCTCCATGACGTTGTGGAAGTTGTCCTTGACGATCACCAGGCCGGGCGGCATGCCGACCGTGCCGATGACGAACAGCTCCTCGGTGGACTTCCTGACGATCAGTTTGGCAATCTCTAGCTGCTCGTCCGCGTCCACGCTGGACTTGTACTGGTCGTAGAGATCCATCACCTCTTTGAGGTAGGCTGGCGGCTCTTCGCCCAGCTCGCCGCCGGACTTGTACCATGTGCCGAAGGCAGGCCCCATCCACGAGCGTTCATCGAAGGGGAACAGGTAGATCGGGTCGATCATCGGAACCAGGCCGCGGTCGGTCTCCCAGGTCCCGATCATGACCTCGTTAGCGTTGGCACGCGGCCAGTAGATATCACGCGACGTGATCTCCAGCTCGGTCTTGAGGCCGATGTCATTCCAGCCCTCGGTGACCAGCTCCAGGGCGTCTATGCTGGCGCCAGATACGGCATCGCACCCCTCGACGATCAGCTCGACCGGCGAGCCGTCCTCGAAGGTGTAGTAGCCGTCATCGCCCTTGACCAGCCCGGCCTCAACCAGCAGCTCCTCGGCTTGGCCGGTGTCGAACTCGGCATAGTAGGTCTCGATGTCCTCCTGGAACAGCGGCGAGTCACGCACAACCGTGATGGTGCGCGGGATGCCCTGGCCCAGGAAGGCAACATCGTTGATCAGGTCGCGGTCGATGGCGAGTGAGAGCGCCTGACGGAACTCCAGAGTCTGCAGCAGCTCGCGGTACTTTTCGTCGCCGTAGCTCTGGTTGGGGAAGAGGGTGATGGTGGACGCCTGCGCCGTGCTCCACAGCAGCGTGTGGTAGCCGCCCGCCTCGGCGTTATCCTGGTAGACGGTGTACTTGGAGAAGTCGATCCGGCGGTGCTGCATGGTCAGATCGCCGGCGATGGCCATCAGGTTAATGGCCTCGTTGTCTTCCACGAGTGTGTAGTGAATGCGGTCGATGTAGGGCAGCTGGTTGCCATCGGGGTCAACTTTCCAGTAGTAGGGGTTGCGCTCAGCGATCATCTCGGTTGCGCCGGCATGCCACCGCCACACCTTCCAGGCGTACATGACCGGAAGCTCGGTGTTGAAGTTGAAGACCTTCTCCTCGAACTCCTCATAGGTGGCTTCTTCGTTGTACTTGGGATGGTACTGCTCCAGGTAGTGCCTGGGGGCGAAGAACCCGAAGCGCTCGAAGCCCAGCGGCCACTGGCAGCCGTGGAAGGCCAGCCCCACGCTCTCGGCCAGACCGTTGGGCGCGGCGAACTTGAGCTTGATGGTGATGTCGTCGATCTTCTCCAGCTCCATCGGCTCCCCGTTGACGATCCACTCGGCGTGCGGGGCAGCGGTGATGTTCTCGTCGTTCTCGATGTCCTCCCACCAGAAGATGATGTCATCGACGGTGAAAGGCTCGCCGTCCGACCACTTGAGGCCCTCGCGGAAGTAGAGGGTCAGCTCTGTGCCGTCCTCCGACCACTCCCATTCCTTGGCCATACCCGGCCCGATCGGATCGGCGGGGTCGCGCGGCCAGCGCAGCACGGCATCGTAGATCAGGCGTCCCAGGGCGTGGAAGTCCTTGACGCCGAGGAAGGCGCGCTCCCAGGTGCCGCCGTACTGGCCGATGGTATCGACCGGCTCGACGACCATGATGTCGTCGGCCACCGGCAGCCGCTCCTCGACCGGCGGCAGGTCACCGCTGGCCACCAGGTCGGCGAGCATGGGGGCCTCGTTGTAGGTCATGCCCTCTTCGGGGGCCTCGACCTCTTCTTCGGTAACTTCGGCCTCCTCTGGGGCTTCCTCCTCTTCGGGGGGCGGGGCCTCTTCCTCTTCGGGGGCCTCGGCCTCTTCCTTTTCGGGAGCCTCCTCAACCACTGCCGTCGGCGTCGGCGGCACGCAGGCAACCAGCACCACTGACAGGGCTACCGTGAGGACGATCACGGGCAACCACAGGGAGCCTTTCCTTGAGCGAAGCATTTGGTATATCCTCCTTCATTCCTCTTATGGGTCCTTAAGACATGGTACACACAGGTTGCGCAGGCTCATGTGCGCGTCGGGTACAGGCAAGGGGTTAAAAGCTGCCTTGCCCGGCCTATCTCTGTACACCCGCTGCACTAAGCCTTTCTGTAAGGCTGTATCGCGCGAATGGGCCTCCTTTCTTCTTCACCTCCCACAAAGAACGATGAGGGACGATCGCTGCTGCGCCGGTGGTCATCCAGGGTTCGAAGCGTGGCAACGCCGCGTTGCCACGTCGCGCCGCTAAGGCGCGCTGGCACGTACGACGAGTTCGGGGCGCAGCACGACCTCCTCACATCTCTCCGGGTGATTACGAACGTGATCTAAAAGCAAGCGCATACTCTGGCCACCCAGTTCGTAGCGAGGTACGTGGCAGGTAGTCAGTGAAGGGGTGACCAGAGCGGCCAGTGGAATGTCGTCGTGACCCACGATGGCCAGGTCGTCGGGGACGGTGAGGGCGAGTTCGGCGCAGGCCTGTAGCGCGCCGACGGCGACCAGGTCGTTGTAGCAGAAGAGGGCGGTCAATTCCGGGTGGGCGGTGAGCAGTTCGAGAGCGGTCTGGTAGCCCCCTTCGACCCTGGGCGAGCAGTGGCGCACCCGGTCAGGGACGTAGGGCAGACCGGCGTCGTCGAGGATGGCGCGGTAGCCGACAAAGCGCTGCTGGCCGCTGTGGGAGGCCGGTGGGCCGGCCAGATAGCCAATCGCCTGGTGGCCGGTCTGTAAGAGGTGTTGGGTAGCCAGGCGTCCGCCGGTCAGGTCGTCGATCCGCACGGTGCCGAAGTCTCCCTCCACCTGCCGGTTGATCACCACGGCGGCGGGGTGACCGGCCAGCGCGGCCCTCAACGCATCTTCTTCGAGGCGGGAGCTGCACAGCACGATGCCATCGACGCGCTTTTCCTCCAGCGACTGGAGCACGGTCAGCTCGCGCTCGACATCCTCCTCGGTGTTGCACAAAAAGACGTTGTAGCCCTCGGCGTAGGCGACGTGCTCGGCACCGCGCGCCACCTCGGAAAAGAAGGGATTGGCGTTGTCGGGCACGACCAGGCCGAGGGTGCCGGTGCGTTTGGTGACCAGGCCACGGGCGATGTTGCTGGGCCGGTATCCCAGCCGCTCGATGACGGCCTGGATACGCTGGCGCGTGGCAGGACTGATGCCCTCTTTGTTATTGACTACTCGCGAGACGGTCATCAACGAAACCCCGGCCTCGCGCGCGACGTCAGCCATTGTGACACGGTCGGTCATTACTCACCAGGCAGTGTGACGTGGAGATGGCAGTGTATGGACGTAGGCCACCGATGGGTGATGGGTGCGGAAACGCCGTTGCTCCTTGTGCGTTGCTCGTCAAAAGGCGGGGACGGGTGCGATGTAATGGGTAGCTCCCCCACTTCCCGCGTGCCGTTAGCGCTCACGTGAGCGCTAACGTTAGCGCTCACATCCACTATATACCAGGTTGGGTGGCTTGTCAACACTTTTGTGTTGAAATTCACAAGATTGGCGGGCAGAATCGGCTCACGAGCGGGCTTTGTGGGGGTGACGGGCCGGATGGTCTGTCGCCCTGCCGCCGGGCGCGATCACGGCGTTTCGTCACCGGCGCAAATCGTGTTATGATGAACGTGGAAGGATCCACGCTCCACATCCGGATTCGCCCCACAGGAAGGGGCCACAGGGGGGCTAAATGTCGGGCAAAAAGTACTACTACCCAAACATCTGGGGACGGCTCATCTTCCTCTCGGCGGAAGAAGTCATCGGCAAGCAGGACGTTGCGACCCTGCTCAACATGGCGAAAATGTCCCGCTACATCGACAATTATCCGCCGGACGACGCCAGGAAGGAAATATCGTTTGAGGAGGTAGGCGGGTTCTTTCGGGCCTTATATGACGTATACGGGCAGGAGAGGGCACAGGCCGTCGGAAGAATGGCCGGGCGGCGGAGCTTCGAAGAGGGTGTGAAAAAGTTTAAGGGGGTGTCGACGGCAGCTTCGACCCTGTTAAAGGTCGGCTCGCTGGATGACAGGGTGAGGGTGGGCATTGACTTCCTGGGGAAGTTCATCGCCACGTCGAGCGACCAGCTTGTCGAGACCGGCGAGGATGACGATCACTGGATTTACCGCGTTCCGCGCTGCCCGATCTGCTGGCAGTGGACCGCCCCGGAGCCGGTCTGCTTCCTGATTGGGGGGACGCTCGAAGCGGCCTTTGCCTGGGTCAGCGGCGACAAAAAGTTCAACATCGTCGAGACGGAGTGCATTGCCACCGGGGACGATGCGTGTGTGTTCCAGATCGACAAGAAGCCCATCGACTGACGCAGACGTGGCCCGGCCCGAAAGCCGCATATCCGGCCGTTTGATCGCCCCGCGCGGCTGCTTCGTGCTCCCCCTGATCGCCGCGCTGCTGGCGGGCTGCGCCGGATCGCCGGTCGCCGCAGTCCACCCCGAACCCGACAGCGCCCCGCCCGTCACCACCGCCATCGGCATCACCTTCGGCCTGGCGATGCAGGCCGACAGCGTTGAGGCGCATTTCTCGGTCGATCCCCCGGTGAGCGGCCAGTTCGCCTGGGACGGCTCGACGCTCGTTTTCACCCCCGATTTTCCCCTCTCCCCCGGCACGACCTACACCGTCACGCTGGCCGCCGGTGCCCGGACCACCGCCGGGCGGGGGGTCGAGCCGCTGACCTGGTCGTTCAGGCCCCGCCAGCCGGGCGTGCTCTACCTGGCCCCCGCCGATGCGGATGTTCGGGCCGTGTGGTCCGTCCCCGCCGACGCGAGCAGCCCGCCGCGCAGACTGTTTCACCCCGGCGGCGGCGTGCTCGACTTCGCCCCCGCCCCGGACGGGTCGCGGATCGCGGTGACCGTCCAGACCGCCGACGGGAGGAGCGACCTCTGGCTGGTGGACGCCGACGGCTCCTCGCCCTACCGCCTGTTCGACTGCGCGCCCGACTCGTGCAGCCGCCCGGCCTGGTCGCCCGACGGGGGGAGGCTGGCCTACCAGCGCCGCGAGCCGCTGTCCACCCCCGGCCCGGAACCGGTCAGCATCTGGCTCTACGACTTTGAGAGCGGCAGCACCGCCCCCCTTGACCCCGACCAGGAGGTGCCCGGCTCGAATCCCGTCTGGAGCCCGGACGGCCAGCGCCTGGCCTTCTACGACGGGCACCAGTGGGCGATCTGCGTGCTCGACCTGGTGAGCGGCGAGAGCGTCCTCGTTCCCAGCGGCATGGACCAGGCCGGGCTTTTCGCCCCTGATGGGCGCTCGATGGTGTACGCCGACATCCGCCGGGTGGGGCGGCAGTTCTTCACCCAGTTGTTCGTCGCCGACCTGGCGGGTGAGGGTGACACCGCCCCGCTGCTCGAAGATGCCCAGAACGACGAGTGGCCCACCTGGTCGCCCGATGGGGCGTGGCTGGCCTTTGGCCGCCGCGGCCTCGACCAGCCGCTCGGCGTGGGCAGCCAGATGGTGCTCTACAACCCCGCCACCGGCGACTTGCGCCCGGTCACCGGCGACCCGCGCTTCAATCACCTCGACTTCCGCTGGGACCCCGGCGGTCGCTATATTCTCTTCACGCGCGTCGACCTGGAAGCCGAGGCCGGGCTGCCTGAGATCTGGCTCTACGACAGCGCCTCGCCGGACGGCGAGCTGACCCGGCTGGCTGCGAATGCCTTCGGCGGGCAGTGGCTGCCGTGAGGTGAATTTTGTGACGTGGTAGGAGGGGGTCTCGTGGGGGGCAAGCCTGCTTTTCATTCCGGCGGGGCGGTGTTATGGTTGCAAGAAACGGGGGGGGATCATGTTGGCGACGCTTCGGGAGCGCTGGCTTGACTGGCTGGTTGTGATTGTCCTGTTGGGCCTGTTCGGTTTTGCGGTTAGAGGTTCGACGGCGGCCTATGCGGGTGACTTCTTCCCAACCGATTGGCAGCCCTGGTGGGATGGATTCCTGCAGAACTCCGGCACAGAGATGCTGGGGGCGTTCTTGACCTTCATCCTGCTGGAGGTCATCAGGGGCAGCCGGGAGCGGCAGGCACAGGAGGAAGCCGAGGAGCGGCGGACGAAAGCAACACAGGAGTTAGTACGCGGCTTCGTTCAGGCACAAGAGACTGCCCGGCTGCGGGCAGCGAAAACGCCGGAGGAACGGCAGCCAATATTGAACAGTATGAGGGCAACCGAGTTACTGCAAGGGGCGGCCCTGTTCTGGGCCAACCTGCAAGGGGCGGACCTGAGCATGGCCAAGCTGCAAGGGGCGTGGCTGCATGGGGCCAACCTGCAAGGGGCGGACCTGTTCGGGGCCAACCTGCAAGGGGCGGACCTGCAGGGGGTCAACCTGGAAGAGGCGGTCCTGTTCGGGGCCAACCTGGAAGGGGCGATCCTAAAGGAGGCCAACCTGCAGGGGGCGTACCTGCGCGAGGCCAACCTACGAGGGGCGTACCTGGAAGGGGCTACATTCAGTGAGAAAACAATACTCCCTGACGACACTCGCTGGACCCCCGACACCAACATGGCCCGCTTCACCGATCCGGAGCACCCGGACTTCTGGCGCTCGGACAATCCACTCTCACCCGCCTACGGGGGTGATGACGACGATGACAACGGCAATGGAGGTTACGACCAAGACGAGGACGATGATTGATTGTGAGAACGACATCTCTCAAGCCAACTGGACTTTCGCCTTCTTGCATTACTTCTGGCGAGAGTCTAGTTGGTTGATGGACCATCTCGGGCTGGCTCGCGTTTCCTTGAAGTTCCTCCCGACCCGCGGATACGTTTTATCCAATAGGGCTATCAGATCGAGTATGCTGTCGCGGAGGTCTTCTCGAATGTTATCAGCCTCCCCGGTGCTGAATTCATCTCTCTCATCAGGATGTTTCAGATAGTAGATTTGCTGGTTGAGCGCGTGTAACCGGTTATAGGTCGTAATCACTCTGCGGGGTATCGGGCGACGGAGGTATGAAATATACCCCCTGTTCTTCATTTCTACCCACGCCTCATCTCGGAGGTAGTTGCGCGTCTCGAGAATGTCATCTAACCAGCCAAGATTGGATTGCAACTCGAAACGTAATGCCGCCACAGCTTGTCTCTGCTCGTTGCGGCATTCAGCGAAGTGTTGCAGGCGTGTTAGAGCCCAGCTAATCATGGCCAATGCCATAGCTGACAGAAATCCCAATGCCCATTCTGGCACTCTTCCACCTCTCGTTCTTTAAGATTGCGAGCACTTCCGGTGCGTTGATTAGGTAAGCCCAGTCGGCGCTCCGCGTCGAGCCCACTACTGTCCTTTCAATTGTCGAGCAGAACTGACTGGACTTCGCCACCGGTTCTGGCCGTTTCACGTTGCACCGGTGCTGACTAGAACCGGACTCACCATTCACTGTATGAGACTGGAGGGTCATGTCAACATCTATTGTAAGTTCGATGGGTGATCTGCGGAAGGAATCTGCTCTATGTGAGCAGGCTCCGTTGTGCCTTGAGTGCGCCGCAGTCTTACGTGAAAACCGGTTCCAAGGGATCGATCGCTTGATAGAGGCCATAGCAGCTTTATATATTCAATCCTGTATATCTTTACACACAAATTCACCATCTATACAACGACATTCACCATCGCAATCAAGCTCACAATTGCGTGAAAGAATGGTCAGTTCTATTCCTTCGCATCGGTTGCCTATCACGCCTTCTGGATCATATCGCCCGCTCATGATCGTGTTGGCTAGTCGACATAATCGTAACTGACGATTAAGATTCTCATCACCGAGCCTGTTCATTTGCCATATGAATGGCCTCGATACTAACCAACGGAGTTCGCCGCTCAGTCCACGTTCGTAGACATAAATGAACTCTTTCATAGCCTCCAGATGATTCCCTTTTTGCCAATTCTCTCCCGCATTCTCATTCATATAATCCAGTTCAACATACCTTTGAACGCCTCTATGCGCGAGTATAAATGATAATGCAAGGAAACACATAGAGGCTGCTGATATTACGAACGTTGTAGGCAAGTGGGATTTCATAAGTAAAGGCCCTGGCCCATCATCAACCCCACTCGCTTTCAGGTATGCTCCTGTTATTCCTCTGTAAGGACGAAACCAAATACAAATGGCTCTTCAGGAGTCTCCCTTGTCGATATATCTCTCAACAATGGCTCGGTCGTTATCTGTGTTTTTGGGGGGAGTAAGGGGTAGATATCTACGGTCGGTTCAGTACCACATACAATCCTAAACACAAAGCTGGCTTCCCCAGTTGAATCACTCTTAGTTTCTATCGTATTTCCATTACTGATGTTAATCACATACGTTATTCCTGGCATAGCCGTCTCATTTTCATCCCATAATCCATTCTCATTTTCATCTAGCCAGCCTTGAATTCTGCCACCCCAGGCACAGCTTTCAAAAACAATATCCCCAAAAATCATACGCCTTATCCACTTGAAGTTTGTAAGAGCCACGATGCACACTATCAACAAAATTCCGACAAAGAACATGATTGACTTGAAGCGCTTGTTCTGCTCGTTAGCTTTCACTTTTTTATCTCTCAGAGTTGGCTAATTCTCTTTCTTATATATTCTTTGCGAATAGGGCCAAGTTCTCTCACGACGGGATAATCAGATACAAGCTATAGGTGTAGGTGGTGGTCGAGGGGCCGTCACTCGCCGACGCCAGGCGCAGGGCGGCGTCGTCCGGGCGGTGGGTAGGGTGTCCCCGCCGCTCAGGAGGTCGCCTCACTCGCCGCCCAGCCGCCCCGCCACCCAGTCGACGATCCGCGCCGCGACCGCCGCCTTGCTCATCAGCGGGAGCTCCTCGGAGCCGTCGGCGGTGATCAGCAGCACGCGGTTGGTATCGGCGGCGAAGCCCGCGTCGTGTGCGGTGATGTCGTTGGCGACGATCAGGTCGAGCTTCTTGTGGGCCAGCTTCTGGCGCGCGTTGGCGACCAGGTCATGCGACTCGGCGGCAAAGCCGACCGTCACGCGCGGGCGTCCGGCCTGCTCCGATACCTCCAGCAGGATGTCGGGGTTGCGGGCCAGCGCCAGATGGGGCGCCAGGTGCGGGGGCTGATCGGCGTCGGCTTTCTGGATCTTGTGCTCGGAGAACGACTCCGGGCGGAAGTCGGAGACGGCGGCGGCCATGATCAGCGCGTCGGCCTGAGGATCGCCGGTGGCCTGGGCCAGCACCGCGTCGCGCATCGCCCGCGCGTCCGGCACGTCGATCCGCTCCGCGCCGACCGGCGTTAGCAGTCCCTCGCCGACCGGCCCGGCGATCAGCGTCACGTCGGCACCGGCGTCAACTGCTGCCTGGGCGATGGCGAAGCCCTGGCGGCCCGACGAGTAGTTGCTCAGGAAGCGCACCGGGTCGAGCGGCTCGCGGGTCGGCCCGGCGGTGACGACCACCCGCCGCCCGGCCAGCGCCCCGTCGCGGCCCAGGATCCGGCGGCAGTGGCCGACGATCTCTTCCGGCTCCAGGAAGCGGCCCCGCCCCTCCAGGCCCGATGCCATGCGGCCCACCGCAGGCCCGGCGATGTACACGCCGCGCGCGCGCAGCGTCTCAAGGTGGGCCTGCGTGGCGGGGTTCTCGAACATCCCGGCGTCCATGGCGGGCGCGATCACGACCGGGCAGGTCGCCGCCAGCGCCGTCAGGCTGAGCAGGTCGTCGGCCAGACCGAGCGCGATTCGGGCGATGGTGTGGGCGGTGATGGGCGCGATCAGCAGCAGGTCGGCCCGGTGGGCCAGCCGGACGTGTGAGATGTGCGTCCCCGGCCCGCCGGAGGAGCCAGGCTCCCACATGCTGGTGTAGACCGGGCGACCGGTGAGCGCCTGGAAAGTCAGTGGGGTGATCAGGCGCATTGCGGAGGCGGTCATGATCACGTCGATCAGCGCCCCGGCCTGCGTCAGGTGGCTGGCGAGCGCCGCTGCTTTGTAGGCGGCAATCGAGCCGGTGACGCCCAGCACGATGTGTTTGTTCGCCAGAATGGAGGGTGAATCGTCCATCGCGTGTCTCCTAATACCCGTAGGCCTGCAACGTATCGCCCAGCAGATAGACGCGCTGCCCCAGCGCTGCCAGCCGGTACAGCGCCGTCGGGTCGTCGCCGAGCGGCAGTCGGATTTGCTCCAGGCCGGTGTCGGGGTCGAGGCCGCTCAGCCACACCTCGCCGCTGGTGTAGCTCCTGACGACCGTCCACAGTGCCTCCTCGCCGATGACCAGTGGATCGGCCAGCAGCCCGCTCAGGGAGTGCCAGGCCACACCCTTGCCGCCGCGCTGCAGGGCGACGACGCCGGGGTAGCGCAGATCGACCGTTGGGGCGGGGGCCAGATAGATCACGTCCCCGCGCGTGCTCAGCCCGGCCTCCGGCGCGGCGTTGAAGCCGACCGCCCACTGCACGTCGCCGCTCAGCGGATCGAGGGCCAGCGTGGTGGTGGACGAGAGCACGTACAGGCTGCCGCTGCCCAGTGTGATGCGGTCGGGGCGCTTCACTTGCTCATCCGACCAGCGCCACAGCTCTTCGCCGGTGCGCAGGTCGTAGGCGGTGACGGCGCTCATGCCCTCGTCGCCGAGCAGCACAAACAGGCGCGTGCCGTCGTGTACCATCTGCCGGAAGCCGACCGTCCCGGCCTCGGTTGACCATAGCTGCTCGCCGGTGAACAGCTCATAGGTGGCCAGCGTGTTGTCCTCGAAGCCGTAGGGCCACTTGCCGACCACCACCAGCCCCGGGCCGGCGGCCAGCGTCGCGCTGTAGAAGTGCTGCGGCTCGGTCAGGTCGGGCAGATCCCAGAGAGCGCGTGCCTCGACGCCGTACACGACCAGCCGGGAGCGCGAATCGACCAGGCCGGTCTCCTCGTCGATGCTGGTCTCGCCCGCCGCCACGACCGCCACCGAACCGTCGGTGTAGACCTCGCCCCACGACTCGCCCTCCAGCACCCTGGGCCACAGAAAGGCGTTCGACTCCAGCCGCCCGGTCTCGGCGCTCAGCCACGCGAAGCGCCCGTCGGCGATGATCACCGCCAGGCGGGTGGCCGTCGCTGCCAGCGCCGAGGGGCGGGCCACGATGTCCCACTCCCACAGCAGGCGCGTCGCGCCGATGCCCTGTAACCGGGGGATGGGCGTGGGTGGCACCGTCTCGGTGGGGATGGGGGTGGGTGATGGGCCGGGCGTGGGTGGCACGTCGGTCGGGGTGGGTGACGCGGGTGGGCGGGGCGTTGATACGGGCAGCGTCACCAGGATTGGGGCGGGCGTCTGGGTGGCGAATGCCTGCTCGCAGCCGGTCGCCAGCCCGCAGGCCAGGATGATCAGACCGAGGAGCGCCCACCGCCGCCGGTGCCGGGTTCGAGAACGATCAGCCATTATCCCTCACTCACAATTGGCGCGCGCCAGCACGGAGCAGTTCCGGCGCGCTCATGTCAACCTGCATTCTAATCGGTTTGGCCGATTTTCCCAATTGTGGGGCAGTCCCATCCCCTCCCAGGCGTTCACGTGAACTTTAACCCGGCCTTTGTTTGCCCCCCACCCCTGGCCCCAACCCCACCATCCGCCCCCGAACGCCCCGGGGGGAGGG
>CAZRXG010000066.1:0-14964 GCA_964603985.1 uncultured Anaerolineae bacterium | reverse complement strand
CATCCGCTCGGCAATTTCGTCAAACCACTGGTATACTTGCTTTATCTGGCTCATCAGGCCCTCCTTATTTTGGTTAATCAGTGCAAACCGGATCGATTTGAAGATTGTCATAACAATGAAGTTAGGAATAGGATTTTGAATGTGTAAAATAGGCAAACCCAGGGCTCTTGAAAACTTGGTTCAATACTATCCATATAATGCCCAATTACCAATAGTGTTTAATCTTGTGAAAGATATTATTCAGAAAGAGATACCTGGAATAGAAGTGGAGCATATTGGAAGTAGTGCGATTCCGGGTGTCGGTGGAAAGAATATGATCGATTTAGTCATCCCAACTGAAGAAGTTGATCAAATCAAAATCAAGCGAAAACTACATGATTTAGGTTTTCAAGAAAGTCCCTATCCTCAACTCGTCCCAGTGCTAAATGGTTCAATAGCTTATCAAGAAAATGAATACATGTTGAATTTGTATGTAATATCGTCTAGCTCAGATAGCTATCAGATGTGGATTCGTTTTCGAGACTATATGCTGAAACATCCAGAAGATGCGAAAGCGTACGATCAGCTGAAACAAACAACAGTAGTAGGCAAAAGAACCGGATATCGCGAATACCAACAAGCAAAAACGCCATTCCTGAATTCCATAATGAAGAAGATTCAAGCAGAAAGTCATCCATAAAATGTGCACCTAACAAGCGCATGCAGTCCGACGCCGCTGCCGCGGCCGGGTATCGGGGCGAAAATTAGGTTATGTACGGTGGCTTTGAATTGAAGCACACTTCGGGAAAATCGCGGCGCGGCTCCATTGCCGGGGGGACGGACTGCGTAGCTCCTAACGGCGTTGAATCCTAACAGGGGAATGTACCATGCGAAAGGTGACACGACGGGACTTTATCAAGCTGGGTGCAGGCGCAGCCGTCGCGCTGGGCACACCACAATGGCTGTCAGGCTGCACCAGAGCCGGGAATGCTGTACCGGCGCTGCCTGCGGCGTCAGGGGTGACCTCACACGTGGCTGCGATCCGGGGCGACGATCTCCCCACCATGACCCGTGAGGCCTTAGAAGCGCTCGGTGCTATCGGAACGATTATCAACGGCGGGGAGACCGTCTTCATCAAGCCCAACATGGTGACGCTGCCCTGGTCGAGCGTGGAACACAATTCCTTCCACCTCGGCGAGTGCACCAAGCCAGAGATCGTCATCACGGTGGCCGAGGAGTGCCTGCGGGCAGGCGCGAAAGAGGTCATCATCGGCGATGGCTCGCAGATGCCGGAGTTTGACTGGTCGCAGGCCGTGACGCTTGATGGCCTGACCAATCTGGCGGCGGAAGCGGAGCGGCTCAGCGAACAGTATGCCGGGACGGTCAGGCTGGCCTGTCTGGAGGTCGACACGTCAGAATGGATCGAGGTGCCGACCGGTATCTCCCTCGGCAAAGTGATGATCTCCAGTCTGGTCGCTGAGGCCGACCGCGTGATCAGCATCCCGGTTGCCAAAACGCACATTCTCGCCCGGCTGACGCTCTCATTGAAGAACTTCATCGGCACCATTCCACTGATGCAGTACGGCTGGGAGAACAGCCCGGACTACACCCGCGCCGACCTGCACAAGAACGACTACACGCCGGAGGCGGTGAACCGGCTCACCTTCGACCTCGCCAACGCTGTCAAACCCGACCTCGCCATCGTGGACTTTTCGATAGGGATGGAGGGCGACGGCCCGACAACCAGTTGGGGCGGCGTCACCGTCGACATGAAGGATAAACTCGGGTCGTGGTTGCTGCTCGCCAGCACCGACCCGGTGGCCGTCGATGCGACCGCCGCACGGGTGATGAATCACGACAGGACTTTCGCAGATGAAATCCTCAGCACGGCCTTCGAGATGGGACTGGGGGAGACGCGCGAGGAGGCTATCGAGCTTATCGGCGAGCGACTTGACGATATCCGCGTCCGATGGAAGACCGCCAAGACGCTGGCCCGGTGTCCTTACAGCTCATTCTCCAGGGCGTGAAGCGGCAGCGCCCTGCATGCGGGAACGCCGCCATTTGCGCGACCGGACTTAGGGAAAAACCAACAGAAGTTACGCAGTTCAGGGTGAACATGCTAAACTGGAAGCATGAATGCACCCAAATGTGACGAACTGGACTACATCCATTTCCTGGTAGCCGCACAGTGCGTAAGCCCTATATATCTGCAACGTTCATCCGGCCAGCCCTGCCAGCGCTCTCATCACGAGCGCATTTTTTCTCGATGGCGTAAACTATAGGCTGGCTAGATCAACCAGGAGGCCATATGCGTACCGTCGAATGGCACGAGGGAAAAGTCCGCATGATCGACCAGCGGCAGCTGCCCTGGGAGCTGGTCATGGCGGATTACGACGATTACCAGGAGGTTGCACAGGCCATCACCGACATGGTGGTGCGGGGCGCGCCCGCCATCGGCGCGGCAGCGGGGTTCGGGATGGCACTGGCCGCCTTCCAGTCCGGGGCGGGGGATCGGGCCGGGCTGATCGACTACCTGCAAGAAGCCGCCGCCGTCATGAAGCAGGCCCGCCCGACCGCCGTCAACCTGATGTGGGCGGTCGAGCGGCTGATGAGCGTGGCCGCCGACGAGAAGCGGGCGCAGGTCGAGGCCATCCAGGAAGCGATGCTGGCCGAAGCACAAAAGCTGGCCGACGAGGATGTCGCGATCAACAAGCGCATGGGCGAGCACGGCGCGACCCTCGTCAAGGACGGCGACACGATCCTCCATCACTGCAACACCGGCGCGCTGGCGACCGTCGATTGGGGCACGGCGCTGGGCGTCGTCCGCACCGCCCACGAGCAGGGCAAGCGCATCCACGTCCTGCTCGACGAGACCCGGCCCCGCCTGCAAGGGGCACGCCTTTCCGCCTGGGAGCTGAAGCAGGCCGGGATCCCATTCGACATCATCGCCGACAACGCCGCCGGGCACTTCATGCGGACGGGCGCGGTCGATATCGTGTTCGTAGGCTCGGACCGGACGGCGGCCAACGGCGACGTTGCCAACAAGATCGGCACCTACAAGCTGGCCGTCGTCGCCAGGGAGAACGGCATCCCCTTCTACCCGGTTGTGCCGACTTCGACGGTTGACCTGAACCTGCCCGGCGGCGATGACATCCCCATCGAAGAGCGCGACCCCGGCGAAGTTCGCGCACCGTTCGGGAACGCCATCGTGCCGGACGACTACCCGGCCCGCAACCCGGCCTTCGACGTGACACCCCACCGCTACGTGACGGGCATCGTCACCGAAAACGGGATCGTCTACCCGCCGTTCGACCTCAACCTGCGGCGGGCGGTTGAAGGGACACTGTAGGGGGCACGCGTGAAAGTCGTCATTCTGTGCGGGGGCAAGGGCACCCGCATGGCCGCCGCCGACTACGACGCCAAGGCGCTGGTCGAGGTCGGCGGGCGGCCCATCATCTGGCACATCATGAAGATCTACGCGGCCTACGGCCTCAACGAGTTCGTGCTGACGCTGGGTCACGGCAAGGACGCAATCAAGCGCCACTTCCTCGACTACGAGACCACGACCCAGGACTTCACACTCACTTTAGGCCAATCTCCGCGCCTCAAATACCACCAGAGCCACGACGAAACCAACTGGCGCATCACGATGGTCGACACCGGCCTGGAGACCAACAAGGGCGCGCGCGTCGCCAGGGTCCTGAAGTATCTGGACGGGGAAGCCTTCCACCTGACCTACGGCGACGGGCTGGCCGATGTTGACATCCCGGCGCTGGTGGCGTTTCACGAGACGCACGGCAAGCTGGTCACACTGACCGGCTACCAGCCCTATTCGCAGTACGGTATCCTGCATGTGCAGGACGACGGGCTGGTCACGGGCTTCGAGGAGAAGCCGCGATTGGCGGAGTGGATCAACGCGGGCTTCATGGTCTGCAAGCCCGGCGTGGCCGAGTACCTCCAGGGAGACGACTCGCTCGACCTGGAGAAAGAGGTGCTGGTCAATCTGGCCCGCGACAAGCAGTTGATGGTCTACAAACACACCGGCTTCTGGCGATCCATGGACACCTTCAAAGAAGTGCGCGAGATGGACTGGCTGTGGCGTGACAGCGCCCCCTGGAAGGTATGGGATTGAATACATCAAACGAACGACCGGATTTCTGGCGCGACCGCCCGACGCTCGTCACGGGCTGCACCGGCATACTCGGCTCGTGGCTGACCGAAGCGCTCGTCGACCTGGGCGCGGATGTCGTCGGGCTGGTGCGCGACTGGATACCGCAAAGCGAGCTGGTGCGCAGCGGGACGATTGAGCGCATCAAGACCGTGCGCGGCAGCGTGACCAACGCGGAGACCGTCAACCGCATCTTCGGCGAGTACGAGATCGACACCTGCTTCCACCTGTCCGCCCAGACGATTGTCGGCATCGCCAACCGGATGCCCGCCCCAACGCTTGAGACGAATATCAAGGGCACGTGGACGGTGCTCGAAGCGGCGCGCCTGTGGCCGGGCACGGCACGCGTGATCGTCGCCTCGTCGGACAAAGCCTACGGCGAACACGAGACGCTGCCCTACGACGAAGACGCGCCGCTGCGCGGACGCCACCCCTACGACGTGAGCAAGAGCTGCGCCGACCTGATCGCAATGGCCTACGCCAAAACGTACCACCTGCCCATCACGATCACGCGCTGCGGCAACATGTACGGCGGCGGCGATCTGAACTGGAACCGCATCGTACCCGGCACGATGCGCTCGGTGCTGCGCGGCGAGCGCCCTGTGATCCGCTCGGACGGCAGCCCACGCCGCGATTACGTCTACGTGCTGGACATCGTCGACAGCTACCTGATGCTGGCCGAGGCGATGGTCGACGGCGCGCTGGCGGGCGAAGCCTTCAACTTCGGGATGGACCAACCGCTGAGCGTGCTGGAGATGGTCGAGCGCATCATCGCACTCTCACCCCACCCCGAACTTGAGCCGGTTGTCCAGGGTGAGGCAGCGAACGAGATCCAGGATCAATACCTGAACAGCGAAAAAGCGCACCGTCTGCTGGGCTGGCAGCCGAAGCACACGCTCGACGAGGGGCTGACGGAAACCATGCACTGGTACGCCGCTCACCTAGGCATACCGATTGGCCGGGGGAGCGATGGATGAAGAGCAGGCAGCCTGGCTGGCAGGGCTGATCCAGGAGATCACCGCCCACGCGGAGCACAGCCCCGGCCTGACGATTGAGGTCGAGGGGAACGCGAGCCAGTGGATACAGGTGTTGGCGGAAGCGGACGAGGCCGGACTGAGCAGCTTTGTGCTAAACTTCCCCTATCGGGGGCGGAAAGGCGATCCTCTGGAGGCGCTGGCCAACGCAGGCTTAAAGCTCCCACCGGGCACCGAAGCGCTGATCTGGGAAGACGACGGCTACGCGACCATCGGGATCAAGCCGGATGTGCCGCTGAAGGCGCTGGCACTGCTCATCGGGGACGTGCTGGAACGATTCGTCGGCGCAGCGGCGGGGTACGATGTCAGCGTTGAGATCAAGTACGGCTTCTAGCGCGGAGGGTTTCCGATAAGCAGGCGGCGCATCCGGCTGGGGGGCGGACTCGACCCGCGCAAGCTGGCCGACACGATCCGGCAGGTGGCACACTCCGGGGGCGATGCCCCGGCCCTGGTCTGCCACGTGCCCGACCACGATCACGCGTGGGTGCACCTCTCGGCGACGGTAGACCCGGCAGGGGTAGACGGGGAGCCGGAGGTGCTGGGCTGGACGCTGACGCTGGGATACCCCTCAGACGCGGAGCCTTGGGCGCACTTCGACGAGACAGCACTCGACCTCCCCGAACAGGCCGTGATGCTGGACTGGTCGGCGGCGATCTATGCCCGGCTGCACCTGCCCGGCAAGACCGATCCCACACAGATTGCAGCCCTGATCACGCGCCTCATGACGCACGTGCAGGGCATCGCGGAAAGCGAGCGCATCGAGATCGCGCTGGAGTACAAGTAAGAACGAGGAGGCTGATGTCTGGGCGGCTCTTTCCCCCGACGCTTGGAGCACCAAGCCGTCCCTTTGTGGGGGCCAGCCCGCTGAAGCGGGCTTTGCGGCGACACTCGCAGCCGCGAGTGTCGCCTGTAGCCGGGCGGATTCATCCCCCGGCGAATCCCCAACCCGCACACTCCTCAGACGTGAGCCAACGAGGATAAGACGATTATGGCTTCACTGAAAGGCAGGCGAGTCCTCGTAACGGGCGGAACAGGGTTCATCGGTTCGCACCTGGTGCGACGGCTCGTTCGGGATGATGCACGGGTATCGGTCTTTGCAGGCCACCCCTTCGATACGCGCCCCATCCACGACGTGCTGTCCGAGATCGACCTGTACGAGATCGACATCCGAGCCTACGGGGACGTGGTCGCCGAGATGGAGAAGGCGCACCCCGAAATCGTCTTTCACCTGGCAGCGGCGGGCGTGACCGCCCCCTTCCTCTCGCCCCACCTGGCGCTGGGCGTGAACCTCGACGGGACGATCAACGTGGTCAGGGCGGCGGCAGCAGCAGGCGCGCGGCGCACCATCCACACCGGCACCAGCTACGAGTACGGCGACCGGGCCGAAGACGGCCAGCTTGACCCCATCTCGCCCTACGCCGCGTCGAAGGCCGCCGCCTGGGCTTTCTGCCGGATGTACCACCGCACGATGAACTGGCCCATCGTCTGCCTGCGGCTGTTCCAGGTCTACGGGCCGGGCCAGGTCAGCACGCTGATCCCCTCGGCCATCGAGGCCGGCCTGAAAAGACACCACTTCCCGACAACCCTCGGCGAGCAGGTGCGCGACTGGACGTACGTCGACGACGTGGTCGAAGCCTACCTGCACGCGGCGCTGGCAGAGGGCATCGAGGGGAAGACTTTCGACATCGGCACCGGGCAGGGAACCAGCGTCCGTGAAGTCGTCGAGCACATCTTCGGCAACTTTGACGAGGGGCTGCTCCAGATCGGGGCGCTGCCCTATCGCCCCGGCGAAGTGTGGTCGCTGGTTGCCAACGTCGAGTACACGGAGCAGCACCTCGGCTGGAAGGCAGCAGTCTCACTGCAAGACGGCCTTCAGCGCACGCTGGCCGCCCGGCGGAAAGGGTATCCTGCTGCAAGCTCCATCCCGGTCGAGGTGGGAGCCGCCCCGCCCGAAAGCGCGAGCGAAGCGCGCATCAGCGCACTGCGCACCGAGATCCTCGACAAAGTCAGCGAGTACTACAGCCTGGCCCACCAGCAGCCCCCCTGGGAGCCGGGGACCGGCCGCGTCCAGTACGCAGGCCGCGTGTTTGACGACCGGGAGCTGCGCAATATGACCGACTCCATCCTGGAGTTCTGGCTGACGGCCGGGCGCTACGCCGAGACGTTCGAGAAGATGCTGGGCGACTTCCTGGGTGTGCGTGAAGTCATCCCCGTCAACTCCGGGTCGTCGGCCAACCTGGTCGCCATGACGACGCTGCGCTCCCCGCAGTTGCACAGCCGCCACCTGGAACCGGGCGACGAGGTCATCACGACGGCGGTGACCTTCCCGACCACGCTGGCCCCGATCATCCAGAACGGGCTGGTGCCCGTCTTTGTTGACAGCCAGCTTGGCAGTTACAACATCGACGTTGATCAGCTTGAAGCGGCCCTCTCCCCCCGGACGGGGGCGATCTTCGCCGCGCACACACTCGGTAACCCGATAGACATGGACACGCTGATGGCCTTCGCACGTGAGCACGAACTGTACGTGATCGAAGACAACTGCGACGCGCTGGGCAGCGTGTTCGGCGAGCAGATGACGGGCACCTTCGGGCATCTGGCGACGAGCAGCTTCTACCCGGCCCACCACATCACACTGGGTGAGGGCGGGGCGGTGGTCACCAACAGCCGCCGCCTGGCGAAAATCGCGCGCACCATCCGCGACTGGGGGCGTGACTGCTGGTGCGGCTACGTCAACCCACCCAACGGGCGCTGCGGGCGTCGCTTCGAGTGGCCCGTGCCGGGCATGGAGGGCCTTCACTACGACCATCGCTATCTGTTCACCGAGATCGGCTACAATCTGAAGCTCACCGACCCACTGGCAGCCATTGGCGTGGCGCAGATGGACAAGCTCCCCGACTTCGTCACCGCCCGCAAGCGCAACTTCCGCTACCTCTACGACGGCCTCAAGCCGCTGGAGGAGTTCTTCATCCTGCCGACGTGGCACCCAAAGGCCAACCCAAGCTGGTTCGCCTTCCCGCTGACGGTGCGACCTGAGGCACCCTTCACACGCGACGAACTCCAGCGCTACCTGGAGGACCGGATGATCGAGACGCGCCTGCTGTTCGCGGGCAACATCCTCAAGCAACCTGCCTACCAGCACATCACCCACCGCGTGATCGGCGACCTCCCGGTTTCGAACCTGGTCATGCGGGGAACGTTGTTCGTCGGCGTGTATCCCGGCCTGGAGCAGAGGCAGATCGAATACATTCGCGGGGCATTCTACGACTTCCTCAAGAGTCGCAGCCTGGCCCTCGCCTGACGGTGGCATGCCGGGCCGGGCGTGGGGTATACTCACGCCCGGTTGCTCGCCGGGAGGCCGGGGGACAGCAGACATCCTTCCTGTGAGCATCCACGTGACGGGGCCTCGCCTGCGGAGCGGCGGCTCAAAAGTAAATGCCAGATCAGGAACAGCATGAAACTCTCGGTCATCGTCTGCGCATACAACGAGCGCGAAACGATTCTCCAGGTTCTGGATAACATCCGGGCCGTCACCATCGACGGGTGGGAGAAGGAGATCGTCGTCGTCGACAACCGCTCGACGGACGGGACGCGCGAGCTTCTCCAGGCGATCGACCACCCCGACACGAAAGTCATCTACCAGCCCCGCAACATGGGAAAAGGCACCAGCATCCGCACGGCCATCCAATACGTGACCGGCGACTACGCGCTGATCCACGACGCCGACCTCGAATACGATCCGGAGGATCACCGCAAGTTTGTCGCGGCAGCCGAGGAAGGGGCTATCGCAGTCTTCGGCAGCCGGACGCTGAGCGGCCAAAAGCGCTACAAGTACACCCACGCCTACCTGGGCGTGAAATTCATCACCGCGGCCATGAACTTCCTTTTCGGTGGCAGGCTGACCGACGCCGCAACGGCCAACAAAATGGTGCGTACGGACGTGCTTAAGGCGCTCAACCTGGTCGGGTCGGGCTTCGACCTGGACTTCGAGCTGCCCGATAAGCTGCTGCTGGCGGGGATCGACATCATCGAGGTGCCGGTCGCTTACCACCCGCGCACCTATGACGAGGGGAAGAAGATCGGCATCCAGGACGGCCTGCACGCCTTCCTGGTCATGCTGCGCGACCGGTTGGGGCTTTCACGCGTGTGGAAGCGCGGTGCACCCCCGATCACCACCCGGCCCGGCACAGAAAGCAGCCCGTGACGCGCCCGGCACGCAGGCCCCTTGCCACCCTTTTTAGAGGCGCGGCACAATAACGGCCCATCGGGGTCTGAAGATGCGGAGGCGCTCAGGCCACCGCCCGCGAGTAACCAACAGTTCAGCATCAAGGCCGGATGAGGACTTGCAGCGCATCAGTTGTGGCTCAGTGGGACGCCAACTCCGGATGAGGGGAATGGGAGAAATGACATGACATACCGCATCTTTGTTAGTCATGTTTCTGACGATAAGCAATTAGCTGAAGCAATTAAGAGCGCTATCAATGATGCTTTTGAAGGAAGCATTGAGCTTTACTTAGCCGTTCATGAGTTGGCAGGTGGTGATGAGTGGAAAACGGAAATTAGAAAGAATCTTAATGAATGTGATGCACTGATATCCGTTATGACACCTGCATCGATAAATCGCCCCTGGATTTATATTGAGTGGAGTGCCTTTTGGATTGAAGGCCGTCAATTCTTTTGCCTCATGGGAGATGGGGTTGAAGTCTCACACTTGATTGAGCCTATGCGCGATCTTCAGGCGGTAAAGCTGTCTCTCGTTGACGATGTCCGGCGTTTCTTCCGCAGGCTGAAAGAATACTCGGGGTTTAGGGAAGTCCCTTACAAACACGTCGATGATTTTGTAGACAAAGTTGCCCTGGCACAGCGAATACAGGCTCAGGAACGTGCTGAAAAAACTTATGAAAAATACAGGGCTAGGCCCCGTGACTTACCCGCACAGGATGCTGAAAGGCACAAAATAGCGGAATACTTCTACGACAATGACGAGAAAGACATCTTTCAGGAGATTGTCCGAGAAATTCGCGATGATCACATCAAAGCTGATATTGCCATTGATATGCTGTCACGTGGCGATATGGAGCAGGTGGATACATGCACAAGCTTGATTAATGATGCAGACCAGCTGGAAGCGGTTGGTGAAGAATTCATCAAGCGTGGGTTACTTGATGCCCCACCGCTGCGTAAAATAGTGGAAGCCATTTCGGAACGTAACAATGCGGCATTACGTAAATTGTGTGTACGCCTAGCGGAAATGAGTTCGGAGGAAAGCCACATCTTCCGTTATGCACTGGACTTGTTTACTAATCGTGCAGAGTTAAGAAAGGTCGCTTCGTTTTTTATCGCAAATCACCGTCATGAAAGCGATGCGTTCGAATCAATCTACGAACAAATCAGTGAGGGGAATGTAGCTGAGTTACGAAAGCTTGCTTCAGAGATGTTACTGCAAGGTCTACAACGCACAAAGCAATATGAAGATATGGTTGAGCTGACCGCTAATCGCAATAACAGAGAAGCGCAGAAAATCCTTGAGGAGTTGGCTTCACAAGACCCAACCCTGTTTAAAGAACTCATGGGAAAGGGATACATAACCAATACTGCGGTGCTTGCCCGGCTGAAAAAAGTGTTAGAGTCACTTGACTAATAACAGCCTGCCCTCAGAAGAATATCGCAAGTTAGTTACCAAAATGACTTTTCAAATGGCCTCTTACCACACCCGGCAGGTGAAGGTTCTATGAACAAGCAGATCGTCATCACCGGCTCCATCGCCTTCGATTACCTGATGCGCTATCCAGGCCGGTTCAGAGAGATGCTGATCGAGGAGAACCTGGACAGCATCAGCGTCAGCTTCCTGGTCGACGAGATGACCCGCCACCGGGGCGGGATCGCGCCCAACATTGCCTATACGATGGCCCTGCTCGGCGAGCGCCCGGTGGTCGTCGGCAGCGCCGGGCAGGATTTCCACGAATACCGCGCGTTCCTGGAGGAGATCGGAGTCGATACGAGCGGCGTGCGCATCCACGACGACCTCTTCACCGCCTCATTCTTCGTCACCACTGACCGGGATAACAACCAGATCGCATCGTTTTACACGGGGGCGATGGCCCGCGCCCGCGACCTGAGCCTGAAAGAGGCGGTCGGCGGCCAGGCCGATCTGGTCACAATCTCGCCCAACGACCCGGTCGCGATGCGGAGCTACGTCGCCGAGTGCAAGGCGTTGGGCATCTCCTACTTCTACGACCCCAGCCAGCAGGTGGCCCGCGTCGGCGGGGAGGAGCTGGCGGAGGGCGTCGACGGCGCATACCTGCTGGTGGTCAACGAATACGAGCACGCCGCCCTGTGCAAAAAGACAAACCAGACACACGACGACCTGCTGCGACAGGCCGAGGTCGTGATCGTGACGCGCGGCCAGGACGGCACCGACATCTACACCCAGGACGAGACCCTCCACATCCCCGCCGTGCTGACGGACAGGGTCAAAGACCCGACCGGCATCGGCGACGCCTTCCGGGGCGGGCTGCTGAAAGGGTGGGCAGCAGGCTGGCCATGGGAGATCAGCGGGCGGATCGGCGCGCTGGCGGCCACCTACGTGCTTGAGCAGGTCGGGACGCAAAACCACAGCTACACGCGGCAAGAGTTCATCGAGCGATTCCGCACCCACTTCGACGACGGCGGCCTGCTTGACGAGATGCTGCCCGATTGACGCCAGCCCGATGACCGTCTACGCCATCTCGCAGCTGACCGACCTGGGGCAGGTTCGGGCCTACCTTGAGACCGATCGCAACTATGCCGCCTACGCCCTGGGCGACCTCGATCCGCGCTACGTGGCCGACACGACGTGGGTGGCGGCGTCGCGCACCGGCGAGGTCGAGGGGCTGGCGCTGATCTACAGCGCGCTGGAACCGGCCGTCCTGTTCCTGATGGGCGAAGTCCCCGCGTTGAGCGCGCTGCTGATGCACGGCATCGGCCCGGACGAGGTCCTCTTCACGGCCAACCCGGATCTGGAAGACACGCTGCGGGCCTTCTACGCCATCGACCGCGTCGAGTCGATGCACCGCATGCGGGTCACGGCGGGCACGTTCATCTCGCCGGAGGGCCACGACCACCCCCCTACCCCACCCATCCCTCTCGACGAAAGCCACGCACAGGCCATCCTCGAGCTGCAGCGCGCCGGGGCCAGCGCCGACGCGCGCGCCTGGAACGACGTCGCCTTCACGCCGGAGATGGTGCGCGACGGCTACTATCGCGGGATACTCCAGGGCGATAAACTGATCGCGGCGGCGGGGACGCACCTCGTGGCCCGCCAGGAGAGCGTCGCCGCCATCGGCAACGTGATCGTCCACCCCGACCAGCGCCGCAAGGGACTGGGGGGTCTGGTCAGCCACGCCGTGACCAAAGCCCTGATCGACGACGGGTTCGATCTGATCGTGCTCAACGTCCGGCAGAGCAACGCGGCAGCCCTCAAGATCTACCGCCGGCTGGGCTACAGGCAGGTGGGCCAGTTCATCGAGGGGACGGGCCAGCGGTATTAGACAGCCCAACGACGCGCGGTATAATCGACCCGCTTCGCAGGCCCCAACCGGCCTGACACATCCTTACGAAACCAGGGGAGTTGGCATGACGATAGATCACGACATCAAAGACCCCGGCCTCGCCGAAGGCGGGCGCTATAAGATCGAGTGGGCGGCCAGAGAGATGCCGGTGCTGCGCCTGATCCGCGAGCGGTTCAAGAAGGACCGCCCGCTGGACGGTGTGCGGCTCTCGGCCTGCTTGCACGTCACCGCCGAGACGGCCAATCTGGCCCACACCCTCCAGGCGGGCGGCGCGGATGTGGTGCTGACCGCCTCCAACCCGCTCAGCACGCAGGACGACGTGGCCGCCAGCCTGGTCACGCACTACGAGATCCCGGTCTACGCCATCAAGGGCGAAGACGACCAGACCTACTACCAGCACATCGAGGCGGCGCTGGCCCACCGGCCCAACATCACCATGGACGACGGCGCCGACCTGGTGAGCGAATTGCACAAGGGGCACGCCGACCTGCTGGGCAACGTGATCGGCGGGACGGAGGAGACGACCACCGGCGTGATCCGCCTGCGCGCCATGGCCAAAGACGGCGCTCTGAAGTACCCCGTGCTGGCCGTCAACGACTCGATGACCAAGCACCTGTTCGACAACCGCTACGGCACCGGGCAGAGCACGCTCGACGGCATCATCCGGGCAACCAACATCCTGATCGCGGGCAAGACGATCGTGGTCGGCGGGTACGGCTGGTGCAGCCGCGGCATCGCGATGCGGGCCAGGGGCCTGGGCGGCAGTGTGGTCGTGACCGAGGTCAACCCGCTCAAGGCGCTCGAAGCGGTGATGGACGGCTTCCGCGTCATGCCGATGCTGGAGGCGGCCCCGCTGGGCGACATCTTCGTCACGTCAACCGGCGACGTCAACGTGGTTGACACGCACCACATGAAAGTGATGAAGGACGGCGCAATCGTCTGCAACTCCGGGCACTTCAACGTCGAGATCAACCTGCCGGGGCTGGCAAAGATGTCAACCGGGGAGCGGCGGTTGGTGCGCCCCTTCGTCGAGGAGTACACGCTCAAGAGCGGGAAGCGCATCTTCGTGCTGGGCGAGGGCCGTCTGGTCAACCTGGCCGCCGCCGAAGGGCACCCGGCCAGCGTGATGGACATGAGCTTTGCCAATCAATCGCTTGGCGCGGAGTTTATGCTGAACAGCGCCAAGGGCCTGGAGAACGCCGTCTACACCATCCCCGAAGAGATCGACATGGAGATTGCGCGGCTGAAGCTCGAAGCGATGGGGGTGGGGATCGACACGCTGACGGCGGAGCAGGAAGCCTACCTGAACCAGTGGGAGGTGGGGACGTAGCGCGGAGCCGGGCGTAAGGAGGGGGCGGGCGGCGTGAGCAGGCGGGAGAAGCTTCGCGAGAAGCTGCGTAATCGACCTGCTGACTGCACCATGCGGGACGTTCAAACCCTGTTGCAGCGGTTTGGGTTCACACTGGCACGAACGAGTGGCAGTCACCACATCTTCGAATACGACGATGGCGAGCGGTTTCAGCAGGTTGTTGTACCCTTGCACGGGCGCAAGGTCAAGAAGGTGTACGTCCGGCGGGTAGTCGCAATTTTGGATATACTGTTTCCGGTGGAAGAAGATGATGGAGGCGAGTCCGGGTATGAGCAAGACGGTTGAATATTACCTGTCGCTGCCCTACACCATCGAAATCATCCCCGACGAAGGGGCATGGTTTGTGCAGGTGAAGGAGCTATCCGGCTGCATGACCCACGTCGATACGTGGGGTGAAATTCCGGAGGCGATAGAGGACGCCAAACGACTGTGGCTGGAACTGGCGCTCGAACGGGGTCGCCCTATCCCCGAACCGGCAGCCCTGAGTTCAAAGGATGCTGCCTGACGCGCGTATTCGATTGTACCTGCTGATCGGCAGTCAGCCGGGACGCACAGATGGGGAAGCGAGCCGCCTTGCAGGTCGGCGTGGCTCACCTGCGCTGCCGCCTCATCCATCGTGGGCCGCTCGACGCGCTGCGCCGAACCGCGCACGCATACCCGGCCTGCGTGAGATGGCAGTCGCACTTTCTCACTACGCCCATCCGCCCGAACAACGCGGCGTACTCCGGTAGGGGCGAGCGGCGCTCGCCCTGGGCGACCAGCCGGTCGCCCCTACGCCGGGCACGGCACGCCGTACCCCTGCGATGCAACCAATGGAGCCGGTGGTGGGGATGGCAGCCGCACTTTCCCCACACGCCGCGCGCT
>CAZRXG010000065.1:0-16028 GCA_964603985.1 uncultured Anaerolineae bacterium | reverse complement strand
GGGAGGGGTGGGGCAGCGAAGCTGCACCGGGGAGGGGGGCAAAGCTGACCGCTGAAGGCTGATCGCTGACAGCTGTTTCACCCGGCCATCGATCACCCGTGCACCGCACTCCGTCATGCAGCACCCACCGGCAAACTCGCCACCACCGCGTAGGCGTGCCAACTGAATACATCGCCGAACATAGACACTACAGTATCGATCTACGGAACAGCGATCTACAGGTACACGAACCCCGACACCTCCTCTCCCGCCACCGCGTAGGGGCGGGTTTGAAACCCGCCCAACCCACCCGGTCTCTAACTTGGCAACCGGCGCGAGAGCCACTATCATTGGCGCAACTTGCACCGGTACAAGGAGGAGTCAAGGATGAGACACAAGATTGGGTATATAGCGCTGGCCGCCATGCTGCTGGCCCTCACGCTCTCCGCCTGCGCCGCCGAACCCACCCCCACCGAGGTCCCAACCGAGGTGGTGGCGGAGGAAGAAGCGCCGGTTGAGGAAGTGGCCGAGGAACCCGCGCCAGCCGCCGGGGAGGCTCAGCCGGTTCAGATCACGGGCACGGTCGAGGTCTCAAACGACCTCATCATCCAGATCTACTTCTTCGAGAAGATCGCCATGCTCGAAGACCTGAGCGGCTTCATCACCCGCGACTTCGAGTACGAACAACCGCTCGAAGCCCAGATCATGGGCCCGGTGACGGTCGACGAAGAAGGCAACTATACCTTCACGCTCAACCTGCCCGCCCAGCCCGTCAACCCCCTCAACGACGTTGACAACGACGCCCAGGCAGACACGGGTGTGCAGATCTGGCAGGTCATCATGACCGCCAACCTGATCGGCGGGCCGTTCCTCAACGACTACGAGTCCGAAAGCTGGAGCACCGTCTACACCTCGGCCCGCATCGACTCGGAGAACGAGGACGAGATCAAGGGCGGCATGATCCTGGTCTGGGCACCCGACGACGCCCAGCAATTCCCCACCGGCTTCGGCGACGACAACCTGCTCTTCACCGAGGACGACCCCGTCGGCCCCATCCCTGCCGGGTACACGCTGGTCGATCTCGACGCCGAGCCATTCGAACTGATCCGCGAGCCGAACCCCAGCATCACGCTGTACGAGGGCGACATCGTCGTCCACGACCTCAGCCAGATGGGCTGGAGCGAGGCTTTCGACGCGCTGTTTGAGCAAGCCTCGCGCGAGTACCCCTTCACCGAGGTGAAGGATCTCGACTGGGACGCGCTGTACGATGAGATCGCGCCGCGCATCGCCGAGGCCGAGGCGGCTGGCGACTCGCGAGGCTACTACCTCGCCATGCGCGACTTCGCCTGGGCGATCCCCGACGGCCACGTCGGCCTGGTCGGCGACGACTTCGGCATCTTCCAGGAGGAGGTCTCCGGCAGCTACGGCTTCGCCATCATGGGCCTGGACGACGGGCGCGTGATCGCCACCATCGTCTCGGAGGACGGCCCGGCTGCCGGGGCCGGGATGCAGTGGGGCGCGGAGATCATCGAGTGGAACGGCCAGCCCATCGCCGAAGCGGTCGCCGATGTCGTCCCCGAATCTTCGCCCTTCTCGACCGATCACTCGCGCATCTTGCAGCAGTGGCGCTACCTGGCGGTCGATCCCATCGGCACCGAGGTCGAAGTCACCTTCCAGAACCCCGGCGGGACCCCCATCACAACCACGCTCACCGCCGTCGACGACGGGAGCGCCATCTTCTCGCGCACCAGCGTCTACTACGGCTTCGACCGCACCGCCCCACCCGTCGAGTACGAGATCCTCGACAGCGGCTACGGCTACGTCGTCGTCAACTCGCTGTCCTCCGACATCAACCTGACCATCCGTCTCTGGCAGCGCGCGATTGCAGTTTTCGCCGCCAACGATGTCCCGGCGGTGATCGTCGACCTGCGCCACAACATGGGCGGCGCGCCCATCGGCGATCTGCTGGCAGGCAACTTCACCGACGAGCGCCTGGACCTGTACGTCAACTACTACTACAGCGACGAGACCGGCCAGCTTGAGACCTTCAGGCCGCCGCGCCGCATCGAGCCTGATCCAAACCTGCGCTACGACGGCGAGCTGGCGGTGCTGGTCAGCCCGGCCTGCGCCAGCGCGTGCGAGGACATGGCCTACGTGCTCAGCCGCCTGGAGCAAACGCGCGTCTTCGGCTACTTCCCCACCAACGGCATCTACGGCGAGGTGGGCCGCGGCCAATACGAGCTGCCCAACGGCTACCACTTCCAGATCCCGACCGGCCTCTCGCGTGACATGGAAGGCAACCTCGTCATCGAGGGCACCGGCGTCGTGCCGGATGTCGTCGTACCGCGCACCTTCGAGACGCTGCAGGCCGAGTACGTCGACGGCCAGGACGTGGTGCTTGACTACACGGTCGAGGCGCTGGATCAGCCGCTCGGCGCGGGCATCACCCCGACCGGCTCACCCGCCTTCGACGCGGACACCGACCTGATCGAGGCACTGCAAGGCGGTATCCCCTCGCTCGAAGATCTGGCCCGCGAGGAGTACGCCGCCACCGAGGTGTCGCAGGCCGGGCAAACCTACGTCTTCAACGTGCCGCTCAGCCGCTCCAAGGATGTGGTCTGGATGTACATGTGGTGCACCGCCACGCAGGAGAGCTTCGAGGACAACTGGTCGAAGATCGATCTGAAGTTCACGCTCAACGGCGAGGAGATCCCGCTGGAGGACTTCGGGGTGCTCGAAGGCGACTTCGGCGGGCCGTGCCGCATCTACTACGCCCTGCTGAGCGACTGGCCCGTCGGCGAGCACGTGCTGCGGGTCGAGGTGACCTTCACCGCCGCGCTCAACGACGACACCTACGACTATCCGGCGGGCACGCACGTCTACGAGTACCACGTCTACGTCGCGCGCTGAGAGCTCACGTCACACGTTCATTTGACGCTGCCGCAGGGGCGAGCTTGTACTTTCGCCCCTGCGCGTCACTTCCGAGGGGGGAAGCCGATGGGTGAGAAAACCGACCGCAAGCTCCGGGTGGTGAACGTCGTGGGGATCGTCCTGCTTCTGGCCTGTGTGCTGCCGGTGCTGTACTTCGTCGTCGCGCCGATGATCAACGGGCAGGCGTGCTTCGACTTTCTAAGCGGGCACGTGCCGCCCCGCGCGCAGCAAAAGTTCCTGGATGGCGTGTTCGAGGCGGCAGTAGCCGAGGATTATGGATGGCTGGCCACGGTCAGCGAGTACGACGCGCTCCAAGAGCTGAGAGCCGTTCAGCCCTGGATCACGACGGACTACGAGATCGTCCTCCGCGACAACCTGCTTGACCTTTACGAGTACCGGATTCGCTTCTCCAGCGGCGCGACCGTATACGTCACGCTTCGCGGCGTCTGGCCCGACTGCCCGGATTACACCGTGACCGAGGAAGAGGTCTTCCAGAACATCACCCTGACGAGCATCCGTCTGGAGTCGGAGTGATTCGCCGGGCGCGTCGTGGCAACCGGTCTCATCTCATCGCCGTATCCCGCGAGATATTTACACTCTCCACATCAGTTCTTCACATTCTGTCGTTATCTTCCAGGCGTAAGTGACAAACTTTTAGAGACATCTGGAGATAGAGACATGAATGGAAGACGAATGAGAGCTGGCACTGTCGCGCTTTTGGCACTGGGTATCCTGGCTGCGTGCGGGGCCGGTACGGATGCAACCCCGGAAGCGGAGGCGGCAGTTCTATCGCCCGTGAATGACGTTCAGGCCGCCTCTACCGGCGGTCAGGTTAGCGATGCGGAAGAGGTAGAGATCGTGACTGTAGACGAGACCGGCAGCACCAGCATTGACGAAGCTGCGCTGGTCACGGTAGTGGCACCCTACCCGGCGGACGAACTCACCGCCGACGAAGTCGCCGCGCTCCTCTACATGCGGGAGGAGGAGAAGCTGGCCCACGATGTCTACGCGACGCTGTACGAGCTGTGGGGAACACCCATTTTCCAGAATATCGCCGACAGCGAGCAGACCCATACCGAAGCCGTCAAGACCCTGATCGAACGCTACGGCCTGGAAGACCCCGCCGCGAACAACGGCGTGGGCGTCTTCACCGACCCGGACCTCCAGGCCCTCCACGATCAGCTTGTCGCCACCGGGAGCGAGTCGCTGAGCAGTGCGCTGCGCGTCGGAGCCGCCATCGAAGAGATCGATATCCTCGACCTGGAAGAGAGCATTGCAGGGACTGACAACGAGGACATCAGTCTGGTTTACGAGAACCTGATGAAAGGCTCACGCAACCACCTGCGCTCCTTTGTTGCCACTCTGGAACGGCAGACCGGGGAGATTTACCGGCCCCAATACCTGGATCAGGCAACCTACGACGACATCATCAGTACGGGCATCGAAAAGGGAGGGCGCGGCAGGAGCTGAGAGCCGGGTATCCCAAGAAGGATGACCACAGGGGCAGACAACCGCTCCTGTGGTTTTTCCTATCGTGACCAGGCCACCGTTCCGCAGGCCGCCACAAGCCACCCGGCAACCGCTAAAAGCTGACCGGCTACCGGCCCATCAGGGGGCGATCGGTTGGATTCGGTGGTATAGTCGTGAAAATCACCCGGCCAATCATGATGGGCACTCATCACGCCCGACCATAAGGCCCTCACCCGCCGCTGCGATGTCTACCGACATCTGCGCGTCTGCCCTCTCCCTGAGGGAGAGGGCGAGTCGAGGACATTGGCAATGTCCGAGACGGGTGAGGGCAAAAGCAGGACAGAAAGCGCGAATCTATGGACGACCCTGAAATCAACTTTCGCCAGATGGCATCTCAGGCCATGGTGCAGATGGCACGGCAGCTTCGCCAGCGCGAAACATCAGCAGAAAAACGGTTGTGGGCTTGCTTGCGTAACCGCCACCTGGGTGGATTGAAGTTTCGCCGCCAACACCCTGTCGCCAATACGCCCTTTGTAGTGGACTTTTTCTGTTATGACTGCCGGTTGATCGTTGAATTGGATGGTGAGGTACATCGCTATCAACATGAGATGGACATGGAACGGCAGTGTATGCTCGAAGCGGAAGGGTATCGTGTGCTGCGCTTCACCAACGACGAAGTATCGGATAATCTCGAGGGGGTGTTGGTGCGGATTGCACAGGTGGCAGATAGAGGGAGATCCGAGGAATGAATTCTCCAGGCCCTCACCCGCCGCTGCGATGTCTGCCGACATCTGCGCGTCTGCCCTCTCCCCGATGCACCTTAACTATTTTCGGACGGCCTGGCCGTCCTCGATTCGCCCTCTCCCTGAGGGAGAGGGCAGACTGAGCGCGACCGCAGGTCGGGCGAAGGCGGGTGAGGGCCTGAGCAACAATGTCCAAGACAGGTGAGGACAGCATTTCGGTGGTATAGTCAGGAACCTGGTGAAGATAACCCGGCCCAAAAGGAGAGCTATGAGATTCCCGCCAAAGCCCACCGCCCGCCGACTCCCCCTGTTCGCGCTGCTCGTCCTCACCGCCTGCACGCTGATCGGCCCCGGCGTCCCGCCGACGCCCGCCCCGACGATCCAGCTCACGCTGCTGCCCTCCTCGAACCCGACGCCCACCCCCACCCCGACCACGACCCCACCGCCCCCCACAACCGCCTCACCCATCCCGGCGCTTCAGCCGGACGGCAGGTCCCTCTCCACGAATGGCCCCTGGTTGCTGCTGGCGACCGCCCTCGACGGGCGCACGGTCGACGGCCTGTGGGCGCTCAACGCCGACGGCACCGGCCTGACGCAGTTGGTCGGCGATACCATCATCGCCGGTCCCGACGAGTTCGGCGCGGCCATCTCCCCCACCGGCAGGCACGTGGCCTACATCACGGCGGACGACACGCTGTGGCACGGCCTGACGCTTCACCTGCTCTCACTGCCGGACGGCGAGAGCGAGGTGATCACCGCCCTCACCTCCACCCAGACCGAACCGCCCCCCGACACGCCCGGCGTCAACGACCCGGCCTACGCGCCGCTGCACGCCATCGCCGGGCTGGGCCGGAGCCTGGCGTGGTCACCTGACGGGCGGCGGCTGGCCTTCGTCGGCGCGCACGAGGGGCCATCAGCCGACCTGTACGTCTACTCACCGGACGACGGCTCAATCACCCGCCTCGGCGACGAGCCGGGTCAGGCGATGCACCCCCACTGGTCGCCCGACGGGACGGCCATCCTCTACGCCAGCTACACGTCGATTTTGGTGGGCCGCTTCGAGATGGCGGGTGTCTGGGTGGCCGCCGCCGACGGCTCCGGCGTCACCTCCCTGTACGACCCCAACGACCCCACCCCCAGCGACGAGGAGCAGTTTGTCGCCTGGGTGGACGACGGCGCGTTTATGGTCTACAGCCGCGACCCCGACTGCGGCTGGCGCGACCTGCGCACGGTCGACGTGACGACCGGGGCGGCGCGCTCACTGTGGCCTGCGTACTTCAACCGCATGGCATTCGACCACGAGACCGGGACGGTGCTGGTCAGCATCGACCCCTACACGGTGGTCTGCAACGAGTCCGGCACGGCGGGCGTCTTCCGCCTCACCCTGGCCGATCCCACCCCGGTGCCCGTCGCCGACTTCGCACCGACGACGCTGGCCCGCGCCTGGGACGGCATGTTCTACGCGGTGACTCACGAAGCTGCCGTCTACCGGATCACACCCGGCGGCGAGGTGAGCGAGCTGGCAGCCCCGACGGCTTTCGTGCCCATCATCTCGCCCGACCGCGCCTACTGGGCCTGGGCAGGCCAATCCCCCAAGTTCGTCGGCGGCCTGTGGGTCGGCCCCATCGACGGGGAACCGGTGCCCGCCTTCGAGGGCGCGGTGCAGGTGGCGATCTGGTCGCCCGACGGCACGCGGCTGTTCTTCATCGGCGACAACGCCCTGTATCTGCTCGACCGGGGCGCAGACAAATACGATCCCCAGCTTATCGCGCGGGGGGTGATCCTGCGCGACCTGCGGGGAGCGGCCTGGGCTGTACCCTGATCCGGCGCGACTGCGGCGCGAATTCGGCCAACCGATTGATCCCACCCCCGCGTTTTCAGTATACTCTGTAGGCCAAAGGTATATAAGGAGGAACGGCTATGGAACACAGACCAAAGGCCGCGACCGGCGCACTGGCCGGTTTGCTGCTCACTGCACCACTCATAGCGATATTCTACCTGGCGAGTCAGATCGCCGGACTGCCCTTCGTCCCGTTTGACCTGTTCGACGGGGTGACGCGCGTCCTGCCAGGGCCGGTGACCACTTTCGGCATCGACCTGATGATCGACACCCTGCGCGCGCTCAACGTCGGCGTCTCCGACACCGCCAAAACCGCCGAGCAGTCAATCGCCGTCGCGATGGCGCTGGCGGCAGGCGTCCTGTTCGGGGCGGTCTACTTCGCCATTCTGCGCCGTCAGGAGGACGGCCCGGCCCTGATCCCCGGCCTGATCCTGGGCGCGGCGCAGGGCGTGCCCGCCTTGATCGTCAACCTGCTGATCGGCCAGTCATCCATCGCCCCGGCCCTGCGCGGACTCTGGGTGCTGGCGGCATTCCTGGGCTGGGGGGTGGCGTTCGGCTGGGTGTACAACCGTCTGCGCAGCCTGCCACCTGCCTCGAAGGCAGAGACCGGCGAGGCGCTCACCGCCCGCCAGCTTGACCGCCGCCGCTTTCTGATTCAGGTCGGCGCGGCGACAGCCGCCATCACCGTCATCGGGGCAGGGGCTGGCGTTAACCTGGCCGCGTCTGGGAAGCGCAGACGCGAGGTGGCCGTCGAAGCCGGGACTTCACGCCCGCTGCCCAACGCCGACGACCCGGTCATGCCCGCGCCCGGCACGCGCCCCGAATACACGCCCATCGAGGATCACTACAAGGTTTTTATCCGCACCACGCCCAGCGTGATCGACGGCGCGGCCTGGACACTGCCCATCTCCGGCCTGGTCGATAACCCCCTCACGCTGACGCTCGACGACCTGCGCAGCAGCTACCAGCCGATGGATCAGTACATCACGCTGTCCTGCATATCGGGGCGGCTGGCGACCGGCCTGATCGGCACCACACTGTGGACGGGCGTCAGTTTGCAGGATGTGCTGGCCGATGTCGGCGTGCAGCCCGGCGCGAAGTATCTCAACATCCAGTCTGCCGACGGCTTCCACGAGACCCTCGCCCTCGACCTGATCGACAGCGACCAGCGGATCATGCTGACCTACGCCTGGGACGACAAGCCGCTGCCTGTCGAGAACGGTTTCCCGCTGCGCGTCTACATCCCCGACCGCTACGGTATGAAGCAGCCCAAGTGGATCACCGCCATCGAGGTGACCGACGAGTACCACGAGGGCTACTGGGTCGAGCGCGGCTGGGACGAGGTCGCCCGCATGAACACCGTCTCCGTCATCGACACAGTCGCCGACGACGCCATCATCCAGGACGGCGACCGGATGCTGGTGCCCATCGGCGGCATGGCCCACGCCGGGGCGCGCGGAGTCTCGAAGGTCGAGGTGCGCGTCGACGGCGGCGAGTGGGTCGAAGCGCAGCTTCGTGCGCCGCTCTCCGAGACGACGTGGGTGATCTGGCGCTACGACTGGCCCTTTGAGGCCGGGGAGCACGTCTTCGAGGTGCGCTGCTCCGAAGCCGACGGCACACCCCAGGTCGAGCAGTTCTCCGACGCGCGTCCCAGCGGCACGACCGGCATCCACAGCGTCGAGAAGAGCCTGTAACCGGACCGGTAGCTGCTCCACCCGGTTCGCCCGACGCCTCTGCCTCACGGCCACAGGCTGTATGCCCCCTGGCCTCAGCACCTGCGTGAAATGTCCCTTGCGATCACCCAGGAGGATTCGACATGCAGCGCGTTCTCATCACAGGCTCCAATCGCGGCATCGGCCTGGAGTTCGCCCGCCAGCTTCTTGAGCGCGGCGACCGGGTCTTCGCCGCCTGCCGCACCCCCGACGCCGCGACCCACCTCCACGCGCTGGCCGCCTCACACGGCAACCGCCTCAGCATGCTGCCCCTCGACGTGACCGATCAGGCCACCATCGACGCCTCACACGCGGCAGTCGGCCAGCAGGTCGACGGGCTGGATCTGCTGATCAACAACGCCGGGATTCACCCCCGCCCGGAGCACATCGGCAACCTGGACGCCGAGACGCTGACCACCGCCTTCCGGGTCAACGCCGTCGCGCCTATCATGGTCGCCCAGCGCTACCTCGACCTGCTGCGGGCAGGCAGCGACCCGAAGATCGTCAACATCACCACGCAGATGGCCTCGCTGGCCCAGAAGCACGGCGGGGGCAGCTACGGCTACTCGGCCAGCAAGACCGCGCTCAACATGCTCACCCGCCTGCTGGCCTTCGAGGTCGTGCGCATGGGGATCGTCGCCGTCATGATCCACCCTGGCTGGGTCAAGACCGACATGGGCGGGTCAGGTGCGCCGCTGACGCCCAAAAAGTCGATCCGGGGGATGCTGAAGGTGATCGACGGGCTGACGACGCACGACGCGGGGCGCTATCTTCAGTGGGACGGCTCCGAACTGCCCTGGTAGCGGCAGACAGCAGCGCCGACAGGCCGGGAAACGAAAGCCGGGCGACGCGCGTAAAGTGCAGTAGTGATTGAGTCACTATCTCTCTGTGGAGGGGAAAAATGAAACGCTATCCGCTCATCTCGTTTTACATCCTGGCGCTGGTATTATCGGGGGTCGTCTTGCTGCCCCTGCTGGCCGTCGGCCTGAACGACCTGTACTTCCTCGCGACGTTCGGGCCGGGTATTGCGGGCCTGATCGTCGCCCGCGTGGCGGACGGCAGGGGCGGGTTCCTCGAGCTGCTGCGGCGCATTCTCATCTGGCGAATTGAGGCGGTTTGGTGGCTGGCCTTGCTGCTCCTGCCCATTGTGATCGCGCTGAGCGGCGCGCTCGCGAGCAGACCGCTCGGCTCCGCGTTTGACTTCGGCGCGCTCCCGCCGCTCTACACCATCATCCCGTCGATCATCCTGCTCACCCTGCTGAACGGCTTCACCGAAGAGTACGGCTGGCGCGGCTTTGCCCTGCCTCGCCTACAGGCCCGCTACAACGCCCTGACCTCCTCCCTCATCCTGGGCTTTTTCTGGGGCCTGTGGCACATCCCGATCTTCTTCGTCGAGGGCACTTTCCAGCAGGCGCTCAGCCAACAGTCCGGGCTGGCCGTCGGGGTGGCGGGGTTCACGTTTATGACCGTCATGGCCTCGGTGGCATTCACCTGGCTGTTCAACCACACCCGGGGCAGCGTGCTGGTGGCCGGGCTGTTTCACGGCATGTTCAACGCCTGGATCGGCTACTTCACGCCCGATCTGTCGGATGCGCTCAGCATGGCCCTGGGCGTGACGATCTGCACGACGGCGATTGCCGTCATCATAACTCTGGTGTTCGGCCCGGCGCACCTTTCGCGCACGGTTGAAAGGAACACCATTCAAATAGGGTAGGCCATCGGCGACCGCGCCGATGCCTAGCCACCGGCGACCGCGCCGACGCCTAGCCACCGGCCGGTCTGACGCGCTGACCGAGTCTCAAAGCAGCTCCAGGATCGACGCGGCCCACGCCTGCGCCCGCTCGATCTCGCCGTCGTACAGCGGGCCTTCCCTCTCCACGACGTGGAAGGTCTCCGGCGGGACGATGCGCTTCCCGCCCAGCTTGCGGAGCTTCTGGGCCAGCTTCTTGGCCGCCGTGAAGCGCGCCAGGAAGGGGGACATCTTGTAGGACGTGTCGAAGGCGGCTGCCGGTGTGCCGCCCAGCACGCGCCTGGGCAGCGTTTCGAACACGGGCCGGACCGCCTCCGGCAGGTTCATGCGGTGGGTCGGGGTGCCCATCACCACCAGGTCGATCGCGCTCAAATCGGAGGCGGTGAGTTGGTCGATGCTGATCACACGCACGCTGCCCTGCTCCCCCAGCGGCCCGGCAATCGCCTCGGCGACCTTCTGTGTGTTGCCGAACTTCGAAAAATACACTACCAGTGACCTCATGTTATCTTTTACCTTCTCCAGAACCGTGCGGTTGTCTACGTCTGTATCATGAACTTCGCGAGCAGCGAGCCTGCCAGCCGGGCAATGGCTACTTTTAAGCGGCCTGCCCTATGCGGGATAAAGTACTCTCGCTCCGGGTCGAGCCACCCCTTACCCGACCAGTACGCGTAGTCGAGCGATCCCCGGTCGACCTGGTTCCAACCTATCTGCTGGATCTTAAAGACCATCAGGGAGAGGAAGGGCGGGTTGCGAAACCGCCGCCTGTGTATCGCATCGAAGATCTGCCGGGCAGCCTGTTCGATTGCCCCCCGGTAGCGTGCTTCCATGTCGTCCCGGCGCATGAACGCCCCGGTGATGAAGTTCGCCTTCCCGATGATGTAGTATCCCCAGGTGCGGAACGCGGTATCGAGCGTTCTCAGGGCGTGGCCCGACCGCGTTTCCCCGACCGTGGTGACGAGATACGCATACTTGCCCGCGAACTCCGGGCGGTGGCAGACGTGGGCCAGCCGGTCGATGAAGTTTTTCATGACGCCGTTGACATCATCGACGTAAATCGGGCTGGCGACGATGACCCCATCTGCGGCCTGCATTTTGGCCTTGATGGCCGGGAAATCGTCCTTCAACGGGCACAGGCTCTCGCCCTTGTTGAAGCAGATCCGGCAGCCCCGGCACATCTGGATGTCCATCCGTGCCAGGTTGACGGTCTCGATTTCCAGCGCTTCGCCGCGCTCACGTGCAATACGCTTCAACTGCTCGGCTATCAGGTTCGTCACCTTGGCCGTATTGCCGTTCTTGCGGTGGCTGCTCACACAAGCCAGTATCCTCATACCAGATTCCTTTTGGTTTGTCTCCATTTACAAACGTCACATTAACTCAGGATGACTCGGTTCCACCCGGCTCAGTCGCGCTTAAGAAGGGCATGCAGGGCGAAGTCCGCCACCTGCGCGGGATCCAGCCAGGATTGTCCCTCCTCGTCGACCTGGGACGCGGTTCCCAGGTAGATGTTCATCAACAGCATCGCCGTCGATGCCGGGTCGAGCTCCCGGAAAAAGCCGCGCGCCATCCCTTCGGCGATGATGGCTTTGGCTACGAGTTGGAACATCGGTTGGTACGCCAGGAAAAGATGCTCCTTGAGCTCGTCATCGTGCCCGTTGATGGCGTTCAACATCACGCGCGACTGGGCAAGATGGGATGTCACGAAGCCAAACCCGGCCTCAAAAAACCGCTCCAGCCGGCGGCGCGGATCCTCCTCCTGCATCACGCGTGTCTCCACGTACTCCATGTGCCGCTCCGCCGTCTCATCGACCAGCGCCAGCATCAGCGCCCGTTTGCTGGGGAAGTAGTTGTAGATGGTGCCCTTGGCGAATCCCGCCGCCTTCGAGATGGTGTTGATGTTTGCACCGTCGTAGCCCTCGCGGGCGAACTCGTCGGCTGCCGCTTGCAGCAGGAGCTGCCGGGTTTCGCTCTGGATCTTCTCCCGTTCCGATTCTTTGTGGCGGGGCATGCGACACTACCTCCCTAATTTTATATGGGTGACCGCCCACCCATATTATTCACACTTTGGGGAGTTTGTCAAGTGCGGCAAAGCAAAAGGCCCATCTCTGAAGATGAGCCTGATCTATCCCCGCTTTTGCGCCGCTTCTGCGCCGGATGGCGAGGCAGGAACGCTTCTGTCAGCTACATTCCGCCCGGTGTTTGGTGAATAATGGGCGCTGCGCCGTTTGCTGCCGCTGCAGCGCCCTAAACCGCCGCTGCGGAGGCAGCACTGACGACTACTGTGAAAGTCGTCGTAGTGACAGTTGTTGTTATAATCGTTACCTCCGCGCTGTTCTTCCCGCCGACGACAGCTTCCATGAGCGCGTCCGGCAGTTCGTCCGCGCCTTCGAGCGCCTGGAGTTGATCGAGCGTTACCCCGGCAGGGAGGACCCCCTTGAGATCGTCCGGGGTGAAGTCATAGCCGGCATCCTTGATGGCCTGCAGGCGTTCCTCCTGACCCCCGGCGCCGCCTATCTGGCTGGCAAAGTCCTCATCCCTCAGAACACGGCTCATGAAGCTTTTTGCGCTGTCGACCGACATGGTGCACCTCCGTTTGGATAAGAAAAGTAGACGACCTTTGAACGCGTGGGGTGTCTCCCCCCTGATTATTGGCGTGCGATTCGGGTTGCGATTGGTGCGCAGGTAGCCAGTGGTCTCCGACCGAAAGACAGGCCACGCCATCGCTCGATTATAAGGGAGAAAGCGATCGCAAAGCAATCCCCTGCGCCGGGTGGCGAGGCGGGAATGCTTCAGTCAGCCACATTCGCCCGGTGTTTGGTGAATCATGGCCGCTGTGCCGTTTGCTGCCGCTGCGTCGCCCTACACCGCCGCTGAGGCGGCAGCACCGATGACTGCTGCAACAGCCGCCGTTGCGCCTGATACTACTATAACCGTTGTGTCCATCTTCCCGCCGACGACAGCTTCCATGAGCGCGTCCGGCAGTTCGTCCGCGCCTTCGAGCGCCTGGAGTTGATCGAGCGTTACCCCGGCAGGGAGGACCCCCTTGAGATCGTCCGGGGTGAAGTCATAGCCGGCATCCTTGATGGCCTGCAGGCGTTCCTCCTGACCCCCGGCGCCGCCTATCTGGCTGGCAAAGTCCTCATCCCTCAGAACACGGCTCATGAAGCTTTTTGCGCTGTCGACCGACATGGTGCACCTCCGTTTGGATAAGAAAAGTAGACGACCTTTGAACGCGTGGGGTGCCTCACCCCCCCCCGATTATTGGCGTGCGATTCGGGTTGCGATTGGTGCGCAGATGGCCGGTGGGTCCCGACCCGAAAGACAGGCCACGCAGTCGCTCGATTATAAGGGAGAAAACGATCGCAGGGCAAACCCTGAAAGTCTACCGGTTCCAGTTTGTACCACAGCAGCGGTATACAGCACTCAGTCCCCCTCAATACATCTTTCTGAAAAGGGCTTTTCTGAACATGGAAAGTTCAGTTATTTCTATTAAAAAAGAGGTTGACTTATTGTAATACTGCAGCTACCATGATATTTATGGGCGGATCGGGTGTTTCCTGGGGGGTGTATCTGCGCAAGTATAATCCATTATTCCACCGGATATCTAACCCCATCAGAATTTGAGAGCCACTGGCTCTCCCAGCAGCCCTCGCTGGCGATTGTTCCTGAGAAATCGTGTTTTGGTGTCCAGTTTTTGGGGATCGCTGCACTCATCCATAGCCTGCTCAGAGGCAGCTCCGTGATCAAACCCGAATCTGGCGAAACTACAGTGATAAGGAGACGGAGATGAAAAACCGACTACGTATTTCCATGGTGTTACTCTTGGTCGCCCTTCTTTCAGTTGGTTGTGGTGTCCCTCAGGCAGATTACGATCAACTGGTGCAAGAGTGTGAGCAAACAGATAGTGATCTCGGTGCCGCCCTTAAAGAAGTGGCCAATCTACAAGGTGAACTTGACGCCTTTGAGCAGGAATATAGTGGGCTTCAAGAAGAATATGATAGCCTTGATCAGGAATGTGCGGGCCAGCTACAGGAAGGTGGTGACCTTCTGCAGGAATATGAAGACGAGTGGACCACCAGAATAGATGAGGCCAACCTCAAGTTTGGGATTATTGCCGAACTCCTTGAACCTATAGTCACCGGGGATGGCCTGGGCGAAGCGCAGCGTGTATCTAACGTGGAGATCCTGGTCCAAGAATGGGGGGATCCGACGGCTCAAGAGAAGTATGATGCATGGGCGGCGTCGCCATGGACTAAAGATACTGCCTTTGATTTACTGCTTTATGTGCAATGGGATTTAGAAAGAAGGTTAACCGAATAGCTGGACGGCTGCCAGTCCGAGCAAAGGCAGACAAGTGAGGGCTGAGGAAAACCGGTATTCTAAGACTTCTCGCTTTTCGCCCACCCCGACGGCACCGGCTCATCACTCTCCAGGACACCCGCCGCCCTCACGACCTTGTTCCCAACCGCAGCGCTGCCGTCATCTTACAGAGGCCGTATCCTCTTGACGATCTCCTCGCTGCGCTCGCACCGCCCTACCCTATTGCCATGGGGGAGGGCGAATCTGCGCCGCGCGCAGATGGGAGGGGGTAGGCACAACCGTGTGCTCCGCAAAGTAACCCGGTTGTCCTGCCGGTGCCGAACTTACACCCCTCCAGTCCCCGCCGCGCCCCGCTTTGTCCCCCCGTGCATGGGGACGGATGAGCCGTCAGGCTCACAGGGGGTGAGGGTAGCTGATAGCTGACCCGCTGACCGGCTGACTGCTAATTCCAACCCACCCCTAACCCGATTAGAACAAAGGTCCAATTGACAGCCGCCCATCCCGTGCTATAATGAATAGAACGTTAGTTCTAGTTAGCGCCTGCGGAGAACGACGCTCACGTCGGCGGACGGTCGTCGGACGCCGCATCGCGCGGAAAGGATTATCAGCGCAGTCGGGCATCCCGCCTGCCGGTGCCGCGCCTACCCGAACAGGCGCGTGGCGTGTGGGGAAAGTGCGACGGCCATCTCCACCTAGGCCCATTGTGGTGGTACGTTGAACCGGGCCACGTCACGCTGTCCTGCCGGGTCGGGCGTTGTGAGAAAGTGCGGCTGCCATCTCACGCAGGCACCGCCCGGCGGAAGCGATGGCAGAGTCACGTCAGACCTGCGGACGCCTCTGCCCGGTAGCCCAACTTCGCACCCCACCGGCAACCCGCCGTGATATGCAGGACTGCCAACTGAATATATGCGCCGCCTCCGCCTTCCACTCGCCACTTCTCCCCCGATCTGGTATCGTTAGCTCATTGTGCAGCCCAGACGACGCAACACCATCCTGCTCATCCTGTTGGTTCTCGTGCTCACCGCCGGTGCGGTGCCGGTCATCGTCTTGCTCTCCGGCAGACCGCTCCCCCCCACCCCCATCGTGATCACCGCCACGCCCATCCCACCCTCACCCCCACCGGCTCTGCTCATCACCCCCGGCCAACCCACACCCACCTACCGCCAATTCTTCCCCGACCTGCCCGTGCCCACCCGCAGCCTCGGCCTGGGCATCAGCGTCGCCCCCCCCCAGGCCCCCCCCCCCCCCCAGCAACCCCCCCAACGCCAGACCGGGGGGAAAAAATA
>CAZRXG010000064.1:0-16305 GCA_964603985.1 uncultured Anaerolineae bacterium | reverse complement strand
CAGAGCCTCTGCCCGAAGCGGAGCCGGAGCCTCTACCCGAACCGGAGCCAGAGCCTCTGCCCAAACCGGAGCTAGAGCCTGCACTCGAAGCGGAGCCGGAGCCTGCACTCGAAGCGGAGCCGGAGCCTCTGCCCGAACCGGAACCACCCACCCCACCGGTCGAGGAGGAAGTGGAAGCAGAAGCGGAACCGGCTGCCACACCCATCGACGCGGTAGAAGTAGAAGCAGAGCCGGAACCGGCTGCCCCGCCCATTGAAGAGATAGAGGCCGCTCCGGAGCCGCCCCCTGAAGAGGCGGCGCCGGTGCCTTTGCCTGGGCCGGAGTCGGACACGGGACGCCTGGACTCGTTGATGTGGCTGCCCGCCATCCGGCTGGATGAAGAGGAAGAAGCGGGCGAAGAAGCAGCCAGTGAGGAAGACGCAGCGGAGCCGGTGGCCGTGACCGCCGAGGATCACCACACACCGACCGGCCTGCGCCCCATCCCCGGCCAGCCCGTGCCCCCGGACGAAATCGGCGAGCCGGTTGACGTTGAGTGGGTGGTCGAGGTCGCCGAGCGGATGGAGCGGGAGCGCGAGGTCGTCGCCCCGCCCGAAGCACCCGAGGAGGAAGAGGCGGGCCTGGCCGCATTGGGCGAGCGGTTGCTCCAGACCGCGAGCGAGCAGCCGCTGCGCTTTCTGATCCCGATGGCAGTGATCGTGCTCGTCGGTGTGCTGGTCTTTGTCGTGCTGGCGGCGCGTATGGTCGGCGAAAGGCGGACGGACGGCACCGAAGCCGAGGAGGCCGCGCCCGGCGTCGCTACATCCACCCTGATCGCACCTGCCGAGGCCCTCCCCCCGACCGCCACCCCGACACCGCTCCCGCCGCACGCCCAGGGCCGGATCGCCTACGCCTCCAACCGTGACGGCGACTTCGAGATCTACGTGCTCGACATGGTGACCGGCATGCTGGCGCAGCTCACCGACAACGACGTATCCGACCGCTCGCCCGCGTGGTCGCCGGACGGGACGCGGGTCGTCTACGTCTCCGACCGGTCGGGCGACGACGACCTGTACGTGATGGACGCCGACGGCTCCAACGTGGTGCAGTTGACCACCGACGCGGCTGCCGACCACTTCCCGGCCTGGTCGCCGGACGGCGGGACGATCATCTTCTCGCGTGAGACGGTCGACGGCAGCCTGCTGCTGACCTTTGATACCGGCTGCATGACCGAGCCGGGCGCGTGCGAGGACGCAACCGAGATACTGGTCGACACGGGGCACAACCTGCACGCGCACTGGTCACCGGATGGAGAGCGCATCGCCTTCACCACGTCGGACTACCCCGGCCTGCCCTCGGCCATCGCGCTGATCAACCCGCTGGGCACCGGCTACAGCACGCGCGTCGGAACGGGCGCGACGGACTTCTTCCCGGTCTGGTCGCCGGACGGGGAGCGCATCGCCTTCGTCTCAAACACGATGGGCGACTATGACCTGTGGGTGATGACGGCAGACGGCCAGCAGGTGATCCAGATCACCCGGGACGAAGGCAGCGATGTCGAGCCGTGCTGGTCGCCGGATGGGGCGCTGCTGGTCTTCGCCTCCGACCGGTCGGGGACGGGCTTCGACCTGTACGTGATGGACGCCACCTGCGCGTCGCCCGACGAGGGCTGCGAAGCCAATCTGGTGCGCCTGACGGACGACGAGGCCGACGAGCTTAACCCAACCTGGACAGGAGCCACCCTCCCATGACGGCATCCACCTCTGACGGTAATACACCGAGGCGCACCTGGCTGGCCGTGCTGGCGGTTGTCGCGGCACTGGTGCTGGCCCAGCAAAATCCGACGCCGCCGGGCGGGCGGATCGCTTACACCTCCAATGAGACGGGCGACTTCGAGATCTACGTCATGGACACCAGTGGGGAGAACATCACCCGCCTGACCCACGCGTTCGGCGATGACTTCGAGCCGGAATGGTCGCCCGACGGCAAGTGGATGACCTTCACTTCCACGCGCAGCGGCAACTGGGAGGTCTACCGGATGAACGCCGACGGCAGCACCTCCCGCAACCTGACGAAGAACGAGGCCATGGACGGCGGGGCGGTCTTCTCACAGGCGTGCAGCGGCCTGGCGCAGCCGTGCACCACCTGGATCGCGTTCCACTCCGACCGGGACGGTGATTTCGACCTGTACATGATGGATGAGCAGGGCGGAAACGTCACCCAACTGACCGACGATCCCACCGATGAGTTGTGGCCTTCGTGGTCACCGGACGGCAAGCAACTGGCCTTTATGTCGGCGCGAGATAGCTGGAGAACCGATATCTTCGTGCTTGACGTGGGGAGCGGGGCAGTTCGCCAATACACCGACACCCCCTACGCCGACGAGCTGTGGCCCGCCTGGTCGCCGGACGGGAAGCACATCGCCTTCATCTCCGACCGGGAGGGCTGGTACCACCTGTACGTGATGGACGCCGACTGCGACCCGGAATGTGGGGCCAACCAGCGGCTGGTCACCAGCGAGGAGATGGCGACCGACTTCGATCCCAACTGGTCACCGGACGGGCACTGGCTGACTTTCGCCTCGGACCGCGACCCGGCCAGCGAGGATGGCTACCAGTACGACTTCGAGATCTTCGCCGTCCGGGCCGACGGCAAGGGACTGACGCAGTTGACGTTTAACGTGTGGGTGGACGAGTTCATGCCTGCCTGGACGCGGTAGAAAAGGTTCCACGCCTCACCCCGAAGGAGCACCGGCATGAAAGAGCGCCCCCCAACCAACGAGGAACGGCGCGACCTCGAACAACTGGTGCACGACGGCATCGAGTGCCTGGGGTCCGTCGTCGATCTGCCGGATGACCTCGACGACTCTGCGGCGGTCGTCCGGGCGATCCGGCGGTGCGTGGATAAGGTCCACGAAGGGACGGCCCTGCCCACCGCGTACCGCGACCCGGAAGAGGCTGCCTACGCGCTCGGCTCGCTCTGGGGCGACGAGGTCCGGCGGGCTTACGGGTGGGAATGGGTCCACCTCCAGACGGAGAGCGGGTTCGAGGGATGGGCCGTAGCCTCACCCGACCGCGCGTATGCCTGTCTTCCCCATCACTTCGTGTTTGGCAAGCTCACAGACTCCGAGAGCGACAACACGATCGCACTGCTCTTCAACATGATAGACGGCAACCTGCCGCCATCCACTCCGGGACAGTACGTGATGCTGGGTTAAACGGACTGCGTGCTTCTTCGCTCTACCCCGGTGGCTCGTACCAACACACCCCAATCGTGCCCGGCCCGGCGTGCACCCCGATGGAGGGGCCGTTCTCCCCGAACATGAACACGTCCGGCTTTAGCTCCTCGCACAGCTCGTCGGCCAGTTGACGGGCCTCCTCCTCACAGACGGCGTGTATGACCGCCAGGTAGAGGCCGCGCTTGCCACGCGCCGATTCGAGCACCAGGTCACGCAGACCGGCCAGCGAGCGGCGGCGCGTGCGATAGCGCGCGTAGCTCTCGACGACGCCGTCGCGCATGGCGAGCACCGGCTTGAGGTCCAGCATCGAGCCGATCAGGTGCGCCGCCCGCCCGATGCGCCCGCCCTTGTGCAGGTACTCCAGCGTATCGACGATGAAGAGGATGTTCATCCCCTCACGCATATCGTCCAGGCGCGCGAGAACATCGCCGATGCCCGCCCCGTCACGGACCATGCGGGCCGCCTCGCAGACCATCAGGCCCAGTCCCAGCGCAACCGAGCGCGTGTCGATGATGCGGATGTCGGCGTCGGGGAACATCTCAGCCGCCGGGTACGCCGAGCGCACCGTGCCGCTCACGTCGGTGCTGGGGTGAATGCACAGGATGGTGGCGTCGGGCGTCTCGGAGAGCATCCGCTCATACAGCACCCGGAAATCGCCCACCGTGGGGGCACTGGTATGCGGCAGTTCCTGCGCGGCAGCCTGGCGTGCGTAGAATTCGGCGGCGTCCATGTCGAAGAACTCGCGGTATGACTCCTCGCCGAAGACTATGTACTGTGACACGAGCTCCAGGTTGTACTCGTCGATAATGTCCTGCGGCAGCCCCGCAGTGGTGTCGGTAACGATCCTGATCATTCCAGCATCCCTTTGAGTGTCTCTTCGAGTGTCTCTTCGGGTGGTTTGATGGCAAATCCGGCATCCCGGCGGGTCAGGGGAGGTACCGGCGGATCTTTCCGCCCTGCGGCGCTGCACGTCTCAACCCCCAATCCCCTGTAGATACCCACAGGCAATTATCGCGCCGCAAATGTGTGCCGTCAACAACAACCGGGCGGGGGCGGCGGGGTCGCGTATCACAGGGCGGGCACCACCGCGCAGCCGCCGGGGGCAGCCTACGCCGGTGAATCGCCCGGTGGCGCGTACCAGCACACCCCAATCGCGCCCGGCCCGGTATGCACCCCCACCGCAGGCCCGATGTCGCCGACAATCAGCACCTCCGGCTCCAGCGCCTTGCGCAGGTCGTCGGCCAGGGCGTGCGCGTCCTGGGCGCAGGCGGCGTGCATCACGCCCAGTTGAAGCCGCGCCGCACCCTGCCCACCTTCGACGGCCAGGTCACGCAGCGCGCCGATGGCCCGTGAGCGCGAGGCGTAACGCTCGTAGGGTTCGACCGCCCCGCCGCGCAGCGTGAGCACGGGCTTCATGTTGAGCAGGGTGCCCGTCAGTCGCGCCGCCCGCCCGATGCGCCCACCCCTGGCCAGGTAGTCGAGCGTGTCCAGCGCGAGGTAGCCGTACACTTCTGCCTGCATCGACTCCAGGCGTTTGAGGATCATGTCGACGCTCACGCCGCCCTCGACCATCTGGGCTGCATGGTAGACCATCAGGCCCTCAGGAAGGGAGACCGTGCGGCTGTCAAACAGGTGGATGTTCGCGCCGGGCAGCCTGGACGCCGCCTCACGCCCGGAATGAAGGGTGCCGCTCAGCGCCGCCGAAACGTGGATTGAGAGGATGGTGGCATCGGGGGCGTCTTCGAGCAGCGCACGGTACACGCGCTCGAAGTCGCTCACCGAGGGCTGGCTGGTAGATGGCAGGTCGTCGCTGGCAGCCAGCCGCCGGTAGAACGTGTCACTGGTCAGGTCAACCTGGTCACGCAGGATCTCATCGCCAAAGGTCACGTAGACCGGGATCACCGTGATGGCGTATTCGTCGATGATGGCCTGGGGGAGATTCCCCAGCGTGTCGGTAACGATTTTGATCGCCACCCGAACACCTCCTCACCCGACATCCCAACCATACACGAACTCGCCCCCGCAGACAAGCGCGGGCCCGCACACAAACGCGGGGGCAACCGGTACACTGTACGAAAAAAGTGGAGGGGAGATTCTGTGCATCGGTCCTGTTTGTGGCCCCTGGGAGTGAGGGCCGCTAACAGCTAATTGCCAACCGCTAATGGCTAACCTGCCTCCCCCTGGTTTCACGGATACCAAAAATGTCGTAGACTTGTTAAGCCAAAGTGAGGGTATCTCGATGAAAGCACACTTCTTCTTTCGGGTGGCAGACACTATGAGAGCGTTGATTGCTGCCAGCAGCGCGATCCTCATAGCCGTTGGTTGCAGTCAGGCCAGTATCCATACCCCACCACCGCCATCGCCGACCGATCACGCTGCCATAAGTACCCCCACCCCGACAATGCCTACCAGCACCGCAGTGCCTACCAGCAGCCCACAACCTTCGGCCACGCCCACTATGACCATAACGCCGACGCCCACCACGTTCAGGTGTGACACTGAAACACTGCTTTTCCAGGCGTCCAGGCCTCAAAGTGGCTTGTACTTAATCTGTGTCGACGGATCGGCAGTTGAGCAGGTATTCCAAGTCCAAGAGCCTTCTGTTATTTCCGATTTCGGGATGGGAATGAGCTTTGCAGTCACGGTTGACGGGAAAAGGTTGGCATTTGCTTCTTACAGTGGTTGGGGGGAGCGAAGCACTATACACATTCTCGATCTTCGGGGAGGTGAGCTGGTTACACTTGATTCGACAAACCAGCCTCTCGGTAAGCTTAGCTGGTCGGCGGATGGAGAGTATCTCGGTTACGGTAAGGAAGAGATTTACGAGCCAGACATTTTAGAGATTGTGCATCTGGACACACTGACGAAATCGTTGGCAGTGATCACGGATGAAACTTTGCCGGGCAGAGATCAAGGCTTATACGATTTTGACTGGTCGCCGGTTGGCGGCAAGGCACTTTATATCATTAGCCACCATTACCAGCAAACCGCGAAGTATTACGCCTACCTCGCTGAGATTGACTGCGATCCCCTGACACACCAATGCAGGCTTGAGTCTCAGCAAAGATTCAACTGGCCACACCTCCGTGTATTCCGCATGTCGTGGTCTCACGATGCCTCGCTGATAATCGTCAGTGGGTATGATCACACGTCCGATGAATATCTTATTGAGATTAGAAGGCCAGGCGGCGAGCTTGTCAGGCAGATCAATCTCACAACAAGCTTCCCCGGAATAGCGCCTAGTGTTTTACATGACGTGGTGTTATCACCTGATGGTCAATTTCTCGCGTTTGTTGGCCGTGATGAATCAGCATTATCGTATGGTGACATATTTGTAATAGACATCGATGGAATGAACCTTACAAACTTAACCAAAGGATTCACGGATACAGAAGATGCGTATATCGGGACGGTGGTATGGCTGCCCGCCCAATAGGTCCTGTTTCACCGGCAACCGGAGCCGTAAACAGGAAAACGCCTGCCCGCACATAGATTCCCGCCGCCTGCTGCTTGGCCGCCCCGCCACCAGATCCCGGCGGAGAAGTGCACTTTCAGTGCACATTTCGTTTTTAGCCCGGCCAATTCATTGCCGGGCGCTTTCTTCACCCACCCCGATCACCCTGACTTCTATGGATCGCCCCCCACTCGCCTGACCAGATCGGGCAGCAGACCTATGTGCTCAAGCTCGAAGTATCGCCTCTGCTCGTCACCGTCGTGGTCATCTACGATTTCGTGAACCCAGGTGAGGTCGTAAGGGATGTAGACGGCCTGCCCGCCGATGGCGACGACGGGCAGAATGTCCGACTTCAGCGAATTGCCCACCATGAGAAACCGCTTCGGGTCGATGCCGTGCTTTGCCAGGAGGGTTTCGTAGACGGCGCCGGTCTTCTGGCTGACGATCTCGACGTATGTAAAGTAGCCGCCAAGCCCTGAGCGTGCGATCTTGGTCTCCTGATCAAGCAGGTCACCTTTCGTGATCAGCATCAGGTCATGCGATGCGGATAACCCGGCAATCGTCTCCTGCGCGTGCTCAAAAAGCCGCACCGGGGCATCTATCATCTCTTTGGCAAAGTCGATGATCGCCTGGATGTCCCGGCCCTGGATGCGCCCCTCCGACAGCTCGATGGCGGTTTCAATCATGGAAAGCGCAAACCCCTTGATGCCATATCCAAAGCGTTGAAGGTTGCGTACCTCTGCTGCGTGGAGTGCCTCTTCGATAGCCTCGGCGTGCCGGTATCTCGACAGCAGTTGCCCGAACTTGTCCTCCGTCGCTCGATACAGGGTTTCGTTATGCCACAGCGTGTCATCCGCATCAAACGCAATCACATCGAACATGTTTACAGCCTTTTCAGGAGTTTCAACCCGGGATGGACTTGGACTGGCCTGGAGCCGGTGTTGCGCCGTTCAGTATAACCGGTTTTGGGCAGATAGAAAGCTGGCTCAGGCACCGGCGGTGTTCGACCGGGGGATAGGGCCTATCATCCCCTGGATAAGCGCCCACCGGGAGCAGTGCACATTGGCGGGCCTTTCGTGCTACAATGGTGCCGTGATTGGGGGTGAAGGGCAGGTAGAACAGACGAGGAGGAATCGATGGGGGAATCGATGGACCAATCGGGGCTGCGCTCCGGTGTCGGCGCTGAGGTGGTAGCCGTCAACTGGTACACCGACGCCGCCGGGTGCCTGAACTTCGTCGGAGTGGTCCGGAACAGCGGCACGGTCGCGCTGGAGTTCGTCATGATGGAAGTCACGCTGCTCGACGCGGACGGCTTCCCGGTCGCCACCATGGACGCCTACACCGAGCTCGACGTTCTCGAACCAGGCCAGAAGTCACCCTTCTACATTTTCTTTGCCGACGAGATCGACGCGTGGGTGGATTACGAGCTGGCGGTTGAGGGAAGCGAGGCGCTTACCCTCGCGCCGTACACGAACCTGAAGGTCGTGGCGCACAGCGGCAGCCCCACCGAGTCCGCGAAGTACGTCATCGAGGGCGAGGTTAAAAACACCGGTTCGGAAACCGTCACCTTCATCGACGTTTCGGCGGCCCTCTACGACGCGGGAGGCGCGCTGGTTGGCGTCGCCTTCGTGTTTGTCTCCGAGCCGGTGGGGCCGGGGGACACAGCTCAGTTCCAGATCCTGGCAGCCGCCACCGCCGGTGATGTCGATCACTACGAGCTGTTTGTCCAGGGCCAGGCCGATTAGGGTATCAGGCCGACCGGGTGACCTGTGATGGTGTCGCAGTTGTGATCGACCGGGGTGGAAACGTTGCGGCCAGAATCGAATGGGACTGAGCAGGATGGGAATGGGTTCCTACCCGAATAAAAAGGAGGCTCTCGCTTAGTGAGAGCCTCCTCGTCCGTCATGGGCAGGTCTAGAGCTTAACGACGTCGACGGCCTGCGGGCCTTTGTCCGCCTGCTCAACTGTCATCTCGACGCGGTCGCCCTCGTCGAGGTTGCGGTAGCCCTCCACCCCGCTGATGGCCGAGTAATGCACGAAGACATCCTTGCTGCCATCATCGGGGGCGATGAAGCCGTAGCCCTTGCTGGCGTTGAACCACTTGACGGTGCCGAGAATACGTTCGTCTGACATGGGTATTTGTTCTCCTTACCCTACTAAAAGATTTCGTATCAGCAGGGGAAGGTCTTTTCAAGAAAAACCCCGGCAGTATGCCGGGGTCGATCTTCCTTGCGAAAAGTCTTACATCCTGCATCCTACTTGATTATATGATACCCATTTGCGGCGGATTTTGCAACAGGATCGGAGATCGCGCTCCGGCAAAACCCGTCAGTTTCCCGGCTCAAACACGTATGCGTTTGATGACCTGGAGGGCATCGCCATCTGGACGTTCACCGTTACCCATCCGGGGACGTGCACCCTGGATTGCCGCTACCCGTCAGGGACGCAGGAACCGCAGGTCGTGCTGGCCGTCGGGATAGGCTTTGAGCAGGAGGTTGCCCACGAGCTGCTCGGCGACCTGTTTAAAACCGCCGCCCCGTCCCCACGCAGCCGCTGATCCTCGCCGCAGCCGGGGTATCGACCTGTGGGGCGTGGGGGAACAGCTTCCTGGCAGGTTCCGGCATCCCCTGAATCAAAAAGAGGCCCCCATCGAGCGGGGGCCTCGTCCGTCACAGGCGAGGTCTAGACCTTGACGACGTCGACGGCCTGCGGGCCTTTCTCGGCCTGCTCAACCGTCATCTCGACGCGGTCGCCCTCGTCGAGGTTGCGGTAGCCCTCCGCCCCGGCGATAGCCGAGTAATGCACGAAGACATCCTTGCTGCCATCGTCGGGGGCGATGAAGCCGAAGCCCTTACCGGCGTTGAACCACTTGACGGTGCCGAGAATACGTTGGTTTGACATGGGTATTTGTTCTCCTTACCCTACTAAAAGATTTCGTATCAGCAGGGGAAGGTCTTTTCAAGAAAAAACCCCGGCAGTATGCCGGGGTCGAGCTTCCTCACGAAAAGTCTTACATCCTGCATCCTACTTAGGATATATGATACCCATTTGCAGCGGATTTTGCAACAGGATCGGAGATCGCACTCCGGCAAATCCGTCAATCCCCCACCGACGTTCAGGGTTGGCTGCTCCGGTGTGGCTTTACAGATGGGGCCGGCTGTCTGATAATGGGAATACGTATTCCGCATCGGTGTGACCACACCGGGTGGCGCTCTCAAGGGGGTGGCAATGATCGAAGAGTCGATACAGCCTGGCCGGGGGATGTACCTCCTCGCGGCGTTGATCCTGGTATTTGGCTGCATGCTGGGCGGGGTTCTGCTCTACATGGGCTGGCGGGATCTCCAGCAGCTTCAGTGGGAGCCGCCCCCTCCCGGCGAGGTCACTTACGATCTCACCCAGGTCGTCGTGCCGGGCGAGCACGATCTCGAGCTGGACAAGGCCGGTCTCTATACCATCTACTACGAGTACAACAGCGTGGTCAACGGCGTCGAGTATGCGACCGGGGAGCAGTTCCCGGGCCTGGAATGCACGCTTACCGGCCTGCGGGGGTCGTCAGTCGAGCTGACTCCGTTTCCCGGCTCAAACACGTACGCGTTTGACGATCTGGAGGGCATCGCCATCTGGACGTTCACCATCGCCCTTCCGGGGACGTACACCCTGGACTGCCACTACCCGCCAGGGACGCAGGAGCCGGAGATCGTGCTGGCCGTCGGGATAGGCTTTGAGCAGGAGGTCGCCCGCGAGCTGCTCGGCGACCTGTTCAAGACCGCCGCCCCATCCACGCAGCCGCTGATCCTCGGCGCGGCAGCGATTTGCGGCTCGACGGCACTCGCCCTGTTGATCGCCGTGGTTACGTTGATCCGGCGGTTGAAGGCGCGGGCCGAACTGCGAAGGCGGTTCCGTATAGGTCAATGATCTTCAAGAGTTACGCAGTTGAACGTCACCGGGCCACACAGCACGGGCGAGAAGGCTGTGAAATCCGCGTAATCTGCGTCATCTGCGGATTGAATCCCATAGATCCACAAGCGCTAACCCCTCACAACCTGCTGCCGAACGGCACCAGGCCCCACAGCCCCAGGTCACGGTACAGGCGGCCCGCGTCCACGAAGATCCCCGCGTCGATTCCCCGCCGCAGCGCGACCGCCGTCCGCGCCGGGTTGTGGTCGATCCACAGGCTGCTTCCCGGCGTGATCACCCCGCTGCCTACCAGCGCCTCGAACAGCACGCCGGAGTCGGCAGGTACTCCTCGCTCGGCGATCACGAAGGCCCGCTCGTCCGCGAACCAACGCGCCAACCTGCCCTGCTCCAGCGCCGGTTCCAGCCAGCGGCGCGGGTAGTCCGACGCCAGCGCCATCTCGACCGTCGCGGCCAGCTCGCCGATCAGCTTTGGCATGCCGGGCAGCGGCTCGACGCGCGCCGCCAGCGCGTCCAGCAGGTCGCCGGGGGCCAGCGATGCGCCGCTCGCCTCGACCGCGCCCCGGCAGAACGCCTCCGCGTCCAGCGCCCCAAAGCACAGCTCCTTCTCCAGGTCGAGCAGCCTGAGCCGCAGGTCGATGTCCCCCGCCCGCTCCGGCGCGAGGATCGCCAGCGCTGCCTCCGATGCCGCCGGGAGGACGACGCCGCCCACCCAGAACACGAAGCGCTTGATGCGCTGTTCGCTCATTCGCCCATCACCTGGACGATGACCGTGCGCGGGCGGCCCTCCGGTTCCATGTCCACCACCACGATCTCCTGGTACGTCCCCAGCAGCAGGTCGCCGTCGACGACCGGCACCGTCACCGACACGCTCAGCAGCGCCGTCCGGATGTGGGCCGCGCCGTTGGTGTCGAAGCCGCGCAGGTGGTGCTTGTAGTCGTGGGCCACCGGCACGATCTTTTCGAGCACGTCCTCCAGGTCGACCAGGATGCCCGCGTCGTGCTCGACGATCATCACCGCGCCGGTCGTGTGGCGGTAAAAGACCAGCGCCGATCCTTCCCGGATCCCCGCCGCCTTGACCACCGCGCGCACCTGCTCGGTGACGTTGATGGCGTAGAAGCCGCCCTCGGATACGAGCGTCAGTTTCTCCGTGAGAACCATGTCAGCACCCCGCGCAACCGCTTACTGCACCAGCTTGAGGAACTGCCGGACGTTCGCTGCCAGGTCGTCGCCGGCCGAGTGCAGCCCGCCGCCCACCAGGAAGATCACCTCGCTGCCGTACATCTCACGTAGCTCCGGGATGCGCTTGAACGTCATGCCGCCGCCGGGGACCGGGTGGATAGGCTTGATGTGTCCCATCGGGTCGCGGCAGCCGTCGATGATCGTCTGGCAGTCCTCCCGGCTGACCGAGAAGCGCCCGCCGTAGTTGGCGTAGATGCTGGCGTCGGCCCCGGCCAGGCGGTGCATCTGCCCGTAGAAGGCGTAGTGCGAGAAGCCGCCGTTGGGGTGGAACACCAGGCTCCCGCAGAAGGTCGGGTGGCTCAGGATGGGTAGGCCGATCCGCGCATCGTCGGCCAGTTGGCGCATCGCGTCGAAGCCCGTCAGCCCCGGCGCGATCATCAGCGCCCCCGCCCCGGCCTGTTTCGCGAACAGCGCGCGCTCGACGATGCGGTCGGCTGACGTGGTGACGTTGGCCGCGTAGACGCAGTGCAGGCCGGTCTCCCGGTTGGCCTTTGCGACCGCCTCGGCGCAGCGCTCGACGCGCTCCTCGAAGGGGCAGAAGGCCAGATCTGTGATCCCGTGATCGTCCTTGATGATGTCCAGGCCGCCCAACGCGCACCGGTAGGCCATGTCGGCCAGATGCTCCGGTGAGAGGCCCATCGGCTTGATCGCGGTGCACAGCAGCGGGCGGTCGGGGACGTGGAGAACTTCGCGCCAGCCCCGCTGCCCGAAGCGCGGCCCCCGGTAAAGCGCCAGCAGGCTGTCCGGCAGCTCGAAGCGGTCAACCCGGATCCCCGACTGCAGGCTGGTGGTGCCCAGCAGCAGGTTGAACAACTGCGGCAGGTCGCTCCCGGCGCTCTCGACGGCGAAGCTGATCGTCGCCGCGAAGCGTTCCACGCCGCGCCCCGCGCCGCTCGCCTCGAAGTCCTCAAGCTGCCCCACGATGTGGTCGCGGATGTCGCCGTCGGGGATCAGCGCGGCGGGGAACTCGGCGGTTTGCTCGACGCAGACGACCTCCGCCGTGGCGCGCGCCTCCTCCTCGGTGCCGGTCAGCAGGTAGCGCACGCGGAACCGCTCGCCGGACAGGTTTGGCACGGATAGTCTTTGTGGCAGCGTCATGTGATTCGGCCCTCGCTGTGTGGTAGGGTATGCGCGGTCTAGTATAGCCGATAGGCCAGCGTTCAGGAAGTGGGGGGGGCTGTGTAATAGATTCGCACTGTGTTTCCAGGGTGTGATAGACTGAGGACATAGCAACACATCCTGCCGGGTCAGGAGAAGGTAACGATGGCTGAAGCACAGAAACGCAGACCGGGAATCGACAAATTGCTGGCCGACAAACGCGAGGAAATCCTGAAGCTGGCTAAAAAGTATGGGGCGTCCAACGTGCGCGTATTTGGCTCGGTGGCACGCGGTGAGGCCGCCGAAGGCAGCGACGTTGACCTCCTGGTCACGTTCGCCCCCGACTACACCCTGTGGGATCAGATTGGCTTGAAGCAGGACGTGGAGGAGCTGCTTGGGTGTAAGGTTGACGTGGTCAACGAGCCTTTTCTACGCGATGAGCTGAGGCCGGACGTGCTGCGGGAGGCTGTGCCCCTGTGAACGTTGGACGGCAGCGCCTGTATCTCACCGACATCCTGGAGCGCATCCGGCGCGTCGAAGTGGTGACCGAGGGCGGGCGCGACGCCTTCCTGGAATCCTTCATCGTGCAGGATGTGGTCGTTCGCGCTTACGAGGTGATCGGCGAGATCGTCAAACGGCTTGAACCGGAATTGACAGGTAAGCACCCGGACATTCCCTGGCGGCAGATCGCGGGCTTCCGCGACGTGCTGATCCATGACTACGACCGGATCGACCTGGCCGTCGTCTGGCGTATTGTCGAAGAGGATACGCCTGTCCTCAAGGCAGCGGTGGAAGCCATGCTGGCTGAATTGGGCGAGGAAGCGGGGGACGGGGCGTGAATACTAAATACCCACGAATTGGAAGCGTGCGCTGGCGAGAACGTGCTGTGGCTGCGAGAGAAAGGCGAGATCCAGCGCACGGTGCAGGGGCTTATGAGAGCCGGTAGAATGCTTCTAGAGAGGGATTAATCTCTCTGTTGCCAAGAGGGGGTTTTCGCAGTGGGTATCGAAATAGCTATCTCTCTTCTATCATTTGCCTTATCCGGCATTGCCTTGTACATATCGAGAAGAAGTTTTTGGATACAAGCATTAAACAGCTTAGTTGACCGTTTCTTCACACCCGAAATACTCGACGCCGAGAGGGAGCTAAGAGGCTGGCGACACCGGAGCAAAGAGGAGTTTGCTAAGGAATGGGCGGGACACAGGGCACAACTAGCTGAAGGAAAACTCCGGGGCACTAACTTTGCCGACCTCGATAGGGGCCGCCGCTTATTAAAATCATACTTCTATCGTATTCATCAGTTAAAAGTGAATGGGCCACTTGGGGACAAAGCCATAAGATCATATGTACACGATCAACAAGTCGAGACCCTCTTAGGTATCCTGTTGCCCATAGAGCGGGAAATAACAGGAGATGGGAAACCGTTTCATGAGGATGACAGGAGGATGTATGATTACTACGTTCGAAAGTATCCTGAAGCAAAAGAGGAAGCCTCAAAGACATTAAAAAAATACGGTATCCTCACAGATACTAGGAAGATCGAGGACTTGGTATATTGAGTCCTGTTCACCAGGGCGAAGAATAAACTTTCTCCGTACCCGCGCGGCCTTGACGCACCCCGGTGCGGGCCGATGGATGCGCGTTGCCGCCTTTGGATCGCATCAACCCGCGCCACCGCAAGACCAGACCACTTCGCGGCGCGCTCTCTTGGCGCATCACTGAGTTACCCCGCTGCCCACACTGCCCCATATATAGCTTGAGCGCCATCCCCCACCAAGCGGGCGCGACGCCGCTTTTGTCACGGACCTGCCCCAGACTCAATCCTGAATCATATTCGAGAGGACGGTGTTGATAACCGGGCCTGCGAAAGTGAGTATGAGAATCACCGTCACGGTGACGAGGACGAAGACGCCCACGACGACAGGCACGGTGGATGCGAGAGCCTTCCCCCACCCCTTGGAGCCGTGCACGGCCTGTACGGCCCGGATGCTGAGGAAGACGCCAAATATCCACACGGCAATGCCTGCTGCCCCCTCCACGTATGGCACAAGATTGGCCGCTGCCGATAGAAGAATGAGGGGAGCGAAAAACGCACCAAAAGCGTACAGCATCTGTGAGTACGTCCCGGTCCCACCAAGAGCTTGCGCAATCGCGTGGATGATGCCCACGCCCAAAACAAAGATCGCCAGTGTCAGGAAGCCGAAACTAAGTGGAGCGACACACAGATCGCCAACTACCGCGAACGACGCAGACTTGAAGATCCCACCCCCCATTACAAGCAACGGTACCAGCACCGCTTCTATGCCATTGATGATCATCGCGGCGACGAACACCCACAAAACAGCTTTGAAGGGGTTGGCATTGGGATCGCGTATGAGCCGTTCGTAGGTCTCGACCGAGGGTTTAGTGAGTGCATCCGACCATACTTTGTACCAGGGAAGTGTCTCCAATTCGGCAGGAGCGCCTGACTCTTCGGACATGACATCCCCCCTCTCCAAAAACGAACAGGACTACACCCATTGTACAGGAAGTGTAGCCCTGTGTTAACCGAAAAAGGGATGGAGCTATTACCTACATCAGCAGCCTGAGCGGGTCCTCAAGGATCTCCTTGACCTTCTGCATGAACTCGGCGGCTTCCACGCCGTCGGTGACGCGGTGGTCGGCGCTGATGGTGGCCTTCATGCGCCAGCCGACACCCAGCTCGCCCTCGACGACGACCGGCACCTGTCTGGCCGTGCCGACGGCCATGATGGCGGCGGCGGGCGGGTTGATGATGGCGATGAAGTGATCGACATCGTAGCCGCCCAGGTTTGAGACGGTGAAGGTCTCGCCCTCGACATCCTCCGGCTTGATGCGGCCCTCGCGGGCGCGGGCGATCATCTCGCGGTGCAGGCGGGCCATCATCGTCAGCGGCGTCACGTCGGCGTCCTTGCTGACCACGTTGAGCAGGCCGCCCTCAATCGCGACCGCGAGGCCGACGTTGATCCGGTTGTGGCGGATGATGGTCTCGCCGTTGTAGGAGGCGTTGATGTTGGGGAAGTCGCGCAGGGCGATGGCCGCCGCCTTGACGATCATGTCGTTGACCGAGATCTTGTCGTCGGGGTCGCGGCGCTCGTTCAGCTCCTTGCGCAGGTTGAGCGCGCCCTCCATGTCGATCTCGGTCGTCACGTAGAAGTGGGGGACGGTCTGCTTGCTCTCGACCATGCGCGCGCCGATGCGCTGGCGCAGGCGCGGGGTCGGGACCTCCGTATCCTCTGGGCCGGAGACGATCGGCGTGAAGGACGGCATCGGGCGCGGAGCGGCGGGCGCAGCAGGCGCGCCCTCCTTGAAAGCCTCCACGTCGGCGCGCACGACGCGGCCCATCGGGCCGGAGCCGGGCACG
>CAZRXG010000063.1:0-16595 GCA_964603985.1 uncultured Anaerolineae bacterium | reverse complement strand
CTTCCCCCAGCGCAGATCCAGTATAACACGTTTCTAACCTCGTGACAAGAAACGGAATGTTAAAAACTTGCCGATTCACCCCTGCTGTGTGTTCCGCCATGGCCCGGAAGTGAGCGCCTCTTGTGCTCGCGGAACGATTCAGATCCCCATTGCGCTTGACGTGCCACCCCGCTCAGGCTATCATCCTCACCGTGCGAAAGCAAGACATTCTCGACGAGCTAAGAGCGGCCCATGCGGAGTTGCTCGGCGCGATAGACGGCCTTTCCCCCGACCAGATGCGTATCGCTGGCGCGGTCGGGATCTGGTCGGTCAGGGACGTGCTGGCCCACATTGTGGCCTGGATCTCGGAAACCGTCACCGCTCTGAACCAAATCCAGCAGGGACGCGTTCCCTCGATAATGGACATCGATGACATCGATGAGTGGAACGAGGAACAATACCACATCAACGCCAATCGCCCTTTAGAAGCGATCCTGGATGATCTGGCGAGTGTCCATAAGATGTTGCTTCGCATGCTTGAGGATTTCGACGAGCGGACTTTAGTCGACAACCGCCGCTTCCCCTGGATGGAGGGCGAGCCTCTGGCCTACCTGCTGGAGGAGAATGTCTATCTGCATGAGCGGGAGCACGCCGAAGAGATCCACGAGTGGCGTAGACGCGAGGGACTATAGAAATCGGGCGGGCAAAGATGGGATGCATCCGTTTTCCGGGTAAGGTGATCGCCTTCCTGCTGCTGCTTATCTTTTTTGTGTTGCTGCCCACGGTGCTGCTGACATTCAACGTGCAGCAGGCCATGTTCGAGCGCGACACTTATCAGCGCATTGTGGAGGATCCCAGCCTCTACACCGTCTTCCTGCCTTCCCTGCTGCCGGGGCTGGTACGGGATATTGAGCAGTCGCCCGACGTACCGCCCGACGCCCGCCACGCAAGTCAGCTATTCTCCAGGCTGGATAAGGACGACTGGCGGGACATCACAACCCTGCTCGCCCCGGTCGACTGGATACAAGGTCAGGTCGAGCATAACCTCGATGCCTTTTTCACCTGGATTGACGCGCCCCAGGTTGCACCGGATTTCCGTATTGACCTGACGGAGATGAAAAGACGCCTGGGCGGCGATGAAGGGCGCGAGATGGTACAGTTGGTCATCGAAAGCTGGCCTGCGTGCTCGGCCTCAGAGGCGGATACCATGCAGCGGGTGCTCGATGACGAGGCAGATGCGGAGACATCCTTGCCCGCCTGCTTGCCGGGCGACGAAGCGCTGCGGGCGCGGCTGAACGACAGCCTCAACGATGCCGTTGCCATTGTCGCCGAGGAAACACCTGATACCTTGTATGCCGGAGGGGTAAGCGCGAGCGGCCAGCAACTCTCCCTGGCGGAACGGACGCGGCTGCTTAACATAAAAGTAGCCATCCGGGTGAGTCGACGCGTCCCCTACCTGGTCTTTATCCTTCCCTTGGCGGTCTTGCTCCTGATCGAGATCATCACCGTGCGCTCCTTCAAGGAACTGCTCAGGTGGTGCGGTTGGGCGCTTTCTGTGGGCGGTCTGCTCAGCCTGATTATGCTGTTGGTGCTGACTACCTCCCCCCTGATAGGGTGGCAGGTCGCGCTGCGGCACGGCTGGGTGGAGGCAACGATGCTCCCCGTCACCGTCGGGATACTCAGCCTGCTGGGCCAGATCGCGAGGTCAATCCTGTTTCAGGGAGGAATTATTACCGCCGCCGGGCTGGTCATGCTGGGTTTGGCGTCGCTCTTTGCCAGACGCGAAGACAGGGAAAACATCGAAGAAGTCGAGGAGAGTGGATGAGCCGCGTATTCAAGATAGACAGCCCCGGCAAAATTCGTAACCAGTTGATGCGGACTTCAGCCGAGTTGCTGCGCCACCTGGGGGAAAAACCAGGGTTGGACGAGGAAGCGCGTGATATGGCATCGCTGTTAGTCTACTGCCTGCGCCAGGTTGACGCGGGCGTTGACGAATCGGCCCTGGCGTGGGAAAAGCGCAACTACTGGGTCAAGGCTGAGCAGTTCAGAGCGCGCTGGGCCTGGGCCGGGGAATGCGCGAGTGAGTTAGACGGCATCGTGCGCGAGGGAACCTGGGATCAGCTCCCGATAATGTTGATCAAGCTGCTTCCGTACTTCGAGGATATCAAGGTCGTAAAGTTCACCCGCAGCCCCAACCTGTGGCATGGGGCTTACGAGCGTCTCCTGAAAGAACCACCCGACCCAAAAGCGTAGAATATGCGGCGTAGTTTCCTGTTACTATTGAGTCTCATCCTGATTGTACTGGCTGCCCTGGCAGCCTGTGATGCCGGTGACCTCCCGCCGACCACCGGCGAGGTAGCCCCCCCCGGCGACCAGACCGCTGCCCCAATCGAGGAAGCCTCTCCGACGGAGCAGGCCACCGGTGTACCTGAGGTGCTCTCTTCCCCCACACCGAACAACCCCTTCACGGGGGATGGCCCCTGGGAGGTCACGTTTAAGACCGCCGACGGCATCCCTCTACAGGGGACGTTATACGGGCACGGAGCGCGGGGGATTGTGCTGGCCCCGATGTACCCCGGTGAGCAGGCCGGTTGGCGGCCCTTTGCGGAAACTGTGGCCGCGCAGGGCTACCGGGCGCTGGCCTTCGATTTCCGGGGGCACGGCCTGTCCGAAGGGACACGCAGCACCATCGACGCGCCAGCCGACTTGGCGGCGGCGGTTGCCTTCATGCGCGGGCACGACGTAGACCCGATTGTGGTGATGGGGGCCGGGCCAGGAGGGATGGCCGCCATCCGGGTTGCCGCCCAGGACGACGGTATCGCCGGACTGGTTGTGATCTCAAGCCCGCGCTCGTGGGGTGGGCTGGAGGTTACAGACGACGACCTGGCAGCCCTGGCGCTCCCCAGTCTGTGGCTGGGGACGCGCAACGATATGACGCAGACCGTCGAGGAGCTGCATGATCTGGCAGGCGGAAGCGACAAGACGCTCTGGATCTACGAGGGCAGCAGCCTGCCCGGCACGTACATCTTTGAGGGAGCAGACGGGGCCGACATGGAGCGGCGTCTGCTTGAGTTTGTTGTGCGTGTAGTCGGCTCGTAGCACCGGGAGAGGTGCATTTACACTATCGGGGAGGGACGGCCCGTGAACGAGTTGAGTGATTTCCTCTCATTACTTGCCCAGGCACTGCTGATCATCGCGCTGCCGGTCGTCATCGCAGCGGCGGTTCAGCACTTCCGCGTCATGGCGCGGCGTCACTACGACAGCCTGAACGAGGAGCGCCAGCAGTGGCTCGACCGGGCGGTCAAGATCGCCGTGCAGGTGGCCGAGCAAACCGGCTTCCTGGAAGGACTGGCCGGGTCGGAGAAGCGCGACCGGGCAATCGAGGTTGCGCAGACGTTCCTGGAGGAGCGCGGCGTGACCATCGACCTAGACAGGCTGATCGCGCTGATCGAGGCCGAGGTGCTGACGCAGTTCAGCAACCCCTCCGTGCCGGCTGACACGCCCCAGGCCCGCCAGGCCCTGATCGACAAGGCAATCGAAGCCGCCGTCCTGGCGGCAGAGCAGAGTGGGTTGAAAGGGCTGATCAAGAACGTCGGCGAAGAGAAGAAGGCCTATGCTATGCAGGTGGCCCGGCAGTACCTCAACGAGCACGGCATCACCATCGACGAGGAACTGGCGAGCGGCCTGATCGAGGCCCAACTGCTGCGCCTCTCACTGGCCGCGCACGGCGCTCTACCCCACACGGGCATGTCATGATAGAATAGGCGTGGGGCCTGAGCACCTAGTGGAGCATACCATATGAGTGAAGACGCACAACCCGACGTGTCACCCAAGGGACCGCCGACGGCACGCAACCCGGAGTCGACGGCCCGATTCCGGCGCGAGGCGTGGTGGCAGATCACGTTCCCGGTGCTGATCGTGGCCCTGCTCTCCATTGGGGCAGTGGTGCTGCTCGTCGTGCTGAGCGGGCCGACGGGCGCGTCTATCGTGGCCGATTATTCGCTGATCCTGGTCATCATCCCCAACGTCGTGGCCGGGCTGATCGTGCTCCTGCTGCTGGGGGGGCTGATCTACCTGCTCGCCAGGGTGATCAGAACCCTGCCACCTTACACGAACGTCGCCTACGAGAGCGTGAAGAAGGTGCACGGCTGGGTGGATAAAATCACCGACCGGATCGCGGGGGCCGTGATCGCGATTCGCAGCGTGCTGGCAGGCATCGATTTCTTCCTGAAAGCACAGGGGATTGAGGCTGAGGACGGGCCTGAGGCCGAAGCGGCAGGCACGTCGCAGCAGACCCAGCCGGAATCACCCTCGGCATAGTTGATCCCTGGAGGTAACCGTGGAAGAGCAAGAACAGGCCATCATGCCCATGCCCGAAAAAGGCTGGCGGGCGCGCGCGCTGCTGATGGGAGGGCTGTTGGGGAGCGTGCTGGGTCTCCTGTCGGCGTATCTCTACATCCGGTCGGCGGAGGATATGTACGGCGGTGAGGGGCCTCCGGAAGGGCCGCAAACCAAGGACGCACTCAAGCTGGGCGTCTCCCTGCTGGGGATCATCCGCACGATCACCGAGTGGGGCAGACACTAACCCCCGCCGCATCCCCGTATAGGAGCCGTACAGTAAGGGCAGCCGATCCGCTGCCTTTTTTGTTTGCGCCCGCTACTTGCGCCGCTACTTGCGCCGCTTCTTGCGCCCGCACCGGTCGTGCGGCTACAATCGCCGCTCATGAGTGACCCAACCGTGCTTCACGAGATCAATCTGCGCCGGGCCGGGGGATGGCTGGTGCGCGTGCTGCTGGTCGTCGGCATGTTCTGGCTGACGGCGCACCGCCGCCCGTACGTCGTGGTCGGCCCACCGCAGACGGTCGAGACCGCGCATCCCGTCACCTGCGTCCACACACGCCTGACGGACGAAGTCGAGGAGTGGAAGATCCAGCGCACGCTGCAAATGGTGCGCGAGATGGGCGCGACGACGGTCGTCGAGTTTTTCCCCTGGGCCTACATCGAGACGCAGCAGGGCGTCTATCACTGGGAGCACAGCGACATGATCGTCGAGCACGCGCGGGCGCAGGGGCTGACGATCATCGCGCGGATCGGGATGGTGCCTGAATGGGCGCTGCCCTACTCCGAGGATGAGGAGATCGAGGCCAGCCTGAATTACCTCGACCCGCACCGCTTCTGGGACTTCGGGCACTTCGTCGAGGAGTTCGCCGGACGCTACAAGGGCGATATCAACCACATCATCATCTGGAACGAGCCGAACCTCGCTTTCGAGTGGGGCTATCAGGAGGTGTTGCCCCAACGCTACGTCAGCCTGCTGCAATTCGCCACACCGGCGGCGCGTCGCGCCAACCCGGACGTGGTGATCCTGGCGGGAGCCTTGGCACCGACGCTGGAGCCGATGGGCAGCCCGCACGGGATGAACGAGCTTGACTACCTGAGCGAGTTCTACCGCTGGGGCGGCAAAGACACCTTTGACGCGCTGGCCGTGCACAGCTACGGCTTCAAGTTTCCGCCGGAGGAGCCGCCCGCCCCGGAGGTGCTGAACTTCCGGCGGGTGGAGCTGCTGCACGACATCATGGTCGCCAACGGGGACGCCGACAAGCCGGTCTACATCACCGAGTCCGGGTGGAACGATCACCCCCGCTGGACGAAGGCAGTGCGACCGGGACAGCGCATCACCTACACCATCGACGCCTTCGAATACGCGGAGGCCAACTGGCCCTGGCTGGAGAACCTGTGCGTGTGGGCCTTGCGCTACCCGGCTCCGACGTACAGCTTCCCCGACTACTTCACGCTGGTCTCGCCGGACTTTTCACCCAAGCCGATCTATTACGAATTGCAGGCCTGGGCGCGCGGCCAGGAGACGGAACGGTAGATTTGCGGGTCAGGGGGCAGTTTTATATACTCCCCTGCACATTGAGGCAGGCTGACAGGACAAAGATCGTACATGGAATACCCCACCCGCGAGTGGCTGGATTTTCTGGCCGACCAGATCGAGGCACTGCTGGCCGCGCACAAGCTCGAAGCGCTGGTGACCGGCGTGCAGGTGTCACCTCGCTGGGTGCGCTTCAGCCTGCAGCTTGGCCTGGGCACCAAGATCAGCAGCGTGCAAAACCTGGCCGAAGAGCTGGCCCTGGTCGTCGAAGCGCCCAGCGTGCGGGTCACGCGCAGCGCCGGGTCACTGGCGGTCGAGGTGCCGCTTCCCACCCCACAGCCTGTGTACCTGCTGGCCCTGACCGAGGAGCTTCCCATGCTGCCGCCTGTGACGGGCATCCTGGGCCTGAGCCTCGAAGGGGAGCCATTCACCCTGCCGCTGATGGCCCCGGAGGTGACGCACGTCCTGATCGCGGGGGCGACCGGCTGCGGCAAGACGGAGCTGATGCGCAGCCTGATCCTCTCTCTGGCGCTCTACAACCGGCAGGCACACCTCCAGCTTGTCCTGATCGACCCCAAGCGGCGCGGTTTTACGCCCCTCGACGGCCTGCCACACCTGCTGGCCCCCATCGCCACCGCGACGGAGGAGGCCCAGGATCTGCTGGAGCACGTCGTCGATGAGATGGAGCGCCGCGACCGCGAGAACGCCCCGGCGACCCCGCGCATCGTCGTCGCTGTGGACGAGGTCGGCGACCTTTTGGCGACGGGAGGCAAGGAGATTGAGGCTCTGCTGGTGCGTCTGGCCCAGCGCGGTCGCGAGGCGGGGTTCCACATTCTGTGCAGCACGCAGCGCCCTTCCGCCGACGCCGTCCCCAGCGCAATCAAAGCCAACCTTCCGGCGCGGCTGGTAGGCAAGGTCGCCAGCGCGCAGGAGGCCCTGACGGCGACCGGCATCTCGGCCACCGATGCCGAGCTTCTGCGCGGCAGTGGGGATTTCCTGGCCGTGATCGGCGGGCAGATCACGCGTTTCCAGGCAGCATACACCGGCGCGCTGGATATCCGGCACATCATGGAGCAGCTCAACGCGGAGGGATACGGCGGGTACGTCGCAGCCCCAGAAGCAGGGGACGACGAGGAGGTGTACGTCTCCTACGAGGAGCCGCCCGACGTAGACTGGCCTCCGGAGCAGGACTAAACATGTATGGCCGCTGACAGACGCACGATCATCGCTGTTGCTGTGGCGCTGGCCTTTGCGGTCACGCTGGCGATTGTGATCGGCACCCGTCTGGAGTCGGCAGTGGCGCAGGCAATCGGGCTGGGCGCGGCGGTTGGCGCGGTCGCCGGAGCTGCCACCGGCACCGGGCTGGCACTGTTCATCCTGCGCCGTGCGCGGTCCAGGGGAGACGGCGGCGGCGCGGGCTGGCTGCCGGACGAGGCACAGGGCGGCATCATCCTGACGGACGAGCAGGCCGAGGCGCTGTTCAATCTGCTGGAGGGCCAGGTAGAGCCGGGGGCCTTCCCCCTGCGCAGAAGCCGGGAGCGCAAGGTTACGGCGGTCGGCGGGGCGATCCTGCCGGACGAGGAGTGACCGGGAACATGTCCCAGGCCAGCGACCGCCCACCGTGTGATCCCCAACCTTTCCCCGGAGAGATCAACCTGTGAAGCTCCGCCGCCGGTCCCTGTTGATCTCAGGCGGCCTTGCCCTGATTCTGCTGATCGGGCTGGGGCTGCTGCTGTGGTCGGGCGGGGACGAGGAAGAGGATCAGGCCCAGACGACGGGTGTGCTGCGCGTGGGCATGGACGCCGCATACCCACCCTTCGAATACGTGAACGAGCAAAACGAGATCGTCGGCTTCGACGTGGACTTCGCCAACGAGATCGGGCGGCGGCTGGGTTTCGAGATGGTCTTCGTCAACATGGCCTACGACGCCCTGTACGACGCCCTGTTGATCGGGCAGGTCGAGGTGGTGATCTCGGCCCTGGTCGCCGCCCCCCAATTCGAGGGCAAGGCCGCCTTCACCGCGCCTTACTTCAACGCGGGCGAGTATCTGGTCGTGAGGGAGGGCGGGCCGATCAGGCAGATGGCCGACCTGGACGGGCACACGCTGGCCGTCGAATACGGCTCAGGCGGCGACGTGGAGGCACGAAACTGGGAGCGGCGGCTGGCCGACCTGACGGTCACGCGCTACCCCGACCCCGGCACGGCACTGCTGGCCGTCGTCAACGGTGAGGCGGACGCCACACTAGTCGACGGGATCACGGCCCGCCTGGGCGTCGGCGAGCACCCTGAGCTGGTGCTGGCCGACAACGTGGTCGACACGCTCTACGTGGTGGCCGTCCACCCGGACAGCACGACGCTGCACGCTCGGATAGACGAAGTTATCTGGGAGATGCTCCACGACGGGACGGTCAGCGACCTGATCGAGGAGTGGTTCGGGCCTCAGCGCGCCTACTGACGGTGCTTCTCCTGCCTCACTGTTCGAAGATAAACTCCAACCAGCTTGTGCGCCCGGCGCGCACGTAAACCTCTTCACTGTGCGTCCGCTTGGATGAGCGCGTCGTGACGGTGTACCAGCCTTCGGGCAGGTCCCCGTAGGTGAAATTCTCCCCCCAGGCATCATCGGAGATGTTCTCATCCCCTGCATACGTCCAGGCGTAGCGCGTGGCATCGTCCCCCTTGATGGTGAGGGCCACCTCGCGCAGCATCGCGCCATCGGCCCGCAGCACGCGCCCGGCCAGCGTGCCATATCCCCAGTAAGGCTTGATCCACAGGTCGGGGTTGCGCGTGCTGGTGAAGTAACTCTGCGGGTCGTCGAGGCGCACCTCGAAGTGCAGGTGCGCTCCCCCATTGGCAACGCCCGTCGCCCCAACCGCGCCGATGATCTCACCAACCGCCACCGCCTGCCCGGTCTGGACGTAGATCTCGGAGAGGTGCCCGTAGAGCGCGTACACCGGGCGTCCATTGTAGGTGTAGTCGGTCAACTGGATGATGATGAGGTTGCCATAAAAGCTCAAAGCGGGGCCGTAAAGCACTTCCCAGTCGGTGCCCGCGTAGGCAACGGTCGCATTCCCGACGGCGACGACGGGTGTGCTAGCCGGGTTGAAGAACTCCCCGCCGGTGTGGGGCCGGTACTGGCCCCCGGCAGTCGCTCCGTAGGGATACGTCCGGTCAATGTAATCTGTCCAGCCAGAGGGGATGGGACGCTCCAACCAGTAATGATCGGGCGGCAGGCCGTCATCCGGGGTAGGCGGCGGCAGCGTTTCGGTGGGAGCCTCAGTGCTTTCCGATGTGGGTATTGTATCTGCCTCGGTGGCGGGCGGCGGCGCTGTCTGCTCCTCGACCGTCGGCATCGGAAGTTCGGGCGTGAGGCTGGAAAGCACCGCCGCACTTTCCTGGCCCAGCGTGGCGGTTGGCCCGGCCATGAGCATGGCAAGGGCCGGGTCGGGCGTCTTGGTGGGCGTGGGCGTGGGGAGCGGGCGGGGCGCGCATCCCACCACCACCCCGATCGCGATCACCAGGGTGACAGGCAGCACCGTCCGTATTTTATCAAGCCAGCCCAAGCCGCCCCTCCGCCAGCGACGCGATCTCGGCGGCCAGCGCCCGCCCCGACTCGCGCAGGGATGTGATTTCGTCATGGTAAGCCTTGACGGCGGCCTCATCGTCCATACTCTGGAGGTTCACGAGCACGTTCAACGCAGCCCCCTCGACGGCGGCCAACGCCATCCGCGCGCCGACCGCGCCGTCGGTGACGGCATTCACGTTACCCTGTTCCACAACCACCTTGAGCTGCTCCATCGCCCGGAGCGACAACCGGGCCGTCTGGAGCGGCACGTCGGCGGCACGACGCAACGCCTCCTGGATCGCAGCCGTGCGGGAGGGGTCGTCTTTATCCCGGCGGTAGGCATCCATCACCTTCCTGAAGGCAGCACTGTCGTCACTGATGGCCGCGGTGAGATCGGCCCGCAACCGGTCGGAGAGGCGGGCAACCTCCTGCATCGCCTCCTCGACATCAGCGTACTTCTTCTTGCCTACCGTCAGCCGGGCGACCATCCCGACCAGCGCCGAGGCCAGCGCCCCCGCCAGCGCCGCAACGGAGCCGCCGCCGGGCGTCGGCTTGCCATCGGCAACGGCATCGAGGAAGGCATGGGGCATCAAATCGGCGGCCTCGGCGGCCTGGATTCGCCATTCGAGGATCTGGTCATCCTCAAAGAGGTCAAGCTGGAGGTACCAGCGCGCCGCATCGACCAGCGCCTGCTCCGGGATCAGGCCTATCAGCTCCGCCTGGGTGATCCGGTAACCGTAGCGCGCCGCCTCAACCCTGATCAGCTCCTGCACGCGCTGCACGGGCGTGCGCGTGTAATCGGTCAGGTTCATCGACACCTGAGCGCGCCCATCGACCAGCAGGCCGAGCGCCTTGACGAAGCGCAGCCCACCGCCGGAATGCCGGACGGCGCGGGCGATCTTCCTGGCCGCTTCGACATCATCGGTGTTGAGGTAGACGTTGTATGCGATCAGGGGCGCACGGGCACCGATCACGGTCGCCCCGGCTGTGCCAAGCTCGGCCGGGCCGAAGTCTGGGGCGCGGTCGGGGTCGGTCCTGATCGCCTCCCTCAGGCCCTCATACTCGCCTTTACGGAGGTTAGCCAGGTTCTCACGGTCGGGGCGCGTGGCGGCCCGCTCGTACAGGTAGACCGGGATGCCCAGTTCGTCACCGACCCGCTGCCCCAGCCGCCGGGCAATCACAGCACAGTTAGCCATCTCCACCCCACGAATGGGCACGAAGGGCACCACATCGGTCGCGCCGATGCGCGGGTGCTCACCGGAGTGCTGCGTCATGTCGATCAACTCAGCAGCGGTCTTGATGGCAGCAAAAGCAGCCACCTCGATGTCCCCCGGCGTGCCGACGAAGGTCAGAACGGAGCGGTTGTGGTCGGCATCTGAGCTGTAATCGAGCAGGGTGACGCCAGGAGTGCCCCGAACGGCGTCGGCAATCGCCTCGACGACCTCAGGACGGCGTCCCTCGCTAAAATTGGGGATGCATTCAACCAGCGGTTGCACTGGAACGGCTCCTTAATCCGGTGGCAGCAGGTCGGGCGAATTATAGCGTGGGGCAGATCGTCATTCAAGCGGGCAGTTCACGGCCCATTCTTACCAATCTGCGAGCGGATCGATCCGAGTATAGGTCGGCGGGTGGGACAGCCGGTAGTGAGAAATGTCACCGCTTTTATGTGCGCTGTGTGACACGTGCCGCCGGGGAAGAAAAAAACAGCCGATCGCGCAGCAGGGCCGCCCGATCTGCCGGGAGTTATCACGTCAGAAGCTGCGCAGTTCATCGTAGGGGAGGATCTCAGACCCTCCCAGGGCGACTTTGCAAGTCGCCCCTATGTGGCTACAACCGACGTGATGCGCCACGCGGAGAAGGCACCCCCTACCGGCTTCTGAGCAGATCGCGCACGGCGGACTCCGCGTCAGGGAACCTGAACTCGAAGCCATGCGCCTCCAACCGCTCCGGCAGCGCCCGCCAGCCGTCCAGCACCAGCGTCGCCGCCTCCCCGAAGGCCAGCCGCAGCGCAAAGCCGGGGACCGGGACGAAGGACGGGCGACCCATCACGCGCCCGACCACCCGCGCCATCTGCGCATTGGTCACGGGATTGGGCGCATTCAGATTGAAGGGGCCACTGGCCCGCTCATTCTCGATCAGGAAGCGGATGGCCCACACCTCGTCCTCAAGGTGAATCCAGGGCATCCACTGTCTTCCATTCCCCAACGGGCCACCGGCGAACAGCCGGAAGGGCAGAAGCAGTCGCGGGAACGCGCCGCCCTCGGTGCTGAGCACCACGCCCGTACGGACGATCGCACGGCGCACGCCCATCTCCTCGACCGGCGCGGTTGACTTCTCCCACGCAACGCACACCTGTGCCTGGAAGTTATCGCCCGCCGGGCTGCTCTCGGTCACATGTGCGTCGCCGGTCTGCCCGTAGTAACCGGCGGCCGAAGCCTGAATCACGACCTTCGGCTTGCTGCTCGCCGCCTCGACGGCCTGGTTGACGGCCTGTCCGGCGTTGACGCGGCTGTCCAGGATAAGACGTTTGCGCTCACCTGACCAGCGCCGGGGAAAGAACGTCGAACCGGCCAGGCTCTCCCCGGCCAGGTTGACGATGGCGTCGGCCCCATCGGCCAGGTGCGCCCAGCCTTCGGCGGTGCGCGCATCCCAGCCTTTAACCCGAACCCCCGCCCCAAGCCCGGACGCCTTCTCAGGCGAGCGGCTGAGCACGATCACGTCGTGCCCATCGGCGGCCAGACTGTTGCTCAGCGGCCGCCCGATCAGCCCGGTGCCGCCTGCAATGAGTATACGCATCGGTTATCTCCTCACTTTGATCGGCTACGTGCTGCCCAAGAGCACCTAGCCCTGGCTCCGCTTACGCGGGGGCAGCGGGAAGAAGGCACTGGTGCTTTCAATGTAATCCCTGTACTGAGGTTTGGTCTCCGCCAGAGACCTTTCCAGCAGCGCCACCCCCGACACGCGCAGCAGCAGCACGGTCATGAGGATGGGGCTGAAGATCGTCCAGAACCCTCCCCGCGCGGCCAGCGCGATCAGGAAGTACCCCCACCACTGGGTCGCATCACCGAAGTAGTTCGGGTGGCGTGTGTAGGCCCACAAGCCGGTTCGCAGCACCTTGCCCTTGTTCTCCGGGTCACGCTTGAAGCGGGTAAGCTGCCAGTCGCCGACGGCCTCGAAGAAGAAGCCAATCGCCCACACGACGGCCCCCAGCCCATCCAGGACGGTCAGGCGGGCGGGGGTCGGGCTGAACTGGGCTGCCAGGAGCGGCGTCGAGATGATGAGCATCAGCACCCCCTGGAACATAAACACCTGGAAGAAGCTCCACCACCACCACTTCGGGCCAGAATTGGCACGCATCTCCTGGTAGCGGTAATCCTCCCCCTTGCCCTTGTTCCGCAGAAAAATGTGGATCGAGAGCCGCAGCCCCCAGATCGCAGCCAGCGCCGTGATCAGAACCTTACGGGCCAGAAAGCCGTCGGTCAGGATAAAGTATGTGACGGCCAGGATCACGAACCCCAACCCCCAGAAGATATCCACGATGCTGGAGTCCTTGAGCAGCAGGCTGATGATCCAGAGGACGATCATGCAGGCCAGGACGACCAACGCCCCAATCCCAAAAATCACAAAGACGGACATTTGTTTCCTTTCCCCTCTTATCTTTGTATGCTGATGTGCTCGTGGATGCGGGTAAGGCCATTGCCCTCCCCACGAAATGGGCGGGTGAACATATAATCAAAGCCGGGCATGTCTCTTTGTCGTCTGTGTCCTCACCGGGGAACAACCGCCGTCACAGGGTATTGTCCCTCAATCGGCGGGGAGAATCCAACGGGCCGGGTTTTTCTAACGTAATTCTGGTAAAATCGCCCATAGCCGGGGTACGCAGCTAACGAGGTTCACCATGCCGAACCGGCCACAAAAGAGACCATCACTCCGACTACCAACCATCACCGGGGTCACCTGTATCGCGGTGCTGCTCACCCTTCTGCTGGCGGGGTGCAGCGCAGCGGAGATGGCACCATCTCCGCACGAAGGCACTCCACCGCCTCCAACCGGCGAGGTACCGACCTCCTCTCCCGTAACCCCTACAGATCCACCCACGCCAACTCCCAGCCCGACGCCCAGTCCAACGCCTACGGCCACCCCCTCCCCCACGCCGACCGCGCCGCCGATCATGCTGGACGAGGCACCGGCAGCCGTTGCCTACCGGCTCCCGCTGGTGGTGCAGCACGTCACCGGGACGGGCGCGACACTTCTCTTCGAGCTTGGCGCACCAGCCGAGGGCGTCCTACTTTACTGGCCGGTCGGGGCGGAACTCCACCAGGCCTGGGTGGAGCTGCCACCGACCGGCGTCCGGCACCAGATCACGATCGACGGGCTGACGCCGGGCATGACCTACCAGGCCACCATCGCGATACGGGCCGACGCCACTACCTACCGGCAGCCCTACTTCATGGGCGAGGCATGGGGGCCGATCCGCTTTCGCACCCCTGCAGGGCAGGATCCACTGCGTGTGGGTGTGATCGGCGACTCAGGCTTCGGCCATCAGGCGACGTACACACTGGCCGGGGAGATGGCAGCCCACGACCTCAACTTCGTGCTGCACACCGGCGACGTGGTGTACTGCATCTACGAGAACGCCGATCCATTCGAAGCCTACGCGCTGAAGTGGTTCAAGCCCCTCGCACCGCTGCTGCGCCAGATGCCGGTCTACCCCGTCATCGGCAACCACGACGTTGAGGCCGCCGCGCAGTGGCAGGGCCTGCCTTTCTACTACTATGCCTTCCCACCGTTTACCGATCCACGCTTTGAGCCTTCGGACTACGGGGGGCACAACCGCTGGTACGCCTTCGCCTACGGGCAGGTGCAGTTCGTCATGCTGGATACGCAGGCTTTCTTCGGCCAGGGCGGCCAGGCCGAGCAGAACGCGTGGCTGGCGGAGCGCCTGGCCGACGAGCGTTTCCCCTACACGATCCCGGTTCTCCACGTGCCCCCCTACACGAGCGGCCTGCACCCCAACGACGGCATCCCGGTGCGCAAGTCGTGGGTGCCGGGGTTCGAGGCGGCGAACGTCCCACTGGTTCTCTCCGGCCACGACCACAACTACCAGCGGCTGGTGGTCAACGACCTCACGTACGTCATCAGCGGGGGCGGGTCGCTGACGCTGTACGATCTGGGCGAGGCCCTGCCTGAGAGCGAATTTTTCGCCAAGCAGACACACTTCGTCCTGCTGGAGATATACGCCGACCGGATCGATCTCCAGGCGATTGCGCTGGGCGGCGAGGTGCTGGATCAGGCCACGATCCCACTGGAGTGAGGAACTCTCTGCGCTCTAACTCTCTTCCGGGCACACGTGCTTTGGCGTGATGTCCGCCCCGCACTGCGGACAGTGCTGCGGCGCGGGCATCAGTTCCCCACACTTCGGGCAGCGGCGCGGCATGGTGACGACCGGCGGGCAGGTGTGCGGCTCCTGCTCCGGCTGGCAAACGTGCGGCGGTGTGATGTCCATCCCGCACTGCTCGCAGTAGCGCCTGGGCGGCATCAATTCCCCGCACACCTCACACTTCTCCAGCTCAAGCGCCGGACAGGTGTGGATCGGGTCAGGGCGCGGGACGTGCGTCGGCGGCGCGGCACTGCACCTGTGAGAGGGGGTGATATCCGCCCCGCAGGTGGGGCAGAACCGGCGGGCCGGTAACGACTCACCGCAGGCCAGGCAGTGACCCGGCGCTGGCAGATCACGGCAGACGTGCGGCAGGGGGTGCGGCTGGCAAACGTGCGGCGGCGATACGTCCGCCCCGCAGATCGCACAGTAGACCGGCGGCGGGATCATCTCACCGCACAGCGGGCAAGGCTGTGCCGGGCGCGGCAGGCAGTGATGTTCTACCGGTTGCTCCATACAGAATAGCCTATCGGCGAAGCGCTTCATAAGTCAATACGTCCAAACGTGCCAATTGGTTCTATATCCCCGGCGCGGTATCATCACCCCCATGACCGGTTTTCAGGCTCTCCACGACGCCCTGATCGCGTGGTTTGAAGCGAACAAAGAAGACCTGCCCTGGCGGCGCAGCACCGATCCCTACGCCATCTGGCTGGCGGAGGTCATGCTTCAGCAAACCCAGGTCACGACGGTGATCCCCTACTACGAGCGCTTCCTGGCCCGCTTCCCGACCGTCGAGGCGCTGGCCGCCGCCTCCCTGGGCGACGTGCTCAAGCTGTGGGAAGGGCTGGGCTACTACAGCCGGGCGCGCAACCTGCACCGCGCCGCCCAGATGATTGTCGAGGAGTTGGGCGGCCAATTCCCCACTACCGTCGAGGGCCTGCTCAACCTGCCGGGCGTGGGGCACTACACCGCGGGCGCGGTCGCCAGCCTGGCCTTCGGCGTCGACGCGGCAGTGCTGGACGGCAACGTCACCCGCGTGCTGGCGCGCCTGTTCGACATCACCGCCGATGTGACACAGACATCAACCCGGCGCCACCTGTGGGATCTGGCCGGGCAGATTCTCCCGTCTGGCCGGGCCGGTCCCTGGAACGAGGGACTGATGGAGCTAGGACGGCGGGTCTGCACCCCCGGCGCACCGCACTGTCCTATCTGCCCACTGGCCGCGCACTGCCGGGCACGCCGCGAGGGGGTTCAGGAAGCACGCCCGGTCAGGCCGCCCAAAAAGAAGCTGCCGCACCACGACGTGACGGCGGGGGTCATCACGGGGCAAGACGGGCGGCTTCTGATCGCGCAGCGCCCCCCGGACGGGATGCTCGGCGGGCTGTGGGAGTTCCCCGGCGGCAAGCGCAGGCCGGGCGAGTCACTGCCGGAATGCCTGCGCCGCGAGGTACGCGAGGAGCTGGGGATCGAGGTCGCCGTCGGCCCCCAAATCACGTCCGTGCGGCACGCCTACACGCACCTCCGCATCACCCTGTACGCCTTCGCCTGCCAGCACCTGAGCGGCGAGCCGCAGGCCATCGAGTGCGCCGACTGGGCCTGGGTGACGCCGGACGAGCTGGCGCGGTACGCCCTCCCGGTGACGGATCAAAAGATTATCGCGGCGCTGCGCGAGGGCGGCGGCCAACTGGCAATGGATCTGGGCGGGTAGGCGGTGTCCGCGCGCCTCCAACCGGGCGACCTCCCCTCTCCCAGCGCTCGGAGAGCGCGTCCGGGAGAGGGGTCGCCGACCAGAGGTCGGCGGG
>CAZRXG010000062.1:0-17053 GCA_964603985.1 uncultured Anaerolineae bacterium | reverse complement strand
GGAGGAGATCGTGCTGCGTGACGAGGATGGTCATCCCCTGTGGGCCGGTGGTGGGGGTGGCGGCGGTGGCAGCGCCGACGGTGGGAAAGGTGGACAGGGAGGCTCCCGATCCGCGAAGGGGAAGGGCACGTCCGTCAGCGCTGAGGATTGGGTCACCGTCGAGGGGACGATCACGCAGGTGGACGACAATGTGATCGTCATCCAGACGGCGGAGGGCGACACATTGACCGTCAAGGTGGGGCCGCCGCACTTCGTCGAGGGGCTGGGCGTTGAGTTCCAGTCCGGCGATGAGATCTCGGTCCTTGGCTTCTACGAGGATGGCGAGTTCGAGGCCGGGCAGATCACCTTCCTCGCGACGGGGGAGGAGATCGTGCTGCGTGACGAGGACGGTCATCCCCTGTGGGCAGGTGGTGGGGGTGGTGCCGGTGGCGGCGCCGACGGTGGGAAAGGTGGACAGGGTGGTTACAAGGGTGGCCGGTAGACGGGCCATTTGAAAGCGGCAAAGCGGGCCAGCCCGGTGCATGGGCTGGCCCGCTTTGCGTCGAGTGGAAAGTGCTCCCTTCCTGACTACATGGCAATGGGGGAGATGGGCCGAAGGGGGCCGTCGCAGCTTAACAATCTCGAGATTCTTCTTACCCCTGTCCGCTAAGAACACCACGGGGGAATGTGCGATCAATCCCATGTGCAACCCCATCGGGCAGTCGAGCCACCGGCAAGATAGCCAAGCATGTTCGGAAATATAGCCTCTAAGAAATTTTTGCTGTGTTGAGTTGTTGTAAGCTCAAATATAACTACAATGGATTATGTTGTCTCCGACATTCCGCAGGTGGTTACATGTTGAGATTAGGCTGGATAAACTGGATAGCCCTAGCCCTTTCTGTTGTGGTGCACTTTATTTGTCAAAAGATAGGGTCTGGCGTAGCCATGGCATCATCAGGGTACAAAAAAGGCAGTGCACAAGACATCTATTTAGGGCGGGTGCAATTAACAGGTGGCATCGCGCAGCTTGGTGCGATATTGAGTTTCATCAGCCAATTGATCCCTGTGCCCATTGTGAGAACTGTAGGATTGATTATCTTGGTTATTTCGATACTAGCTATTGTGGTTATTTGGTCAGGTCTTCTCCGCTTTCGTTTGCCAAACACTGACTTAACCGAAGACGACCGGTAATCGCCCCCTCTCTCCCACCACTGGGGCAAGGCAGATCAACAGAGAGTTAACCCCCGCGACCTCCACGTGTGACAAACCTCACATTGCGGCCCACTGCCGGAGCGGCTATAATGTGATCGGCAATTGAGAAATACTTCCGGGGCAGGGTGAAATTCCCGACCGGCGGTGATGGCGGCGAGGTGACAGCCTCGTCGCAGCAAGCCCGCGACCCGCAGCGCAGCCCGCGCGCGGTGGACTCCGGTGAGACTCCGGGGCCGACTGTCAGAGTCAGGATGGGAGGAAGTTATACGGCAGCGCTGCTCAGGCATAGTGCGCGCCTGGGTGTACAAAAGCTGTCATGCACGCGCGCCCCGGAGTCGACCTGTCGGCTTCGGGTTTTTTGATTGTGCGCGTGCCGTCCCGCACATCTGCCCCGGAATGGATTGACCGCGAAAGGGGCAGATTCCATGCACGTCAACGTCGCCCGCAGCCAATCGCATACCCCCACCGACCGCAGACCGCCCGCCCGGCCAACACGCGCTCGCCGGTCGCGGGTGGTGTGGCCGGGCGTCGTACTGGTGGCGTTTCTGCTGGGCTGGGAGGCGCTCGTCCGGCTGGGGGCGTATCCGGCCTTTATCCTGCCGTCGCCGGGGCGGGTGGCGCGTAAGTTCGTGGTGGTGGCGCTGGATGGCACGTTGTGGCACCACGTGGGCGTGACGTTGGTTGAGGTGTTGGGTGGGCTGGCGCTCGGATTGTCGGTCGCGACGGCGCTGGGTTACCTGCTGGCCAAGTCGGTGACCATTGAGCGGGCGCTGTCGCCGTACATCGTGGCCTCGCAGGCGATTCCCATCGTGGCGATTGCGCCGCTGCTGGTGATCTGGTTTGGGCCGGGGCTGATGAGCAAGATTCTGATCAGCGCGCTGATCGTGTTTTTCCCGATCCTGATCAACACCGTCGTGGGCGTGCGGAGCGTGCCGCAGGACCTGCGTGACCTGATGCGGTCGCTACAGGCCACGCCCTGGCAGGTGTTCGCCAAGCTGGAGGTGCCGGGCGCGATGCCGGTGCTGCTGGCCGGGCTGAAGGTGGGGGCGACGCTGTCGGTGATCGGGGCGGTGGTGGGGGAGTTCGCCGGGGCGGACGCGGGGCTGGGCTTTATGATCAACCTGGCCGATGGGCAGTTCGACACGGCGCGCGTTTTTGTGGGGGTGTTCGTGCTGGCGGCGCTGGCGCTGTCGCTGTATGGGATCGTGACGCTGATCGAGTGCCGTGCGCTGGCCTGGAGGCGGGCGGGGAACAACGGGCACCCGTAGCCAGTAGGACTTACGCGGTTGGGATGCCAGAGTCTTGCGGGTCGATGGGATTCAGTCCGCAGATTACGCGGATTACACAGATTTCATCCCCTTTTTACCCGCTGCTATGTAGCCGGAAGCGCTCAACTGCGTAATTCCTGAGCAGATTGAATACGTAAGGAGAGAGTCACGTCGTCATGTTTAGAAGGTTGCATACGTTAATCGTTATCGCGTTGATCGTCACGCTGGCGCTGGTTGCCTGCGGCGGCCAGCCGACGGCCACACCGACCGAGGAGCCGACCGAAGAGCCTCCCCCCGCGACGCCGGTCGCGATCCGGCTGTCGTTGGGTTACATCCCCGACGTGCAGTTCGCGCCGTGGTACGTGGGCATCGAGAAGGGCTTCTTCGCCGAACGGGGCCTGGATGTGACAACCGAGCACCGACAGGAGACGGAGGGAGCCAAGCTGGTCGCCACAGGCGAGATCCGGTTCGCGGTGCTGAGCGGCGAACAGGTGCTGCTGGCGCGCGCACAGGAGATGCCGCTGGTGTACGTGTTCGAGTGGTATCAGCGCTTCCCGGTGGCTATAGCCGCCAAAACAGAGCAGGGGATCGCGTCGATAGTGGATCTGGCGGGGCACAGTGTCGGGGTGCCGGTGCGCGAAGGGGCGAGTTACATTGGGCTGAGGGCGCTGCTTGAGGCGGGTGGGTTGACCGAGGAGGACATTGACCTGCAGACCACCGGTTACGCTCAGGTGGAGACGCTGGTGACCGGTCAGGTGGATGCGGTGGTCGTTTATGCGGCCAATGAGCCGGTGCAGCTTGCGGCGCTGGGTGAGGAGATTGACCTGATCTACGTCGCCGACCACGCCGACCTGGTCAGCAATGGGTTGGTGACGAGCGAGCAGGTCATTGCCGATAACCCTGACCTGGTACGGGCGATGACAGCCGCGTTTGCGGAGAGTCTGCAATATACCATTGACCACCCGGATGAGGCGTTTGAGATCAGCAAGCGGTACGTGGAGGGGTTGGCCGATGCCGAAAACCTGGACGTGCAGCGTGAGGTTCTTGGGCGCTCGATTGAGTTGTGGCGCGCGGATGCCCTTGGTCGTACTGAGGGGGCCTCGTGGGCAGCGATGCAGGATTTGCTGCTGGAGATGGGGTTGTTGAGCGAGGCACAGACGCTTGAGGGCGCGTACAGTAACGCGTTCCTGCCGTGATCGAAATCACCTCCTGCCCGGTACTCCCCCTTTCCCGCATGATCAAGTGAGGGGGCGCTGAGGACGGTCGACGACCGCGCCGAGGCGAGGGAGAGGGGGAGCCGGGCACCATTGTGCCGGATGACCCACGTTTGCCCCCTTTCAGGGGTAGGTTTTTGGCTCATGTTCAACGCCAGTGTTAAGCAGGATTCTGCATCACTGCGATGCATCGCTCCCTCACCCCCCTGTGAGCCTGAACGGCTCATCCGTCCCCCCGTGCACGGGGGGACACATCGGAGCGCAGCGACGATGAGGGGACCCAGGTAGGGGGCAAGGACCGACTTGACGGAGCACCGGTGCAACATGATCTTCCCCTGATTTCACCGGACACGAAAAATGTCGTAACCTAATACAGAAGAATTCAAGCTAGAGGCACTGGAGGGAGGGGAGAAGCCAGACGAACCACATTCCCGTCATGGCGGGTTAAATACTCAAGGTGCATGAGGGAGAGGGCGGATCGAGGACGGTCAGGCCGTCCGAGATGGGTGAGGGCAGTGTCGCAGTCGACACGAACGAGGAGCAGTTTAGCAGTATATGCAAGACTCAGTAGAATCTAACCTGATGCTGGCCGCGCGGGGCATCAGCCACACTTACCGGACGGACAATGGACTGCTGCCCGTCCTGGATGGCATTGGCTTTGGGCTGGGGCGGAACGAGTTCGTGTGCCTGGTCGGGCCGTCGGGGTGCGGGAAGAGCACGCTGCTGCGCATCCTGGCCGGGCTGCTGGTGCCGACCGGGGGCAGCGTCACGCTGGAGGGTGACCCGGTGACGGAGCCGGACAGGCGGGTGGGGTACGTCTTCCAGGAGGCCAACCTGATGCCGTGGCGCACCACGTTGGACAACATCGCGCTGCCGTTGGAACTGGCGGGGGTGGGCAGACCGGAGCGTGAGGCCGCCGCCCGTGACTTGATCGCGCTGGTGGGGCTGGTGGGCTTTGAGGCGGCTTACCCGGCGGAGCTTTCGGGGGGGATGGCGCAGCGGGTGGCGATTGCGCGGGCGCTGATCACGCAGCCGCACATCCTGCTGCTCGATGAGCCGTTTGGGGCGCTGGACGCGCTGACGCGTGACCTGTTGGGCGAGGAATTGCTGCGCATCTGGCGGGCACGCCACAGTGCGATCCTGATGGTCACGCACAACATCGGTGAGGCGGTTCTGTTGGGCGACCGGGTGCTGGTGATGGGGCCGCGCCCGGCGCGCGTCGAGGCGATCTTCCCGGTTGGGCTGCCGCGCCCGCGCACGCTCGAATGCCTGCACAGCCCGGCTGCCGGGGCGCTGGTGCGTGACATCCGGGCGGCCATCCGTGCCGAGGAGGGGGTTGAAACGTGAGAGGCTGCTTGATTGTTTGCCCTCCGCCCCTGGCTTTTACTCCACATTGCAACAGGAATGGAACACATGCACGTCGTTAAGACCGTTGAAGAAGTGCGCGCCGTCCGTTGGGCCGACCCGGCGTTGACCTGGGGTCTGGTGCCGACGATGGGCGCGCTGCACGAAGGACACTTATCGCTGGTGCGACGGGCGCGCCGGGAGAATGATCGCGTCGGGGTGAGCGTCTTCGTTAACCCCACTCAGTTCAACGATGCCGCCGACCTGGCCGTTTACCCCCGCACGCTCGAACGCGACAGCGCGCTGCTGGAGGCCGAGGGTGCCGACCTGGTCTGGGCCCCGCCTGAAGAGGTGGTTTACCCGCCCGGCTACCAGACCACCGTGATGGTCGCGGAGGTCACCCGCCCGCTGGAGGGTGCGTCACGACCGGGGCACTTCCAGGGGGTGGCGACGGTGGTCGCCAAGCTGTTCAACGTCTTCCAGCCGACGCGCGCTTACTTCGGGCAGAAGGATGCGCAGCAGGTGGTGGTCATCAGGCAGATGGCCCGTGACTTGAACTTCAACCTGGAGATCGTGGTTTGCCCGATAGTGCGGGAGGCGGACGGCCTGGCGATGAGCAGTCGCAATACTCGCCTCAGCCCGGAAGAGCGGCAGGCGGCGACCGTGCTCCACCGGGCGCTGAGCGCAGCCGGTGACGCCTGGGAACAGGGCCGGCGCGATGCCGGTGACCTGCGCGCACTGATGGAGACGACGCTCGCATCGGAGCCGCTGGCGCGCGTGGATTACGTCAGCGCTGCAGACCCGGACACGTTGGACGAGATTGATGGCCGGGTCGAGCGGGGGCTGTTGAGCATGGCGGTCTTCGTCGGGGAGACGCGGTTGATCGATAATATGGTGGTGGGTGAGACGTAGAGATCGACGCGTTGCCCGCCTCGCCCGGTAGACAAGAAAAAGGACATCCCTGGCTTATGACAGACAAAATGGAGGCACAGGGCATTTACCGCCGCCGGGTGATCGGCCTGGCGCTGAGCGGCGGCGGCGCGCGGGGCATCGCGCACGTCGGCGTGCTCAAAGTCCTGGAGGGGGAGGGCGTTCCCATTGACCTTCTGGCCGGGACGAGCATGGGGGGCGTGCTCGCGGCCTTGTACGCAGCTGGGCTGTCGGCTGCAGACCTGGAGGCCGAGGTGCTGCACATGGCCCGCCCCCGCAACCTGATCAGGCTGGTCGACCTGCACCGCCCGCGCGATGGGCTGTTGTCGGGTGACGGCGTCCGGAACTACCTGGAGGAGCGGTTGGGACGCGGCCTCACGTTTGATCGGCTCTCCATCCCGCTGGGGCTGGTGGCGGTTGACCTGATCAGTGGGCAGGAGGTGATCCTGCGCGAGGGGGCGGTTGCGGACGCGGTGCGGGCCACGTCGGCTTTCCCGGCTGTGTTCGAGCCGGTCGAAGTTGGTGAGTACCGGCTGGTTGACGGTGGGGTGCTCAACAACCTCCCGGCGGACGTGGTGCGGCACATGGGGGCCGAGGTGGTGATCGCGGTGAACGTGGGGATGGACTTCTACGACCTGGAGCTGGTTGACGACCCCTCGACGCCTGCCACAACGCGCATCGCGCACAATGCCTGGCGTGCCCAGTCGCTCACCAGTGCGACGCTGGTCCGGCAGCGGTTGGAGCAGGCGCGCCCCGACGTGCTGCTGCATCCCCACATTCCCGGTGACATCTCGGCCTTCCGAGGCTTCAATCGGGCTGCCGAGATCATCGCCGCCGGGGAGGAAGCGGCCACCCGGTCGCTGGACCGGATTCGCCGCCTGATGCGCCCCGGCCTGCGCCTGCGTCCCCGTGCCTGGAGTTCAGTCCGGCCATGATGGAAATGGTGTAGTAAATCTGTGTGGCTCATGTTCAACACCAGTGTTAGGCAAAATTCGCATCACTGCGATGTGTCACTCCCTCACCCCCCTGTGAGCCTGACGGCTCATCCGTCCCATGCATAGGGGGACACATCGGAGCGTAGCGACGATGATGGGGGTTCAGAAACCGACTTAATGGAGCACCAGTTCAGCAAGCAGTTTTAGGCATAGAAATGGCCTATTTTCACTTGTTCTGAACATGAGCCAGTCTGTGTGATCCGCGTAATTTGCGGGCTGAATTTCCCGACCTGCGAAGTGCCAGCTTCCCAACTGCATAGGCCCTGCCTCGTATTATACGCATATACATAGGTCGAAATATTACTTGCGCATAATACACTTCGGCCCTATACTATCCGGCATCTGTTGGATACAGTCGAGACTTTTTTGCCGGAATTGGGCCAGGGAAAGGAGTAATCGGGCATGGACAAAGTGGTAGCCGAGTATCTGACGCAGTTGGAGTTGGGAGAGCCGACGCAGTACGAAAACATGACCGTCATCCCGCTGTTCTCACCCTCGAATCATGGGCCGGAGTACCTCACGCTGGCCGAGGCGCTCCGGCGAGAGGCGCTGACCGTCACCGAGGTGAGCGAGGGCGGCTCGGTGCCGGACGTGAGAGTCGCGAATCGTGCCGACCTGCCGGTGCTGCTGCTCGACAGCGAAGAGCTGGCCGGGGCCAAGCAGAATCGCGTGCTGAATGCCACCATTCTGCTCAAGGAGCACTCTGAGACGGTGATCCCGGTCAGCTGCACCGAGCAGGGTCGATGGCGGTACACGAGCGGGACGTTCGCGGATTCGGGGCACCTCTCGCCGCCCAAGATGCGCTTCTCCAAGCAGCGCTCGGTAACTGAGTCGCTGAGGCGCGACCGGGGCCACCGCTCCGACCAGGGAGAGGTGTGGGGCGAGGTCTCGGAGATGATGTTCGCCACCGATACTCCCTCGCCGACCAGCTCGATGCGCGACGTGTACCTGGCGAAGCAGCACGACCTGGAGGCGTACCTGGAAGCCTTCCAGCCGCAGCCCGGCCAGAAGGGGCTGATGGTGCTCGTCAATGGGGAGGTGATGGGGCTGGACGTTGTCTCACGTGAGGAAGCCTATCGCGAGCTGCATCCCAGGTTGATCAAGAGCTACGCCATCGATGCGCTGCTGGAACGCGGTCAGGGGCAGGATGAGGAGCCAGCCGAGAAGGGGCGGGCCTTCCTCAAGGTGCTGAATGGGTGCCGGGGGGAGGAATACGAGTCGGTGGGGCAGGGGCGGGATCGCCGCTACGAGCAAAAAGAGATCGTCGGATCGGCGCTGCTCTACCAGGACAGCGTGATCCACGCGGCCTTCTTCAAGATGACGGAAGGTCACAAGGCACGCCGGGCGCGGTACCGGAGGGGTCAACGCCCGCCCTGGCTCGACGCCGGGGACGACCGGGCAGAGAGGTAAGCCGCAGGGGGTGGGCAGCAAAACCCGCCCCCTTTTGGTTTTTGGCTCATGTTCAACACTGGTGTTAAGCGGAATTTTGCGTCACTGCGATGCATCGCTCCCTCACCCCCTGTGAGCCTGACGGCTCATCCGTCCCCCCATGATGAACTTTAACTTTTTAATCCGGTCATTGTTTCACCCCCCACCCCCGTCCCCTCCCCCACATTCCGCGCCTGACGGCGCTGGGGGGAGGGGGCAGCCAAGCAGCCAAGAAGCCGGGCGAACAGGCATTTCCATCGTAGCCGGATTAAATACTCAAGATGCATCATGGGGGGACACATCGGAGCGCAGCGACGATGAGGGGTTCCAAGGAGGGGGGCAGACGCCAGCTTAATAGAGCACCGACGCGGCAAACATTTTTTTGCGTAGAAGTGGCCTGCTTTCACTTGCTCCGAACATGAGCCTCTGGTTTTGGGTTGCCGGGAGCCGGAGCGAGTATAATTCACCCCTGGGTTAAAGAAACTGGCAGAAAGGCATATCTCATGCTTCTGGCAATTGACATTGGCAACACCAACATTCACTTCGGCATGCACGCCGACGGCGAGTGGGGCTGTAGCTGGCGGGCGCGCACCGTGCCCAACAAGATGAGCGACGAGTACGCCGTGCTGCTGCGTAACTTCTTCACCGAGAACGGCTTCACCTTCCAGGACGTGAGCGCGGTCGCGATGGCGAGCGTGGTGCCCAACCTGACCGGCACGTTCATCGAGATGGCCGGGCGCTACCTGCACCAGACGCCGCTCAACGTCGAGCCGGGGATCAAGACGGGCATCCGCGTGCTGCTCGACCACCCTCGTGAGGTGGGCGCAGACCGGGTGGTCAACGCGGCGGCGGCGCGCGAACTGTACGGTGGCCCGGTCATTGTGGTTGACTTCGGCACCGCGACGACCTACGACGTGATCAACGGCAGCGGGGACTACCTGGGTGGGGCGATCACGCCGGGCATCATGCTGGCCCACGATGCGTTGGTCAGCCGCACGGCGCGCCTGCTGAAGGTTGAGCTGGCCCCGCCGCCCTCGCCGATTGGGCGCAACACCGTGCACGCGATGCAGAGTGGGTTGTTCCTGGGGTACGCGGCGATGATCGACGGGCTGGTGGCGCGCCTCAAGGATGACCTGGGCGAGCCGGGGGTGCGGGTGATCGCCACCGGCGGGCTGGCCCCGCTGTTCGCCGAGCACACCACCGCGATTGAGGAGCTTGCGCCCAACCTGACGTTGGAGGGCCTGCGTATCATCTGGGAGCTGAACCAGGGGGTGGAGTGAGGCCGTTGCCTTCATAGGGGCGTTGGTTGGTGTGTGGTAGGGATATGACATGCCATGCCATGCTTACCCCTCCGGGCCTTCGATTGCCCACGGCAATGGCACAGTAGCGCCACTGCTTCCCCATGGCAATGGGGGAGGACGCCTGCGAGAGGGAGTTGTCGCGTGAAATAAGCGTTCTCGCATGGGTGACGGGCTGGAGTCCGCGCCATGCGAGGCGTCAATCTATTCGACCACCACCCTGAGTGGCAGCTCCATCGTGAGCACGCCATCTGGAGCAAGCACGCGCTGTGCGTTCAGGATCTCAATCGCCAGCGGCACGCCTCCGGCGTCGAAGTCCACGATCACCCCCGGCGAGACCTCGTCGCTCTCGGCGTAATCGCCCTCTCTCAGCGTGATGACCAACACATCTACGGTCGAGTCATACCGGATCTTCATCTTCCACCTGCCAGTACTTCGCGATCTTCGTCGTGGGATAAGCCGTCACGACTAATCTTACTTCGCCCTCATCCCGGAACGCAACACGCAGCAGGGCGGGCCTTCCCAGAAACGTGATGCGTGATTGCGCAACGGGGAGTTCGCCCTCCCGGTCAACCATTTGCTCAGGCGAGCGCGCCACCGCGATCACTTGTTCCTGCGAGAGCTTGCGGGCTTCGATCTGGCGTCTGGCGTGCTCGCTGAGATGGATTTCCATCCTATGTCCGACCTCCGGCGATAGCGCTTCACCTTTCCCGGTGGGCGCTTCGCTTACGGGAAAAACATGCAGGCAATTATACCGTGAGGCAGAGGCACGGCCACGCGGCGGAGTCGCCGGGGGCGGTGTGCTGTATAATGGGGGCCGTGAGCGCCCACCGACCTGAGACCTGGGTGGAGAGACGGCAATGAGGGGATACAGGAACCTGATCGAGTGGCTGGAGACGGCCCGGCCCAGGCTTGCGGAACCGGACTCGAAGCAGGTGCAGTCGCTGGCCGGGCTGGCAGATGACCACCATGACCATGAGCGGTGGGTGGAAGCAATTGAGATTCTCACTCAGCTCCTTGAGCACCTGCCCGACGAGCCGGTTCTGTACGCCAATCGAGGCTTTCTGCACGTCAAGGCGGGTGATCTGACCGCAGCCCTCGCCGACTGTGACCGGGCTGTCGAACTTGACCCAGAGGACGTCGTGGCTTTCGGTAACCGTGGCCATGCCCTCTTCCTAAGAGGGTGGCACGACCAGGCGGTTGTCGACTTCGAGCGGGTCATCGAACTCGACCCGGATTATGCTCTGGCCCCGGATTACGCCCAGACCTTCCACTATAGCGGCAATATAAATCTCACGTTTGGCAAGTACGACCAGGCGGTTGCCGACTTCGACCGGGCGATTGAACTCGACCCGGAGCTGGCCGCGGCCTACCAAAACCGCGGCGATGCGTACTACAACAAGGGCGAGTATGAGCAGGCGATTGCCGACTTCGACCGGGTCATCGAACTCGGCACGGAGGACGCCGTGGCCTTCTACAGCCGCGGCATCGCCTACGGCCGCAAAGGCGAGTATGAGCAGGCAATTGCCGACTTCAACCGGGCCATTGAACTCGACCCGCAGAACGCCGTGGTCTTCAACAATCGTGGTCTTGCCTACTTCCTGAGGGGAGAGCACGAGCGGGCGATGGCCGACTTCGACCGGGCGATCGAACTCGACCCGCAGGATGCCGCTGCTTTCTTCGTTCGCGGCTTTACCTGCTTTAAAAAGGAAAACTACGAGCGGGCGATGGCCGACTTCGACCGGGCCATTGAGTTGAACCCGGAGCACGCCGCCGCGTTCAGCAAACGTGGTCTTGCCTACTTCCTGAGGGGAGAGCACGAGCGAGCGATTGCTGACTTCGACCGTGTGATCGAACTCGACCCGAAGAGTGTCACAACCTTCAACGACCGCGGCGTCGCCTACTCCGACAAGGGTGAGTACGAGCGGGCAATTGCCGACTTCGACCGGGCCATTGAACTCGACCCGCAGAACGCCGTGGTCTTCAACAATCGTGGCACCGTCTACGCTGAAAAGGGCGAGTATGAGCGGGCGATGGCCGACTACGACCGGGCGATTGAACTCGACCCGGAGTACGCCGGGGGCCACGCCAACAAGGGGTGGGCCTGCCTCCACCTGAGAAGGTACCACGAAGCGATAGCCGCATACCGGGAGGCCCTGCGCGTAGAGCCTGAGAACACCGGTCACCGTATAGGGCTGGTTGCCGCGGCACGCGCGGGCGGGCTGTACGACGAAGCGCTGGAAGCGCTGCTCGAACTGCTGAAGGTCAGACCGAGAGAGTACAGTATACACGTTGGCCTAGCATCGGTGTACGCGCATCTGGGCGAGGATGACAAGCGTGCCAAGCACCTCAAGAAAGCGCGCAGGCTGCTGCCGAGGGAGTCACCCTACGCGGCTGCCTGCCTTGCGTCGGTGGCGGGGGACATCGACGCCGCCCTGAAGGCGCTGGCCGACGCCAGCAAGCAGCCCGACTTCGGTCACGAGTGGGCGGCCCTCAACCCGAATCTGGAGAACGTCCGCCGGGACGCACGCTTCTGGGAGATCGTGAGGCGTCCGGGCGGGGAATCTTAGGCACGGCGTGCCTTGGGGACGGCATGCCGTGCCCGGCAGACAGATACCCAAAGTTGGAGGTGAGACAATGAAACGCAGCGTGCTTTTCCCCTTGATCGGTGTGAGCCTGGTGGTCATCCTGGGCTGCAGCCTGCCGTTCATCGGCCAGGCCACAGACGGCGGCGATGAGGAGGCGGAAGAGGGAGCGGAAGAAGAGACGGGGCCGGTGCCGACGCAGCGGCCTCCCGCATCGCCCGCACCAACGCCCGACCTGTCCGCGCTGCCCACCCACCTGCTGCACCCGGACGACCTCGTCTATGAGGGGGCGTTCAGGTTGCCCGACCGGCAGCCAGGCGCGTCGGATGCGGAAGGGTGGGAGTACGGCGGTCAGGCGTTGACCTACCGGCCCGACGGCGATCCGGGTGGGGAGGCGGATGGGTATCCGGGATCGCTCTTCGGCACGGGGCACGATGTCTGGAACTACGTGTCGGAGATCGGCATCCCCGCGCCGAGCCTGTCGCGCAACCCGGATGACCTCAACGTCGCGACGACCCTCCAGGGATTTCACGATGTGCGGGGTGGTCTGTTTGATGGGTTGGACGAGCTGCCGAGGGTGGGCCTGCAATACCTGCCCCCGCAGGCGGGGCAGACATCGGCCAAGCTGCACCTGGCGTGGGGACAGCACCATCACGATGAGGGATCGCCTTCCGATACGGCTTCACATGCCTGGTGCGATGTCGACCTGGCACACCCCAATACGGCGGGGGCGTGGTGGATCGACGACGCGGCGTTGTACAGCGTCAATGGGTACATGTTTGAGATCCCGCAGGAGTGGGCTGATGCGTACCTGGGTGGGGCCAGGCTGGCGACGGGTCGCTATCGGGATGGGGGCTGGTCGGGCAAAGGCCCCACCCTGTTCGCCTACGGCCCCTGGCTGGATGGGAATCCGCCCGCCCCCGGTGCGCACCTGACGGCGCACACGCTGCTGCTGTACTCCTATTGGGAGGATGAGGGAGACTTCCGGCTGAACGGTTATCATGACTCGGACCAGTGGGAGGGCGGGGCGTGGATCACGGCGGGGGAGAGGTCGGCGGTGGTGTTCGTGGGCACCAAAGGTGGGGGAGACTATTGGTGGTATGGGTACACCAGTCCCGCCGGTGATGGCGCGCCGTGCCCCGCCGACGACCCGATTGACGGGATGGTGTGCTTCAACAGTGATGGCACGCCGTGCGCCTCGGAGGTGTCGGGGCATTGCTCCGGCTACATTGAGGAGAGCAAAGGCTGGTGGAGCTCCCGGTTTGACGCGCAGATGATCTTCTACGACCCGGCGGACTTCGCGGCCGTGGTGGATGGCAGCATGGCCCCCTACGAGCCTCAGCCGTACGCGGTGCTCGACATCGACGAGCATCTCTTCCTGAACGCCACCGTCGAAACCGCGTTCATCGGATCGGGCGATCAGCGCAATTACCGGGTGGGGGAAATGGCCTACGACCGCGAGCGGGGGCTGCTGTACGTGTTGGAGTGGTTCGGCGACGGCGAGAAACCGGTGATCCACGTGTGGAGGGTGCAGCAGTGATCCGTCGAGATGCGGGCTGAAGGGAATTCAGTCCACGGATTGCACGGATTACACAGATTCAAGCCCCGGTTGGCGGCAAACGCCTATCCCGACCGTTGTGGGCGCTCCTGGGAACAATCCATGCTATAATTCGTATTACACGAAGGGCTGGTCACGAGGGGGGCGACAATGGTGGCAGATGCCCAGGGGATCACGTGCCCCAAATGCGGGCACGAGAACGACGCTTCGGCGATGAATTGTGCCAACTGCCGTATCAACCTGGAGTGGGCGCTCAAGGAGAAAGATCGGTGGGCAGCGCCGGAGGAGCAAGATCAATGGGCAGCGCGACGCGAGCAGAGCGCGGCTGAGCGCGCCACAGAAGCCAGGCCCATCGTCGCCGAGGGCCAGAAGTTCGGCATTCGGGCGGCGGCTTACGTCATTGATTGTGTTATCATCTTCATCGTAGGCTATGTGGTGGGATCGGCCCTCGGCGTGGTGTACGGCGTGTTCTTCGCCCTGTGCGGACACGAGTTCACGTTCAACGAAGCCCGGCTGGACATGATAACCATGCCGCTCAACCTCGCACTGTACGTCACCTATTTCACCGCCTTTGAGTGGCTGGGCGGCGCATCTCCGGGGAAGCTGATTCTCGGCATGCGCGTGGTGAAAGAAGACAGCACCGCCTGTGACTTCCCGGCGGCCCTGTTGCGGGCTTTGATGCGCTTCATTGATGGGCTGTTCTTTGGCGTGGTCGCCGCCGTGACGATGAAAGCGCCCTTTTACCAGCGCCTGGGAGACAGTGCGGCCAAGACAATCGTAGTCAAGGCCACCTCCCATCTCGTCAAGCAGCCCCGCCCGGGGTGGATGTTCCTGCTGGCGGCGGCTTTGTACCTGGCCGTGCTTGCAGGTGCAATCGGCCTGGAGACGCTTATCGCAACTTTCTAATCAAGGGCGTGATGGCGCTGGCGTTCTGCCGGAGTTTCGGGGGAGGATTCAGTCCACGGATTGCACGGATTACACAGATTTGTGTTCGGCCTCATCCGTGCAATCCGTGTAGTGTGTGGGAATTGACGTTTTGCCACAAGAGGAAGGGCGCCGGATTGGCTCCGACGCCCTTCCATTCAACTCACCGGCGAACGCCCCCTACTTGCAGCCGCCACGCACACAGACGCCGTTGTCGCACTTCCACTTTCCGCAGTTGGGATCGTAGCAGTCCGAGTCTTCCTTGCACTCCGGCTCGCGCTCTTCAGGCTTCGATTCGCCGTCGCCGCCAACGCAGTGGCAGTTGTCGCACCTGCCCTCCGCGCAGTCCTCGTCCGTTTCGCACTGCTCGCCGAGGACGGCGCTGACGCAGCCGTCACCGCAGTAGCCGCAGTCCTCCGAGCACTGGCAGGCCGTCTCGCCGGGAGCGCACACGCCGTCGATGACGCAGACGCAGTCCTGGGGACACAGATCCTGGTTCTCGTCTGGATCGCACACCCCGTCCCCACACTCGCCCTCAGCCTCGCCCTCGGCCTCGTCCGGGGTCTCCTGGGTTGAGACGCACACGCAGCCCACGCAGGCCTCCCCGGTGTCACAGTCGGCGTTCCCGATGCACTCCGACCCCGGTGGGCAGACATCCAGGGGTGGGGGGGCAGCAGGGGGCTCTATGCAGTAGCAATCTTCGGTGCACCAGGCGTTTGGGTTGCCGGTGAGGTCCCGGCAATCATCTTTCGAAAGGCACCCATCCGAGTTCTCCGCGCACCAGGGAGGCAAACAGGCACAGCCCGACCGCCCACCACAGGTGCCGTCCACGCCGTCTTCCGTGCAGGGGTCGCCGGGTGTCTTGCCGTAACAGGCCGTGCCCGGAAAGCATATTTTGCAGTCACAGGAGTTGGCGTTGCAGAAGTAACCGTCCCCATGCTCGTCCGCGCACTCCTGGTCCGAGATGCACCCCTGCGAGCCTTCCGGGCAGCCCTCGGGCAGTACGCAGAGGCAGTCCTGACACGTGCCTCCGTAGCCTGCCTCCCAGTCCCAGCAGTGATCCCCGTCAGAAAGACCGGCGCAGACCGGGTAAGTATCCGGGCACTCGCCCGCGTGGCACTCGCAGTCGTCGTGGCAGGTGCCGTAGTCGAAGGGTCCGCTCTCCGGTATGCAGGGTTCCCCCTCACGCGTGTTATAGCACGGCGTCCCCCCGCAGAACTCCGTATTGCACCCGCAGTACTCGCAGATGCCGGGCACACCGTTGAGCGTGCAATACTTCTCATATGGATAGCACGGCGAATTCTCATCACACACCTTGCACTCGCAGCCATCACAGACCCCCCAGTAACCCGAGCCCGGGCCACTCGCAGGGGAGCACAGCTCACCGTCGGTTTTCTGATAGCACGGCGACCCCTGGTTTGTGCATACCTCCACACAGCCACACCAATCGCATTTGCCTGTGACTCCCCCCGCCATCGTGCATTCGTCGCCGTCAGCCTTGGTCGCGCACGGGTGATTGGTTGTCGGCGTATACCCGCCACATGGTACACACACGCAATTCCGGCAGTTGCCTCTGCCGCCAGATGTTGACCCCCACTCATTCGTTATTACAGTCTCGCACGGCTGGCCCTCCCATAAGCAGGAAGATGGGTATCCGTTCAACAGGAAGCCGGCCAACAACTCGGTGATGTCCTCTCCCACTGCCGCGGGGCAGAGGGGCGAGCACCCGCAATCAAAACATGCGCCAATTACTTCCTTGCACTCGCCTTCGGAGTTACATTGCGCGTACGTGCACTTAGCCCCGTCCGGCTGGCCATAGCACCGATTCGTAGATTCCCACGGCGCGCATCTGGTCGCACACGTGCAGCCCTCGCATACGCCGCTCGCTCCAGCTTCAAAGCACGCACTGCCAGCAATCAGGCCGTCGCACGGCGACGAGGCCGGGCAGTCGAGCACGCAATCACATGTGGAGCAATGACCGGTTGCGCCCCCCACCGCATAGCACGTGCCGCCCTCCACTATGCCATAGCACAGCCCAGAGCAGCAATCCTGCGGGCAGTCGTGGATCGTCTCGTCGTGGCGGGTGCTGCAGATCCCGTCGCCGCACACGTCCGGGGGGCCGTCCTCGACGATGTTGGTTTGTACGCCGCACCACTTGAGGCCGGAGCCCAGCACCAGAATCACCGCAATCCTGGCCCAATGATTTCTCATCGTCCTGTCCTCTCTAACGACCGCAGGGTGCTGCAAAGCTTGCCGCCAGGAGTGCGGTCAACCTGCGCCAGAAGCGCAAGGGTCTAAGATGGGGATGTGAGTCCCAT
>CAZRXG010000061.1:0-17210 GCA_964603985.1 uncultured Anaerolineae bacterium | reverse complement strand
ATGTGGGGGAGGGGCCGGGGGTGGGGGGCAAACGATGACCGGATTAAATTGTCAATGTTCATGAAGGCTCTTTGTCGGTATAGAAAATCTGTGTAATCCGTGTAATCAGTGGACTGAAGCTCACCGACCGAAGGCACTGGTGTCCCAACTGCGTAAGTCCTACGGAGCCAAACGTCATCCAGAGGAGTCATGATCGCATCTGTTTCCGGCGTTCTGCAAAGCATTCGCAATACCTCGGTCGTCGTGCGGGTCGGCGGGGTTGGCCTTGAGATCTTCGTCCCGGCGGGCGTCTTCACCACCCTGGGCGAGGTCGGCCAGCCGGTCGAGCTGCTGACCCACCTCGTCGTCCGCGAGGATTCGCTGACCCTGTATGGCTTCCAGAACGAGGAGCAGCGTGCCGTCTTCGAGATGCTGCTGGGCATCACCGGGATCGGTCCCCGGCTGGCGCTGGCCGTGCTGAGCACCCTCTCCCCTGAGATGCTCGCCAACGCCGTCCAGCGCGACGAGCCGGAGGTCATTGCGCGCGTGCCGGGCGTTGGCAAGAAGACCGCCCAGAAAATCGCCCTGGAGCTGAAGGGCAGGCTGCTGCCGGAAGCTCTCGCCCCCGGTCTGGTACCCATGTCGGCGCTTGACACCGAGGTGATCGAGGCCCTGACCGCGCTCGGATACAGCATCGTCGAGGCCCAGGCGGCGATCCAGTCTATCCCCCCCGACGCGCCGGAGGACATCGAGGAGCGTGTGCGTCTGGCGCTGACCTACTTCTACCGCTAGGTGAGGCGAGCTCGCTTCTTGATCGTGTCCCCGACGCCCGCTACAATCCATCCAATGGGTGCCAAGCTGATTTTTCGTGGCAAAGAATATGAGGTGCGGGCTGGCATGACCGTCCGCGACGCTATCAAGAAGTGCGGCCTCTCGCCTGAGGCGGTGCTGCCTATCCGGGACGATGAGTTGATCACCGACGACGTGCTCCTTGAGGAGGGCGACGTGATTAGGCTGATCGCCGTCATCTCCGGCGGGTGACTGGCCCGCCTCTCCGTCCTGGTTTCGTCGCGAAGTGGGGTATGGTGGGTAAAAGTGAGGGGCCATGAAGTGTCGTAAGTGCGGGGCAAAGGCCGTCATCAACATGCGCCAGCACAAGCTGGCCCTGTGCAAGCCTCATTTCCTGGCCTGGATCGTCGAACAGACCGGGCGCTTCATCGACAGGTACGAGATGTTCACCCGTGACGAGCGGGTGTTGGTCGCCGTGTCGGGCGGCAAGGACAGCCTCTCGCTCTGGGACGTGCTGATCAAATTGGGCTACCGGGCCGACGGTCTGTACATCGACCTGGGCATCGACGGCGGCATCGGCTATTCGGACGCGTCGTACCGCGAGGTGCAGAAGTTTCTAGAGACGCGTCCGGGGCTGCATCTCGAAGTCGTCGATGTTGAGCAGGTCTACGGCGCGCCGATCCCCCTCGCCGCCAGCCACACTAACCGGGGTAGGGGGAGGCCATGCTCGGTCTGCGGCCTGACCAAGCGTCACATCATGAACCGTGTCGCCCGCGACGGCGGCTACGATGTCCTCGCCACCGGCCACAACCTCGACGACGAGGCGGCGGTGCTGTTCGGCAACGCGCTCAACTGGCAGGTTGGCTATCTGGCGCGTCAAGGGCCAGTTCTGCCCGCCCGCGACGGGCTGGTTCGCAAGGTCAAGCCCTTCTGCCGCTTCTACGAGCGCGAGACCGCCGCCTATGCCCTCTTGTCCGGGATCAGCTACATCTACGACGAGTGCCCCTACGCCGTCGGCGCCAAGTCGATCTACTACAAAGAACTGCTCAACCAGCTCGAAGTTGACCGCCCCGGCGCGAAGCTCCAATTCTACCTCAGCTTCCTGCGTGCCAGGGAGGGGGGCCTGTTCCATGAGGTCGACCGGCAGGTCGAGCTTACCCTCTGCCCGACCTGCGGCCAGCCGACCAGTGTCCAGGGGCAGTGTTCTTTCTGCCGCCTGTGGGATCAGGTTCGGGAGCGGATCGCACAGCCCTCTTCGTAACGGTTGGGCCTCTGCATGTCGCGATGGCGCGCCCTGGCCGCGTCCGCCGGTTATTGCCCGGCGGGGTCAGGGCGTATAATATGGGGGGATCGTGTCTTGAGAGAAAGGGAAGATCATGCAGCTTAAAGGCAAACGCGTTGGCATCTTCATCGAGCAGGAGTACGAGGACCTGGAATACTGGGTTCCCCGCATGCGCCTCGAAGAGGAAGGCGCTACCGTCGTTACAATTGGCACCGGCAGCAGCGACACGTATCGCGGCAAGGGGGGGCTGATCGCCACCCCGGATGTCACCGCCGATCAGGTCAGCGCCGACGACTTCGACGCCCTTTCCGTGCCGGGCGGCTGGTGCCCGGATAAGCTCCGCCGCTACGAGTCCGTGCTGAGCATCGTGCGCGATGTCTACCAGGCGGGTAAGATCGTTGGCTCGATCTGTCACGGCGGCTGGGTGCTGATCTCGGCTGGCATCGTCGAGGGGCACAAGGCCACCGGCAGCGTCGGCATCCGTGACGACCTCATCAACGCCGGGGCCGAGTGGGTGGACGAGAGCGCCTTCCGCGATGGCAACCTTGTGTGGGGCCGCGTCGTCGCCGACATTCCCAACTACTGCCGCGAACTGGTCAAGGCCATCGCCGAGGGGTAGCGGCAGGCCGGGCATTTGCCCGCTGCAAACTGCGTGAACAGGGGTTAGAGAATGGATCAGCAGCTTCAATCGCTGGCCGAAAGCGTCAACCGCTGGCGGTCACAGGATATTCAGGATTATTGGGTGCACGTCGATTACATCGGCGCGGCGCTCAACCGGATGGGCAACCACACCCTCACCTTCACCGGGGGCCAGTTGTGGCATCGCTGGCACGACGACTGGCGCGAGATCGAGACCGGCTCGGACTTCTGGCTGTTCTCCGTGCCGGGCGCTTTCGCCTGGGCGCGTGACATGCTCACCAAAGTTCTGCCCGCCGCAGAAGCGGGCGACGACGCCATCGAGCTGCGCTTCAACGACGAGTACGGCTACATCGAGTACCTGCGCGTTAAGGCCGCCCGGCGTGACGCCGCCAACTTCACGTTTGAGATCAAGGGCTTCGGCGTCGGGCCGCATCCCGACTTTGATAAATAGGGGGTTGTTGTGGAGCAGGGAGCGCGCGACCCACGCCGCCCGTACCGCTACTACGACCTGATCATGGCGCTGTTCGTCACCGTGCTGCTGGTCAGCAACATTGCGTCGTCGGCCAAGATCATCGACTGGGGCGTCAGCCTCGGCCCGCTGCCCCTGGCCTTTGACGCCGGGACGCTGCTCTTCCCGATCAGCTACATCTTCGGCGACGTGCTGACCGAGGTCTACGGCTACCGGCGCTCGCGCCGCGTGATCTGGGCCGGGTTCGGCGCGGCTGCGCTGATGGCCTTCACGCTGTGGGTCGTCAGCCTGATGCCCGGCGAAGCCGAGTGGAGGCAGGCCGTCGGCCAGGCCAACTACGATGCAGTCCTGGGCGGCGTCTCCAGCGGTGGGATCATCGTCGCCAGCCTGGTCGCCTACTTCGCCGGTGAGTTCTCCAACAGCTACGTCATGGCCCGCATGAAGATCTGGTCGCAGGGCCGCTTCCTGTGGACGCGCACCATCGGCTCGACGCTGGTCGGCGAAGGGGTTGACACCACCCTCTTCGTCCTGATCGCCACGACGTTTGGGGTCTTTCCCTGGTCGATTGCTCTCACCCTGATCGTCTCCAACTACATCTTCAAGGTCGGGATTGAAGCCATCATGACCCCCCTGACGTACCGGATGATCAACCTGCTCAAGCGCGCGGAGAGCGAAGACTACTACGACTACGACACCGACTTCAACCCCTTCAAGCTGGGGGCCTGATGAGCGACTCAACCGGCTTCGATGCCCCGCTGCTGGACGACGATCTGCCCACCGGCCACCGCGCCGGGTTCGTGGCGGTCATCGGCAAGCCCAACGTCGGCAAATCGACGCTGATGAACGTCTTTCTCGGCGAGAAGCTGGCAATTGTCTCCCCCAAGCCACAGACCACCCGTCGGCGCCAGCTTGGCATCCTGACCCTGCCGGAGGCACAGATCATCTTCGTCGACACGCCCGGCATCCACCGGGCGCGCAGCAAGCTGGGCGAGTACATGGTCGAGGTGGCGACCGACGCCATCCCCGACGCCGATCTGGTGCTCTTCATGGTCGATGTTTCCGAGATGCCCAACCGCGCCGACGAGGCCATCGCCGAAGCCGTCCGTGAGTCGGGCGTCCCGGCCCTGCTGGCCCTCAACAAGTGCGACCTGCTTGACCAGGAACAGGCCCGTGTGCACGCCGCCGCCTATCACGCCCTCGTCCCCGCCGCCGAGCCGCTGCTGGTCAGCGCCACCGACGGCACCAACCGCGACGAGTTATTTCGCCTGATCATCGATTCACTGCCCCCCGGCCCGCGCTACTATCCACCCGATCAACTGACCGACACCCGGCTGCGTGACAGCGCCGCCGAGGTCATCCGCGAGAAGGCGCTGCGTCTGTTCGAGCAGGAGATCCCCCATTCCCTGGCCGTGCAGGTCGATCAGTTCAAAGAGCGGGATGAAGACGTGACCTACATCGCGGCCACGATCTACGTCGAGCGCGACAGCCAGAAAGGCATCGTCATCGGGCGCGGCGGGCAGATGCTCAAGAAGCTCGGCCAGATGGCCCGCCCGGAGCTTGAGGAGGTGCTGGGCACGCGCGTTTACCTGGAGTTGTGGGTTAAGGTGCTGAAGAACTGGCGCAAGGACGAGCGCGCTCTGCGGCGGTTGGGGTACCATCGCAAGCGCTGATAACCGTTGTTAAGACTGTAGTCTGTATTGGCACGGCGCGGGGGTAGACCTGCGTGTCTGCCCCGCGTGACCGGCCCCTTTGGGAGTAAGTGATATGCCGGAAGAGAAACCCAAGAAAAAGGAAGAGGTAGTTGACGGTGAGGTCGTCGCCGAGTTTGACGACCATACCCTGATGAACCTCCCCACCCTGCCCGGCGAGGAGGAGCCTGCCGACGCGCAGCCCGACGCCGAGGTGAACGTCGGGCGGCGGCAGTTCATCACCCGGCTGACGGTCGGCGGCGTGGCCGCGCTGGCCCTGGGTGGGAGCGCCGCCCTGCTGCTCAGTCGGCGCCGCGACGACCAGCCCATTGTCGTGCTTCCGCACGGCAGCCTGATCGGCGGGGACGACGATTCTACTGACGTGGCCTCGCTGGTTGAGCGCATCGCCGACCTGGAGTACCAGCTTACCGCCATGACCGCCGAGCGCGATCAACTGCTCAGCGACCTGAACGCGGGCGACAGCGCCTACGAAAGTCTGCGCGCCCAGCTTGAGGCAGCCCAGGCCGAGATCGCCGATCTGCGCGAGCTGACCGGCCTGTGGCAGACGCTCGACCAGATCGGGCTGGACGATCTGGTGCGCGGCGGGATGACGCTCGTCGCGGATGCCCTCAAGACGATGCTCGGCGTGCTGGGCCTGCTGCAATCCGGCCTGGCGAAGGGGCAGGCGGCGCTCGATAAGTTCATCTTCGCGCTGCCCAGCCCCCAGGACGGTGTCCGCTGGTTGCAGGGCAAGGTCAGCCGCCTGGCCGATGACCTTGAGTGGCTGACCGAGAAGGTCGAAGAGGTGGTCGGCGCTGCCGATCCCTTCACCACCAAGGTCGCCGAGTTCGTCCTGTGGGTGCTGAACCGCCTGCCCTTCGGCGCGGGCGACAAGGCCCGTGCAGGCATGGACGCCATGCAAACCGTGATCAACAGCCTGCCCGATCTGGTTGAGGGCATCAACACCGATATCCTCGACCCATTGGCCGCGTGGTTCGGCGACGAAGAGGACGATAACCTGTTCGGCGTCCTGCTCAACCCCGTCACCGACCACCTGATCGACCCCGCCCACGATGTGCTGGCCGGGTTCACCACCTTTGAGGGCACCTATCAGGATAAGCTGGAGACGCCCGTCGAGGAGGCGCTGGACGAGCGGGCGCTCATCCGGGCGCGCATCCAGGAGCTTCAGACACGCATGGGCGCGCGCGTATGACCGGATCGGAGGAGACGCCGCAACTTCCGGCCCCCACCGAGCGTTTTGAGCGTGTCCTGGCCTTCGCCTCCGACGAGGCCGATGGGCTGGGACACGGCTTTGTGACCTGCCAGCACCTGCTCTACGCCCTCTCGCGTGAGAGCAAGGGGCTGGCCGGAGCCGTCCTGGACAGCCTGGGCATCGCCGCCGAGATGCTGCACGAGTTTCTGTCCGAGGCGGCGGCTCCCCACGACCGCACCTCGAAGGGTCGCATCGATCTGGCCGACGAGTCCCGCGACGCCATCGAGCGCGCCGTCAACGCTGCCCAGGAGTGGGGGCACCGCGTGCTCGATACCGAGCATCTGCTGTACGGCATCATCGCCGTGCCCACCTCAGTTGACGAGGTGCTGGCCTCCCTGCGCGTCGATCCCAACGACGTGCTCAACCAGCTTTACGCGCTCCAGCAGGCCGCCCCACCGACGGCCATCCGCGAAGAGGCGACCCACGCCTACCGTTTCACGCTGGAGGGTGCCTGGCTGCTGAGCCTCGCCACCGACACCGCGCGCCGCCAGGGGGCCGGTCGGGTTTCAAGTCTGCACCTGCTGGCCGCCATGCTGTCGCTGAGCGGTCCCGCCCAGGACGTGCTCGCCGGGCAGTTTGGCCTCACTGCCGATCTGATCTTCCGCCAGTCCACCCAGGCCGCAACCCCCGTGTATGCCAAAGGCCGCCTGCCGCTCGCCGAGGAGGTGCAGCGCATACTCGGCTATGCCATCGGCGAGGCCTGGAACCGGGGGCATCTGGCCGTCGCGCCGATCCATCTGGCGATGGGGCTGGCGCGTGCCGAGCGTCACGCCGCCCTCGACGTGCTGGCCGATCTCGGCGTCTCTCAGGCCGACCTGACCGACGCCCTGGAGGACGTGATACCGCCCCCGGTCGTGCGCTGATCGCGGCCTACGGCTTCACCGCCCGGACTTTGGGCAGCACGTGTTCGTCGACTTCTTTGTCGTTCGTCGGCGTCCGCACGTCCTGGAACAGGTGCCACTCCTCGACGTGCTCGACGCTTGCCTCCGGCTCCAGAACCCTCAGCGGCGCTAACGTCTCGACCTCCAGAATCCCGGCGTCGGTGTAAAGCTCCAGCGAGCAGCCGAGGTCGGGGTAGCGTGCTCCCTCGACCGTCTCGAACAGCTTCACGAACAGCAGCCCATCGCGTGCGTATGCCGTCCACCCCTGCGACCTGCTCAGCCCGCCCTTCTGTGAAATTTCCGCCTCTGGGTCCTGCCGCAGAAGGATGTATTTCGTGCCCCATGTCCAGCGCGGATCGGCCATGTCGGTGTACGGCCACACTGTGAACGACGACGTTGGCAGCAAGTTTTCCGGGTGCGGGCCACGCGGCGGCAGCGGCATGATCCCCGTCCCCCCTGCCGCCATCACCGAGAGCGCCCACGGCGCAAGCTCGACCGGCCACAGGCTGTGGTTGGTCAGCCGGTGCGTCACCGTGACGTGTGCCTCACCCGGCCACAGCCGCAGCTCGATCTGCTTCTGGATGCCGGTTGCTGGTTCGGTGGGCTGTGTCACGCGTACCACGCCGCTGTCCTCTTCGATCTCGACCGGGGTGTTGTCCAACTGGTAGCTGCGCGGCAGTGATTCCGGCGCGTGCCACAGGCGGTGCCCGCCGTAAAGTCGCCACTCGTCACCGCCCGTCAGCCCGGCGTGTTCTTTGACCTCTTTGAAGGCGTTTTCCTCGCCGGTAAACCCGAAGCGGATGACGCGCGGCCCCACGTCGGTCGTGACGATCAGGTCAACCACGTTGTTGCTGAGCCGGTAGCAGTTCGGCCAGCCCAGATAGTCGATCTTTTCCATGCTAGCTCCGTTCTGGTGTGCAAGATGGACAAAAGCTTTGCTTCGTTGATTGTCGTCTGTACCCTGTCGCAATTGTAACCCGTCATCGGCGGGCTGGCGATTTCCCCGTCGTGGTGTCTGCATGCGGTCGGTTCCGTATGGGTGAGGAAAGTCGCGAGACAACTGCGGAGTATAGTCGCGGGCTTTGCCCTCACCCCTGTCTCGCTGCGACCTCCGGTCGCCCCGCGACAGCCCCTCTCCCAGCGCTCGAAGAGCGCGGGCGGGAGAGGGGAAAGCGCGCACTCCGCGCACGCGCGGAGTACGCGCAGGGGTGAGGGCATTCCTCGATGCCCAGCCCCGCGATCTTTTTTGCAAACTCAGGGGGGGATGTGTTATACTCTTTATGTCCGGAGTACTATAACGCCCTTTCCGAAACGTGGGTCCCGCCCACGTTTCGTTTTTGAAGTTTTGGTGGATCACGACGCTTGCCGCGTGATCTGGAGTCGCGATCTACGGCCCTGAGTTGGCTAGGCGGTCTATTCGCCGTCGGATAGTTTATGGAGTCGCTGGTGCGATGAAGAGTGATTTTCTTTTAGCGTTCAACGAGATCGCTGAGGTGCGCAAGCTGCCCCCTGAGGTCATCATGGAGGCGTTACAGGCCGCGCTGGTGTCTGCCTATCGGCGCAATGCAAACGTTGGCTCGTCGCAGCAAGTGGAGGCCCGCATCGACGAACAGACCGGCATCCCTAGCATCTGGGTTGAGAAGGAAGTCGTCGAAGACATTCACAGCGAACAGACCGAGATCTTGCTCGAAGAAGCGGTTGCGTTTGACCCCGATGCTCAGGTAGGCGATATGGTGCTCGTCGAGAGCACGCCCGAGAACTTTGGGCGTATTGCTGCTCAGACGGCCAAACAGGTGATCCTCCAGCGTATGCGCGAGGCCGAGCGCGAGGCCCAGTACCAGGAGTATCACCAGCGCGTCGGCGACCTGATTACGGGCACCGTGCAGAGCGATTCGGGCGGCGTGGTCACGATTGGCCTGGGCCGCATCGAGGCCATTTTGCCCCAGAGCCAGCAGATGCCCGGCGAGCGCTACCGTATGCACAGCAAGGTGCGCGCTTACGTCATGGAGGTCCGCAAGACCAATCGCGGCCCCCAGATCATCGTCAGCCGCACCCACCGCAACATGTTGCGCCGCCTGCTGGAGTACGAGGTGCCGGAGATATACAACGGCACCGTCGAGATCAAGAACATCGCCCGCGAGCCGGGCGCGCGTTCGAAGGTCGCTGTGGCGGCCTTGCAGGAAGGGGCCGATCCGGTTGGGGCGTGTGTCGGCATGCGCGGCGTGCGCATTCAGAGCATCGTCAAGGAGCTTAACAACGAGAAGATCGATGTCATCGAGTGGAACCCCGACCAGAGGCTTTTCATCTCTAAGGCGCTCAGCCCGGCGCGCGTCAGCGGCGTCTTTCTCGATGACGACCCCGATCACGGCCGGACGGCTGTCGTCGTCGTCCCGGACGACCAACTCTCGCTGGCGATTGGCCGCGAGGGCCAGAATGCGCGTCTGGCTGCCAAGTTAACCGGCTGGCGGATCGATATCAAGAGCATCACCGAGTCCGCCGAGGAGGCGCTCGCCCACGTTACCGAAGAGCCTGAGTTGGCCGAACTATTCCAGGCCCTCGCCGAGCCGATGGCCCAGGTTCGCCACATCATGGGCAAAAAAGAGGCCAACCGGCCTGTCATGCCGGAGGACTATGAGACGCTGATCGATTTCCTGGAGGTGGTCGAGAATTACCGCCTGGACTTGAAGGAGGTCGAGCACGCCGAGCGGCGCAGCCAGTTGGAAGCCGCTCGCGAGCAGGTGCCTGCGCCTGCCTACCAGCATCCGCTGGATGACACCGACCTTCCCCTGCGCGTCTACAACATCCTGGCGGAGGCCGGCTATAAGACGGTCGGCCAGGTGATGGAGCAGTATTACCTCGAACCGCAGGAGTTGCTCAACGTGTCGGGCTTTGGCCCGGTGGCGCTTGAGTCGGTTGAGCAGATGATCGACACACTTGAGTTCCCCGAGCCGGTTGTCGAGGAGGTCGAGCCGGAAGCGGAAGCCGTGCTCGAAGGAGAGCCTGAGGCAGAGGCCGTCGCGGTTGCTGAGGACGCCGCTGTCGCCGAGATTGCTGACGAGGAAGCTGTGGCCGCCGAGGCCGTCGCCGAAGAGCCGGTAGCTGAGGCGGTCGAGGCCGAGGAGCCGTTGCCTTCGCCCGAAGCGGAGGCCGAGCCAGAGCTTGATCAGGCCGCTGCTGAGGCCCGGGCCAGGCGTGCCGCGCTGGTGGCCCGTCTGGCCGGACAGGACGGCCTCGTGACCGAGGAGGAGCCTGCCGTCGTCGAGCAGGAGGCGGAGCCTGCCCCTGTGGAAGTCGAGGCGGAAGAGCCTGAGGTCGAAGCGGTCTTCGCCGAAGAGGAAAGTGAAGAAGATGCGTGGGCCGGGAAAGAAGCCGAGGAGGAGGCTCGTCGCGAGCGCAAGAAGCGTCTGCGTCGCCAGTTGGTCTACGATGAGGAGCTTGGGCGGGTGGTTGCCAAGCGGCGGCGCAAGCGCGGTGGCGACCAGCCCTGGGAGGCGTATGAGCAGCTTGACGACCTTGACGACCTCGACGACCTCGACGATTTAGACGACCTTGAATAGTGAGCGGTGGGTGATGGCTTGCCTCGCCTGCCTCGCCTGGTAGGGGGGCGATGGCTGCCGGGAAGAAAGGGGCTGGACGAAAACACGTGCCTCAGCGCACCTGCATCATCTGCCGCCAGGTGCGGCCCAAGCGCCAGCTCACCCGTTTGGTACGCACGCCGGACGCAGGCGTCCAGATCGACCCGACGGGGAAGCGCGGCGGTCGCGGGGCCTATTTGTGTGACGACCCCGCCTGCTGGCAGGAGGCCGCCCGGGGCGACAGGTTGAACGACGCGCTGAGGACAACCTTGACCGACGAGGAGCGCGAGCTTATTGCCGCGCACGGGATGCAGCTTGCGTCCCGTACCAACACTAACCAAGAATAACCGGCTATGTTGACGTGAGAAGAGCGTAAACAGGGTCGCCCTGATGATGCTCGTTGCTCAGGAGCATGCTCCTTGAGGGGGATAGCCGGACAGACTGGAGGTGCTCATGGCTGAGACAAAAGAGCATAAATCGGTAGAAATCCCCGATTTCCTGACCGTTCGTGATCTGGCCGCGCTGCTGGAGGCCAGCCCCATTGACATTATCAAAGAGTTGATGAGCAATGGCATCATGGCCAGCATCAACCAGCAGATCGATTTTGAGACTGCTGCCATTGTAGCCGCCGAGATGGGCTTCGAGGCGTCGCCGGTCGCGCCGGAGGAGGAAGCCGAGGTGGCCGCCGAGGCCGGACCGGCGTGGCGTCAGTTCTACGCGGACGAGGACCCTGCCAGGTTGATTGACCGCGCCCCGGTTGTTGCTGTCCTGGGGCATGTTGACCACGGCAAGACCAGCCTGCTCGATAAGATCCGGGCTACCAACGTGCAGGCCGGTGAGGCTGGCGGGATCACCCAGCACATCGGCGCTTACCAGGTCGAACATGCCGGGCGCAAAATTACTTTCCTGGACACGCCCGGCCACGAGGCTTTCACCGCCATGCGTGCCCGGGGTGCCCAGGGCGCTGACATCGCCGTGCTGGTGGTCGCCGCCGACGACGGTGTCATGCCCCAGACGCGCGAGGCCATCTCCCACGCCCGCGCTGCTCAGGTTCCCATTGTCGTCGCCCTTAACAAAATCGACCGCGACAACGCCCGCACCGAACACGTCAAGCAGCAGCTTGCCGAGGTCGACCTGACTCCCCAGGAGTGGGACGGCGATACCATTGTTGTCCCCGTCTCCGCCAAGACGGGCGAGGGGCTGGAGGACCTGTTGGAGGCCATCCTGCTGGTCGCCGAAGACGCCGACATCCGGGCCAACCCGGAGGGCCATACCGCCGGGACCGTCCTGGAGGCCGAGCTTGAAAAGAGTCGTGGCGTGATGGCTACCCTGCTGGTGCAGAACGGCACCTTGCGGCGGGGCGATGTCGTCGTCGTCGGGACAACCTATGGGCGCATCAAGGCCATGTTCAACGCCGACGGCCAGGAAGTCGAGTCGGTCGGCCCTTCTGAGCCTGCCCGTGTGATGGGGCTGAACGATGTGCCCATCCCCGGCACGCTCTTCAAGGTGGTCGACGGGGAGAAGGAGGCGCGGGCCATCACCCAGCAGCGCGAAGAGGCCGCGCTTGCCGCCGAGACCCGGCCCGAAACCATATCCCTGGAAGATCTCTACGCCCGCTTCCAGGCTGGCGAGGCCAAGGAACTTAACCTGATCATCAAGGCCGATGTCCAGGGGTCGCTGGAGCCGGTCATCTCCTCGCTGGAGCAGATCAGTGTCGAGGAGGACGGCGAGCAGTTGAAGGTCCACGTCCTCCACGCCGATGTCGGCGACGTTTCCGAGTCGGACGTGATGCTCGCTTCGGCGTCGCAGGCCATTATTGTGGGCTTCCAGGTTGGCGTCGATGGCGCTGCCCGGCGGCGCGCCGACAGCGAGGGCGTTGAGATCCGCCTCTACCGCATCATCTACAAGCTGATCGAGGAGATCGAGCAGGCCCTCGAAGGTCTGCTGGAGCCGGTCTACGAAGATGTTGTTATCGGCACAGCCGAGGTTCGGCAGGTGTTCAGGATATCAAAGCTGGGCCGGGTCGCCGGTTGCTACATCCGTGAGGGCGAGGCCCGCCGCAACGCACGGGCCCGCGTCATCCGCGATCACCAGGTTATTCACCAGGGGGCTGTGGCGTCCTTGAAACGCTTTCAGGAAGACGTGCGCGAGGTGCGCACTGGCTTCGAGTGCGGTGTCGATGTGGACGGGTTCTCCGACTTTCAGGAGGGCGATGTTATCCAGTTCACCGTCCGCGAGCGCATCCGCTAGGTCAGGTAGCCATGCCGAGCAAGAGACAACTGCGTGTCGCGGAGCAGATACGCGAGATTCTTAGTGAGTTGCTCCAGTTCGAGGCAAGCGACCCGCGCCTGAGCGGCGTCACCGTGATGGAGGTCACCATCGACCGCGAGTTGATGTACGCCACCGTCTACGTCAACGCTCTTGGGGGCGAGGATGTACGCGACGAGGTTATGGCCGCCCTGGACTCGGCTCAGGGGTTCCTGCGCCGCGAGTTGGGGGGTCGTATGTCCATTCAGCACACGCCGGAGTTACGCTTTCACTGGGACGAGACACTATCGCACGCCGAGCGGATCGAGGATCTGCTGGATTCGCTCGACATCCCGCCCGGCGACGAATCGGATCGCCCCGATGAGTAGCCTGGACGACGCCGTTGCCCTGATCGGACGGGCGCGGCACATCGCGATTGTTGCCCATATCTCGCCCGACCAGGATGCCATCGGCTCGCTGTTGGGGCTTGGCCTCGCGCTGGAGACGATCGGTAAGCGCGTGGCCCTGCTGTGCGATGACCCGGTGCCGCGTCTGCTGCGCTTTTTGCCCGGCAGTGACCGGGTGCGCAGTGCCCTTCCGGGCAATTTTACGCCCGACCTGCTCATCAGCGTGGATTCCAGCGATACCGAGCGCCTTGGCCGCGTGGCCCAGCCTCTCCTGGAGGGCGGGATACTCGTCCTGAACGTCGACCACCACGTCACCAACGTGAACTACGGGACGGTCAACCTGATCGAGGATCGCGCCTCGGCTGCCGAGGTGTTGTTACCTCTCCTGGATGCCCTGGCGATCCCCCTCACCCGCGACGTGGCGACGTGCCTGCTGGCCGGGGTGGTCGGCGATACCCGCAGCTTTTCCACCGCCAACGTCACCGCCGACACGCTGACCGCCGCCGCCCGTCTGGTTGAGGCGGGTGCCGATCTTGCCTACGTCACCGAGATGGCCCTCAACCGGTGCACCGTCAACGCGCTCCACGTGTGGGGGCTGGGGCTGAGCGCCCTGCAACTGGAAGACGGCGTGCTGTGGACGGCCATCCCTCTTGAAAGCCGCCGCCGCATGGGTCTGGTCGGCGTCGGGTCTAACAAACTGTCGAGTATGTTGATCGGCGCAGTCGAGGCCAATGTCGCCGCCGTGTTCGAGGAGCAGCCCGGCGACCGGGTCGAGATCAGCTTCCGCGCGCGCCCCGGCTATGAGGTCGCGTCGCTGGCCCTGTCGCTGGGCGGCGGCGGGCATCCTCTGGCCGCCGGCTGCGTGCTCGAAGGCCCGCTCGACGAGGTCGTGCAGCGCGTGGTCGGACTGCTCAAGGCCCAGGTGGCCCAACCCACCGGCGAGGAGGAGTAAGACCGACGTGGTCTTTGGCCTGTTGAACGTCAACAAGCCCTCCGGCCCGACTTCGCATGACATCGTGGCGGGCGTCCGGCGCGGGACCGGCGAGCGCCGCGTCGGCCACGCGGGCACGCTCGATCCCCTGGCCGAGGGGGTGCTGGTGTTGGCCCTCGGCCCGGCCACCCGTCTGGCCGAGTACCTGACCGCGTCCCGTAAATCCTATCTGGCCGATGTCGTGTTGGGCGTCTCGACCGACACCTACGACGCCCAGGGCCGGGTCGTCGAACAGCGCCCGCTGCCCCCGGATCTGAGCCGTGACGCGGTTGAGACGGCCCTCCACGCCTTCCGCGGCCCGGTCGAGCAGGTGCCGCCCGTCTATTCGGCGATTAAAGTGGGCGGCAAGTCGGCCCACGCGCGGGCGCGCGCTGGCGAAGAGGTCACCCTCAAGCCGCGCCTCGTGACGATTTACGATTTACAGATGCTCTCATTCGAGCCGCCGCACGTCCGCCTGGCCGTCACCTGCTCGCCGGGGACCTACGTCCGCAGCCTGGCTCACGACCTGGGCCGCACGCTCGGCTGTGGGGCCATGCTTTCCGCCCTGACCCGCACCGCCAGCGGCCATTTCCGTCTGGAGGACGCTGCCGATTGGGAGGCATTGCAGTCGGCATTTGAAGACGGTTCCTGGCGCGATTACCTGCTCCCACCCGATCTGGCCCTCGACGGCGTGCCCCGCGTGGTACTTGACCGCGACGGGGTCGAGCACGTCCGTCACGGGCGGCCCGTCCCTGCCGGTGAAGTCGTCGCCGGGCCAGGTCGCGCCTACCTGCCCGACGGGCGCTTCGTCGCCGTCCTGTCCGGCGACCCGGCGCGCGGCGTCTGGCATCCCAAAAAGGTGTTCGCCGCCGTTCTCACCGGTGAGCCATCTGCATCGACCGGCTAGAGTGTGCATGAAGCGTTATGCAACACATCACCTCTCTACGAGACGCTGACCTCTCAAAGCCCTCCGTCGTCACCATCGGGGCCTTCGATGGCGTTCACCGCGGCCATCAATATCTGGTAGCGCAGCTTTGTCAGCATGCGGAGGCCGCCGGTCACGTCCCGGTCGTGCTGACCTTCCACCCCCACCCGGAGCTGATTCTGCGCGGCTTCCGCCCCGGCTTCTACCTCACCCTCCCTCAGGACAGGGCGCGCCTGTTGGGCGAGTTAGGCGTTGAGCTGGTCGTGACCCACCCCTTCGACGACGAGGTGCGGCTCGTCCGCGCCGCCGAGTTCGTCGACCGTCTCCTCAAGCATCTCAAGATGGCCTCTCTGTGGATTGGCCCCGACTTCGCGCTGGGCTATCGACGCGAGGGGGATGTCGCATTTCTGCGTGAGCAGGGCCGCGCCAAAGGGTTCGATCTGCGCGTCGTCGATTTGATGGACGCTGGCGGCGAGCGTGTCAGCAGCAGTCGGGTGCGCGCGGCTCTGCGGGCCGGCGATGTCGCCGAGGCCGCCCGTCTGCTGGGGCGTCCCTACCGTCTGCCCGGTCGGGTCGTGGCGGGCGCGAAGCGGGGGCGCACCATCGGCTTCCCGACCGCCAACCTCTCACTTCACCCTGAGCAGGCCGCCCCGTCTCGCGGCGTTTATGCGGGTTGGGCCTCTCTCGCCGGGCGGCGTCTGTCTGCCGTCATCAATATCGGCATGCGCCCCACCTTCGACGGGACGACCGACCTGACCGTCGAAGCCCACCTGCTCGACTTCTCCACCGACATCTACGGCCGGGAGATCGCCCTCTACTTTGCGGATCGCCTCCGCGACGAGTTGAAGTTTGACGGCGTCGAGGCCCTCTACGCTCAGATCCGGCAGGACATCGCCCGCGCCCGCCGGATTCTACACGACGCCGCGCCGGAAGCTGGTGGCGGATCCTGGTAAGTCGGGGTTTGGTATCCACTCAGTCTATACCAATTTTACAGCTTCTCTAATATAGACTATAATTGGTGACAGTTCGGTTAGTGTAGGCTTTCACCCTTAGCTGAACGTTGCCCGGAGAGTCGCAGGGCATATAGGGGGAATAATGGCTTCACCAGAGGGGAATCGAGCTAATGGCGAACACTAACACGGCTAAAGATGAAAATACAGAATCTTCGGAGCAAAAGCCCACTCTACTGGGGAGATTCAGAAAGTGGTTGGAAGGTCTTGACACCCCGGGCAGGGTGGCGATGATCGCGGCGATGATCGGGGCGATAGCTGCAATCGTTGCAGCGTGCATCGGGCTGGCGCCATTCATATATGGACTTTGCAAGCCAGAGCCTACCCCCACTCCGACCGCTACCCCCACCCTGATTGCCACGCCCACCCTGACTGCCACGCCCACCTTGACTGCCACACCCACCCTGACTGCCACGTCCACACTCCCTCCAGTCGAATGCTCAGGCCCCACAATTCAGATCACGGTAATTTCCGACATCCTTGAAGGGCGGGTGGGGTGTGTCGGAGACCCATCCAACTACCGGGTGGCTGTTTACATCGAAGTTGCAGGCGAGTGGTGGCCAAAGCCATCTGCGGCAGAGGTCCAAACACCCATCGAGTCGGATGGGACATGGTCCGTCAGTATTGTGGAGGTGCCAACGGATGAACTGGCCACCAGGGTTGCTGTCTGCCTCATTCCGGTTGAGTACTGCCCCCCGACCCAAGACCATATGTCTAGCCTCCCAGATGATTTACTCTCTAATGCGGTGGATTACATGATTGAGGATATACCAGCGTACTAAAGATCCGTAGGGGGATTAGGAGACGAGATATGAGAAACAGACGGGTAGAACTAGAGCTTAAGAGATGCTTCCTATTAAGCGCAACAGTGATGATGGTCGCGCTGTTGACGGCTTGCAAGCCGGGGAGATTTCTCGGGCCGACGTACACTCCCTCTCCTACACCAACCGCGACATCGACCCCTACACCCATCCCCACACTCACACCCACCCCTACAGCCACACTCACCCCCATCCCCACGGCCACCCCCACAGCCACACCCACCCCCACAGCCACACCCGTACCCACACTTCCCC
>CAZRXG010000060.1:0-17700 GCA_964603985.1 uncultured Anaerolineae bacterium | reverse complement strand
GTCCGAGATGGGTGAGGGTAGCGTCCCAATCCATACGATCCAGGTTGACAGTGCACCCGTGTTGTTACTGCATTAAATCGTAAAGGTTCATTTGCGCAGACGGGAGGGGGCGGGCACGGCACCGCCGCGTCCCTACCAACCGAATCCTCGCCCCCAACTCCACTCGCCAACCCTCGCAAGGCGTGTTATAGTGGGGGCGCAGGGAAAAGATACTTTTGATAAGGAGATGCCCATGCGACGCCGCATGATCATCCTTCTGGCTGCGCTGGCACTGGTCAGCGTCTCGCTGGCCGCCCAGCCGCCGGACGAAACCTACGCACTCCAGGCATACCTGGAAAAAGCCAAAAGCGACTGCCTCTCGCTTCAGGCAGCCATCACGCTGACCTATAACCACGACGACACCGGCGACGAGGAGAACCGCGACTACTTCCGGCTGGAGGTGTACGACATGGCCGATCACCTCCTGGCCCACGTCGAGGAGTCGATCACCCAGGAGCAGAGTCCCTTCTACTGGCAGACGGGCCGCCTCCCCGCCGCGCCCTGGAACGGCAAGTACCTGATTGTCGTCCTGGATACCAACGACAAGGACAAGGAGATCCGCCGCATCGAGCGCGTGCTCTACGACTGCACCACCGACTACTCCTGGCGCGAGGATAAACCCGTCCCGCGCGAGAAGAACAAAGAGCTGCCCGACCCCGACTGCTACGCCTGGGCGCCCATCTTCACCACCAACCTGGCCCCGGAGGACGGCGCGGTGCTCATCATGTGGAGCTACGACCCGGTGCGCATCGATAACCCGGAGTTCGTCGAGTACCACCTGGTGACCATCGACGTGATGCCCAACACCGGCCTCGACCACGCTCTCCTGTATGCGCCGTGCGGAACTTACCTCCGCGCTTACTTCCAGCCCGACAGCACCAAGATGCTGTACTACATGCCCTCGCAGTACTGGCCGCACGACATTTACGGCGTCCCCAAGGAGCACAACGAGCTGGGGCCGGTGTATTACACCTTCTTCCCGCTCGACGGCCCCCCGCGTGACGAGTTCCCCACGCTGACGCCCGCGCCCACGCTCACGCCGCTGCCCACCCTCACCCCCACGCCCAAGTGAGCGGCCACACACGCGCCTGACACGCAGACCGCCACGCCGGTGACCGTCCCGGTGTGGCGGCTTTTGATCTGGCTCGCGCCTCTGCGCCCCGCTCAATCACCCTACCCGCCCGCTCGATAGGAGGCCATCGCGTTCTGCACCGCGCTGACCAGTTCCTCGGCGCGGCCCATGTGCTCTGGCTTCACGTAGGAGGTCACCTTCCCGCCGGTCAGCTCCATTTGAATCTGGATCTGAGCCCGCCCTTTGCGGTCGGTTTGCAGCTCAATTTTGGCGATGTACCGGGCGTGATAGCGATCGTTGCTGCCGTTCCTGCCAAAATACTCGACGACCGTCCCATCGAATGTCAAAATACCGTTATCTGTTTCAGCATGAAGCATGGTCATCTCCTCGAATAGTGCGACGACGGGCACAACCCGCTCCCGCCAGCGCCTACGACTCGCCCCCCTCGCACAACAGCGCGATCCACCCGTCCGCCGCATCGGCATCGGGTGTTGCGCCGATGGCCCGCAGCGTCCCCGCAGCCTCGTGCAGCAGGGCGCAGCCCTCCTCGCGCCGCCCGGTGGCGATGAGGACCTGGGCCAGCATAGCCTGCTTGACAGCCAACTCGCGCTTATCGCCGACTCTCTCAAGTACGTCAATCGCAGCCCGGTACAACCGCTCGGCTTCGTCGTAGTTGCCGCGCTGGTAGGCCAGGTCGGCCAGCCCGCCCTGCGTGACGGCTACGTTCCTTGTCTCGTCTAATTCCTCATGCACAGCCAACGCTGCCCGGTACAGCCGCTCGGCCTCGTCGTAGTCGCCGCGCTGCATCGCCAGGTCGGCCAGCGCCCCCTGCATGGCAGCCGCCTGCTGCCGTTCGCCAAGCTCCTGCATCGTGCCGACGGCCTCTTTGAACAGCCGTTCAGCCTCGTCGTAGTCGCCGCGCCGCATCGCCAGGTTGGCCAGCTTGCCCTGCATGACAGCCACGCCACGCCTATCTTCGAGTGACTTATCAATTTCCAACGACTCCTGCATTAGTTCCCTAGCTTCTGGATAATTCCCACTCCTGTAGGCAAAATCTGCGAGCGCGCTTCTCAGGTTGGAGTGTCGCTTTTTCGTTCCCTCGTCCGCACCCTCCCCCAGCGCATCAAGCGCCGCCTCCAGCCACGCCCGGCCCTCCTTCCAACGCCCGCTGAAGTACATCAGGTCGTGCGTCGCCCACGCCAGCCGGAATAGCAGGTCGGCCTCGCCCGCCGCCCGTGCCCACTCTACCGCCGCCGCCAGGTCGGCGTACTCGCGCGCCAGGATGGGCACGTCGTTCAGGTCCCAGTACCGCCAGGCGTAGACAGCGAAGGCTTCGGCGTGGGCGCGGCGGGCAGCCTGCTCTGCGTCGGCATCCCGGCTCAGCCGCTCGCGCGCGAACTCGCGCCACAGGTCGTGCAGCCTGTAGCGGCCCTCGCCCACCGCCTGCAGCATCGAGCGCTCGACCAGGTCGCCCAGCGCCCTCTTCACCGCCTCCTCGCCGTCCATACCCCACAGTCCGGCCACCGCCCACGACGGGAAGTCGTCCCCGGCGAACACGTCCAGCACGTCGTAGCGGCGCTGCATCTCCTCGTCCAGGTCGGTGTAACTGGCGCTCTGCACGGCCAGCACGTCGAGCTTCCTGCCGGGCAAATCCGCCTTCAGTGCGGTCAACCGCCCGCGCTCGCCTTCCAGGATTTTGATGTAGCCCGCGATAGGCTTCCCGGCCCCGTGCAGGTCGCGCTCCTCCTTGATGCGCCACGCCGCAACTGCGACCGCCAGCGCCAGCCGCCAGCACAGTTCGATCACCCTGTCGAGTCCTTCCGGTTCCGCGTCGCACGTCTCGTCGCCCAGAATACGGCGCATCGCCTCGCGCGCCTCTTCCTGTGTGAATACGTCCAGTCGGTACAGCGCGCCCGGCGGCAGCGTGCCCAGCCTGCGCAGCCGGGTGGTGATCAGCAGCGCGCAGGTCGGCGGCGGCCTGAACAGCGCCTCGTAGTCGTCGAGGTGTTTCGGGCGGATGTCGTCGTACACCAGCAGCAGCTCGCACCCCTCCAGCTTCTTCTTCACCTGCTCCGCCAGCGCGAATTGGTCGGCCTGCGGGTCGATGCCCACGTCCAGGTCGGCGGCCACGTCGCGCAGGATGTCGAACGGCTCGCGCTCCTTGAACGGCACCCACAGCACGCCGCCCTCGAACTCCTGCTCCAGCCTCAGCGCGATGCGGATCGCCATCTCGGTCTTGCCCACGCCGCCCATGCCCGCCAGCCCCGCCTCGCCGGTGACGCCCACCTGCTTGTGATTGCGCAGCGCCTTCTCGACGGCGGCCTCCAGCGTGCGCTCGACGTACTCGTCGCCGGTCGTCGGGCGCGGGATGGTGTTGATGCGCACCGGCGGCTCGACGGATGGCAGGTTGATCACGTACTTGTCGCGTGTCTTATCGCCGTGTATGACCTCGTCGCCCGCGACAAAATCGCCCTCGACGTGTGTTTTGTCGGGTTTCTCGTTGCGCTCCGCCTGGTCGGGCATGCTCCGCTCTCCCAGCTTTCGGTGAAGACTACCAACCTTATTAAACACCCGCCCCTGTCAGGCGTCAAGCGCCCCGCCGCCGCCCGCCTTGCCCTCCCCTGTTGCTACGGGGGAGGGCGAATCTGCGCCACGCGCAGATGGGAGGGGGTGGGCACGGCGGAGCAGAAAAAGGTTCTATGAACGACGAGCGGGGGACGTGCACATCGCAGCCGCGCATGGCCCGAAGAAGGCGGGAGGGAAGTCGCGTGTGGTAGGTCCGCACGACAACACGCCCGCCGCCACCGCTCGCCTTGCCCTCCCCTGTTGCTACGGGGGAGGTGCCCGAAGGGCGGAGGGGGTGGGCGCAGATGGGAGGGGGTGGGCAACGTAATCTGCGCCATCTGCGCCCTGAATCCCCCACTTGTGAAGCATCTCACAAAACCGGTTTGTCCGCAGCCCGACATGTGGTACTATTGACCCGCAATTGTGGCAACGAGAGGTGAGCATGCACGACCCGCAAACCCGTGTCCCCGTCCGGCGGGCGGCGCTGTACCTGGGCAGCGTCGGCCTGCTGATCCCGTTCCTCGCCCTGGTGGGCCGCGCCATCTACGACCGGCTGAGCGTCGCCGGGTTCCTGATCGGCGGGCTGGGCGCGCTGCTGGTGGCCGGGCTGCTGCTCGCCGTCGATGTCCAGCGCCAGCGCCGCGAGAAGCGCGAGGCTGTCACCAGGCTGGTCGAGCAGCTACGCAGCCCACACCGCCATGCCCGCCTGCTGGCCCTCGAGGAGTTGCGCGCGCGCGGCTGGCTGAAGGACGGCTCACTGCACGGCGTCGACCTGTGCGGCGTCGATCTGCAGGGGGTCAACCTGGGCGGCGCCGACCTCAAACGTGCCCGCCTCAAGGGGGCCAACCTGCGCGGGGCGGCCCTGCACTGGACCGACCTGGGCGGCGCCGACCTGAGCGGTGTCAGCCTGACGGGTGCTAATCTGCTGTGGGCCAACCTGCGCGATGCGCGCGGCGTGACCGACTGCCAGCTTTCCGGGGCCTACATCCTGCGGCGGGCGACGCTGCCCGACGGCAGCCCCTACGACGGGCGCTACAATCTGCGCGGCGACCTCGACGACGCCCGCCTGGATCGCGTCAGGTCCGACGACGCCGGGGGGCTGGCGCGCTGGTACGATGTCCCATTGGAGGCGTACCGGCGCGGGCAGACCTGGGCGCACGAGAACCTGTCGAAGCCGGAAAACCGGGAGAGCGCATCGTAGCCTGCGACTCTCCGCATCCTCAGTACGGCTCTTTCTCTATCCCCTCTTCTGACGCATCGAGCACCATCGGGTGGATCTCCACGTCGAACCACTCCCTGAACAGCCTGTAGTCGCGGTTCTGCGGCCAATGCTTCTCGTCATGCCAGGTTCCCAGCTCCATCTCGAAGACGCGCGCGTAGATCGTTTGCAGGTACGCATCGACGGCGTGCGGGGCCAGCACCGGGATCAGGATGACCGTGCTGTAATCGCGCCTGAACTCCTGCGCCGTCTCGTACACCGGGTAACTACGAACCCACTCCAGGAAAGGCTCCCCGGGCTTGACGACGACCGCCGTTCTGTTAACCCAATCCATCGCGCCTTACACCTCCTCGGCGAACAGCCTGGAGAAGCCGGGGTAAGGCACCAGCGGGATCACGTCAAACGCGATCAGCCCCTCCCTGACCAGCGGCAGCGAGCCGAGCACCTCGTTGGCCTCCTCGACGCCCGCACATTCGAGCACCAGCACCGCGCCGGGCCAGTCGGCGCGGAAGTAAAGCTCGCGCAGCACGCCCGCCTGGTAAAGCTCCCACACCCGCTCCGCCTCGGCCTTCAGGTGCGGCCTGAAGTCCTCCCCCTGAACGCCGGGCATTTCCTTTTCCATCGCCAGGATCTTCATGAAGCTGCTCCCTCTCGTGGATCACATGATCGCGCACGGATGGCCGCCGGGTATTGTAACCGGTTTACGCGGGGCGATAAAACGAAACGGGGGCGGTTGTGAACCACCCCCGCGCGTTGGCTCCGCGATGTGCTACCGCACCCTGCCGATGATGTAGATCGCGTGGATCAACCCCGGCAGGTAGCCCGCCAGCGTCAGCAGGATGTTCAGCCAGAAGGCCGGGCGCAGCCCGACCTGCAAGAACACGCCCAGCGGCGGGATAACCAGCGATGCAATAATCCGACAACCATCTGCCATTAAACTCACTCCTGTAAACGTTATATGTCTTCAAAACACTATACGACGACCGGCGAGAGCGAGTTTCGTTGGGTCACAGGGCCGGACGCCCACCACAACCGCCGGTTGCCTTATCGCGATCTTCTGCTAAAATCACGCCCGGCGGAAACCCACCGCTTCACCAAGAGGTATTCGGGGGACGATATCCCTTTGAAAGCCCATTAAGGAGAGGTGAACCCATCCGCGTCGTGACCCCGTCCCCGGACCCCCGGCGTGGCTTTGGCAAACTGCGTATCCATGATGGTATTGAACAACATCCGGGACTACTTCAAGACCCAGACAGGCAAGACGCTCGCCCTATTGTTCCTGCTCTCTTTAGCCGTGCGTATCGGCTGCTGGCTGCTGGCTGCCGGGAGCCAGATTGAACCTCACTTCGATGAGCTGACTTACTATTCCTGGGGGACTCAAATCGAGGCCATCCTGGATGGTATCGCTCGAGGGGATCAGACTTTCAATGATTTATGGCAGCTGATAATCGTGGAGGGAAGCCATTGGTGGCCCCCTCTGAACTCGATACTGCTTGCCTTATGGATGTTCGTATTTGGCACGAACCCGGCGACCGCCCGTCTGGTGCCCGTCATCGCATCGACGATGACGACCATCGTCGTCTACCTGCTGACACTCAAGATGTCGACCCGGCGCACGGCGCTGGCTGCCTCGCTGATCCACATTTTCTATCCCAGCTTCGTCGCGTTTTCGCACTACCTCTGGTCGGAGTCGGTGTACTTCCTCCTGATGCTGTCAGGCGTCTATTTCTCGATTTTGCTTCTGGAAGCCGAGGATAACCGGCCTGCCGTCCGCTATGCTGTGTTGAGTGGAGCCGCGCTTGGGCTGGCGGGGCTGGCTCGTGCGACCATCCTTCCTCTGCTTGTTGCCGTGCCCGGCTGGGTGTTCCTCTTGAAGAAAGGATGGCCGAGGCTCATTCTGCCCGCCGTCATCATCGGCGCATGGGTGCTGGTGTTATCTCCCTGGGTGGTGCCGGTGTCGATGGTCGAGCAGCGGTTCGTGCCTATTGCAACCACAGACAGCCACAACTTTTACGCGGGCAACAATCCCTGGATCCCGGAAGATGTGGGGAATCTAAAAAGTGGCAAAATATCCGCCAGCATAAAAGAGTATGCCGAAGAACACGGCGTGAGCGAGAACCGGGCGGCGAAAGAATTAGCTTTCCAGGAAATCAAAAGGGACCCCGGTCTGGCGCTGAAGCGGAGTATGATCAGACTGCGTATTCTGCTCGCGCCCGATACATTTGTGATGCGCCACATCTTTTACGTGATCTACCCACCTGTGTCCCCGATCATCGTGGCCGTCGTCTGGCTGGGGGTGCTTGTCTCGCACCTTTTCCTGCTGCTGTTAACGGTATGGGGAGCCATCAGCCCCGGCGAGGATTGCAAATATCGCTTTGTGCTGTTGACCTTGATCCTGGCGACTATCGCCCCTCCTTTGATCACAATATCCTCGACACGCATTGGCCTGCCTACTCTGATCCTGTCACTGCCTCTGGCTGGTTGGGGCCTGATTAACCTGCGCCGGGATCGATACCTTAAATGGAAGGCGATCGCTGCCTGCCCGGCGATTTTGGCCTGGGTGATACTGGCTCAAGGGCACCTCGATGCCATAACCCGTTACGAGCCGACAGGCCGCTACGCGGCACTCTTCAAGCCTGTGGCGGGTGTTCTGCCAGACGGCTTCTACACCCGCGACCAGATTTTGCTCCGGACGCTGGAAGAAGTCCCCTCGTACGCAATCGATATAAGCGTCGAGGAGGGACAGTATACGCTAAAACGTTCAGGAGCAGACACGTCATCCTGGGATGTCTTTCCCGGCAATGAGGAGCACAAGGTCAACGTGCTGTCGGCAGACGCAGCCGAACCGCCCATCATTACGTTCGAATCCGAAAAAACAGGCGAGACGGCGACCATTGATATTCAAACTGCGGCCTGGCGCGAGTGGACACCTCTGGGCATTGGCGAGATCGAATACTATTGGGATGGCCGTTGATCCCCACACGATGACGGCCTCAGATTCCGGTTAGTGGCACTCACACAAGGTTGTGACCCGTGCGCCAGCGACAGAAACCCATTCGCATCGTTAAAGGGGGCACCCTGCGCCTCGCGTGGCCGGTCGGACAGACGCTCGGCCTGGCCGCGCTGGTGCTGATCCTGCTGGTGGGGATCTGCGAGGGGCTGGCCCGCACCGGGTTCGTCCGCTCGCGCTTGCTCGCGCCCGGCGTGGGCGGCGACCACGCCCGCCTGGGAGCCAAGCTGGCTGCGCTGGACAGGCTGGTCGAGGAGGAAGGCAGGGTTGACTGTATCTTCCTGGGCAGTTCGATGGCCGAGTGGGGGATCGACCCGGAAGTCTTCAGTGCGGCGTACGAAGCGCAGACCGGCGAGCGCATCCGCTGCTTCAACTTCGCGCTGCTGGGCATGACGGCTTCGGAGGTGGGCACCTGGGCCGACCTGCTGGCGCGGGATTACCACCCCCGGCTGCTGATCTACCCGACCAGCGCGCGCGATTACAGCGAGCGGGTGGCGGTGCCGGTGGTCGTGACGCCCTGGGTTGACTACCGGCTGGGTGTGTTCTCGCTCGAGGGGTGGCTGGTCGAGCACTCGGTCGCCTACCGCTACTATCTGACCTACAATATCTGGACGCTGCCGAACTACCCCAACCTGGTAGCGCGACGGGTCGAGTTCGAGAGCGGCATGTCACGCTACGGATTCTACCCTGAGCCGGGTGCGATAGACGTTTCCATCCCTCCCGACCTGGAGGACTTCCCGCTGATCAGGCGCTCACTGGTCGATTACCGGGTCTCGCCGGAGGACCTCGAAGGGCTGAAGCGCATGGTGGGCCTGCGAGAGCAGGGGACACCGGTTTTGCTGGTCGAGGCCCCGCTGCCCGCTACCTACATGACCTTCTTCGACGGTGGAAGGCAGGATTACGCCAGGTTTGTCGAGGCGGTTGGCAGCCACGCGGAAGCGGCGGGCGTCCCCTTCTGGCGAGCGCCGCCGCCTGACCTGATCCCCGACGACGGGTGGGGGGATTACGGCCACCTCAACCAGGAGGGAGCCGAGGCATTCAGCGAGTGGCTGGGCGCGCGCGTCGGGGAAGCGGTGCAGGCGGGCACGATCCCCGACCCCACGTCCTGAAGCGACGAAGGCGCAACACGATGAACGACGTGCTGTTCCAAAAACTACTGATCATTGTGCCGGTCGCTCTGGCGATCTACTACCTGCTGCCCAGGCGTCTCCAAAACTACTGGCTGCTTTTCGTATCCTACGGCTTCTACATGAGCTGGATATGGACGTTTGCGCTGGTGCTGCTGGCCCTGACGCTGGCGAACTTCGTCGTCGGGCGGGAGATCCAGGCCGCCGAGCGCGGCAGGCGGGTTCTGCTGTGGGTGGGGATCGGGCTGAACGCGCTGGCGCTGGCGCTGATGAAGTACCCGGCGTTCTTCCTGCGCAAGGGCGTGCTGGCGCGGGCGGGGCCTGCGCTGGCGATCCTGGGCATCCCTCTGCACAGCGCATCCGATGTCCTGCTGCCGCTCGGCCTGTCGTTCGTCGTGCTGGGGCTGATCTCCTACCTGGTGGACGTGTACCGGGGGCAGGTGGAGGCCAGCTCAGACCTGGTCGATTTCGCGCTGTACGTGGCCTACTTCCCCAAGCTGATCTCCGGCCCGATTGAGCGGGCACGCACCTTCCTGCCGAAGCTTGCCGACCGGCGCATCGTGGACAACGAGGCACTGGCACGTAGCTTCACACTGATCGTGGTGGGACTGTTCCGCAAGCTGGCTATCGCCGATCCCCTGGCAGCAATGACGCCGCCTATGCTGTTCGAGGAGCCAGGGGAGTTCGGCGCACCGGTGCTGATCACCTGGCTGATCGCGTATGCTTTCTCTCTGTACAACGACTTCGCCGGTTACACCAGCCTGGTGCGCGGGATCAGCGGGCTGTTCGGGATCGAACTGTCGCCCAACTTCCAACAGCCGTACTTCGCCCGCAACTTCACCGAGTTCTGGACCCGCTGGCACATCACGCTGTCACACTGGCTGCGGGACTACATTTTCTTCCCCCTCAGCCGGGCACTGCTGCGCCGCAACCCCAGCCGCCGCAGCGCGGTCAACCTGGTCGTCCCGCCGATGACGACCATGCTGCTGTGCGGCCTGTGGCACAACGCAGCTTGGCCGATGCTGCTGTGGGGCGGGCTGCACGGACTCTACCAGGTCATCGAGCGCATCCCGACACTGTGGCGTCCGGTGGTGCCGCCACAGCAGCGACCCCACTGGCGGCAGGCGACCATGATGCTGAGCGTGTTCGTGCTGGCGACGCTGGCGTGGGTGCCGTTCCGCGCCTCGACGCTGCCCCAGGCGCTCTCCCTGTGGCGCGGGCTGTTCGACTGGGGCGGCGGCTGGATAGGCCCGGACATCCGGGTTATCATCCTGGTCGTACCGGCGCTGCTGCTCGACTGGGCCCAATACCGGCGGGGCGAGCTGGTCTTCCTGCACTGGCCGCGTCTGGCCCAGGCGACCGCGCTGGCCGTCGCCGCACTGGCTATCTTCCTGGTGCTGCGGGCGGAGCTTCAGACGCCGCCATTTGTCTATCAAGGGTTCTAGCACGTAGAGAGGTCAGTTGGAGGCATGGACGAAAGCGAGATAAAGGATCGGCTGCGTATCTTCATCCTGAGCGAGCTGCTCAACAACCCCGACTACCCCCTGGCGGACGACGAGCCGCTGATCACCGGCGGGCTGATTGATTCCTTTTCACTGGCGCAGATCGGCGTCTTCGTGGAAGATGCCTTCGGTGTCTACATCCCCGACACCGACCTGACGGTCGAAAACATGGACACGCTGGCGCAGATGGCCGCGCGCGTCGTCGCCGGGTAGCTGCGGGCGCGCATGGCATACCAGACGCTGATCGATCCGGTCGTCGAGCGCGCCCACCGGACACCCGACCACCTGACGCTGGTCTTCTGGCCTGAGGACGGCCCCCACGAGCACGTGACGGCGGCCCGCTTCCACGCCGAAGCGGCAGCCTTCGCGCAGGCGCTGCAAGCGACCGGCATCGGGCCGGACGATCTGGTCGTGCTGGTGCTGCACCACTCACGACCCCTGCTGTCGGCCTTCTGGGGGGCGCTGTACCTGGGCGCGATCCCGTCGATCTTCCCCTTCCTGACGGAGAAGCTCGACCCGGCACTTTACCTGGAGCGCGTGCGGACGCTGGTCGCGCACTCCGGGGTGCGGGCGGCGATCACCTTCCCCGACTTCAAGGCCGACCTGAGCGCGCTGCTGGCCGACGTGGGCTGCCGGGTGCTGAGCACCGACGACGTGCCCGGCATCGAGAGCACCGCCGACTTCACGCCGCTGTGGGCGCAGCCCTCCGGGGAGAAGATCGCATTCTTGCAGCACAGCAGCGGGACGACCGGCCTGCAAAAAGGGGTGGCACTCTCGCACCGCGCGGTGCTCAACCAGGTCGAGGCATACGGCGAGGCCATCAAGCTGACCCCCCAGGACGTGGTCGTGAGCTGGCTGCCGCTGTACCACGACATGGGGCTGATCGCCGGGTTCGTGATGCCCATTGTGGCCGGGAACACGCTGGTGCTGATGTCACCCTTTCACTGGGTGCGCGCCCCCCGGATTCTGTTCCAGGCCATCGACGCCTACCGGGGCACACTGTGCTGGCTGCCGAACTTCGCCTATAACCACTGTGTGCGCGCCGTGCGTAAGCGCGACCTGGAGGGGATCGACCTGAGCCACTGGCGGGCGGCGATCAACTGCTCGGAGCCGGTGCGCCTGGACAGTCACCGGATGTTCCTGGAGCGGTTCGCGCCCCACGGCTTCCGCGAAGCGGCGCTGGCAGTGTCCTACGCGATGGCCGAGAACACCTTCGCGGTGACGCAGACGCCGGTCGGGCAGCCCGCCCACGTCGACTGGGTGAGTGTGCGCGCTCTGCAAGAGGAGCGGCACGCGCTCCCGGCCCCACCCGACGCGCCAGGGTCGGCGGCGGTGGTTAGCTGCGGCTATCCGATCCAGGGGTGCGAGGTGGCGGTGGTGGACGAGACCGGGGCGCGGCTGCCCGACCGGCGGGTGGGCGAGATCATCATCCGCAGCAGCTCGATGCTGAGCGAATACCACGCCCGCCCCGACGTGACCGCCGAGGCGATCCGCGACGGCTGGTACTACAGCGGCGACATGGGCTACATCGCCGAGGGGCGGCTGTACGTATCAGGGCGCAAGAAGGATCTGATCATCGTCGGCGGCAAGAACGTCTACCCCCAGGATCTGGAGGCCATCGCCAACACCGTGCCGGGCATCCATCCGGGGCGCGCGGTCGCGTTCGGTGTGATGGACGAGCGGCTGGGCACCGAGTCGATTGTGATGGTGTGCGAGCTGGAGAACACGACCGCGCCCGACGAGATCCACACCATCGAGCGCGAGCTGCGCCGCCGGGTGGTCGAACAGACCGAGGTCACGCTGCGCGACGTGCGGCTGGTCGATGGGCGCTGGCTGATCAAAACGTCGAGCGGCAAGATCGCCCGCAACGACAACCGGGCGAAGTACCTGCGGGAGTTCCAGGGAGCGTAGTTCAATCCACAAATTACGCGGATTACACAAATTTTTCTACACTTTTGTCCCGGCAGAAGGTTAGTGACGATGGACGTTCAACTTATACAGGTGCCGTACTTTCTTGGGCACGAGAATGTATCCAGCGGTCGAGGCCCCGGATACCTGATTGAGCGAGGTGCCGACCGGGCACTTCGCGAGAAGGGCCACCGGGCGACAGTCCGGCGAATCACCGCTCCCGACCGGCCATTGACGACCGAGATCGGGCGCTCATTTGACCTGTACCGGCTCCTGGCCGACGCAGTCCGCTCGGCGCTTCAAAGCGAACACCTGCCGGTTGTGCTGGCCGGGAACTGCAACAGCTGCACGGGAACCATAGCCGGGATCGGCCCGGCTGATCTGGGCATCATCTGGTTCGACTCACACGGCGACTTCAACACGCCGGATACAACCGTCAGCGGTTTTTTCGACGGGATGGGGCTGGCAATGGCGACCGGCCGGGGGTGGGCGTCACTGATGCAAACGCTGCCGGGATTTGTGCCCGTCCTAGACGCTCACGTGGTTCATATCGGAGCACGTTTCCTGGACGCCGCCGAAGAGGCCCTGCTTCGCGAATCGGACGTTCAACTGGTGTCGATTACGGACGTGGGGCTGCCCGGAATGCCCCAGGCGATTGAGGCCGCTTTGAACGAGCTTGCCGGGCGAGTCAGGCGAGTCTACATTCACGTCGACGTGGATGTCCTCGAAACAGGCCGCGCGAAAGCTAACTGGCTGGGCGCGCCGGGCGGCCTGCCGGTCGAGGACGTGATTGCGACCATCAAGCTGGCGAAAGATCTCTTCACGCTGGAAGCCTGCGCCCTGGCATCGTTTGATCCAGAATACGACCGGGATGATATTGTGCTGGGAGCAGCCCTGAGTATTCTGGAGGCGCTTGTGAGCTGACGTTTGACGGCGAACGGGACGCCAGCGCCATCACCGGGAGGGCCGATGAAGTACGCCATCAACACGTGCATGTTCGGCGGGTGCGGCGATGTCCGCACGCTGGCCGACCTGGCACGCCTCGCCGAGGAGGCAGGCTGGGACGGGTTCTTCATCTGGGATCACGTGGCGCTCGGCTGGCCCGACCCGGTCGCCGACACAACGGTGGCACTGGCGGCCATCGCACTGAACACCGGGCGCATCCGCTTCGGGGCGCTGGTCACGCCGCTACCGCGCCGCCGCCCGTCGAAGTTCGCCCGCGAGACGACTTCGCTGGATAGGCTTTCAGGCGGGCGGCTGATCGTCGGCGTGGGGCTGGGCCTGCACGATGTGGAGTTCGCCAACCTGGGCGAGGCCGCCGACTTCAGGACGCGGGCGGCGATGCTCGACGAGGGGCTGGAGGTGCTGACCGGGCTGTGGGGCGGCCAGCCGTTCAGCCACAGCGGCGAGCACTACACCGCGAAGGAAGCGCTGTTCCTGCCGACGCCGGTGCAGCAGCCGCGCATCCCAATCTGGGTGGCAGGCATGTGGCCCAACAAAGCCCCCTTCCGGCGGGCAGCACGCTGGGACGGTGTGGTCCCGATGCCGCGCGACTCCGACCTGGAGATCACACTCTCGCCGGAGGAGATCAAGGGGATCGTCGCCTACGTCGGGCAGCACCGCCAGAGCGACGCCCCCTTCGACGTGTCGGTGGCGGGCGACACGCCCGGCGATGACCCGGAGGCAGCGGCTGCCATCGTTGGGCCGTATGTCGAGGCGGGCGCGACGTGGTGGCAGGAGAACCTCACCCCGATGCGGTTCGGCTGGGAGTGGGGGCCGGATCCCTGGCCGATGGACGCAATGCGCGAGCGCGTCCGCCAGGGGCCGCCACAGCGTTCATAACATCACCCGACCGGATTCTGTGTCAGTCAGAGGGAGTAACAACCATGTCCTTGAGGGATGTTTTTGAGAAGCTGGACAAAGCCATGTACATCCTGGCATGCACAGATAGCTCACTTCAAGATCGTCTGGATGCAGCAATAGTGGAAATTGTTTCGCTGCAAGAAAGGGAGCTTCCGCCGGATTTGCGTAAGGAATTCAATCAGCTTATCGAGCAAATCCACGCTTACAGGAACAGTGCGGAGCATTCAGGTTTACAACAATCAGATCTTGCCCTGGCTATTTTTCAAATATTCAAGCACTTCACCAGTCGCACGTTGATTTCTGGATGATGAGGGGGTGAACGCTTCTGCGCGCTTCTGCGCACTTCCGGCCACACCGCAGGTGAAAAGTATAGTAAATCTGTGCAATCCGCGTAATCCGCGGACTGAAACATCCCCCGGTGCGGTCTACCGGTAATATTCCGCCTCCAGGTATAACACCCACTCGTTGTAAACGTTCAAAGCAGTTTTGCCAAAGGTTTCTTCATAATCGTTGGTTCTGACCAGGCTGACAACCCTCTCATTCCCATACTCCCCGACCAGATACTCCACGTATACGTAGCTGAAGGCGTACCCATCATTTTCCAGGAAGGCGGCCATACCTTTCTTTTGCATGGCTTCAAATGCGGGAATCGTGGGCGGCAGTTCGCTTTTCTGCCCCGCCAGAAAAGTAGCCAACCCTTCGTCAAGCCAGATATCCGGCATCTCGTTTTGCTGGTAAACAAGCGTATGCACGTATTCGTGCACGACTATGTCCAGAATGTCCTCATAAGTATGCTGTCTGCCGGGATTCTCAGGGGATGTGATGAGCACTAAATCCCGGTAAGCCGCTCCGGCGGCCCAATCACCGTACAGCAGAGAAAGAAAGAGGCCCAGGTACGCCCGCTGGAATCTTCCTACGCTTGCGTATACGACAATCCTGCCTTTTTGATCCTGGCCCAGGCCGAAGAAATCCCGGATGGCTGGGCAATTTGCCTCAAGTTTCTCATCAATATCGCTGATGGTTTCCCGTTCCAACGCTTCATAATAAACGGTGAAGTGTTCCGTTTCATGCACCTGCATATGGTCTAAGTGGATATTCTTTTTGAAGCCGAGGAACAATATACCAACCACAACAAGGATGATAGACAGGTATCTGAGCAGTTTTTTCATGTGTTTAGGAATTCCGCAGTTGGACGCTTCTGCGCACGCCCAGCCACATCGCAGGTGATAGTAAATCTGTGTAATCCGCGTCATCTGCGGACTGAAACCTCCCACCTGCTGCGGTTTGGCCGGGAGTGGGGGCCAGGCCCCTGGCCGGTCGCAACGCGCGAGCGCATCCGCCAGGGGCCGCCACGATGAGCGTGTGCCCCCACTCAAATCGGGGAGCCGGACGTTAACCCTCTACCCTTCCGGCGGCTGGAAGCCAACCGGGATCATGATCACGTGGGCCAGCTTGAGCAGCCCATCCTCGTCAGCTTTGATGACCAGGATGACGTTGTACTGCCCGTCGTCGCTCTGCCCCACCCAGACGTACTCTATCACATCCGGGATGGCACCCCGCACGTCATAGTTCGTCCCCTGCAAGATGATTTCCGGGTCGGTCTCGATGACCGCCGGATCGATGTTGGCGGCGAGCACGGTATCGGCCTGCATCTGAGCGATGGCCTCGGCGGGCGTCATCGGCCCATGAATGAAGGCCATCGGCCCCGCGATGTAGAACGGGTCGATCATCAGGCTCTCCAGCATTGCTAGGTCGCGCGTGTCGGGCATCCAGGCCTGGAGGATCTGCTCTCTGGCGAAGTCGACCGGCGTCATGAAGCCGACCGGGATGACCCTGACCGCAGCAAAGGTGTAATTCCCATCCGCGTCCTGGCCGATGACCAGGATGACGTTGTACTGCCCGTCGTCGGACTGCCCCACCCAGACGTAGTCGACGGCGTCCGGGGGCAGCGGCTTAAAGTCGTAGTTCACCTGCTCGTCGATGACGTCCAGATCGTTGGTGATGATGGACGGAGGGGTATTGGCCAGGAAGCCGTCAGCCTGCATCCGGGCGAGCGCGTCCGCCGGGGGCAGCGGGGCATCGTAGTAAATGGCAAACACATCCGCGACCGGGAAGGGGTCGACCATGACGCTTTCCAGGTAGGCCAGGTCGCGCGTTTCGGGCACCCACGCCTGGATCAACTGCTCTCTGAACGTCCCCAGGGCGATGACGCCCGGCCCCATCGGCGTGAAGCCTCCCGGTGCCAGCAGGATGCCGATCCAGCAGTAGTCGCCGTCCGGCTTCTGCCCGATGACGAGCAACGCTTCGTCGGTGCCATCCGCGCCCCAGCCGCGTGTGAACATGAAATCGGCGGCGATCGAGCTGTCGTAGAATTCGTACGGGTCGAAGCCCATCACGGACGCGATGTCTGCTTCTTCTTCAAAGCTGACGGTGTTGCCGGGGGGCAGGAACGCGTTTTTCAGCGCATCGGCAGCCTCGGCAGGTGACATCTGCTCACCGTTGCCGTACCAGATCAGGATCTCGAACGAGTCTCCCATCAAGCTCGCCAGATGCTCATAGTCACGCGGCGTGTCCAGCGCGAGAACCAGACTCTGCTTGAAGCCAAACGCCGGATCGGGGAGGGCTTCGGTTGGCGGCTGCGGGGTGGGCGGCTCGACAGCAGGCGCTTCTAGAGTCGCAACGTCGACCGGGACGGGTTCTGTGGTAGCCTGCTGCCCGCCGCCCGGCAGGTTACAGGCGATTGAAGCCAGCAATAGCGCCAGCACGACTGATAGGACCGGATAGATCCGCTTCATCTTCTTCTCCTCCATGTTGATCCGAAAAGGACCCCGGTTTACACAGGCTGCTCCCAGCCGGGATCGTCGGGAAAGACGTTGGTGTATTTGACGCTGTGACGCGGCTCGGCCATCATGTCGGCCACCGTATCACGCCACTTCTGGTAATGGTCGGTCCCTTTGTGGGCCGCCGGTGCCTGTTCATCGCGGTAGACCTCTACCAGCACGAAGCGCTCCGGGTCGTCGTCCTGCTGGAGCACGTCGAAGCGCGCCACACCCGGCTCCTGGAGGCTGCTGCGTGCGTTCTCCAGCGTCGCCTCCCTGAATGCCTCGATCTGCCCGGGCTTCACGTGAACAAACACGTGAACGATGAGCATAGTGTACCCCCTTTCGGATAGGAAGCGGAAACAGCGTCCGCTTGGTGGGTGCACGAATGACTTGTCAGCAAACGGTTTCTTTCCCTCGGCACTCGAAGCGCCGGGCTACGGGCGAGACGGTAGACCGTCTCGCCACAAAGCCCGCTGATGTACCTTGAGTATTTAATCCGGCCATGATGGAAATGTGGCTCGTCTGGCTTCTCCCCTCCCCCCAGCGCCGTCAGGCGCGGAATGTGGGGGAGGG
>CAZRXG010000059.1:0-18360 GCA_964603985.1 uncultured Anaerolineae bacterium | reverse complement strand
GCGGCCCTCACCCCCGCCGACCTCTGGTCGGCGACCCCTCTCCCGGACGCGCTCTTCGAGCGCTGGGCGAGGGGGGGACTGCGTGGGCGGAGGTGCTCTTTGGGCGTCGGGCGGGCAGCCGTTGGCGGTTGGCGGTTAGCCGCCAGACCTGACCGTGACCACCAGCCGATTGAAGAAGCGATCAAGCTGCGCCCGGACGTGGTTGGCCTCACCGAAGAAAGGTGCAAAGTCGGCAGTGAGGGCCTCGCTGTCCTCGTCACTGCGGCGAGGCGGGACGGTCACCTTGAGGCGCAGCACGGCGTCCCGGTCGGTGGTGAGCAGGACAAGCGCAAAAGCGCCCGCCTCGTCGGTCTTGGCGCGCGCGCTGACCGCCTGCCAGCCCCAGCCGGTCTGTTCACCCAGGAAGTGCTCCTTCACCACCTGAACGTAAGCTCCCGGCATCGGCTGGCGGTCATCCCCCAGGAGCGTGCCATGCAGGCTGGTGATGTCGGGGACGAGGGTGCGCAGGTACTCCGGGCCGTCGGGATGCGTGATGGCTGCCAGCGCGCGGGTCACCCACCTGCGAGGAATGTCGTCGGCCATCCCAAGCAGCGTTTCGGCGGCGGCGGGGGTGTTCAGGTCGGCCAGCGCATCAATGGCGGTGTGCTGCACCTCAGGGTCATCGTCGCGGGCCAACTGTCCCAGCAGGGAGGCGGCGTCGGGGTGGCCGCAGCGCAGGATCACCTCGATCATCAGCCGCCGGGCCTTGGGGTCTTCGTGTGCTATGACCGGGCGCAGGGCGTCGACGGCGGGCGGGCCAATGCTCTCCAGCGCGGCGAGCGTCATGGGGACGTTGCGATAGGCGGGCGGTGGGGGCGGTGAGGCAACGAACCAAAACAACGTCTCGGCGGCCTGCGGCGTGCCGATACCGGCCAGGGTGCGGGCGGCCTCGGCGGCCTGTGCGCCGTCGGCGTGGTACAGGCGGTGCCGGTAGTAGGCAATGGCACGGTCGTCGCCGAGACGGGCGAGGGCGCGGGCGATGGCGATGGCGGCGCTGCGCTCACCGCCGGAGCGCGCCTCGCGGCGGAAGCGCCGGTAAAGTGGGCCGTTTACCCAATCCTGTCCGGTGAGCGCCAGCTTCTCGGCAGCGGCAACACGCACGTCGGGGCTACGGTGGCGCAGCCCCCGGAGCAGGTCGCCGATGGTGTGTATGCCGCTCACGAAAAGGCCCATGTTGAGCATTTCGCGGCTGTGCCGGGTGGATCTGACACCCAGCCGGGTGGCGATGGCGAGCACCTGCTTGCGTTTGCCCGAAGGCCAGGCGGTGTACTGCTCGCTCTGGAGAATAACGGACAGGGGACGGCGGGCCTCCTCACCGACGGCGGCGAGGGCGTCCCAGTCGTTGCGGAAGAGAATGTCTTTGAGCCGGAGAGCGGCGACGGCCTGCGGATCGGACATCTCGGCCAGGGCATGGGCGGCCAGGCGGGGGATCTGCTGACCTGAGCGGAACGCGGTTGCCGTCAGAGCGTCAATGGCGGCGGGGCTGCCGATGGCACGCAGCGAGTCGATGGCGTGGCGGATGACGTACTGATCGCTGCCAACGCGGAGAACCCGCTCCAGGCAGGCGATACCCGCCGGATCGGCCAGCTCGCCGAGGGCCTGGGCGGCGCGTCGGCGCACCAGCACGTCGCGATGGCGCAACAGGCGGCACAGGCCGCGCACGTTTTTTCGCCGGAGCAGGCGCTCAACTCGCCCGACGGAAGCCACTCGTCCCCCCCGTTTCGTACCAGGAATCTGTACTAACGGTAGTGTGTCCGGGATGAGTTGTCAACCCGGTGGCTTCACCTCAGCGCAGGCAGGTATAGCACAAAGGGGCAGGATGTCTCCCGCCCCCTGCCGGTGTGTTTGATGTGGCTGTCGGACACTCCCTCGCGATGTGTCCACCTGAAGACAAGCGAGAGGGGCCGGGTAGTGCCCCTCTCGCGCTCTTCTTCGTGTGCAGACGACAAGACGCCGTGGTGTTCAGTCTTTATCCCGGAAGTCCACAAAGCGGTATCCAAGCCCACGTTCGGTCAGGATGTACTTGGGATCGGACGGATCTTCCTCGATCTTCTCACGCAGGTAGTTAATATACAGGCGGACGTAGTGCGTCTCGTCGTGGTACTCGTATCCCCACACCTTGGCCAGGAGCTGTTCGTGCGGCACCGTCCAGCCGGCATTCTCGATCAGGTGGTAGAGCAGTCGATACTCCGTCGGGCGCAGTTTGATATGCTCCCCGGCGACGATCACCTCACGCCGGTTGAAGTCCACACTTAGCCGGTCATCGATCTTAAGGACGGCCTCCTCAGGCTCGACCACGCTCTGGACGCGCCGCAGCACGGCCTTCACGCGGCTCATCAGTTCGCGCGCCCCGAACGGCTTGGTCACGTAATCGTCCGCACCCAGTTCCAGCCCGCGAACCTTGTCGTCCTCCTCGCCCTTGGCCGTCAACATGATGACCGGCACGTTGGAGAACTCGCGCAGCATGCGCAGCGCCTCGAACCCGTCGAGCTGCGGCATCATGATATCCAGGATGATCAGGTCAGGAATGTGCTTGCGCACCATGTCCAGGGCTTCAAGCCCATTCCGCGCTTCAAGCACTTGAAAGCCTTCAAGCTCCAGGTTCATCCGGATAAAATCGATCATGCGTGCCTCATCGTCCACGACGAGGACGCGCGCCCCTGCGTAATTTCGCTCCGGTTGCTGCGCTTGCATGTTTAGTCGATCACAAAGGTCTCGGGTTCTTCATCTGCCCCGCCGGGTAACACCTGAATGAAGTTGATGCGGTGGTTGGGAATGATCAACTGGTCCACTTCGTGCAGGACGTAGTGCACGGGGTTGCCGTCAGGCCGCGCGGGGTTCGTCCCCATCACAAAGAGATCGGTCGGCTTTGGCAGGTCATCAACGTCCATGCAGATCGGTTCTTCGTCTGAGATATGAACCTGAATTCGGTATACCATCTATTTCCCTCGTTCTGTAGTCAGCACTGTGTGCGGGCGTGGCAAAACCGCCCGTTTATTTGAAATAAATGTGAAGCACCAACTTGCCCAGGCGGATCTCGTCACCATCACGCAGCAGGCGCGGTTGGTTCGCGGCAAGCCGTTGGCCGTTCAAATAGGTACCATTTGCGCTGTCAAGGTCAACAACCGACAGAACGTCTTCTCCACGTCGCAGGGCCGCGTGTACGCGTGAGACACCTTTTTCCAGCGCCCCGTAGGGCGTCAAATCCAGGTCGGGTGTGATGCCGCTCGCGCTATCATGACGTCCGACGAGGAACTGCCCTCCGGGCTGGATAACGATCGGCTCGTTTTCGTCGCGGATATGGATGATCACCTGGCTGCTTTCTTGAAAAGTGGCCGTTCCCCACCCTGACTTGACGCTAAACTCGTTTGACTCGTCCTCAAGTTTGCGTGTTGAAACCTGTCCCTGGGCGTCACCCCACAAACTGAGACCGCATTCTTCGCAAAACAAAGCTCCTTCCATCATCTCGTGTTGGCAGTATGGACACTTAATCATTTTCATCTCCCTGTGGCTGTGAAAGCGCACGAGTGCCATACTTCAACGTTTTGGCACCCTCGCCTGATAGCGCTTGGGTGTGCGCAACGCGCTGCGCTTCGTATAAAGCCGTTTGTCCTAATGCTTCCTGCCCCCTCTCAAATAGACGCGTTGCAAGGAACTCCAGCTTTCGCGTGGCTTCCTCAACATCACCCTGTGCGAGCGCTTCACGCGCCCGATCCTGCAGCCGGTAAAGCATCAGATTGCCTAAGGCATCCAGAATTTCCGGTGGTGGCTCTTCCTCGATCTCCTCGTCACCAACGTCGATGACCAGATCGTTAACAACCCGCTCGGTGTGCTGCCTGGAGCCCAGCACCCGGCCGCTCACGTCGACCCGTCCTATAAAGAGCTCACCTACCTCCGCGTCGACGGTGTCCACGTGAAACTGGAACAACAGGGAGGTTACAGCCAGCCCGTCAATAGTGCCCAGAGGGATGGGCTGTGAGTCAAAAGGAAGTGTCATCGAGTCGGGCGCTGTGCGGACCACAGAGTTCAGCCTCGCAACTGTGGCGGGTGCCGTGATCAGACGTGCCCGCTCGGCGCAGGCCGTTGCCAGGCTGCGCACACGTTCTTGTAAGAACCGGTTGACGGTATGGGGAGCGGCAACGTACACCGAAGAACCGCCCGTCTTGGTCGCCAGAGCATCCAGAAAATCGTCGTGCCAGTCTTCGCCGATTCCCATCCCGCTGATGCTCACCCCCAACTCACGTATTTCGCCAGCCAGGTCCAGGCACTGTTCCTCGTCACCGTAGGTGCGACCGTCGGTGATCAATACTATATGGTTGACGTAGCGCGAGTCGCGGTAACGCTCGATCTGCTTCAGCCCTGCCCGGAGGCCGGATAAAATCGCCGTCGCGCCGCTGGCCCGCAAGGTGCTGACCATTGCCTTCATTTTTCGTGGGTCGTTTTGGCGCTGTGCCGGAATCAGCACTTCAGCGTCGTCGCTGAAAGACACAATCGAAATAACGTCCTCCGGCTTTGTTGCGTCGAGCAGCCCGCGGACGGCCAGCTTAACGTTCTGCAGACGTTCGCCCCTCATCGATGTGCTGCGGTCGATTACCAGGCACAGGTTGAGGGGCGCGGCTGTCTCCAGGCTCATCTCCAGAACCGGCTGGATCTTTGCCAGGACGTAGAGTAACTGGGGTTCGCCCATCCTCTTGAGACAACTGCGGCTGTAAGATGTTTGCAGAAGCAGACTGGGCGGTTCGGAAAGCCGTTCACTGGCTACCTGATCGTACTCAGCGCGGCTTCCAGGGGTTGAAAGAACCTCGTAGGCTGTATTGATGTCCTTGAAAAGAAGAGCCGCTCCTGGTGCCTTGTTGACATCAGGATGAAAGCGCCGCGCCGCCATCCGGTAGGCTTGACGCAGGCTTTCCTCGCTGGCCGCAGGCGGTACGCCAAGAATAGCATAGTAGTTCTGCGAAAAGTCCATGGCTTCCGCTACTTCTCACACCTAATCAGCACGACTTCAGTCTGGCATTTGTATCAGGACTGCCGTGATGTTATCCGGCCCTCCACAGGCATTGGCCGCCGCGATCAGGTGCTCGCACGCCTCCTGCGGTTCGGCACACTCGTTGAGGATTTCCATGATCCCCTCGTCGCCGATGACCCCCCACAAGCCGTCGCTGCACAGCAGCAGACGCGAAGAGGGTGGCAGCCGCCTTGTCGTCGGGTCGACTTCCAGCGCTTCGGCCTGGCCGATGGCCCGGTACAGCACATTGCGCTGCGGGTGAACCTCGGCCTCTTCAGGCGTCAACTGGCCCAACTCTTCCAGGCGACGAACCAGCAGGTGGTCGCGCGTGACCTGTTCCAGGTTGTTGTCGCTGATCAGGTAGGCGCGGCTGTCCCCGACGTGCGCCAGGTAAGCCAGGTCGTCACGGATCACGGCGCAGGTGGCCGTTGTGCCCCCACCGGGGAAGTTGAGCTGGACGATGGTATTCGCCTCGCTCATCGCGTCAGCCAGGACTTCCGGGATCGTTTTTTGATCGGCGGTACGTTCTCTCCCCTCTAAGTGGGGAAGGATGACCTCGTCAATCACGTGTTGTGCCAGTGTATTTACCACGGTTGCGCTGGCATACTCGCCGTTCTCGTGCCCTCCCATGCCGTCTGCGACGATGAAAAGGCCCATTGCGGGCGGGTCGCCGGTCGACTCAGCGCTGACGAGCAAAGTCAGAGACGCATCCTCGTTGTTGGCCCGCCCACCCACGTCGCTGGCCGCGCCGAATCTGATCCGGCGGTGCCGACTCTTGAATGACTTCGGAGGAGCCAGGGGGCGCGTTTTGAGCGGCACCGGCGGTGGCGTCAGGGGAGTGGTCGCCGCAGGCCTAGGAGCGTCAGTAGTGGCTGGCGGACCGGCAGCCTCCTCCGGTTTGCTTTCGGGGCTTGGCCCAAATAAGCGGCGAAGAAAGTCCATGAGATTTTTTACCTTCCAGAAACCCAGCGCTACGCCTGCAGGGCATAGAGATGCTTGTCGTCAGATCCAATGTAAACCACGTCATCGGCGACAAAGGGCGATGAGAGGATCGGGCCATCGCTCTGAAAACGCCATAGAAGCTCACCGGTCTTCGCATGCAGAGCATACAACGCGCCGTCGGGGGCCCCGATGTAAACCGCATCCCGGTAGACAAACGGCGAGGAAGTCACCTCTGCTCCCACCTCGTACTTCCATTCCTCGCGGCCGTTTCTGGCATTCAGTGCATACACAAACCCGTCCGCCGAGCCGAAGTAGAGCGTGCCCTCCGAAAAGGCCGGTGAGGAAACAATCGGGGCTCTCGTGCGGATGCGCCAGACGGCACTTCCGTGGTCGATATCTATTCCGTACATGCACCAGTCGTACGAACCGACATAGACCAGCCTTTCTTTTTCCCACACGAGAGGCGTTGACAGAATCTTGCGCCGGCTGGTGAAGCGCCACACGTAATTGCCTGACACATCGAGACAGAGGAATTCGCCCAGATCGTTCCCGACGAAGAGCAAGGCAGTCTCCTCCCCCTCAAAAATGGTCGGCGATGAACGAATGTTGTCCGACGTGGGATAGCTCCAGTTTTCCCTCCCGGTGCCGGGGTTGATTGAGTACAGTTTGTGATCGTCCGAGCCAAAGAAGATCGAGCCCAGCGCGGCGGTGGGTGTGGAGTAGATCCGGCCCTCCGTCTTGAAGCTCCACTTGCGCCGCCCGTCGCGCACATCTACCGCGTATAGGTTGCGGTCAACCGAGCCGATGAAAATGGCCCCACCGCCGTAGGACGGCGATGAGCCAATACCGCCGTCCGTTGCAAACTTCCAGACCAAGTTGCCGTCTTTGGCATCCAGTGCCCACAGGTTGTTGTCGTATGACCCGACGAAGACTCTGTCTCTGTAGGCCAGCGGCTTTGAGCGTATTTTGTCCTCGGCCTCAAACGTCCATATCGGTGTGATGTCGCCGGGTTGTTTGATCACCTCCACTCGGGGGATCGGTGCCTCCACCGGGGACTGGGCCCCTACTGGAGGAGCGGGCGCGACGGCGGCCACGTCCGGCGCATGGGATACCACCACGGCCGCCGAGTTGGTGAAGGCAGCATATACAGCCTCCAAAGATTGCTTCATTGCATCGGCGCTGGAGTAACGCTTCTTGGGTTCATAATCCAGGGACCGTATCACGATGCTCGCCAGGGCTTCAGGCACGTCAGAGTTGTACTGCTGGATGGGCCTTTGCTCAAAGGAGAAAGGCGGCTCCAGCCGAGGATCGCGGCGCGTGAGCAGGTGGTGCAGCGTGGCCCCCAGCGCATAGATATCCCCGGCCGGTGAGGCTTCCCCCTTGTACTGCTCCGGCGGAGAGTACCCCTCCGTGCCGATCATGGTACCGGGCTGCCCTATCTGGAACTGCTTGGCGATCCCGAAGTCGATCAGCCGCACCTGTTTACGATGGTCGATCATCACGTTGGCGGGCTTCATGTCGCGGAAGACGACCGGCGGCTGGTTGTTGTGCAGGTAGCTCAGCACATCGCAGATCGCGATTGCCCAGTCAAGAATCTGCTCCACCGGGAGGAATTTGTCCGTGCTGTTCAGGATTTGTTCCAGATCCCGGCCCTGGATGTACTCCATGACCAAGTACGCACGGTCCCCAAAGCTGAAGTAGTCATATATCTGGGGGATGGCGGGGTGACTCAACAGCGCCAGGGTCTCCGCTTCCCGTTCAAAGTTTTTGACGGTCTGCTCACGCAACTGGGGATCCTGTGCTAGGTTGATCATCTCCTTGACCGCGCACACCCTGGTCACGTTTTGGAAATTCAGATCGCGGGCCTGGTAAACAGCGCCCATCCCCCCCATACCGATGATGCCCAGGATGCGATACCGGCTTTGTAACACCTGGCCGGGTTTTAAGGAGCTATCGGGGACGGCAAGAGCTCCTTGTTCGCTTTCCATGTGTTTGGTCTCTTTAGACTCTGACATATAATGATCACCTGATAAATACTAACAATCTGACGAACAAGTAATGAAAACGCGGTACAAGTGTATCTCTCTAAACTCAGTATAGAGCGACTGAAGAGCGTAATCAAGCTATTGTTGCTTCATTATAGTTTTTACAGGGGGATCACGCAACGCCCCGACTTCCCGGCGGGGGGAGACAAAACCCGCCAGAGTGTCCGGAGCTCGTCCTGTATAGCCTCCCCGGCGTGGTGGGGAGTGCCCGCTCGCCACTTTACACTTAGAGCGAGAGGCCGCACAGCCAGGCTGCACGGCGAAAAGTTGGCGGTGCAGCAATAACACAACACAGCACTTGTCGGCTGTGCTGGGGGCGGCGCGGCCTGCAGGAAGCGCACTGTGCAAATAGGCGACGGGACGGTCCTGACCGCTCCCGCCGGGGATGTTGGTTAGTTGAGTACGCTCAGCCGGTGCCCAACTTCATCCAGGATGTTCAGGGCGCGATCAAGGTGCTCGCGGGTGTGAGTTGCCATGTAGCTGGTACGCAACAGTGCCATGTTAGGCGGCACAGCAGGCGAGATAAAGACGTTGGTGAAAAGCCCCGCTTCGAAAAGCGCTTTCCAGAACAGGATGGCACGCGTATCGTCGCCGACGAGGATCGGTATAATCGGCGTCTGCGTACTGCCAATGTCGTAGCCCAGTTCCTCAAGTCCCTTCCGCATGTGCCTGTAATTGTCCCAAAGGTTCTCGACGTACTCTGGTTCGTTCTCAATGATGTCCAGCGTGGCCAGGACTGCGGCCACATTGGGCGCAGGCAGCCCGGCGGTGAAGATCAGCGCGCGGGCGTGGTGCTGGATGTAGTGGAGGATCTGCTCGTCACCGGCAATAAAGCCACCGATTGAGGCAAACGACTTACTGAACGTCCCCATGATCAGGTCAACTTTGTCGGTCAGCCCGAAGTGCGCGGAGGTGCCGTGCCCCTGAGCCAGCACGCCCAGGCTGTGTGCGTCGTCGACCATCAGACGTGCGCCGTATTTCTCGCTCAGTTCGACGATCTCCGGCAAAGGAGCGATGTCCCCTCCCACGCTGTACACGCCGTCCACGATGATCAGTTTCCCCTTGTCGTCGCCGATTTTGCCCAGCACCCGCTCCAGGTCCTTCATGTCGTTGTGCCTGAAGCGCTTCATCTCGCCGGAGGCCATCTGGCACCCATCGACGATGCTTGCGTGGTCTTCCTTGTCGGTGACCAACACGTCCCCCCGCCCCGCCAGCGCGGCAATCGTGCCCAGGTTGGTCTGGTAGCCGGTGCTGAAGGAAAGTGCCGCCTCCTTGCCGACAAAGGCGGCCAACCGCTCCTCAAGCTCGCTGTGAAGGGAGAGGTTGCCGTTCTGGAAGCGTGAGCCGGTGCAGCTAGTGCCATAGCGACGTATTGCTTCGATGGCCGCCTCGCGAACTTTCGGGTGCATGGTCAGGCCGAGATAATTGTTGGCCCCCAGCATGATGATCTCACGTCCCTCGTAGCGGACAACCGTCCCTTCCGAGTCCTCAAACGGGATGAAGAACGGGTATATGCCCATGGCCTGGGCCTCACGAGCGCGGGTGAAATTGTGTGCTTTCTCGAAGATATCCATCGGTGTAGCTCCCTGTCGTTCAGACAAACGGTGGGGATGACTAAACAGACGCAACCTTGGTTGCCTTGCCTTTCCCCACCGTTAGAACACTCTCTACCATGCCAAGTTACCCCCTTTTCTTCAGATTGACAAGCACCCGCCCATGACTTATACTGAGCATTCATAAAGTGGCGCGCCCCCTGGTCAGGGATTGTCACTTTACAATTCAATAATCACTCAAGGGAGAAGGAGAATTGAAGATGCACCGCACCGTTCGTAAGCTAGCCGTATGCTCTATTTTGATACTGGCTGTGCTGGCACTGGCCGCCTGCGGTGGGAAGCAACCCGAGGGTTGCCTCGGCACCGCCGCCGATGCCATCGTTGACCTGGAGTGCCGTGAGGTCACCATCGCCATCGAGAACGCCTACCTGCCCTTCAACTACATTGAACTCGATACCGGCGAGCCGGGCGGCTGGGACTACGACGCCTGGGATGATATCTGCACCCGCCTGCACTGCACCCCTGTCTACGTCGAGCAGGCCTGGGAAGGCATGATCCAGGCTGTGGCCGATGGCCAGTACGACGCCGCTGCCGATGGCATCACCATCACCGAGGACCGCGCCGAGATCGTTGACTTCTCGGATGGGTACATCAACATCGAGCAGCGCCTGTTAGTCCGCCTCGGCGAAGATCGAATCAGCAGCATTGAAGACATCGTCAACGACCCGGAGCTTAAGCTGGGCACCCAGATCGGCACGACCAACTACGAGACGGCTGCCAAGTTCCTGCCCGAAGAGCGCATCCAGGCCTTCGAGCAGTTCCCCTTCGCCGTCCAGGCGCTCATCTCCGGTGACATTGATGCCGTCATCATCGATGAGGTGGCCGGTCAGGGCTACCTGGGCGAGAACGCCGACAAGCTCGACCTGGTCGGCCCGTCGCTCTCCAGCGACCAGCTTGCCTTCATCTTCCCCAAGGGCAGCGAGTTGGTTGACCCCGTCAACAAGGCCCTCGCCGCCATGCGCAGCGATGGCACGCTCAACGAGCTTGCACTCAAGTACTTCGGGCCGGACTTCGTCCTGACTTACGACGACATCGGCGATGGAGCCTACGCCGAGGAGTAACTCTGGCTTTCGCCGCAATCGGCAGTTCGGTGTGCAGAACCGTTCGTTCTGCACACCGTTTTGTCATATGTACACCCTGCTGTATACTCTCCCTGATATTCCAGCTCACCAGGAAATGGGGTAAACCGTGGATCATCCACCCATCCAGCCAACCGGCGATGCGGACCTGTCGGAGGACACACTGATCCGTGCCCGCCAACATCCTCTGTCGGCCCGCATCTCAAAGCTGCCCCTGTGGCTGATCGGCTTGTTTCTGATCAGCATCTGGGTTGGCCTCGCCATCTACTTGGACGCGGACTACCGGGAGGTCTTCAATTTCATGAAGCCGGGCCTGGTCGTGACGATCACCACCACGCTGATCGCCTACGCCATCGCCCTGGTGTTTGGCCTGCTCGCCGGGCTTGGACGTATCTCCCGCAACATCATCGTCAACAACGTCGCCACCTTCTACGTCGAGATCATCCGCGGCATCCCGATATTGGTCCTTATTTTTTACATTGCGCTCGTGGGAGTGCCGAGTGTGGTCGATGGGATCAATGCTCTGGGCGATTTAACTCTTGGTATCCACCGCCTGACGGAAGGGATTGACCTGAACACGCTCCCGGCCTGGTCGCCCAATGGGGAGCAGATCGCCTTCACCTCTCAAAACCAGGAAGACAAGAGCGTTGACCTCTATCTCCTGGAGGTAAGGGAGCACGATGTCACGCGTTTGACCGACAATGCCAACGAAAACTCTGCCCCGACCTGGTCGCCGGATGGGGAGCAGATCGCCTTCCTCTCCGAAGACGAAGACGACTCCGACATCTACCTCATCGACAGCAACGGGGGCAACATGAGGGCCTTGGTGGAAACCCCGGCCAACGAAGTGTCGCCGGTCTGGTCGCCGGATGGGACAAAAATCGCCTTCCTGTCCGAGCGTGAGGATTCCTTGTTTGACATCTTCCGCGTCAATGTGGATGGTAGCGACCTGGTGCAGCTCACCGGTGATGTCCCCGCCTACGGGAAATCGACTGACGGCCTGTCTAATCTGTCCTGGTCACCGGACGGGAGGCAGATCGCCTTCATGGCGAAGGACGAGTCGGGCAACGTCGACGTTTATGTCATGGACGCCGACGGCGGCGACGTGACCCGCCTGACAGATTCGCCGGGTGATGATGTCTTTCCGGTCTGGTCGCCGGACGGGGAGCGGATCGCGTTCACCTCCAAGCGGGGCAGCGTCTACCTCAACATCTACACCATGAAGCCGGATGGCAGCGGCCTGGTCCGCGTGACGGATGAGGCGGCCGACCACCAGGATGTGCAGTGGTCGCCGGATGGGGAGCGGATCGCATTCACCTCCCGCAGCGCGGGCAACCTCGACATCTACATCGTGAACGCCGACGGCAGCGACCTGCGGCGTATGATGTACACCCGTGGCGAGGATAAATCGCCCAACTGGTCGCCGGACGGCAGGTATCTGGCTTACGTGTCCGCGCGAAGCAGCAACCCCGACATCTACACCGTAACGACCGCCCGGAAGCCGCTCGCGGTTGTGGGCCGGGTTTTTACCAGCTTCGATAATCAGGCCGTGCCGCTCCACCTGCGTGCCATCATTGCCCTTGCCGTGACCTACGGGGCCTTCCTGGCCGAGATCTTCCGCGCAGGTATCCAGTCGATTGGCCGGGGCCAGATGGAAGCCGCCCGGTCACTGGGCATGAGCTACGGCCAGTCGATGCGCCACATCATTCTGCCGCAGGCCATCCGCAACATGCTCCCTGCCCTCGGCAACGACTTCGTGGCGATGGTTAAGGACTCCTCGCTCGTCTCGGTGTTGGCCGTGCGCGATATCACCCAGCGAGCGCGGCTGCACGCCGGTACCTCGTTCCGCTACCGCGAGTCTTACACCACTCTTGCCGCGTTATATCTCAGCATGACGGTCATCCTGTCGCTGCTGGTTGGCCTTCTGGAAAGGCGGTTGCGTTCCGATGAGTGACAACATTATTGTCATTAAAGACCTGCACAAATACTTCGGGCACGTTAGGGCCGTCCGAGGGCTCAGCATGACGGTCGGGCGGGGCAGCGTCGTCGTCGTTATCGGTCCCAGCGGATCGGGCAAATCGACCGTCCTGCGCTGCATCAATCACCTTGAAACCCCCACCAGCGGCGAGGTGTGGATCGACGGCGTCAAGCTCGATCCAAAGCACAAAGACCTCAACGCCATCCGCGCCGAGATCGGGATGGTCTTCCAACTCTTCAACCTGTTCCCCCACCTGACGGTTTTGGAGAACGTCGCCCTGGCCCAGCGTGTGGTGCGCGGGCGCTCCCGCGATGAGGCCGAGGAGACCGCCATGCAGCAACTTCACCATGTCGGTATCCCGGAGCAGGCCCATAAATACCCCGACAACCTTTCCGGCGGGCAGCAGCAGCGTGTGGCTATCGCCCGCGCGCTGGCGATGAACCCCAAGATCATGCTCTTCGACGAGCCGACCAGCGCCCTCGACCCGGAGATGATCAAAGAGGTGCTGGACGTTATGCTCGCCCTGGCGCAGGAGGGCATGACCATGGTCGTCGTCACGCACGAGATGGGCTTCGCCCGTGCCGCCGCCGACGAGGTCATCTTCATGGACAATGGTCTGATCGTCGAGCAAACCACGCCTTACGACCTGTTTAACAACCCCAAGGAGGAACGCACCAAGCTCTTCCTTTCCCAGATCCTCCACCACTAGACGGGTGTGTCGGCTCCTCGGTCGCCCAGACGCGACCGCTTTGCCCTCAACCGCACATCCGTGCGCACACACCCGTGCGCACATACTTGCGTGAAGCGCCAGGCTCCCCGATCTCGACCGGGGAGCCTGCTCGTTTTGATTCGGCATTTTGGGCCGGTCTGTGGTATGATCGGGTCGCTCATCTGTTCTGCCAGAGTCGGGGTGGGCCGCTGGCGGGAAACGTTCTGGCCGGGCTGAGAGGTGATGAAAAGTGGCTGCCGAAGAGCGCAAAAGACTGGTTTTGATCGATGGGCACGGGTTGGCTTACCGCATGTTCTTCGCCATCCAGATGCTCACCACGCGCCAGATGGAGCCGACCAACGCGACCTACGGCTTCGCCCGCACGCTGGTCAGCCTGCTCAACGACGAGGATCCGCCGGACTACCTGGCCGTGAGCTTCGACACGGGCCGCACCTTCCGCCACGATCGGTTCGAGGACTACAAGGGAACGCGGGAGAAGATGCCCGACGAGCTTCAGGTGCAGATCGGGCGCATCCACGAGGTGCTGGAAGCCTTCAACATCCCCGTCCTGGAAGCCGAGAACTACGAGGCGGACGATGTCCTGGGCACGGTCGCCCGGCTGGCCGGCGAGATGGGCGTGCAAACGCTGATCGTCACCGGCGACCGCGATCTGCTCCAACTGGTCGACGAGCATACCGCCGTCCAGTTGCCGGGCCACAGGTCAGGCGAGGTGCAGCGCTTCGACCCGGCTGCCGTCGAGGAGCAGTACGGGCTGAGGCCGGAGCAGCTTGTCGACTTCAAGGCCCTGGTCGGCGACAAGTCCGACAACATCCCCGGCGTGACCGGTGTCGGCGAGAAGACGGCCGTGCCGCTGCTTCAGCAGTACGGGACGCTCCAGAACCTGTACGATCACCTCGACGAGGTGACCAGCACCCGCGCCCGCAACGCGCTGGAACAGGGCCGCGAGCAGGCTTTCCTCAGCTACGAGCTGGCCCGCATCGTCACCGACGCGCCGGTTGAGCTTGACCTGGAAGCCTGCCGCACCCGCGACTACGACCGCCAGAAGGTCGCCGACATCTTCCGCGAGCTGGAGTTCCGCTCGCTGCTCGCCCAGGTCCCCGGCACCGAGGAACAGCCGTTGGCGGAGGGCCAGCAGCTTCCCCTGTTCGGCGATCTGCCTCCTTCCACCTCCACCGTCCCCACCGTGCAGGCCACCTCCCCAACCACCACGCACATCGTTCAGGATGAAGCGGCACTGGCCGCGCTGGCCGAAAAACTCACCTCGGCCCCGGCCATCGCCTTCGACACCGAGACCACCAGCACCGACCAGATGCGGGCCGACCTGGTCGGGATCTCACTGGCCGTCGAGCCGGGCGAGGGCTACTACATCCCGGTCGGCCACCGTGTCGGCGACGACCCCCAATTACCGCTTGAGGTCGTCATCGAGCACCTGCGCCCCGCCCTGACCGACCCCGGCATCCCTAAATACGGCCACAACATCAAGTACGACGCCGTCATCATGGAGCGTCACGGGCTGAAGGTCGACCCCCTCAGCTTCGACACCATGATCGGCGAGTGGCTGCTGCGCCCCGGTGTGTCACGCGGCAAGCTGGGCCTCAAGAGCATGGCTTTCGTCCGCCTGGGCGTCGAAATGACCGAGATCGAAGACCTGATCGGGTCGGGCAAGAAGCAGATCACGATGGACCTGGTCTCCATCGAGCAGGCCGCGCCCTACGCCGCCGCCGACGCCGACGTCACCCTGCGCCTCCAGGAGCAGATCCGCCGCGAGCTTGCCGAACAGGGCCTCGAAAAGCTGTTCTACGAGGTCGAGATGCCCCTCGTCCCCGCACTGGCCGCTATGGAGCAGGCCGGTGTGCTGATCGACGTGGACTTCCTCGGCGAGATGTCCGCCGAACTGGGCGAGATCCTCGGCGGCCTGATCGACCGCATCTACGAGCTCGTGGGCTACCAGTTCAACCTCAACTCCACCCAGCAGCTCAGCAAGGCACTCTTCGAGGACTTGCGCCTGCCGACCGACGGCGTACGCAAAACGTCAAGCGGGCGCCACTCGACCGCCGCCGACGTGCTCGACTCGCTGCGCGAGCGTGACACCACCGGCGTCATTGAGGCCATCCTGGAGTACCGCGAGGCCGAGAAGCTGCGCTCCACCTACGTCGACGCCCTGCCCGCCCTGGTCAACCCGCGCACAGGCCGCATCCACACCTCCTTCAACCAGACCGGCGCGGTGACCGGTCGCATCAGCTCCAGCGACCCCAACCTGCAAAACATCCCCATCCGCACCGACCTGGGGCGTCGTGTGCGCTACGCCTTCATCGCCGCGCCGGGGCATGTCCTGATCGCCGCCGACTACTCGCAGGTCGAGCTGCGCGTGCTGGCCCACGTCTCCGGCGATGAGGCCCTGCGCCGCGCTTTCCACGAAGACCAGGATATCCACGCCACCACCGCCGCCGCCATCTTCGATGTTCCTCTCGATCAGGTTACCGGCCTCCAGCGCGGCTTCGCCAAGTCGGTCAACTTTGGCCTGCTGTACGGCATGGGCGCTTTCCGATTGGCCCGCGAGTCCGGCCTGACGTTGGCCGAAGCCGAGAGCTTCATCGAAACTTATTTCGCCCGCTTCCCCAGAGTGCGCGAGTACCTGGACGGCACCCGGCGCATGGCCGCCGAAAAGGGCTACGTCGAGACGCTGCTTAAGCGCCGCCGCTACTTCCCCGCGCTGCACGCCGAGAGCGCCGGGCGTCAGGCCGAGGTCGCCCGCCGCGCCGCCGAGCGTGAGGCCATCAACATGCCCATCCAGGGCACCGCCGCCGACATCATCAAGATCGCGATGGTCAGGCTGCACCACGCGCTCCGCGAGCGTGGCCTCAAGAGCCGGATGATCCTCCAGGTTCACGACGAGCTGGTCCTCGAAGCACCGCACGAGGAAACCGACCAGGCCACCGAGTTGGTCGTGGAGGTGATGGAGAACGCCTACCCACTCGACGTTCCCCTGCGCGTCGACGTAAGCGCCGGGCCGAACTGGGGTGACATCAAGTAAGTCGCCACCCGCGTGGGGGACGTGAACGCGCCTCCGGGCCTCCCCCACTTTTAGGGGCTGGACTTGGCGGCGGATTCGGCTATAATGAGATCAGGGTTATCCTCATTGTGTTGTACCGGCCTTGACTGAAGAGAAAGTGAGCCGTCTATGGCAGAACTCTTTACGACTCTCGGTTGTCTGTTAATCGGAGCCCTCGTCATCGTTGTTGGCCTCCTGGTCTCAGCGGTGCGTGTGGTGCAGGAATACGAGCGGGGCGTCATCTTCCGCCTTGGCCGCCTGGTCGGTGCCAAAGGGCCGGGGCTGTTCTTCATCATCCCCATCATCGACCGCATGGTCAAGATTGACCTGCGTGTGGTCACACTCGATATCCCCAGCCAGGAGGCCATCACCCACGATAATGTGACCGTCAAGGTCAACGCCGTTGCCTATTTCCGCGTGATCGACCCGGAGAACGCTGTCGTCCAGATTGAGGACTACCAGCGTGCCACCTGGCAGATCGCCCAGACCAGCCTGCGAAGCGTGATCGGCGAGGCCGACCTGGACGAGTTGCTCGCTCACCGCGACCGCATCAACACCCAGCTTGCCACCATCGTTGACGAGGTCACCGAGCACTGGGGGATCAAGGTCAGCCAGGTTGAGCTTAAAGATGTCGAACTGCCGCAGAGCATGCAGCGTGCCATGGCCCGCCAGGCTGAAGCCGAGCGTGAGAAGCGCGCCAAGATCATCCACGCCGAAGGCGAGTACCAGGCTGCCCAGCAGCTTCGCGAAGCCGCCGCCACCATCGCCCCCGAACCGGCGGCCATCCAGTTGCGCTACCTGCAAACGCTGACCGAGATCGCGGTCGAGAAGAACAGCACCGTCATCTTCCCCGTTCCCATCGACGTCTTCTCCGCCTTTTCGGAGATGGCCCGTGCCCTCGCCAAAAGTGGGCGGAGTGAGTGATCGCACGTTCGACAGCCTCCCAATAGCAGCGGAACCGAAACAGGGGTGCACGTGTTGCACCCCTTCATTTATTCTCACGCGATCCACGCCTGTTGTGGTTAGGCAAATAACGCCCATACTATTCGCAACCCCCATTGCTCGCAGATCGCCCCCGGCCAGGCGATCTCCCTCGCCCAACGGCGCTGGGGTGAGGGTAGCTGATCGCTGATCCGCTGACCACTAATCCCAACCCAACCCCAACCTTTTTAGAACATATGTCCAATTGACATCCGCCCATCCCGTGCTATAATAGAACGTATGAGCTATTACCGCCTGTGAAGGCACCCGCGAGAGCGTGGCACCTCGCATGGAGTGGACTCCGATCCACCACCCATGCGGGTCGCTTGCCTCTCGCCGGGATAGCCCGAACCTTGTCTGCAAACTCAAGTGTCGCCATGTTCATGCGACACACCCCCGCAGACATTCCTCCCCTGCTTGCGGGGGAGGTGGCCCGAAGGGCCGGAGGGGGTGAGAGTAAAAATCACATCACAGCACCCAACCCACCCATGCCCGGCAGGCGAGTCCCGGCGCTGCCGTAAGATCGAGGTGTCCGCGTCTGCCTCATGTGTGGGGGGAGTGCTGTGCCGTCCCCAGGCTTCCTGACTGCCGTAAGATCGAGGTCAGGCGGGCCTGTGGGACGGGGAGGAGAGTGTCCAACAGCGCACAACCGGCATCCCGGAATATGTGTCCCGCGTCCGAGGGGCACCCGGCGCAGGATCGCAGCGCACCACGCTCGTTCACGGTCGTGGCATGCGGGCGGCGCCGGGTTGAGAGACGCCTGGGATGGTTGGTGGCTTATCAGCCCTTCACGGCCATCACGGCGGCGGACAGTGTTTCCCTGCAACGCCCCGCCGTCTGGGATGTGCGCCCCGGCAAATTTGCCCTGACGTGCAGTTTTGCAGCCTCCGGCTGCA
>CAZRXG010000058.1:0-20872 GCA_964603985.1 uncultured Anaerolineae bacterium | reverse complement strand
GCTTGAGATAGGCGCGGTTCCCAACCAGGGCATTAAGCGCTCGGCCAGGAATGCCATCCTGCTCGGGCTGTTTAGCGGGCTGTTTAGCGGGCTGTTTTTCAGGCTGGCTTTCTGGCTGGCTGTCGGGCTGGTTGTCGGGCTGTTTTCCGGTGGCCGTGCCGTCACCCAGCACTTCATTCTGCGCCTCATCCTCACCCTGGCCGGGCGCATGCCTCCCAACTACGCCCGCTTCCTCGGTTACGCCGTCGAGCGGGTCTTCCTGCGCAGGGTCGGCGGGGGCTACATCTTCGTCCACCGCCTGCTGATGGAGCACTTCGCCGCGTTGGAGCCGGAGACGTAAAAAAAGGGCCAGACGCCCTCGCCTGCCCCTCGATGTCGATACGCCCATCCCCTACAGCAGCGTCGTGTGCGGCGGCTCCTCCTCGCTGACCGTCACCTCGCGCAGCGCGAAGCTGATCTCCTCCGGCACTTCGAGCGCCATCTCACCGCAGTTGGGGCACACCCCATCCTCGCTCTCGAAGCGCAGCCCGCAGCAGTTCCAGCAGATGTAGCGCGACCCGGCGTGCTCGACGGTGACCGCCGCGCCCTCGGCCTCCGTGCCCCGGCTGGCCTGGTTGAAAAGCTGCTCCACCTCCCCACCGTCGATATCCCCGTAAACTGTCAGCCGCACGCCTGATAAGCGGGCATGGTGATGATTATGGTGCGCCTCGGCGACGGCCTGCGCGATGATTGCCTTCATGCGTTCTAGCTGCTGCTCAGTCATTGACGCGGTTGTTCCTTGGCCCGGACGAAGCATGTATCTACCTCAATATTATAATGTCGGCGAGATCCTGCCAATTAGGGATTCTATCCATATTCCCGGCCAGCTCCAAACCGCCGTCGGTGGCCTCCGCCGGTGGGTAATGAACCCTGTCGCTTTTCGTTACCACATTGCTCTTCCCTGAAGGTCAACTATAATCAGGGTGATACTGGTTGCCCAACTACGCGGGGGGGGGTGACCCGCCGGAAACGGAATTCACGCTATCATCGGTCGAGGGGGGAAAATGGGCATCGAGGTTGAGTGGCTCGACGACGAAAAAAGGACCGTAGTGTGGCGCCACGCTGAGAGCTATGAATGGGAGGACATTGTCGCTGCACTTGATGTCACCGAGCAGATGGCGGATGAAGTCGATCACGTAATCTCCCTGATCACGGACTACACCCAGAATCGTAAAGGGCCGCCGCCTCACCTCATGTCACAGTACCCCAAACTGGTAGAGCGCGTGTTTCGGCGAGAGTTGCCTCAAGTTGTCGTTACGGTGGGTGCCAGGGGACTGACCAGCACACTTAGCCGTATCTTTTCCAAGTTGTACATACGCCTGGAGGTGGCCGAGACGATGGATGAGGCTCTCGCCATCATCCGCGAGTATCGCTCCGCCGAGGGACAATGACCCGGTGCGGGCCGACCGGCGGGTGATCGCGCGTAGAATGCGCGGCGGCAGCGGCTCACAGTACTGAACACGTTTCCCCGAAGGCTGACTATAATCAGGGTGATGCTGATCCCCCAACTGCGGGGGGTGACCCGCCGGAAACGGAATTCACGCTATCATCGGTCGAGGGGGGGAAAATGGGCATCGAAGTTGAGTGGCTCGACGACGAAAAAACGATCATGATATGGCGTTTCCTTGAACGCTACGAATGGGACGACCTTGCTGCTGCACTTGATGTCGCCGAGCAGATGGTGGATGAAGTCGATCACATAATCTCCCTGATCACGGACTACACCCTGAATCGTAAAGGGCCGCCGCCTCACCTCCTGTCACAGTTCCCCAAACTGGTAGAGCGCGCGTTTCGGCGAGATTTGCCTCAAGTTGTCGTTGCGGTGGGTGCCAGGGGACTGACCAGCACATTTAACCGTATCTTTTCCAAGTTGTACATACGCCTGGAGGTGGCCGATACGATGGATGAGGCTCTCGCCATCATCCGCGAGCATCGCTCCGCCGAAGGACAATGACACGGCGCGCGCCGACCGGCGGGTGATCGCGCGTAGAATGCGCGGCGGCAGCGGCTCACAGTACTGAACACGTTTCCCCGAAGGTCAACTATAATCGGGGTGGTGCTGGTTGCCCAATCGCGGGGGGGACCCGCCGGAAACAGAATTCACACTATTATCACCGGTCGAGGGGGAAAAATGGGCATCGAAGTTGAGTGGTTCGACGACGAAAAAAGGATCATGGTGTGGCGCCACGCTGAGAGCTATGAATGGGAGGACGTTGTCGCTGCACTTGATGTCACCGAGCAGATGGAGGGGGAAGTCGATCACCCGGTCGACCAGATCCTGGACTTCACCCGGAATCGTAAAGGGCCACCGCCTCGCCTCATGTCACAGTTCCCCAAACTGGCAGAGCGCGCGCTTCGGCAACAACAAGATGAGCCTCACATTTCCGTTATGGTGGGGGGCAAGGGACTGGCCAATACATTTGCCCGTATCTTCTCCAAATTGTACATACGCCTGGAGATTGTCGATACGATGGATGAGGCTGTCGCTGCCATCCGCGAGTATCGCTCCGCCGAGGGACAATGACCCGGTGCGGGCCGGTGGTATAATCGCGCCGGGGCGCTGCCTCGCCCCTGGATTCCAGACTCACAACAGAAAGAGGATCAAACCATGCCACACACGATCCTGGTGCTGGGCGCGACCGGTCTGTTAGGGCAGCCGGTGGCGCGCAGTCTCAAGGACGGCGGCTACAACGTGCGCGTCATGACGCGCAGCGCCGACCGGGCGCGTCAGGTGCTCGGCGAGGGATTCGAGATCGTCGAGGGAAATGCCGCCGCTGCGGACGACCTGGCAGCGGCACTGGACGGCTGCGCGGCGGCGCACGTCAGCCTGGAGACCGAGGTCGAGCTGGCCGCCGTCCGGCACGTCACCGCGCTGGCGGCGAAGCATCCCCTGGAGCGCATCACCTACGTGTCGGCCTGCACGGTTGCCGAACAAAACCGGTGGTTTGAGCTGGTCGACGTGAAGATGCGCGCCGAGCAGGTGCTCCGCAGCAGCGGCGTGCCGCACACCATTTTCTGCCCGACCTGGGTGATGGAGGTGCTGAAGAACATGGTGCACGGCGACCGGGCGGTGGTGCTCATGAGTCGGCGGCCCATCCCCCTGCACTTCTTCGCCGCCGCCGATTTCGGGCGCATGGTGGCCGCGGCCTACGGCAAGGCCGAGACGCTTGGCAGGCGGCTGTACGTGCACGGCCCGGAGGCCACCGAGCTGCAGGCGGCGACAGAACGCTTCGTCGCTGCCTGCCACCCGGAGGCCCAGGTGATCCGAATACCGGTGTGGGTCGCCAAAGTGTTTGCCGCCCTATCGGGCCGGAAGCGGCTCACGGCTGCCTGCCGCCTGATCGACTACTTCGTTAAGGTCGGCGAGATGGGCGACCCGACCGAGGCGAATGACCTGCTCGGCGCGCCGACCATCACGCTCGACGACTGGTTCACGATGCAGAAGGGGTAAGCGGCCCGGCGGAGTAGCGGCGGCAGAGCCGGGTTATTCCTCGTCCTCGGCGCGCAGCCGCTCGATCACCTCCAGGTCGCGCCACAGGCCGCGCTGGCGCACCAACAGGCTGACGACGTAGATCACCCCCACGCCACCGATGATGGCGTAGCCCAGCGCCAGGTAACCGACCGTGTCGGGGGGGGCGGATTGCAGCAGCCAGACGGGCATCACAACGCCTCCTGATCGCTCAGCAGCCGCGCCCTGGCCCGCCGGACGCGCTCGGCCAGCCGCTCCAGGCGCACACGGTGCCACAGCAGCGTGAAGAACAGCAATGTGAACGCCAGCAGGCTGACCATCAGCGCGTGCCGCATCCGGGGCGGCAGCCCGAAGCTGCCCCGTCCGGTGCTGGCGCTGGGGCCGATCACCGCCGGGTGGATGGTCGCCTCGATGAAGCGCACGCCAAGGAAGGTCATGACCACGCTGGCGAAGGCCACGATGCCGTACACCGCCCCGAAGCGCGCGCGGCGGTCCGGGTCTTCGACGCCCTGGCGCAGCATCAGGTAGGCAGCGTAGGACAGCCACATCACCGCGCTGGAGGTCAGTTTGGGGTCCCACGTCCACGGCTTGCCCCACGCAAACTGCGCCCACACCGGCCCACTGAGCAGCGTCATCGAGATCAGCGCCAGCCCCACCTCGACCGCGCTGTGCCCCACGCGGTCCCAGGCGTGTCTCCCCGTCGCCAGGTAGGCAGCACCCGCCACGACCGTCACCAGGAAGGCCAGCGCCCCCGCCCAGGCCGCGCCGACGTGAAAGTAGAAGATGCGCTGCACCGCCCCCATCGTCAGTTCGGTGGGCGCGTAGACGAAGGCCATGACCGTCGCCGCCAGCAGCGCCAGCGCGGTCAGGATGGTCAGGATGGTGAGGCCGGGCGGCCCGGCCGTCTTTTCACTTGGCGGCATGATCCTCCCTCGCGGTGGGTGTGCCCCAGATTGTAGGATTGTAGTGGGTCAGGCGACGTTCTTCAAGCCGACCTCCGCCGGCGGAAGAACCTGCACCGTGACCCCCGTGATTCCGGGCAGGCATCGAGCACCTCCGGCGCATCCTGTCTGCAAATCATGCTATACTGGGCACAGGCAGCCGCATAGGGCGCTGCTCATGGCTTTCATTCTAGTGACACAGGGAGGCATCCCCTATGCTCGACCTCACCGGACGTGAACTTGGCCCGTACCGCATCCTCAACGAGATCGGGCGCGGCGGCATGGCAATCGTCTACCTTGCCGAGCAGCCCTCCGTCGGGCGCAAGGTGGCCGTCAAAGTGCTGCCCTCCCACTTCCTGCAGGATCAGACCTTTCTGAAGCGCTTCACCCGCGAGGTGGAGGTCGTCGCCAGATTGCAGCACCCCCACATCCTGCCCATCTACGACTTTGGCGAGCAGGACGGCATGCCCTACATCGTGATGGCCTACCTGACCGGCAGCACGCTGGCCGACCGCATCCGCGAGAGCGGGGCCGGGCTGCCACCCGACGAGGCGGCGCGGCTGCTCGATCAGGTGGCCGGGGCGCTCGACTTCGCCCACCAGAAGGATATCATTCACCGCGACTTCAAGCCCAGCAACGTGCTGCTCGACGAGGACGGCAACGCCTACCTGGCCGACTTCGGCATCGCCAGAGTGGCCGAGGAGACCGCCCAACTGACCGGCAGCGGCGTCATCGGGACACCGGCCTACATGGCCCCGGAGATGTCGAAGGCGGGCGGCGTCACCCCGCTGATCGACATCTACGCGCTGGGCGTGACGCTCTATCAAATGCTGACCGGTCGGCTGCCCTACGAGGCCGACACGCCAATGGGCGTCCTGATGGCGCACATGGCCGAGCCTGTCCCCAACGCCCTCGACCTGCGCCCCGACCTGCCTCCGGGCGCACAGACCGTGATCGAGCGAGCAATGTCCAAGGAGCCGGACCAACGCTACCCCGACGCGCGCACGATGGCGGCGGCGCTGCGTGCGGCACTGGCCGGGGAGCCGGTCGCAGAGATCGAACCGGCCACGCTGCCGGAGCCGTACACGATTGGTCTGGAGGAGGCGGAGATGCCGCCCCCGCCCGCACAGACGGCGGTTGCTCCTCCTACTCCCCGGCGCGCCAAGCCGGAGCGGGCCGGGCCGAGGCCCTGGCTGTGGCTGGCCGGTGGGGGCGCAGTGCTGGCGCTGATCGGCTGTGTGGCGATAGCGGCCATGCTGGCGACGGGCGCGCTGGGGAACGGGATCGGCATACTGAGGCCGGGCGGGACGACCCGGACGCCCATTTCACCCCAGGCAGCCGAGGCCGACGAGATGGAAGCGCCGACGGAAGAGGTCGAAGCGGTGGAGGCATCCGCACCGACGCCGACCGTCGTGGCACGCCCGGAGGCCACCTCTGCCCTGACGATAGAGCACACCGACGCGCTGCACGCGGTCGCCATCAGCCCCGACGGGAAGATGATCGCCGCCGGAGGGCGCGACAAGATCGTTAGCCTGTGGAACGCCGAGACCGGCGAGCTGATCCGCACGCTCGAAGGCGAGAACAAGACCGTCCTCGACCTGGCCTTCTCCCCGGACGGCTTCTTCCTGGTCGTCGCACTGGACGAGCCGCGCGTCTTCATCTGGGACGTCGGCACCGGCCAGCTTGCCAAGCAGACGATCAAGGGCATCGACGGCACGCACACCGGCAACGTGTACGGCGTGGACTGGTCTCCCGACGGCTCGAAGCTGGTCACGGTTTCGGGCGATAAGCGCGTGATCCTGTGGGACGCCGGGACCGGCGTGCCCATCGAGACCCTGAGCGGGCACGAAAGCCCCATCTACGGCGTGGACTGGTCTCCCGACGGCTCGAAGATCGCCACCTCATCGAACGACGGCGTGGTCATCGTGTGGGACGCAAAGACCGGCGAGGCGCTGCACACGCTGGCCGCGCACGATGAGTATCTGCACGGCGTGGCCTGGTCACCCGACGGGAGCACGCTGGCTACCGCCGGCGGCGACCACAACGTGCTGCTGTGGGATTCTGCGGGCATGGAGGCCGGATCGCCGCGCGTCCTGCTGGCCGATCACGAGGAGAGCTTCGAGAGCGTGGCCTGGTCACCCAACGGCAGGCTGCTGGCCTGCGGCGAGTACTCCAGCCACAACGTCATCCTGCTGGATGTGGAGACGGGCGAGGTGCTCCAGGTGCTTGAGGGACACCACAGCAGCGTGTACGGCGTGGACTGGTCGCCCGACGGCTCGAAGCTGGTTTCGGCGGGGGGCAAAACTGTGGCCGTGTGGGCAGTATCACCGCCCCAGGCTCCGGGCATCGAGGAAGGGACAGAGGCCGCCGAAGCCCCGGAGATGCCCGCACCCGGCGCGGCAGGGCCGGAGGTCATCTACGAGGACGACTTCGAAGCAGTGGGCGACCTGCCCAACGACGCGACCAATTACTACATCAACGGCCAATACGAGCTTAAGCGCACGGTGTGGAGCGGCATCGGCTACGAGGTGTACGGGGCACTGCTGCCGGGCGTCACCGCCGACGCGTTCGTGGCCGAGTTCGACGCGCAACTGGTGTCCAACGCCGAGTTCGCGGCGGTCGGCTTCACCTTCGGCATGCAGCCCGACAAGCCGTACTTCAACGTGCTGGTCAACGGCGAGGGCGAGCTTCTCGTCCAGCGCTGGGTGGCGCTCGGCGAGACGGGCGGCGATGCGGCAAACCTGATCGACTGGGAGGCGAAACCGGCCATCAACAAGGGCTACGCGCCCAACCGCCTCAAGCTGGTCGTGGACGGCGAGCAAGCCGTGATCTACGCCAACGACGAACTGGTCGGCAGCGTGGAGCTGGCCGGTTACGCGGGCGGGCAGTTCGGCCCATCGGCGATGGCCTACGCGACGCCTGAGCTGGACAACTACGGCGAGGTCGAGATCACCGCGCGCATCGACAACCTGGTCATCACGACCTACGTGCCGGAGTCCGGCGCGGGCGGCCAGGGACCGACCGGCACGGTCAGCGGGCGGATGTGCTACCCCGGCAGCTACATCCCCTCTATGACGATCTTCGCCGAGAACGTCGAGACGGGCGAGATCTACCAGATGTCACACGCCGATTTAACGCAGTACACCTTCGAGGGGCTGCCGCCCGGCACGTACTACTTCTACGCCTTCAAGGACGGCGACGACCACCCCGGCGCGTACACACCCTTCGCCCCGTGCGGGACCGGCGAGACGAGCGACTGCCCGGACGACCACTCACTGATCCCGGTGACGGTCGAGCCAGGGGGCATCGTGACCGGGATCGACATCTGCGACTGGTACATCCCGCCCGACGAAGCCCCATCCGATCCGAGGAAGCGCTGAGGCGGCGGTTCGCAGGCCCGGACAATCTATTCACGATCCACAAGGCAGGTGACACGTGCCCAAACGCAGAGTTGAAGCCCACCATCCCGACGCCTTCACGAGCCTGGAAGCCGCCCGGCGGTACGCCGAGCAGGCGGGGAAGTCGACCATCCGCTACCGCGACTTCCTGAACGAGCTTAAGAAGCTGGACATCGGCGGGCACTACCTGGAGATCGGCTCAGGGCCGGGCATCCTGGCCTCCATGATCGCCGCGCAGACCCCCGGCGTGCAGATCACCGGCCTCGACCGGTCACCGGACATGGTGGAGGTAGGCCGGGAGTACGTCGCCGGGAAGGGGCTGGGGGATCGCATCCAGTTCGTCGTCGGCAACGCGACGGACGCCGACCTGATCACCTCACTGGGCACCTTCGACCTGGTGTACAGCACGTACAGCCTGCACGAGTGGGACGACCCCCACCGGGTGATCGCCGGCCTGCTGCCCGCCATCGCCGACGGGGGCGCGCTGTTTCTTCACGACCTGCGGCGGGTGTGGTGGCTGTACTGGCTGCCATCCCGGTCCGGGTTCTTCACGTCTATCCGGGCGGCGTACACGCCCGCCGAAGTGCGCGTCATGTTCCGTGAGGCGGGCCTCACTCGCCACGAGGTGAAGCCGATCCTGTTCATGCTGGCCGCCATCGCCTGGAAGTGAAGCGGCGGCCCTGCCAATCACGGTAAACGGTTACGATCCCAATCACAGGAGGACTGAGTATGTCATTCAAAGTCACGTGGCTCGGTCACGCTGCATTTGCCATGGAGATCGACGGGCACAGGGTGCTGCTCGACCCCTTCCTGACCGGCAACCCCGCCGCCAGCACCGACGCCACCTCGCTGGAGGCCGACTTTATCCTGGTCTCGCACGGGCACGGCGATCACGTCGGCGACACCATTGACATCGCCAAGCGCACCGGCGCGATGGTGATCTCCAACAACGAGATCAGGTGGTGGCTGGACGGGCAGGGCGTCGAGAACGTGCACGGCCAGCACATCGGCGGCGGCTATCACCACCCGTTCGGCTACGTCAAGCTGACCATCGCCCATCACGGCTCCGGCCTGCCCGACGGCAGCTACGGCGGCAACCCGGCGGGCTTCCTGATCACGAACAAAAGCGGCGAAACGGTCTACTTCGCCTGTGACACCGCACTGTTCAACGAGATGGCGCTCTACGGCGAGGAGGGCATCGACCTGGCCTTCCTGCCCATCGGCGACAACTTCACGATGGGCCCCGACGACGCGCTCAGGGCGGTCAAGATGCTCAAGCCTAAGGTCGTCGTGCCGGTGCACTACAACACCTGGCCGGTCATCGAGCAGGACCCCGACGCCTGGGCCGCGCGCGTCGAGGCCGAGACTTCAGCCAAAGCGGTCGTGCTGAAGCCTGGGGAGAGCGTCGAGGTGCCCAGTCCCGGCGCTGCGGCTGGGGCGGTTGCTTTTAAGCCGCAACTTGACAATTAAGAACATTTGTGCTATCATCGCGCCGTGCCATACAGCTTTATCGGGCACCCATATTCTTGCCTTAATGGAGGAAGCGCGATGGAACCCAGGATCGTCACCAAACCGGCATTCACGGTCGTCGGGCTGAAGTACAGCGGTGGAAACGCACGGCGAGATCTCCCCCTCCTGTGGGAGCAGTTCGTGCCGCGTATGGGCGAGATCGGCCACAAGCTCGAGCAGGAGATCTCCTACGGCCTGACGACCACCTACGACAGAAAGAAACGCACCTTCGAGTACATCGCCGGGGTGGAGGTCAACAGCGCCGAGGACGTTCCCGAAGGCATGGTCAGCTTCGAGGTGCCGGAGCAGACGTACGCCGTCTTCACCGCCACGCTGCCCACCTTCGTCAGGACGTACAAACGCATTATTAACAGGTGGCTGCCGAAGTCCGGCCACCGGCGCGTCGAGGGGCCGGAGTTTGAGGTGTACACCAAAGAGTTCGACCCGCAGGCCAAAGACGAGCGCGCGCAGTACGAGTTCTACCTGCCGGTCGAGTGAGGCCGCTGGTGGAAACATCACCTCGTAGGGGCACGGCATGCCGTGCCCCTGATCCCCTGACCTGCTAATTGCTGATTGCTGACCGCTGACCTGCTGATCGCTGATTGCCGATTGCTGCCCCGCTGCCCCGCTACCCACTCCCCAGAATCTGCTCAAACCACCACGTCGTCTCGCGAATGGTCAGCCCGTAGCCCAGGTAATGCCCGCCCACCCACACCTCGAAGTGCAGGTGCGCCCCCACCGTCCCCGTCTTGACCTCACCCAGCGTGCCCGTCACGCCCACCGTCCCGATCACCTGCCCGGCCTGCACGTGTGCGCCGGGCACCACCCCCGGCGCGATCTCGTCCAGGTGAAAGTAGGTCGTGCTCAGCCCCTCCCCATGATCGATGACCACGTGTTTGCCCGCCAGCCGCTCCAACACTTCGGGCGGCGTTTCGCCCAGCGCCTCAGCCTCGGCCAGCAGCGCCTCGAAGCTCTCCTCGTTCAGCCCTTCGTAAACCACCGTCGCGCGCACTACCTCACCATCGAGCGCGGCCAGCACCGGCCAGCCCTTCTTGAAATTCTTCGGCCCACTGAAGCCATACAGGTCCAGCCCATGATGCACACCGGAGCGGTACAGGCGGCTGGCACCGGGGTAAACGCGCGGCCAGGTCGGCAGTTCCCACTCACCCTCCACCGGGATGACCGCACCCTGCATCGCGGCCACCACGTCAACGCCATACAGGGTCGGGCGGGGTTCCGCACCGGGGGCCGGGGGCACGCAGCCGGAGGGATCATCCTCGCCTGCCGGGCCGGGATACACCAGCAGGTCGCCATCGGCGACGGCATACAGCCGCCCCCCGGCAAAGACCACGTCACGCAGTAGACCCATATCGGGGAAGGCGAACACGGTGCGCGTCACGTCGCGCGCATCGGCGGGGTTGATGCCGACCACCTCACGGCGCAGCCCATCAACCGCGTACAGCAGATCGACGCCCAGGTGATCGGACGTTTTGAGCGACAGGCCCAACTTGCGCCCGTCGGCGTCGCGCCACACCACCGAACCGGTCTCCGAAGTGATGGCCCGGATCACGCCATTGTACGTCAGGACATAAACGCGGCTCCCACTGGCGGCCAGATCAACGCCGTCGGTCAGCCCGCGCGACTGGTTGACGACCTCCAGCGCCTCGATGCCCCCCGGCGTCTGGAGCGCGCCATGCGCCGTGTCGAGCAGCAGCGGGCGGCCCAGCGCATCGACGGCCAGCGCGACGAACTGGGGATCAAGCTCGTCTGTTTCGTCGGCGGTGTACGTGGCACGGTAGGCCAATATCTTGACGCCGGTGACGATCTCATAGCGGAAAACGTGCCCGGCCTTGTCAAGGGCATACAGCAGGCCCCGCTCACGGTCGAGGGCAATGTCGGCTAACTCCTGCACCGGTCGCCCGGCAATGCGCTCACCGGGGACTATCACCGGCTCCGGTTGGAGCGGCCCGGAGTCGGCTTCGGGGCGCTCGACGCGGTACAGGCCACCATCGCCCAGCAGGTAAAGCCAATCCTCGTGCGCGGCGACCCGGCTCAGCGCGGCGAACGGCTCTCCGGTGGGCTGGGTGGGCGTCAGGCGCAGGGTGTTGGCCTCGCAAGCCACCGACGTTCCGCTGGCGTCGGGCAGCGCGACGGCCGGTAGCGACGCGTCGGCGGGGGTGGGCGTCGGGCTGTCGGGGGGGAGCGTCGGCGGCTGGGCGGGGGTGGGCGTCAGTTCGACGGGCCGGGTTGAGGCGGCGGTCGGGAAGCGGTACAGGCCCGGCTCGGCAGAACCGCAGGCGGCCAACAGCGCCAGCGCCAGAATCAACGGGGGCAGACTCGTGAGTCTGCCCGGCGGCCCGTTCATGCGCCCGCTCACTCGCCCGCTCCTGCGCCCGTTCATTCGCCCGCTCACTCGCCCGCTCCTGCGCCCGTTCATTCGCCCGCTCACTCGCCCGCTCCTGCGCCGTACAAACGATTGTACTGGTAGAGCGCCTCCAGGCCGATCTCGGCCATCTGCACGTAGCGCATGCCCTCGTGCTGGGCGGCGATCATGGCGCGCGCGCAGTACAGCATCGCATCCCAGCGCACCGCCGGTCCCTGCAACAAGGCCCAATCGGCCATGCACCAGGCGACGCTCTCGTCGTCCTCGCCTGGGTTGGGTGGGTTGAGGTCAAGCAGCGCCGCGATCCCTTCAACGGCGCGCTGTTCGTCGGGACCGTAATCCTGGAATCGTGAAGCGGACATCTCTCCCATGGCTGCGGCGACGGTCAGACGGCAGCAGCCAGGCTCAGCGCACTGTGCCGCTGACCCGCATCACGCCGTCCTCCAGCGAGAGCGAGTTAAGCGTCACCTTGCTCAGACTGTCATTGGGCGCGCCGATCAGCGCGTTGAGCACCGCATCGCCGAAAGCGCCCGTCAGCCCATCGGGGAGCTTCAGCCCGCCAAAGTCACCGCCCAGCGGGTTGAGCTTCACCCGGCCCAGCTCGTCGAGCGTCGGCTGGAAGGACACCGCGCCCGCGCCGAAGTCGCCGTTGGCGTCAACCAGCGCCATGTCCAGCCGGATCTGACCGACGTCGATCACCACCGAACCGCCCTGCACCGAGTCCTCCCAGCCGTTAAGCTGGATCGTCTCGATGACGAACGCGCCGACCTGGTCCTCGGTGGCGACGATGGTGAACTCCGAGCCGCTCGGCAGGCCGTTGGTCTGGCCCCAGGCCCGCACCAACAGCCCCGAGGGGTCGCCTGTCAGGTCGCGCAGGTTGGGAGGATCGGTCGGTGCGACGGTGCCCTCCGCTTCGCCACCACCGGCGGCCTGAGTCGCCAGCGCGTTGACGGTCGCCACGTTCTCGTCAATCGACTGGCCGTTGCAGCCCACGCTCACGGCCAACGCCAGCGCCAGGCTTAATCCGATCACCGGCAAACGTCGTTTTTCCATTCTCTACCTCGATCTGGTCAAATGTCATCCACAGCGCCCTACTATAGCCGATCTGGGCCGATAGAAAAAGCCCCGCACGCGGCGGGGCTTATGTTGGGCGGGTGTGGCGGGTGCTACGGCACGCTGAACGTCTTCTCAGCGCCGTTGACGTACAGCGTGTAGTCTCCCGACGGGAACGCCCCGTCGAGGGCCACAGCGGTGCTGTACGGCTTGGCCGACGCGGCACAGGCCCCCTTCACACGCCGGTAGACGAGCGCCTGAACCCAGACGCGGTTATCGCCCGACAGGCGGAACTGCACCACGCGTGAGAAGTGCGAGCAGATGTTGGGCAGATAGCCCTTGATCGTCACCTGCGGCGACGGGCCGCTCGTGTCGACCGAGAAGCTCTCCACCGGCATGAAGGATTCAGCCGTCCCGTTCGCCGAGACCTCCTGCACCAGCACCGGCAGCACGTCGGTCGAGGTGTTGGCGTCGCTGTCGGTCGCGTCGAGTGTGATGAAGTGCATCCCCGGCGTGGTGAGCGCGCTGAGGATCATCTCGCCCGTCCCCAGGCCGCCCTCGATGTCCGACGCCCAGTCCATCGACGCGCCGTCGATGACGCCGTCCTCCAGGTCGTAGGCCGAGCCTTGCAGGATAAGCGAGTCGCCGGGGGTGATCGTCAGTTGCCTTTCCGCCAGCAGAATGAAAGCTTGCGGCGGCTTACGCTCGACCGTGAAAGGTGCATCGGACTCGTCACTGGTGGTGTTTACGCCATCGGTCGCCATAACGCGCATCAGCGCGTTGCTGCTGCCCCTGAGGGTTGAAGCGGTGACGGTTGCAAGCGTGTCGGTCGTCGGCAGACCGACAGGTTCCCACGTAGAACCACCGTCTCCGCTGTATTCCAGCGTATAGGTGATCGTATCACCGTCGAGATCGTTCCCTGTCCACGTGACAGTATAGGGGCTGTCTGCCGCCCAATTCTCTCCGCCGTTGGGCGAGTCCAGGGTAACGGTGGGCGCATTCGCGCTGACCGTCTGGACGGCTAACTCTGCCGTTCCCTTTTTCAGCACAATGCGCGTCACACCCGCAGGATAGGCCATCACGACGCTGAACCCATCCGCGTCCATGTCTTCCGATGTTGCGTAGTCGTAGAACTCCAGGTCAAAGCAGTAACTGGCTAATGGCGTCGTACCATCCTGAGCTTCAATGCAGTAGGTTGTCCCGGACGGTGGATTCCCGGCGGTGTTCCCCCCATCAAGCACCCATACCGGATCAAGCGTGGCTGTGTCGTCTTTGTTGATCAATCCGCTCACAAAGATGGCCGGGCCTGGTATCACGTCTGCTGCCATATCCGGCAGGGCGGTGTTAAAGTATTCCTCGTACAGTCGGGTGTACGTCCAGGGGGAGGTCCACAGGGTACCGTACATCGGGACACCGCAGTAGGACATGAAGTCAAAGGACTTGCTTGGGCTTTGTAGCGCGCTCGATGAATTCGGGTATATGTCTAGCCTGAAGCCGTAGTCCTGGATGTACGCAGTGGTGAATGGTGGTGGTTCCGAAGGATTGGGCGGGTCGGTTTCGTTAAGCCAGTCGCTGTCCGGGTCGACGGAGGCACGTTCCTCAGGCGACAGTTTTGTGTTGCTCTTGACGTAGCATTTGCTGCTGCCACTGTGGTTCAGGTTATCGACCGTATTTGTATGGTGTCTTCCCAATAAGTGGCCAAGCTCGTGAATAAAATTCCCTGCGCCTCTACCGGCTGGTCCTTCGGTGCCGAGTGCTGCCCTGCCGGAACCAATCCCTTCTGCTTTGCCATAGTTCCTGATGGTAGTGCCCTCTCTCACTGTGGGTAGGAACGCGTAGACGAACTTGTCGCCATCGTCATTGTTGGAAGTCATGCGACGCATCACGGCGAACAGTCGCTTTTGGTTGAGCCAGCAGATAAACGACCCATTTTCCAGGCAGTTTTCCCACTCAAGTGGTGTCCAGTAGCGGGTGATGTTGATCTCATTCGTTGGATAGATCATCTGCGCCCACAGGATGGCTCTCTCTATCTCCCTGCCAGATGGCGCGTTTCCTTTATACACGATGGGAACGATCACGACATCCAGTGGCTTGGCATCCACGAAAGTGAAGGGGTCGGGCGTTAGCGAGGCATCGTCCACACCGGGGGCGCTGATTGTCGCCGTCATGGTTACACTGCCATACAGCCAGTCACCTGCAACAAGGAAGTTCAAAGTTTTGGTCAGGCTGCTCCTGTCGTCTTCCCAACTCCCCGCTTCCACTTTTATGGTGCTGTACTGCTGAGTCGGCTGTAGCGGGTCGGGCTTTGTGGACAGTTCCAGCGTGCCGGTCACGTCGGGTACACCGCTGGGACAATTTGTGCAATCAACGTACACCCGCACCAGTGCCGGTTTTTCGCTGATGAGGATCACACTGTTGGTTTCATCCTGCGTGACCTGGTTCACCTCGATGTGCACCACTTCGAGTTCCGGCGGCCCGCCGCCTGGCCCATCCACCTCGTACGCCCCGACATCGCAGTCGATGCTCCCGTTGTCGTCCCCGTCCATCGGACGCCACGCACCACGTTGGTCGGTGGCCGGGCAGTACCCGTTCAGCCCCGCATCGATGGCCGGGCTGCCGCTCTGGGGGAGATGGGTGAGCGTCGTCCCGCCGTTATCCTGCAGCGACCCGAGCAGAGGATTGGTGTTCGTCTGGTCGCTCGGCTGGTCCAACTGGCAGTGATCGGCGTCCTCCAGGTTGCCGCCCTGGGACGTGGGGAAGTTGGTCGTGCTGCTGACGTGGTTGCAGTTGCCGTTGGCGTTGTCCGCAAGAATAGTGTTGGTCAGGAGCACTTCGCTCCCCCCATCAATGCCGCCCCCGTTATCATAAGAGCCGCTGTTGTAAACGATGGTCGAGTTGGTGACGGACATGCCCGTGCCCCAATTGGTGATACCCCCTCCGGCCATCCCGGCGCTGTTCCCGCTGATGGTGCTGTTAACGATCGTCATCACGCCACCGGCGTTGAGGAGAGCACCCCCCATCATCTCGGCCTGGTTGCCGGAGAACGTGCAGCGCTCGATGGCCGTCGTGCCCAGGCTGTAGAGGCCGCCGCCCTCCATATCGGCGTGGTTGTCCTTGACCGTGCTGTCGGTCAGCGTCAGCGTTGCGTCCTGGTCGACGAAGATCCCGCCGCCGTGAAGCGGGTAGTTGAAGCCCTCGCCGGTACCTTCCCCATTCTGGATGGTGACGCCCGAGATATCGACCGTCTTGTCGGGCTCGATGTAGATCACGGTCTCAGAGTCGCCCCCGTCCAGCGTGACCACATCCGCGCCCTCGCCCTGGATCGACACGTTGATGTCAATGTAGGCCCACGTTATGTAGAACCCCGCCTCGATGATGATCGTGTCGCCGTTGCTGGCCTTGCCGAGCGCCCCCTCAAGGGACGCGCAGGCGGTCAAGGGATCCAGGCAATCGTAACCGTCGTCGCCCGATTCGGACACGTACCACGTGACGCCGTCCGGCGACGCGACCGGCACATCCTCAGCCGCGACGGGCGGCTGGTCACCGGCCGCCTGGGCCGCCTGCTCTCCGGGTGGGAGCGGCGTCGGCTCGTCGGTGGGTGGCGGCGGCTCGTCTGGAGACGGTTCCTCCGACGCCGGTGGTGCGGGCAGCGGCGCGTCGCCCAGCTCCGCCTCTGCCTCAGGCGGCGCGGGCCCCTCCCCCAGAGCCGGGGCCGCCGCGTCCGGCGGTGCGGCAGGCTCGACAGGCAGCGGGCCGCCGTCGCCAACCTGGGCCGGGGCGGGGATCGGCGTCGGCGAGGGGCGGACGCTTACCGATACCTGCGCCGGGCTTTCGTCCACACAGCCGGCGATCAGCAGCAGAACCAGAATGTACAAAACCAGCAGGGGAAGCAGCTTTCCGGGGCGGAACCGGGGGCCAGGTGACAGCATAGCGCACCTCCTCGGCGAGTTGTAGGAGAATAAGGGTCGTGTTGGTGTTCACAACCGGATTGTGGAGCTAGTGTAATATCCAGGGTTGCGGTCTGTCAAACTGAAAAGCGTTATTCTAACCTTCGTGGGTCGCAAACGGGGCGATGCAACCCCACACCGCCCCGCGTTGGTGTTCGTTGTTTTTCAGGCCTTCCTACAACGTCTCCAGGTAGCGATCCAGCTCCCACTGCGAAACCTGGATGCGGTACTCCTCCCACTCGGCGCGTCTGGCCCGCAGGTACGAGTCGATGATGTGCTCGCCCAGCGCGTCGTGCAGCACGTCGTCAGCCTCCAGCACGTCGAGCGCCTCATCGAGCGTGCCGGGCAGCGTGTCGATGGCGCGCTCCTCCAGCTCCTGGTGGGAGAAAAGGTACACGTCCTCGTTGACCGGCTCCGGCGCGACGACGCCGCGCTCGATGCCGTCCAGCCCGGCGCGCAGCATGGCCGCGAAGGCCAGGTAGGGATTGCAGCTTGGGTCGGGGCAGCGCAGCTCGACGCGCGCGCCCTCTTCGTGGCCGGGCGAGTAGCGCGGGATGCGGATCAGCGCCGAGCGGTTGATCTGCGCCCAGCAGATGTACACCGGCGCTTCGTAGCCGGGCGTCAACCGCTTGTAACTGTTGACCGTCGGCGCGACGACGCCCGCCAACGCGCGCGCGTGTTCAAGCTGCCCGGCGATGAAGCCGTAGGCCGCCTTCGAGAGCCGGTAGGGGTCGTCGGCGTCGAAAAAGACGTTCTTGCCGCTCTTAACGTCGGTCAGGCTCTGGTGAGTGTGCATCCCCGACCCGTTTATGCCGAAGATCGGCTTGGGCATGAAGGTGGCGTAGATGCCGTAGCTGGCAGCGATGGCCTTGACGGTGTACTTGACGGTCGTGGCATTGTCGGCAGCCGCCAGCGCGTCGGCGTACTGGAAGTCGATCTCGTGCTGGCCGATGGCGACCTCGTGGTGGCTGGCCTCGACCGTCATGCCCATGCGCTCCATGGCCAGCACGATGTCGGTGCGGATGGACTGCGCTTCATCCTTGGGCGAGAAGTCGAAGTAACCGCCCACGTCGTGCGGGACGGGTGCCAGCGGGCCGTCGTTGGTCTTCTTGAACAGGAAGAACTCCAGCTCCGGGCCGCAGTGGAAGGCATAGCCCAGCGACTCGGCGTGAGCGATGGCCCGCCGCAGCGCGGCACGCGGGTCGCCCTCGAAAGGCTGGCCGTCGGGGCGCTTGATGTCGCAGATCAGGCGCGCCCGCCGCCGCTCCTCCGATGTCCAGGGCAGCACGCAGTAGGTGTCCGGGTCGGGCATCAGGAACATGTCACTCTCCTGGATGCGCGCGAAGCCCTGAATGCTCGATCCGTCGAACCACACGCCGCGCTCCAACGCGTCCTCCAGTTGCCCGACGGGAATGGTCACGCTCTTGATGGTGCCCATGATGTCGGTGAACTGCAACGAGATGAAGTGAACGCCGTCCTCCTGTGCCTTTTTGACGATGTCGTGCATGGCTGCTGCCCCCCTTTTTACAGTCGCTTTACAGTCGCGTGGATAATATTGGCGGGAGTCTACCAGCATCCGGGGATCTGTCAACCCGGTGTGGCGCGGGCCCGGCGTAGGGGTCGGATTCAGTCCGCCGATTACGCCGATTGCGCCGATTGTATGCCCCGCCGTCCCCCATGTTCCGCTATAATACGGGCGCTGTGAACGCACACACCGGGAGGGGAGCACACCATGCCATCAGTTGACGACGTGCAGGAGGCGGGAGACCTCGGCGGGCTGCCCAAGGAGGATCTGATCGCCTTCCTGAAGAGCGACCGCGAGGACAAGATTGAGTTGTGGAACGCGTGGCGGCGGGCGAACGACCAGCGGCCCGTGGATCTGAAAGAGGCCGACCTGACCGAGGCGCACCTGAAAGGGGCCAACCTACGCTGGGCGTACCTGGAAAGGGCCGACCTGGAGAGGGCGTGCCTGGAAAGGGCCAACCTGTACGAGGCGCACCTGGAAGAGGCCCGCCTGCGCCGGGCGCGCCTGGGCGGGGCCGACCTGCGCGGGGCACGCCTGGAAGGGGCCAACCTGCGCGAGGCGCGCCTGGACGACGCCAACCTGCACCGGGCGCACCTGGATGGGGCCAACCTGCGCGAGGCGCGCCTGGACGACGCCAACCTGCACCGGGCGCACCTGCGCGGCGTCGACCTCTCGCCCGTTGAGAGCCTGCGCGGGGTCAAACTGTACCAGACCTACTTCTGGGGGGTGCTCAGTCTGCGCCACGTGCAGTTTCTGGGCAACGGTCGCGCAGGCGAGTCGACGATATGGGAGGAGACTGAAGGCCACTTCAGCGAAGCGAAGGACGTGTTCAGTGTGCTTAGGCGTTACTTCGAGGACGCGGGCGACAACGAGGGTGCTAACTGGGCCTACGTCCGCGAGCGGGTGATGGAGAAGCTGATGCGCACCCCGCACCCGCTGCGTTGGCCACTCTACCCACGCTGGCGGGGCAGGTGGGATGATGATTTCTGTGAACCAGATCTGTTCAAGTGGCTGTGGTTGGAGTCATCCGAGAAGATCGCTTATTACGGTCTCAGCCTATCGCGGCCTGTGTTGGGGCTGGCGGTGATCGTATTGATCTTTGCAGCAATCTATGTGTGCGGGGGACTGATCACCAGCATGCCTAACTGTAGTTACAACGATTTAGCCAGGACGGGGCAAGAAGGTTGCCATCCGACACGCAGTTTCATCGACGGATTAGTGTTTAGCTTAGGGGCACTCACTACCAGCGACACAGTTGCAGTGCAGCCGTATAAACCAAACGTGAGCTGGCTGATGTCATTAGAGGCACTATTCGGTATTGCAATGGCAGCGTTGATTGGCTATGTGTTGGGTAACAGACAACGCTAGTGGTGAGCGGGCGCGCGCCCCGCTGACCGCCCCTCCACCCCCATGTTCCGCTATAATACGGGCGCTGTGAACACATGCCACCGGGAGGGGAGCACACCATGCCATCAGTCGACGACGTGCAGGAACCGGGAGACCTCGACGGGCTGGACAAGGAGGGCCTGATCGCCTTCCTGAAGAGCGACCGCGAGGACAAGATTGAACTGTGGAACAAGTGGCGGTGGACAGAAAAGGGGCAGTTCAAGCCTGTAGATCTGAAAGGGGCCGACCTGTACGGGGCGCACCTGGAAGGGGTCAACCTGATTATTGCGCACCTGGAAGGGGCCAACCTGACGGGGGCGCACCTGGAAGGGGCCAACCTGTCCGGGGCACATCTTGAAAGGGCCGACCTGACCGGGGCACGCCTGGAAGGGGTCGACCTGCGCTTGGCGCGCCTGAAAGGGGCCGACCTGCGCTGGGCGTGCCTTGAAGGGGTCGAGTTGTACGAGGCGCACCTGGAAGGAGCCGACCTGCGCCTGGCGCACCTGCGCGGCGTCGCCCTCTCGCCCGTCAGAAGCCTGCGCGGGGTTAAACTGTACCAGACCTACTTCTGGGGCGTGCTCAGTCTGGGACACAAGCAATTCCTGGGTGACGGTCGCGCGGGCGAGTCGACGATATGGGAAGAGACTGAAGGCCACTTCAGCCAGGCCAAGGACGTGTTCAAGACGCTCAAGGGCTACTTCGAGGACGCGGGCGACTACGAGGGGGCCAACTGGGCCTACGTCCGCGAGCAGGTGATGGAGAAGCTGATGCGCGCGCCGCGCCCGCTGCGTCGGCTCTACCCGCATTGGCGTGACCGGTGGGACGACGAGTTCTGCGATCCGGGCCTGTTCGAGTGGCTGCGGCTGGAGTTCTCCGAGAAGATCGCCAACTACGGGTCCAGCCTGACCCGCCCGATAGTCTGCCTGCTGGTCACCATCTTCGCCTTCGCGCTGATCTACCTGGCCCTGGCCGGTGGCCTTGTGACGAACGTCGACGGCTGCGGCTACCCGGCTCGGATTCTCAACCCCCCGGCGGGGGTGTGCCAGCCCACGCGTAACTTTGCCGACAACCTGCTGTTCAGCCTGGCCGCGATGACGACCGCCGACATCGCCTATTTGCAGCCCTACCGGTGGTGGGTGGGCTACCTCTCGACCGTCGAGACGCTGGTGGGCATCGCGCTGACCGGGCTGATCGGCTTCGTGCTGGGCAACAAGCTGCGCTA
>CAZRXG010000057.1:0-21161 GCA_964603985.1 uncultured Anaerolineae bacterium | reverse complement strand
TGCACCGGGCGCTTCCTCGACCGGGACGGCGAGGACGTGGCCAAGCCCAAGTTCGACAAGGGCACCTCGCTCGACGTGCTGACCGGCTACACCATCAACGGCACCATCACCTACCAGGCCTACTCCAAGATCCCCGGCGGCAGCGAGCCGGTCGCGCATTGCGCCTGGGGCCTGGGCGGCTCCGACGAGACCTGGTATCAAGGGACTGCCGACAGCAAGGGCCTGTGGAGCATCACCACGCGGGTGCGCGGCCTCTACGAATGCTTCTTCATGGGGCAGATCCCCAGCCCCGACCCGCTGGCGACCTACGAGGACATGCACCTGATATCCCGGGAAGCCGCCCAGATGAGCTGGGACCAGGACTCCGAGTGGTACACCGACTTCTACTTCCTGCCGGTTGAGCTGAAGGCTGGCAACGTCGATGTCACGCCGTCCACCGAGACCGAGTGCGCCTCCCAAGCCTGGGGCGGGGGCTGGAATCAGGGCCAGGACGTCGACAGCCTCGACCTGGGCGTGGTCACCTCCAGCTACGAGATCGACGCTCTGGGCGACGTCAACGGCGACGGCGCGACCGACGAGGAGGACCTGGCCATCGTTGGCGCCAGCTACGGCTACTGCGAGGACGACTACCTCAACCACTTCATCTACGACCTGCCGCGCGACTACGACGACTACGTCAACAGCCGCGTCTGGCTGGGCGACCAGCGCCCGCAGTCCTTTGGCGTGACGCAGCTCGTCCCGGAGGCCAAGGGTGGGCGTGACCTGTGGGCCACGCTCTCGCCTGACGGCTCGCAGGTGGCCTTCATCCGCTCGGCCTACGACAGCAAGGCCGGCATCGACCGCTACGGCCTGTACGTGGCCGACGTAGCCAGCAGCAAGCCCAAGGCAACCGCCATCCTGCCCAAGGGCTTCGCCTACGACGCCTTCGCGCCCTCCTGGTCGCCTGACGGCCAGCGTATCGCCTTCGTCTGCTCGTGGGACGCGGGGAGCGGCAGCACCGGCTACCGGTACAACGACGGCTACCTGTGCCTGATCGACGCCAACGGCAGCAACTTCCAGCTCCTCAGCGGCGGTGTGGACACCGAGATCTGGCCGCCCGCCTGGGCCAGCGACAACGAGCTGGTCTTCGCCTACGACAACGGCGGCGGCTCCAACGTCTACCGCTACTTCCTGAACGGCGACACGTGGGATCTCCTCGATGATCCCACGCTCCCCGGCAACTCCAACGACATCCCCCTCGGCTCCGACATGCCCATCGTCAGCAGCGGCCAGCTCTTCTACCGCTACGACGACGGCATGGGCAACCGCGTCCTGCGCTGGGCACAGCTCAACTGCACCTCCAGCCCGTGCGTCGTCGACGACTACAGCGACCCGAATACGGCCGGCTGGACGGGCTACCCACACACCGACGTGACTTACGACTCCGGCGGTGGCGTCTATGTCCCCATCTCGACCGACGTCGACTACTACGAGATCGAGCTGGGTTGGGGTAGCTCCATCATACTCTACGAGACAGGCGGCTACGTCTTCTGGATCCACTGGTGGAAAAAATGGAACACCTCAGGGTCCTACGTCTGGCCCGAATGGGAGGAACCCTCCACAGACCCGTCTAGTTGGTTGACCGGCCAGGTCGGCAACCCGTCGTGCAGCAGCACACCCTGCGACCTGTTCGCGCTTCGCAACACCGTCGACTGGGCCCAGCGCCCGTAAGCGGGCTGCCTGGTCCAACGTAGACTCTCCGGGCCTCTCCTGCGACCCTCGCGGGGGAGGCCCGGCCTTTTGTGTGCCGCCGGGCGGACGGCGGCGACTTTCAGGTGGGGCCTATCGTAATATAATATAGAGGTAACGTTGTGAAGCGAGAAAGGATTCGGGTGTGATACCTTTAGCCGGACGACTGATTTTTAGACGCTTATCATGGATGGTGTTGGGCGTCGGCCTGGCGCTCGCCGTCGGCGTGGTGGTGTACATCGTCACGCGGGACGAGGAGCAGGAGGCCGGGGTTGGGAAAGCGGTGCAAACGCCTCCCATCAGCCTGTCCCCCCCGCCGCGCCCGTCCGCCCCGGTCAAGACAAAAGCACCCTCGCCTGACGTGCTGATGCTGGCCCTCAAGGCCGACCCGACGCGCTTCGTGCGCAGGCAGCCGGGGACGATCCGCGCCCAGACGCTGCCCGGCGCGGCCTGCACCATCGACGCCGTGTACTCGACCCGGCGGCGTCCCGGTTCGCTGGATGCCGCCCCGGTCACAGCAGGCGAGGACGGCGTCTGCCTGTGGACGTGGGACATCGGCACAGGCGGCTCGTACGTCGACGTGACGGTGTGGGCGCGTCTGGCGGGCTACGAGGAGACAGAAGCCAGCCTGCGGGTTGACATCGAGGACTAGCAGCAGGGGCAGTTTGCCGGTCGGACTTACGCAGTCGGGAGGCCGGAAGCGCGCAGGAGCGGCGCAGGAGCGGCGCAGAGGCGCTCAACTGCGTAAGTTCTGGCCGGTTTGTCGTAAATGGCAACAACCTCAATTTCTCTATAGCCGCGCCGTTCAGTCGCGGAAAGAGACCCTTTTTGCGCCGCGCGTGCGACTAATTAATTGACGAAATCACGGATTTGGCAAATCTGCCCCGGCAGACTGCCCCGGCAACTTTGTCCGATCCTGTAGTTCCTGACCCAGAAGCCGCGAAGTTCGCTCGCGGGCCTACGCTTGAAAGGAGATCTATTCTATGTCTGCCAGAACCACCTGGCCTCAACGTGCCACACGTGCAGCAGTGGTTGCGATCACCATCCTCTGTGCTGCGCTCACCGTCGGCTGTGGCACGGGGCAGCCCGGAAGGTGGGGGGACCTGATTATCGGCCAGCCGGTTGCAGGGACAGGGGATACGTACGTCGGCACTGAGGCCGAGCTGGTCGAAATTCCCCCCGATCCACAATATGCGGGCGCGGCGGGCGAGGGGGAATACGAATCGTTTGACTATTCCTCAGAAATGGCGCTGCTTGTGAACAGGGGGCGGTGCAACGCAGGGTTGCAGCCCGTCACGGTCAACTCCAAGCTGAACGCCGCCGCATCGGCCCACGCCATGGACATGGCAAAGGGTGGATATGCGGGGCCGCCGCCGGATCCTGGCGCCTTCATTCGTAGCTTCGGCCACAAAACGCAGGGCTGGGGAATGAACTTCTGCGGCGGCTTCAAGGATGTCAGCGGCTTCTATGAAGGCTGGGGAGGCGATGCCAACCCCCTGGTCACCAACCCTCAATTCGAGGAGCTTGGCTACGGCCATGTGACTTCTTCCGCGCACGACGGCATGGCCTTTGTCGTCCTGATCCTTGCCGGAACGAGCACCCAACCTGAGCAGCCCACTCCCAAATGCAGCGATCTAGATTTCTCCTCACTCGACACTCCGGTCGAGACGGAGGAGCCATCAGACGACGATTTTTCCCCGATTCAGTTCACCGACGCCGGAACGCTCACCCCCGGCAGCAGCGGCACAGGCTCTATCCTCTGGCCGGACGAGGGCGACATCTGGACGTTTGACGGCACTGCCGGGCAGTCGGTCACCATCGAGCTGGCAGCCACAGACGACGGCCTGTTCGTCATTGAGCTGTACGCCCCGGATGGAAGTTTTGTGGGGGGCGCGGATACCTTCAGCGGCGTGGCAAACATCTCCACCACCTTATCGACCACAGGCAGCTACGAGATCTGGGTCTACGCCTGGTTCCCAGGGAACTACACCATCTCACTGCAATGAGCCATGCATCCCCCGGTGCACCGGCTCACCGCGCACCCCCTCCGGGCCTCTCTCACCATGAGAGAGGCCCGGCTTCATTCAGCCAGATGCCTGGATGCGCTGCCGCACCAGCTCGATCAGCAGCCCATTTTCGAGGTAGCCGGTGTACACCGTCTCGCCGGGGCACGACGTGGCCGCGTAGTCGCGGTGCCCGGCGATGGCTTCCGGCGGGATGTCATAGGCCAGACACAACCAGCCCGCCAGCGCCACGAGCGCCTCGACCTGGGCCGGGGTGGTCTCCTGCACGTCGTAATCGCCCAACAGCGTGACGCTCACGTGCCCGGTCGGGTCGTAATCGGTGGCCGTGTCGCCCACCACCGCGACCGGACGCCCCTCATAGATCACGCCCTGGCGGTCGATCAGGAAGTGGTAGGGCGTGTCAACCCAACCGCGCGTCTGCATCGCGTAACGCTGGATCGTCCTCAGCCGCTGGATCGGGTCGCCGTCGAAGAACACGCCATCCTCGTGCAGCGTGATGCGCTCCGGCGTGTGGGGGAGGTACTCACCGCCCGGCGGCTGTGCGCCCCACTCCTGCCGCGTGACCATCTCCGGCTGCTCGACCGTCAAATCAGGCGTGGGCGGGGTCACCGTCTCAACCGGTGCCCCGGTCACGGTGGGCGGCGGCGGTACGGCGGTCGGAGTCGGCACGGTTGTGACGGTTGGGGCAGTCGGGGAGGGGGCCGCGATGGGCGTGGATGGCAGGGCGGTCGGGCTGACAATCGTGACGGTCAGCACGAACTGTGTGGGCGTGGCCGTCGGTATTGGCTGCTCGGACGGCGTCACGCTGTCAATCGGCAGGGGCGTCCACTGCACGGCGGTTGGCACGGAGGGCGACCCCGGCGGCAGCGTAGCGGGGAGCGTGGTCGCGCTCCGCCGGGCACATCCCACCACCACGAGCAACACCCCAACCACCCCGGCGATCCGCCTCGCACGTTGCAACGCTGCCATCGGTAAAAATCTCCCCTCTTCCCGGTGTTTAGTGCTCCGCTAACCTGAATACTGCCGACTGCGGCGCGGCCCTCATCCCCCTGTGAAGCCCAACGGCTCATCCGTCTCCCTATGCATGGGGGGACTCGGCGGAGCGGAGCGTCGTGAGGCGGGGCGAGACGGCCCAACACCGATTCTAACCGCCCGTAAACGCATCAGTGCATTGTTCAAACTGAATTGTGTGCAGCACACTCTCATCGAAGGGAATTAGACGTTTGAATTCTGTATCCCCATACTCATCTGAGTACAGGCCTACGGCACCTATCCGAGAGGGATCAGCTTTCCAGGGTATTAGCCGTAATCGCTTGTCAATGTAGAGGTATTGCAAATAGGATGGATTATCAATCATGGCGTCAGGTGGACCATACTCGGCAATGAATGACGATAGGCATAACTCCGCCATTATGTGAACATAAGTAACGGTTCGGTTGGAAGCATGAATGGATGTCTGGCCCAGGGGGTCGATGGTTGGATTTATCAGGCTCTCGTCTGGAAAGAACACATACAACAGGGAGTCCCCATAGGCATCCTTTTCGTATTCGATCTCCAGGCTGTCCAGAATCTGCTCAAGCTCCGCCGTGTCTGTCTTCCCAGGTTCAATACCATTCCAACAACTGCGATTGCATCCTTCAGACAAGAAATAATCATTTAGACTTGGTGTTTTTGCGCTCTGACAGCCTGTCACGAAAACGAGCACCAATCCAGCAGATAATACGCCGGTTAAAACGTGGCGCTTATTCATGAATCCTTCACTCGTTACGGTCAAGGCCAACCGACACTATATTACTCTGAACATTTTTAATATTAGAAAGATGATGAGGGCTGTAAATGGTAGTAGGCCGATGGTAAAGGCAATGCGGTAAGCTTGTAACCATGCATCTTGCTGCATTAGCTTAAGTTGGGCGGCTAGATACCTGGGGCAAAATCGTTTGTTCAGAAACCCAAGCCGCTTTTTCTCCAATTCACGTAACTTTGCCGGGTTGAACCACGACAGGTACCAGTAGTAGTAGAAGAATCCCAAACCAAACAAGATGATCAACAGGGATAAGGAGGAAAAAACAATCCGAACCCAAAGTGGCTCAACAGATTGATCTAGCATTGAGGACTCCAGGGGCAACATAAACCGGCGTATGTTCGCTGCCAGCTTCGAGCTTGCCTGACCAAACTGACAGCCTGAAAAATGGCGAACCTCTTTCTGCCACAGGATGAACGCAACATTAGATGGATTTAGTGGCCTCAATGTTCTGCGGTGGGATTCCTGGGCGGGTTTCTGCCTGCAATAGTAGGGCAATTAGCCGGGGGACGCCAGCCGCAGTCTCACCCCCCTGTGAAGCCCAACGGCTCATCCGTCCCCCCATGCACGAGAGGACTCGGCGGAGCGCGCCTGCACTGCCCTCCCCTGTTGCTACGGGGGAGGGCGAATCTGCGCCTGCGCAGATGGGAGGGGGTGAGGTGCGCCGCCCCTCCGCCGTCAGGAGAACGTCGCCCATTCGTCGGAGACCGGTCTGGTATCACCGGCCCGCCCCTGCTACACTCATGATCGGCCAGACGGCCTATTTTGTGGCTGGGGGTACACTGCCGGTGAAGGGATTAAAGAAAGTGCTGCGCGTGCTGCTCAGAATCGCCCTGATCGCCATCCTGCTGGCGCTGGTCGTCCCTCCGGCGCTGCGGGCGCTGATGGCGCTGCGTTTCCGGGGCAGCACCTACACCGTCGACACCGTGCCTCACCGTCGTGTGGCCCTGATCCTCGGCGCGCAGATTTACCCCAGCGGACGTCCCAGCCCCATGCTGGCCGACCGCGTTGCCACCGGCGCCGACCTCTACCTCACCGGCAAGGCCGACGTGCTGCTGCTCACAGGCGATAACAGCACCCTTGAGTACAACGAACCGGAGGCCATGCGCCAGTACGCGCTGTCGCTGGGCGTCCCCGACGAGGCCATCGTGCTCGACTACGGCGGGCGCCGCACCTACGATAGCTGCTATCGGGCGCGGCACATCTTCGGCGTTGAGGACGCCATCCTGGTCACGCAGAACTTCCACCTCGACCGCGGGCTGATGATCTGCAACGCGCTGGGCATCGACACGGTGGGTGTCTTCGCCGACTACCAGCGGCCCTGGGGCTACGCGCGCACCTCGCTGGCCTACAGCCGCCTGCGTGAGTTCCCGGCCATCACCATCGCCGCCCTGGACGTGATCCGGCGTTCCCCGCCGCCCATCCTCGGCGCTCCACTGCCCATCTTCCCCGACGAGAAATAAATCCCGCTTTCACTGCTCAAAGCTTCGTCGTCACACACCCGGCATCAGCGCGAGGTGTAAAGCTCCCACAGCGCGCCCAACCGCTCTTCGAGGCGGCGGCCAAGCTGTTCCGGCTGATCGGTCGTCACGTCGTCGTGGTTCTCAAAGACGACGTAGGGCACGCGAATGTCCCTCACGGCCAGCCAGCGCGGGTCGGCGGCGCTGAAGTCGGCGAAGTCGTCCTCTTTGTAGATGCGCTCTATCTTGTGGTCAGGCAGACCGTGCTCCAGGATGCTGCCGGGGCGGTCGGGATTGAAGCGGCGGCGATTCTTGCGCATCGAATCCTCAAACGTCACCTCGACGTACATCACCGCCGCCCGCCGGAGGAGGTCGTCGGAAAGGTGCTGAAACGCCTTCCGGTATCCCCCGGAGCCCCCCCCGCGTGAAAACTCGATCAGGGCGGTGTTGGCCCGGTGGTAATCGGGGGCATCGCGGACGAGCTTGGTGTACTCCAGGCTGATGCGCTCCATCAACACGTGCCACAGCACGTCATCCTTGAAGTTGTGTTCGGAGGTCGAGTGCAGGCGGGGGCGGTCGAAGATATGCTCCAGGATGTCGTCCTCCTCGAACCAGGCCCACAGCATGGGGAAGTCGTCGATCACCTGAAACGGGCCGACGTGGAAGCGCCGGGCGCGCTCCTTCATTGGCGTGCTTTGCAGGTAGTCGATCACCTCGCTTTTACCGGCGGCGGGCCGGGCGATCAGGATCAGAACGTCAAACGCATCTGGCGGCATGGGAGACTCTCCTCCTTGAGTGTGCGACCGATGATACCGCTTCGGGGGAAAAGGGCAAAGGTGTATTCTCAGGGGTTTCCACCGCAAGGGTAGATCGCCCAGGGATTATGGCCTTTTCGGTTCGTAGTAGCTGCAACGGTGAAAACCGGCGAATTAGATGAAATCGGCCCGCAAAAGCGATATATTCTGAGTAAGAATCGCGGTACAGCACGCCTTTTGATGTGAGGGAAAACGACGTGACGATCAAAATTGTGACCGACAGCACCTGCGACCTGCCGGACGAGCTTGCCGCCGAGCATGGTATCTCGGTCGTGCCGCTGTACATCAACATCGGCACCGACAGCTACCTGGACGGCGTCGAGCTGTCGCGCCGGGCGTTTTACGAGGGACTGCCGGACTACAAGAACTTTCCGACCACGGCCGTTCCGGGGGTGGGGGCGTTCAAGCGGGTCTACGAGCGGCTGGCGAATGAGGGGGCGACCGAGATCCTGTCGCTGCACATCTCGATCAGCCTGAGCGCGGTCGTGAACGTGGCCCGCCTGGCGGCGGAGGAGGTGAAGTCGGTGCGGGTGACGGTGCTCGACTCCCGGCAGTTGAGCCTGGGGACGGGCTGGCTGGCAGTGCTGGCGGCCAAAGCCGCTGCCGCCCGGCGCTCGATGGAGGACATCCTGGCGCTGGTGGAGGACCAGATCCGTCGCAGCTACGTATTCGCCGCGCTGGATACGCTCGAATTTCTGCGGCGCAGCGGGCGGATGAACGGCATCGTGGCCGGGCTGGGGACGCTGATCGACCTGAAGCCGCTGCTCAAGATGCACGACGGCCAGCCCACCTCCGAACGGGTTCGCACCAACGGGCGGGCGTACCGGCGGCTGATCGAGCTGGTGAGCGCCATCGGGCCGCTGGAGCGGCTGGCGTTGGTGCACACCAACGCGCCGGACAAAGCCGAGCAGTTGCGGCAGCAGGCACAACACCTCTTCCCCGGCGACGAGGAGCCGCTGTCCGTCAACGTGACATCGGTGATCGGCAGCCACATCGGCCCGGGGGCGGTCGGCTTCGCAGCTGTCGCCAGCCGGTGAGCGTGACTTGGCATAGGAAAGGACTCCCGGCAGGGGCGCGGCGCAAACCGTGCCCCTGATTGATTCGGGGGCGGTCTGTGCAATCCCCGTGTGGATTTGCTATACTGGCCGCATGAACCATCCCCCACGCCAACCAATATTGATCGCCGGGCTGTCGCTGGTCCTGGCGGCGCTGGCCTGCCTGGCGAGCGGGCCGGGCGAGGACGCGCTGCCCACCGTCAGCTTCTCGACGGCCACGCCGGGCGGACGGCTCTCGGTTTCGCTGCTCTCGCCGACGGCCACCTGGCCGGCGCTCGACCAGGCGACGACGCCCATCGGGCCGGTAGCGACGGCCACGGCTGCCGCCGCCACCGCCGCCGCGCAGACGGCCACGGCTGCCGTCCCCTCGCCGACCATGCCCGGCATCTTCACCGAACCGGCGCAATGCCCGCCGCCCGGCACCCCGACCCTGCCGACCCAGGCCCCGGCCTTCTCGCGCTACGCCGAGATCGCCGTACAATACCTCTCAGACGGCGGCGCGCCGACCATCCTGGAGGCCACGCTGCGAAGCTGGGGGGCGCTGACCGGCTTCGGCGGGCTGGTGCGGGCCGACCGCGACTTCACCGGTGACGGCGTGCCGGAGGTGATGGTGCTGGCCTACGACCCGGAGCAGATCGAGGAGACGCCGCGCCCCGGCGACCTGTACATCTTCGGCTGCCAGGACGGGGCCTACCGGCTGTTTTACCAGGCCGGGTATGCGCTGGGCCAGGGCATGCCGCTCATCCACTCGGCGGACGACATCAACGGCGACTACCTCAACGACCTGGTGTACAGCGTCGAGACCTGCGGGGTGAACACCTGCTCCCGCGAGGTGCGGGTGGTCGAGTGGAGCCTGACGCTGGGCAACTTCAACAGCCTGGTCAACGAGGAGATCGTCGAGCCGATGGCCGAGGTGATCGTCTCGGACGTGGACGAGGACGGCTTACAGGAGATCAACGTCACGCGCGGGCTGATCGACGCCCCGAATGCCGGGCCGCAGCGCAGCGTGACGACCGTGTGGAAGTGGAACGGCGTATTGTACGTGATGGCGGAGGTAATCCGGTCGCCGGTTGAGTACCGCATTCACGTGATCCACGACGGCGACGAGGCACTGCTGGCGGGCGATTACGAGGCCGCGGTCGAGTTTTACCGGCAGGCAGTCGAGGACGACCTGCTGCTTAGCTGGGAGTACCCCAACGAGGAGCTGTATCTGGGAGCCTTCGCGCGCTACCGGATGATGCTGACCTACGTCGTGATGGGGGACATCCAGGAGGCGCAGGCGGTTTACGACGACCTGATGACGGCCCACCTGCCGGCGGTGCCCACCCCATCGCCGGAAGAGGGAGAACCCTTGCCCGAAGGGGTGCCGACGCCGACGCCGGAGGGCGCTCAGCCGGGCGTCGAGTTCGCGCGGCTGGCCGACTTCTTCTGGCGGGAATTCGCCATCAACCGGAATATCGCCCGCGCGTGCGATATCGTGGTGGGCTACACGCGGGCCAACCCGGAGCTGCTCGACGTGCTGAACAGCTTCGGGTTCACCAACCCACAGTACGCGCCGGAGGATATGTGCCCGTTCACGGGCGAGGCGGTACCGTAGCTGCTACTTTGCATCGTCTCTGAGGAGCCGTAATGACAACCCTCGACCTTCGTTCGTATTTCGCCGACCGGGAGGACGACCTGGCCGCGCTGCTGGAAGAGCTGATCGCGCTCGAATCGCCAACCGGCGACAAGGCCGCCGTCGACCGGATGGGCGCGCGGGTGGTGGAGGAGCTGCTCGCGTTGGGGGCCGACCTGGTCACGCATCGCCGGGCCGAGGTGGGCGACATCCTGGAGGCGCGCTGGCACGCCGGTAAGCCGGGGAAGCCGCTGCTGTTCGTGGCCCACATGGACACGGTGCACCCGGTGGGAGCCATTGCCGACAACCCCATCCGTCGGGAGGAAGGGCTGCTTTACGGGCCGGGGTCATACGACATGAAGGGCAGCATCGTGTGCCTGCTGGGTGCGCTAGGGGGCCTTCAGGCGTTGGACTGCTTCCCGGAGCGGCCAATCACCATCCTGATGACGACCGACGAGGAGACGGGCAGCGCCCACTCACGCGACCTGATCATGGAGCGGGCCGCCAACGCCGCGCTGGCGCTGATCATGGAACCAGCGCTGCCGGATGGGTCGCTCAAGACGTGGCGCAAGAGCACGGGCAGCTTCGTGGTGCGGACGTACGGCACCGCCGCCCACGCCGGGGGCGCACACGAGGTCGGCCTGAACGCCATCGAGGAGATGGCTCACCAGGTACTCACCCTGCAGCGCATGACCGACTACAAGGTCGGGACGACGGTCAGCGTGGGGGTGATCCAGGGCGGGACGGTGCGCAACGTGATCCCGGACACCTGCGAGGCGTGGGTCGACGTGCGGGCAATGACGCAGGAGGAGATGGATCGCATGACGGCGGCGGTTCTGGCGCTCAAGCCGGTGCTGCCCGGCGCACGGGTCGAGGTGGAGGGCGGCTTCGACCGCCCGCCGATGGAGCGCAGCGGGCTGATGCTGATGACCTTCAACCAGGCGAAAGCGATCGCAGGGGGCTACGGGCTGACGCTGCGCGAATCGGGGACGGGCGGCGCGTCAGACGGGAACTACACGGCTGGCATCGGCACGCCGACGCTTGACGGGTTGGGGCCAATCGGCAACGGCGCGCACTCGGAGCGGGAGTACATCATCCTCGACAGCCTGGAGACCAGCGCGACGCTGCTGGCGGCGCTGGTGCTGGAGTGGCCCGCCGACTAGCAGGCGGGGTATGATCCGGGTGTGATGGGTATGGGGAGTTGGCTTGAGGAGGCTGACGTGGATACATCTGTGACCGTCGAGAGCGTGCTGGAAATGCTGCGTAAGCTGTCACCGCGCGACCGATTGCGGGTGATCGCGCGGGCACTGCCGGAGGTTGAGCAGGAGTTGCCAGAATCCAGGCAGAAGCTTAAATCGCTGAAGGGGCTGTGGGCCGATATGGGACCAGCGCCTTCGGCAGAAGAGATCGACGAGGCGCGGCGTGAGATGTGGGCCAACTTTCCGCGAGATGATATTTGATGTTTGCTGCAATTACCGGGCAGGGCGGTATCGCCGTAGGCATACGCATCGTATAAGCTGAACTTATTGAAAGAGGCCCCCGCCATAACCCTCCCCCATGCATGGGGGAGGGAAAGCGCTCTTTGAGCGCTGGGAGGGGGTGAAGGCTTCGTAGGAAAATCTCAGGAAGATCCAACTGAGCACCATCGAGACGATCTGGTAACCTCCCCCGGCCCGATCTCCGCTAACCCGTTGCGGGTACTTGCCACCTGCTGCGCGAGCCGACCCGCAGCAGCACCACCCCCGCGACGATCATCACCGCCCCGATGATCTGCTCCCTGGTCAGGCGCTCGTGCAGGAACACGTAGGCCAGCACGGCGGTTATCGGGGGTTCCAGCGAGGCGATCAGATTGGCGACGCTGGCGGGCAGGTGCGTCAGACTGACGGTGTACAACCCGTAGCCGCCAATCGTCGGCCCCCACACCAGGACGAGCAGGATGCCCCACGCCACCAGGTCGCGGCCCAACCAGAACAGGTCACGGCGACCCCCTATCCCGCTCATCTCAGGTGCCATCTGCTCCAGCGGCACCTGCAATAAGAGGAACAGAAACGTTCCCGCAAAGGCGAAGGCGTACAGCATCGTCGTCCAGGGTTTCACCTTGCGGCGCGAGGCTGCCTTGCCGAAGATGCTGTAGCCTGCAAACATGAATCCGGAGGCCAGCCCGACGACGATCCCCGCCGGGTTCAGATCCCACATCTCAGGGCGGTGCGCCCCGGATACAAGCACGCATCCGGCCAGGCTCAGCAGCACCGCGGCGATCTTGACCGGCCCCAGCGCCTCCCGCCACAACCACCAGCCGAGCACCGCGGTGATGGCAGGCGAGCTGTAGGCCAGGACGGTTGACACAGCCGCGCCGTTGAGCGCCACCGAAACCGTCCACGTCGAGTTGAAGATCATCAGCACCAGGCCATAAAGCCCAAAGAACGGCAGATGACGGCGCGGCAGGCGCAGGAGGTCGGGACGGATGACGCCCAGCACGACGAACAGCGTCAGCGCCACGAGCGCCTCGCGCCAGAAGGCCAGCACCAGCGGGGGCATGTGGTAGTGTTCGGTGAGGTGGCGGATGAGAACCCCGGTGCTGGACCACAGCGCGGTGCCGATCAGCGCGATCACGTATCCCCTGGCCTGGGAGGAGGGAGCGGTTGTGGTGGTCGCAGCGGGTTTCACGCTAAGGCAGCTCCTTGTGGTGGAGAGGCGGGGTGATGGTACACCATCTGCCGGATGCCGTCCACAGGAAAATCGGGCTGGGCGATATCGCAACATTCTGGTAGCCTTATCTGGCACTTACCCGGCGCGCGTTTGCGCGCAGGATCATCGCGGCCTGACAGGCCGCCCGGCATGAGGCACGGAGGTAAAACCGTATGACGCTCGCTCCCGAATACCTGGGCCCGTATATCGGGTCCAACGTCGTCGCCATCGGACTGCTGCTCGTGGCCGTGTTCTGGCCGAAGGTCGCCAGAGTGCTGTTTATTGTAGTCTTCACCGCCGCCGGTCTGTTCAATGCCTACATGGCCCTGACGCAGCCAGAGGGCTACCTTAATTTTGGCGAACTGGCCGTCCTGAAGGTCTACCGGGATTTCATCTACGGGATCTTCAGCCGCTACACGAGGGCCTTCATCCTGGCGATTGCAGCCGGGCAGCTTGTGGTCGGCGGGCTGCTGATCGGGAAGCGCCCACTCCTGACGCTGGGCGTCACCGGCGGGATCGTGTTCTTCGTGGGGATCGCGCCACTGGGCATCGGGTCGGCCTTCCCATTCTCGCTGTTTGCGATTGCAGCGCTGGCGGTGATGTACTGGAAGCTGGGCCGCCGGGACAGGCCCAGACTTTCGGCCAGCGATGATAACCCGGCGGCCTGATAAGACGCGGGCGGGGATCAATCGGGCAGCGGCACGGCTTCACCGGCCACCGCTTCTTCTCCACGCTCTTCCAGGCGGGGCTGCGTCGTGACGTGCAGGACGTAGAATCCGAGTATCGAGACCGCGCAGATGATCCCTCCCGCATACCACACCCAGTCGGGGTTGTAGTTATCCAGGATGATACCGGCTGCTCCCGGCCCTATCGAGGCGGGGATGGCCCACGCCAGGCCGAAAAACGCCATGTAGCGCCCGCGCATGTCGGCGGGCGCTAACTTTGCCACCAGCGCATTGCCCACCGGCATGACGATCATCTCCCCGAAGGTGATGATGAGCATGGCGACGCCAAACAGGACGTAGGCCGTCACCAGCCCGTACATCGTGAAGCCGATCAGGTACAGCCCGGCGCCGAGCGCCATCATCAGCATCGGCGGGTGGGGGCTGACCTTGCGCGTCACCCAGAACTGGAACAGCACCACCGTGCTGGCGTTCATGCTCATCAGAAGCCCGTACCTCTGCGCGGGGATGCCGTGCACGTCGCGCAGGTAGACGGACAGGGTGTTGTAGAGCTGGTTGTAGACCAGCAGCATCAGCATGGAGACGCCCAGGAAGGCCATGTAAACCCTGTCCTGCGCCACCACGCGGTAGCCGACCAGCGTTTGCAGGAAGCTCTGCTTCTCCTCGCCCGGCTGCATCTCCGGCCTGGTTTCCGGCAGCCTGGCGAAAACGATCATCGCCGTGATGATGCTGGCGATGGCATCGGCGATAAACAGGTACAGGTAAGACTGCGTGGCGAGGAAGCCGCCAATCGTCGGGCCGAGGATCCAGGCCAGGTTGGCGGCCACCCTGATGACGCCAAACGCCTCAGCGCGCTTTTCTTCCGGCACCAGGTCGGCGACCATGGCGTGCTGCGACGGGCCGCCGATGTTCGACAGCAGCCCGACGAAGATCGACAGCCCGTAGAACACCTGGAACTCGTCGACCAGGCCCATGGTCACGCTGCTGACCGCGCTCAGGACCAACCCCAGAATGAGCATCGTGCGGCGGCCAATCTTATCGGCCAGCGCGCCGCCCACCATGCTGCCGACCAGGCCAAAGATGGTGAACAGGCCAAGCGGCACCCCGGCCTGCGCCATGCCGACGTTGAACTTCTGGGTGATGTACAGGGCGAAGAAAGGGTAGATCATCGTGCCGCCAAGGCGGTCGATGAACGAGGCTGCCACCAGAACCCAGAACTTGGACGGAAACTCCTGATACGTGGCTCGTACTCTGCTGACCAACCCTCACCTCAAATGTTGCGGGGTGTAAGATACCCCAGGACAAACACGCAGACGCTTATTATAACCTTTATGGGCGCATAATACCAGACAAACGTTCTATAGATTCCATGCCGTTCTGTTGGGCCGAGGCGGCGGAATGTTTACGCGACTTCCCGCCGATCCGCTCTAAACCAACATGGTGGGTGACAGCCCGATTATCAATTGTTAGAATGGTCACGGGGTTCCGGGGGCTTTACCGTATCTGATCGGCGGATATCTTTAGGAGGTCAGGAAGATGGATTCCGAGGACCGGATCAAGGAGCTGGAGCGGCGGATAGAGGAATTGAAGCGCCAATGGCCTGCCCATTCGGTGCCACCGGCGATGGTCCAGCAGTTGGACGACCTGGAGGAGGAACTGGCGATGGAACGGAAGAAAGCTGCCAAGGAGGCGGACGATGACTGAGATTGCCCATTCCACATTTGCGGACTGCTGTCTCATATCCTGCGGAATGCTGTACCCGGAGGTAAGCCATCTGGCGGAGACCGGGTTCCTGAATCTACGCAGGATCTTTTTCACGCCACCGGGTCTGCATGCCCTGCCGGACAGGCTGGAGGAGCACCTTCTCAGGCGGCTGGCTCAGGCCCGGGAGTTGTGCCCCAACCATAGGATTGTGGTCGTGTATGGGAGGAAATGCTACGTCAGCACCGATGAGCCGCTCAAACAGGTGGACTCGATCTTGCAAACGGCGGGCGAAGGGAGCGTCAGGGTTCGCGGAGAATACGGCTACGACATGTTAGCGGGCTTTGAGGACCGGCAGCGGATCAGCGGCGGACGGCAAAGCAAGATCCTGTGGTTTACGCCGGGCTGGCTCAAGTCCTGGAAGGCCGTTTATCAGAGGTACTTCGGCTGGGACAGCGCCGACGCCAACGCGAACTTTCCGGGATTCTACGACAAGATCATCGTCCTGGACGGTCTCGGCCTCGCCGAAGAGTATATGACGCAGCACGCCGAGGAGATCCTGGAACTGTTCGACTGGACGGGTCTGGAGGTGGAATTTCACCCCATCACACTTGATCGCTTCAAGGGATTGTTGGAGGATGCTCTGTCCTCGGCTGCGGTGGAAGGCGCGTCAGGGTAGCCGTCTGGGATTCCGCCTTCTGCGGCGCATGGGTGTGGGGGTAGGGGGGCGCGCAGCAGGCGTGTCTTCTATGCCTCATAGGGCGCACAACTGGAGTGCGCCGTCGACAGACGATACAATTCGCAACCGGTTGAGGGGCAGCGTGTTTCTTATGGTGGAAATCTGCGCGGTGGGTTTGCAATCTCGTCCCCAGGCCCCATCCCCGCCTGCACAGAGAACGGGGTTCCACCTTTCACAACGACTGATAGAGGAGAAGGAGCAATGAATCATAGTGACCATAAACGGCTGGTGCTTCCCGGCCCGGTTGAGGTGCGGCGCGAGATCCTCGACGCGCAGGCCGAGTGGATGATCGGGCACCGCACCCCGGACTTCGCCGCGCTGTTCGAGCGCCTACAGGAGAAGCTGAAGCAGGTCTTCCTGACCGCGAGCCGGGTGTACGTCAGCGGGTCGTCGGGCACAGGGCTGTGGGAGGGTGCATCACGCAACTGCGTCCGCGACGATCAGAAAGTTCTGCACCTGACCGGCGGCGCGTTCAGCGGGCGCTGGGCCGATGTCAGCCGGGCCAACGGCAAGCAGGTGGACGTGATCCAGGTTGACTGGGGGCGGGCACACACGCCGGAGATGGTCGCGGAGGCGCTGGAGAAGGAGCATTACGACGCGGTGTGCGTCGTGCACAACGAGTCGAGCACCGGCGTGATCAACCCCATCCGCGAGATCGCCGAGGTGATCGGGCAGCACGAGGATACGCTGTTCCTGATCGACGCGGTCAGCAGCCTGGCGGGGGCGGAGGTGCGCTTCGACGAGTGGGGGCTGGACGTGGTGCTGACCTCCTCACAGAAGGCGCTGGCGCTGCCACCGGGGCTGGCCTTCGCCGCCGTGAGCGACCGCGTCCTTGAGCGCGCCGGGCAGATCGCGCATCGCGGCTACTATTTCGATTTCCTCACGCTGGAGAAGTACCTGGGGCGCAATAACACGCCCGCCACGCCGCCCATCTCGCTGATGTTCGCCGCCGACCGCCAGCTTGACGACATCCTGGCCGAGGGGATGGAGGCCCGCTGGGCGCGTCACATGGCAATGCGCGACACGAGCATCGCGTGGGCGGAGAGCCGGGGCTTCCGCTTCTACGCGCAGGAGGGTTACCGCTCCCCCACACTGACGGCGGTCGCCAACACGCGCGGGATCGACGTGGAGGCGATGGCGGCCTTCATGCGCGAGCGGGGATTCATGGTCGACCGGGGATACGGCAAGATCCGGGGCGAGACGTTCCGCATCGCGCACATGGGCGACATGCAGCCGGAGATGCTGGACGAGGTGCTGTCCGGGCTGGACGCTTTTCTGGGCGAGTAACGATAATGAGACCCCCCTCCCTCTCGCCTGCGCGAAAGGGAGGGGGCGTGCAGCCTGGCTGCACTGGTGAGACAGGAAAGACAACTGGTTTACTGTAGCCGGTGGCTTATGGCCCGGTCGCGGCTGATGTCCCTCGATGGCCTATAATCTTCGCATTACCCGGCCCTAAGCCCGCGCCGGTTCCTCGACGGCGGCAGGGGGCATCCCGGCATCTGTTTCCTCGTCGTGCCGCTCCGCATCGCGCCACTCCTCAATCTTGAGCAGCGCCGGGGTCAGCAATCCCACGAGGGCCATCACCGCGCAGGCGACGCCGCCCGCCACGTACCAGGTGCGCACGCCGAGCAGGTCTGCGAGCGGCCCGGCGATGGGCAGGCTGATGACGGTCATGATCTTGGCCGCGCTCAACACCAGCGTGAGCACGCGGCCCTGCATCTCCGGGGCAGCGCTGGCCTGCACGATAGCCATCAACGGGCCATCGATGGCCGGAATCGCCAGCCCGACGATGAGCATCGCGCCGACGGCCATCGGGAAGAGCGAGGCCGGGGTCAGGCCGATGAGCAGCGCGCCCACCGCCGCACCTGCCAGCGCGACCAGCAGAGTCACGATGCGGCGTTTGAAGCCACCCCACGTGCTCAGCAGCAACCCACCCAGGATGAACCCGACGCCGCAAGTCGCCTCCAACCAACCCAGTTGCAGCGCTCCCCCGCCAAAGTGCCGGGTGATCAGGATGGGCAGCAAGGTGAAGGCCGGCTGGGTCATCAGGTTGACCAGGGCAAAGATGCCCATCAACAGCAGCATACCCGGCCAATCCCTCACGTAACGCAGCCCACTCCGCAGGTCATCCAGGACAGACGCACCGCGCTCCGCTTCGACGGGCGGCTGCGGCACGGCGATGAACAGCAGCGGCCCAATGGCGAACAACGCGCTGACCACGTCAATCGCCAGGATGCCCTGCATGGGCAGGGCTTCCAGCAGCAACGCGCCCAGCGGCCCGGCGACAACGGTCAGCCCACCATAGAGGGTCTGGTTCATCCCGGCGACGCGCGTCAGGTGCTTTTCTGGCACCATCAGCGGGGTGGTGGCCTGCATCGCCACCCAATGGAACAGGCCGCCCAGCGCCCGGATGAACAGCAGCACCAGCACGTGCCACACCTGCACGACGCCCGTCCAGAAGAGCAGCGCCAGCCCGACCGTCGCCAGCGCGATGGCCCCATCGGCGATCAGCATCACCCGGCGGCGGTTCCACCGGTCGACGAGCGCGCCCGCCACCGGCCCCAGCGCGATCTGGGGCAGCAGCCCGATCATCGAGGCACCCGCCAGCACGGTGGCCGAGCCGGTGGTCTGGGTCAGCCACCAGATCAGCGCAAACTGCACAAGCTGGCTGCCCAGCAGCGAGATCGCCTGGCCGGTCCAGATGGTGAAGAACGCGGCCATTGGCGTTGGATGTTCGTTTTCAGTACTCACTGTTATTTACGCCCCCGACGTTTGGTGTGGATTGCACGACAGGTTCTCACAACAGCCCGATCAATGGAGGGCGCTTCGTCACGCCGCGCGCGCGAAGATCACCGCCTCCTCATCTTCGAAGTCAATCACCCAACCGGGCAGGGAGCGAAGAAGCTGCGCCGCGTCACCGTCGTCACTTAGGTGGAGGACGACGTACCCGATGTCATCCTGGTTGAGCGCCGCCAGCCAATCCTGCTGCATACCCGCATCCGGTGGGGTAGGGTGGTCGTGTAACACCATGCCTGCTCCTTACACACTTCGCCGCGTCGCAGATTGATTCTGTTCGGCGGTTGGTGAACATTATAAACAACGACCTTCATATTGTCAATACGCAAGTTGATATAATTAAGTTGCAGATTGGAGAAGTTAAGGATGGGGAATCAAACGCGCTCGCGAGCCGTCTCGCGAGCACATCCCCGGCGGCGGGCGGTCTGTGGCAGGGGCGATGCCTGCGGGGCTACTCGTCGAGGCCCATCAGCTTGAGCAGCTTGGGCGCATCGACGAACACGCCCCTACCCTCGACCGCCAGTGTACCGTCCGGCAGGCGGATCTCGCCGCGCGCGTGGATGGCCCGGCCCTTCTTCCCGGCCATCCGGCCGGTGATGGTGATGGGCGTGCCCAGCGGCACCGGGTGGAGGTACTCGATGTTCAGCTCGACGGAGAGAACGCGGTAACCCGCGTACCAGGCAGTCAGGCCCATCGCCTCATCGAGCAGCGCCGCCGACGCGCCGCCGTGCGCGTGACCGGGCGGGCCTTGCTGGGCCTCGGTGAGCGTGATCTGCCCGTAGACTGTGCCATCATCCCGGAGGTACCATCTGATGCCGATGCCGTGCGGGTTCTCGGTGCCGCATACAAAGCACTTGCCGTGTTCGGGGAGGAGTTCCATCCTGGGTCGATCCTTCCGGTGTCGTGAGGGTGGGAGTAGACGTGCTGCGTACACGGCGGTGAAGCGAGGCATGCTGCTGCGCCCCACCTGGCCGGTCGCGGCCTGCAATGTGCTGCCTGCCGGGCCTGACGAGCCTAACGGGCCTATCGGGCCTAACGGATCAAGGTATCGATCTCCAACCTGACGTGGTCGAAAAGCATATCGCCGCTGGCCCCGTCGTATATCAGCCTGACACGTAGCTCATCGTAGGCTTTGTCGGCGATCAGCACGACCCGCTCCTTGACCCAGTTGGGCGCAGCCGGGTCGAAGTCCAGCGACTCGGTTTTCGTTTTCCCGTCGGTGTAGTAAATGATGAGCTGGGCCACCCCTTCATCGCTGGTGGGTACGCCGTCCGACTTGCCCCACACCTGGAACAAGATGATATCGCCTGCCAGACCGTCGAAGCTGCGGGTCTGCTGCAGGATCTTGAGGGTGTCATCGCCCCTGATACGGAAGGAGCACTTGCCTTCGTAGGCATCCTTGCAGTAGCGCTTGTCTTTACCGCCCAACTTTTTGCCCTTCCAATGGTCAGGGATGTCGTCACCGTCGTCGTCCTCCTCAAAGGAGCCATTAAGCAGCGGCTTGACGGTGCCCGGATAGGCGGTGTTGGTGGGCGTCGGCGTCAGCGAGGGCGTGAGCGTCAGGGTGGGCGTGTTGGTGCGCACGGGTGTGGGGGAGCGGTAACGGGTGGGGGCAGGGGTGGGGGTGTTGGTCGGGATCGGCGTCCTGGGTGTCCGGGAGGGCGTGAACGTCGGCGTTACGCTGGGCGGCAGAGTGTTGGTGGGTGTGGGCGTGATGGTGGGCGTCGCCGTGTCGGTCGGGGTGGGCGAATCGGTCGGCGTGAGGGGGATATCGGTGGGGACGGGGGGCGGCTTGGGCGACGGGGGCGGCGGCGTGGCAGTGGTGAAGCATCCCGCCAGGCCCAGCACGACGACCAGCGCGGCGAACAACAAAGCCGGTTTCAGGCGATATTCAGGTGTCATCGGCCAATCTCTCTGCTCAACTGTGCTCCTGGCCTGATTATACCCCGTTAACGCACGAAATCTGCGCCCTCTGCCGGGCGAATCCCCTCCACTCACGAGTAGCGCAGCTTGTTGCCCAGCACGAAGCCGATCAGCCCGGTCAGCGCGATGCCCA
>CAZRXG010000056.1:0-21767 GCA_964603985.1 uncultured Anaerolineae bacterium | reverse complement strand
GGGGCCGCAAACAGGACCGGCGCACAGAATCTCTCCTCCACTTTTTCGTACTATGCGCGGGCCATTCCCGGCGCATCCGGTGTATAATGGAGTCAGTGTCCGGTTATAGCACATCACAGGAGTAAGCACCCGTGGCCGAAGAACCCATTGACGCCTGCGCCCAACCGGCACGCGGGCCTGTTGTAGAAGACGAGTCGGCGTCGCAACCGGCTACCGCCAGAGAGGAGAAGCCTATGATAATCGCACGCGTGGGGCAGCCTGCCCCCGACTTCGAAGCCAGCGCCTACGTCGATGGTGGCTTCAAGAACGTCCGACTCTCCGATTATAAGGGACACTGGGTCGTCCTGTGCTTCTACCCCGGTGACTTCACCTTCGTTTGACCGACGGAGCTGGCGGCAGTTGCCGCCCGGCATGATGAACTCCAGGCAATGGACGTTCAGGTCCTCTCTCTCAGCACCGACAGCCGCTTCACCCACAAGGTCTGGCAGGAAGAGGAATTAAGCAAGATGGTCGAGGGAGGCGTCCCCTTCCCGATGCTCTCCGACGCCGGAGGCCGCATCGGGCGGGTGTACGGCGTGTACAGCGAGGACGACGGTGTCAACATCCGGGGCCGCTTCATCATCGACCCCGATGGCAAGCTCCTGGCGATGGAAGTGCTCACCCACGAAGTGGGCCGCAACGTCAACGAGCTGATCCGCCAGGTCAAGGCTTACCAGCACGTCCGCGAGACGGGCGAGCTTACCCCGTCCGGCTGGCAGCCCGGCGATCCCACCCTCACCCCCGGCCCCGGCCTGGTCGGCAAGGTGTGGGAGATCTGGAAGCCCTAGCCGCCACCTGGCGACCGTGCCGGTGTCCCCGGCGCGGCGGCTCAACCGGACATCGTAGCGCAAACCCCACCGGGACGGCTTTCCCGGTGGGGTTCTTTGTGCTGTGGGGCAACATGCAGGAGAGAGCCGGGCGTCGGGGAGAAAGACTCAGCCGCCTTCCGCCGCCACCTGTTACGCCGTCAGCGCAGCGTCAGGTGTGTTTTTCCTCATCGCCCACAAACGGAACCCCACCACCGCCCATGCGAGGACCGCAAGGCCATGTCCGACGACGACCAGTCTGCTTTCGTCAGGGATGCCCCAAAAATGGGGAGCCAGGGGAGGCCAGGCAATCACCAGCAGGCTGATGCCGGTGATCCATCTGCGGGAGCCTAGCGCCACGATGCCCATGGCAGCGATGTCAAGTAAGTACACAAGGAGACCGAGATACCGGATATCCTCAAGAAGTGTGTTTTCAACCACGCCGTGCTGAACGGTCTCGACGATGTACGCAGCCAGAGTCGCCGTTACGAGCACGGCGATGCTGGCGATCATGATCAGTAAAATTACTACGGCCAGGGTCCTGTTCGGCACCGTGTTGGCGACGCCGAGTATGGCAACCGCAGATGCGAGAACCAGGAATACGAAGGACGCCCACAACCAGGTCTCCGATGCCTGTGCCGCGTATGGGCCGATGAGCCATTGTTGCGCCCAGAATACAGCGGTAAGCATGGCCGCCAACCCACTGAAACGCGTCATCTTCTCCACTAGCATGTGAGATACCCCTCAAACGCGTCCGATCTTAGATTATGGCGTCGGTGGCTCGCCCGCATCCGGCGGGATAGGTGGGCCTGAGGGGATATTCTCCAGAGCAGTGCAGGACACTATCTGCACGTCGTCCCATACGTATCCCTGCGCCTCAAAAGTGGGGATATCTTTTATCCACCGCTTAACACCATTCTCTATGGCATATACGTGTGGACTGCCATCACATTTGTACAGGATGCTTAACGGCGGCCCCGATGGAAACCGGTCTAGAAAGGCATCGTCCACCAGGTTCACCTCTTCCCAGTGGAACCCATAATAGTCGAAGGCATCCAGAGAGCTGATCCAGCGCTTGTGATTATCTTCAAGCACGTAGATCTCATCCCCTTCCCCTTTCAGAACCAGCCCATCACGGATCACCAACGCCTTTCTGTCAGGCATCGACCGGGCAAGATTGGTGCCATAGCGATTATAGGGGATGTTGATCAGCACAGTGAGTACCACCAGGACGATCATCAACCTGCCGAGCATTCGGTCAAGGTAAATGGTTGGCAGCCTTTTCGGGACATCAGGCACAACTACGACATCCTCTTCGGGCACGTCCATCTCCAGGTCGGCCACCTGGTCAACGTCTGCCAGCTCATCCTGACTGTCTTCCGGTATATCGGGCTGGATTGGTTCCGCCACTTCACGTACCTGGCTTTCCTGTGCCTGCGGCGTATGGATACCGGGCTGTTCGGTGCCTCGAGCTGACTGGCGTTCCTGTAGCGCATCAAGCAGCAGATCCAGCAGTTGATCGATCTTGGAGGGATCTTTCTCCGTCATGTTCCACCTCCCCTAACGAACAGTCACGAAGCCAAGTATTTCGCCGATACTGGCCATGATGTTCGTGTAAAAGTTCCCCCCCAACTGGCGAAACAGCTCAAAAGGTATGCTTGGCGCTCCAATAAAGGGGCGGATGGTCCAGGCCAACTGACTGCCAACAAAGGCGTACAGGAGCATCCACAGGCGCAGTACCCGGCGGCGACTTCTTGCCCCTTCCTCCCTCGCTTCTCCCACGACGTGCATTCCCTGGGAGAGAAACCCGACTCCCATACTGCCCGCGACGGCGAAGATGGCGACGTTGAGAAGCTTGAAGAACTGGTATTGGCTTGTCGTCAGCAGGAAAAACAACGTGATTGGGGCAAAGGCAACCAGGATAACAGCAGTTACGGTGACGGCCGTCATAATGAGGGCGATGTTTTGCAGCAGACTCTGGTCTGAGCCAAACAGAATATTGAAGAAATAGAGCGTCGGCGAGCAAATGAACAACGTCGCTAAAAACAGTACCGGCAGTTTGATCGCCGAGCTGAGCGCCTGCAAAACGCTGTGTGTTGACCCCATGATCGCGCCGTAAAGGGCGAGAAAGATCAGGCTGGAGATCAACATCGCGCGCAGTTTCTTTTGCAGCTCAACGCCGTCGCGGATTTCGGTAAAGAAATACAAGCGATTGCGCAGAATCGTTTCAATTATACCGAGCTCGCTTATCATGTTTTCCTCCGCATTAGAGCCATAAGCAGGACTCACGCAGTCCAGGTCTATCTTGAACCTCTCGTCAACGTGCTCAACGACGAGGCCCTTGATGGACTCTCTCTGGGTTTGCACTGGCTTGATAGGTCGCCAACGGTATCATTTTTGTGGGGATCGGCCCTCACGGAAACGGGCGATGGAACCGCCGGATCTCAATCAGGTGCCCGTTCGGGCCGCGCAGGAAGCGGCAGCCGCTCGCACCACGCGTCAACCCCCGGCGTGACAGGCATGGTGGTCAGCCAAAATAAATGTGCAGCACCAGCTCTCCCAGCCGCAGGTTATCGCCGTCGCGAAGCGTGTACGGGGCATTCCGGTCCAGCTTCTTCCCATTGAGGCGGGTGCCGTTGGCGCTTCCCAGGTCGATGACTACCAGGTTGCCTTCGCGGCGTTGCAGCGCGGCGTGCATGCGCGAGACACCCTTCTCTAAAGCGTCATAGGGTGTCAGGTCAAAGTCGGGCACATTGTGGGAGGTAGGGTCGTAGCGGCCCAGCGTGAAGTTCGAGCCGACCTCGATAAACAGCGGCTCCGGAGCATCGCCGACGTAGACGATCAGCCGTCTCCGATCCTCAAAGTCGGTGGTCCCCCACCCCGACATGACGCCCGCCTCGCCGCCCAGTTCGTCGAGCATCTTGGTCTGGTCTTCGGGATTGTGGGCATCCAGCAGGTTAAACCCGCATTCCTCGCAGACGATGGTTCCTTCCAGGTTTTCGTGCTGGCAGGCCGGGCACTTAATCATTGCTGCCTCTTCACCCGATCATCATTCCCGACATTCACCATATCCAGTATAGCCAATTCCGGGCCGGGCGAAAGCGAACAGCCCCCGCCCGCTGACGTGCCGCCGAGCCTGCCGACACGGTGATCGCTCCGGCCCCCTCTTCGTGGAATCGAAAAGGGGCAGGTGCCGGTCCCACCACGCCGGTTCTGCCCCTGTTGGGTTATCTAGCCTGGTTGGCTACTACTCCACCGGGATGTCGACGAAGGCCGTCATCCCCCACCGGACCGCGTCCGGCAGATCTTCGACTTCGATGGTGACGGTGTAGTTCACGCCCGTGCCTTCCTCGGCCTTCGGGCTGATGGCCGCCACCGTGCCCTCGACTTCGACCTCCGGCAGCGCGTCAAAGGTGACCGTCGCCTTATCGCCAACCTTGATGCCCGCCACGTCGATCTCGTTCAGGTCGGTCGTCTCGATACGCAGGCCGCTCAGGTCTGCCATCAGGACGATCTCTTGGCCGGGGTCGACGTACTGCGCCTCCTGGATAAACACGTCGCTGATCGTGCCGTCAAACGGCGCGACAAGCTCCGCCTTCTCCAGCGCAAGCTTCGCCGTGTTCAGCGCGGCCTCGGCCTGCTCCACCCCCGCCTCGGCGATGGCGATGGTTTCGGGTCGCGGTCCGGCCAACAGCAGGTTTAGCTGGGCCTCCGCCGCCTGGTAATCGGCTGCCGCCGCCCACACTTCGGCTTCCACCACCCGCAGGTCGTCCGCATTAGGCTCGGCCAGCAGGTCGTCCAGGTAACCCTGGGCATCTTCGAGGTTCATAAGCAGGATGTCCAGCTCCTCCTGCTTCTGTTCGATTGCGCCTTTGTTGTACAGGAACTGAATGATGAGGTGGTAGTCGCCGATGTTCTCGATCATGCGCCGGACGGTGTCGCGCTCCGCGCGCTTGTTGATCATCGCGATGAAGGCCGCCTGCACGTCGGCTTTGGCCCTGGCGACGTCGGCCTCGTCTGCGCCGGACTGCACCTCGTCACGCTGGGCGGCGGCTTCGGCCACCGAAGCGTTGGCAGCGGCCAACTGCTGCTCGGCCTCGTCGATCTCCTCCGCCCGTGACCCGGCCTGTGCCCGTTTGAGCTCGGCCTTAGCAACGTCCAACCCGGCCTCGGCCTGCTCCACCTGAACCTCGAGGACGGTCGTGTCCAGCCGCGCGATCACGTCGCCCGCCTCGACGACATCCCCTTCCTCGACCAGCAGTTCGATCACCTGCCCGCCGGTCTCAAAACCGAGGGTTGCCTCTTTGTCAGGCCGCACCTCTCCCGTTGCGCTGATCACATCCGGCCCGATGTCGATTGCTTCCGGCTCCGCAGTCTCCTCGGCCTGCCCGCCCAATGCGCTGCATCCGGCAACGAGCAAGGCCAGCAGGATCGGGATGATCACGGCGTATCTCTTTAGGTCCATTCCACCCAGACGGAATCGCGGTTTACTCATGGTCTCTGTTCCTCCCAGCCTCACTTATTCCACCTCGATGTCGACGAAGGCCGTCATTCCCCACCGGATTGCGTCGGGGAGATCCTGCGGCTCGATCACGACGGTGTAATTCACGCCCGTGCCCTCTTCGGCCTTCGGGGCGATGCGCGTCACCGTCCCGTCAACTTCCACGCCCGGCAGCGCGTCGAAGGTGATGATTACCTTGCTGCCGACCTTCACCCGCGCCACGTCGATCTCGTTCAGGTCGGTCGTCTCGATACGCAGGTTGCTCAGGTCGCCGATCTGGACGATGGCCTGCCCGGCGTTGGTGAACTCGTTGGCGTCGACAAAGACCTCGGTCACCGTCCCGGCAAACGGCGCAGTCAGCACCAGTTGCCCCATGCGCGCTTTAACCAGCTCGACGTCTGCCTCGGCCTGATCCACCTTGGCCTCGGCTACCGCCACGTCCTGGGGCAGCGGCCCGGCCAGCAGCAGGTCGAGACGCGCCTGCTCTACCTGGGCCTGCGCCGAGGCGATCCAGATGCGCGCGTTCTCGATGCGCACCAGGTCGGGGTCGGGGCCGTCCAGCAGGTCGTTCAGGTGCGCCTGCGCGGCGGCCAGCTCAAGCTCGGCCAGCTCGATCTGGTAGGCCAGCATCTCGCCCGCCGAGAGGCGGTTTTTCTTGTGGCCCGCCGGGTACGTGTCCCCGTATTCCTCTGCCCAGGCCAGGAGACCGCCCATCGCGCCCTGCAAATCTTCCAGGTCCTGTTGCGCCTGGTAGACGGCGTGCTCGGCCTCCTCGATTTGCGCCTCGGTTATCTGACTGTAGAGCACATCACGCCGGGCGGCAGCCGCCGCCGTGCGCGCGTTGGCTGCCGCCAGGGCCTGCTTGGCCGCGTCGACTTCTTCCTCGCGCGGGCCGGCTTTCGCCTCGGCCAGGTCGGCCTCGGCCAGCGCCAGGGCAGCCTCGTTCTGTGCTAACTCGGCCTCAAGGTCGGTGCTGTCCAGCCGCGCGATCACGTCGCCCGCCTCGACGACATCCCCCTCCTCGACCGGCAGATCGATCACCTGCCCGCCCGTCTCGAAGCTCAGGGTCGTCCACGTCACCGGGCGAACCTCGCCGGTTGCACTGACCACCGACGCGACAGGCTCAAGCGGCGCGATCTCTTCGGTCACGTCGGGAGTCGAAGCCCCCGGCAGCGCCGAGCAGCCGGTCACCAGCAGCGCCAGCAGTCCGATTAATGGCGCTATCAGCTTAACCTGTCTGCCATGTTTCATGTTCTTCTCTCTCCTGGTGGAAAGTGATGTCTCCCCAAGATCTACCGTGTGAAGCCAGGTCGCTGACGTCACTCGGTAGCGTTTGCTCAAGTACTACTACGTTGAAAAGGCCAATTGGGTTGTTAAAATCCACTCCGCCCAGTTGTGCCGCTCCCCCCAGCCCCTCATTGTACTGCGTTTAGGCCGGATGTCCACATCCGCGCGGGGTCTCCCCAGGGTCCTCCCCCCTCCCCTGCCCGGCCACAGGCACGAGCGCCAGGGAGAGGGGAGACAACCGCAGGCGTTGTGAGGGAGTGCAACGCGCTCAGGCATCACTGTTGGCTTGCTTGAGCACGCCGCGCAGCACGGCGAATTCCTGCTCTGAACGCACCAGACCATCCAGCGCGTCCATCTCGCCCGCCACGACGTGCTTTCCCAGTTCGGAGTGCCGCCACATCTTCAAATCTTCTTCAATCGGCGAGCCGATGACGTCCTCGCGCGCGATCTTCCCGTCCTGCATGATCACCACCCGGTCGGTCCGGCGCGCGACCGCCGGGTCGTGCGTCACGATCAGGAAGGTCGTGCCCTGGCTCCGGTTCAATTCGCGGATCAGGTCCATCAATTCCTGCCCCGCTTCCGTGTCCAGGCTGCCGGTCGGCTCGTCGGCCAGCACCAGCGACGGATTGTTCGCCAGCGCGCGCGCCACCGCCACCCGCTGCCGCTCCCCACCCGAAAGCTGGTTCGGCAGGTGGCGCACACGGTCGCCCAGCCCGACCAGCTCGAGCAGCTCCTTCGCCCGCCGCCGGTGGCTGCGTTTGCCCATAAATCCCATTATCGGCACTTCGACGTTCTCCAGCGCCGTGAGGGTCGGGATCAGGTTGTGCAGTTGGAATACAAAGCCGACCTTCTTCGAGCGGAAGGAGTCCTTGTCCCGGATCTTCGCCACGTCCTGCCCGTCAACCAGCACCTGTCCGCTGGTCGGCAGATCCAGCGCGCCGATCATGTTCAGCAGCGTGCTTTTACCGCTGCCGCTCGGCCCCATCACGGTCACCAGCTCTCCGGGGGCGATGTGCAGGGTGACGCCATCCAGCGCCCGGACTTCGGCGGCCCCGCTGCCGTAGATGCGCGTCAGTTCGTGTGTCTCAATCGTCCATTGTCTATCAGCCATCTCGTCGCTTCCTTATGATGCCCGCGTCGTGCTACTCGTAGCGCAGTGCCTCAATCGGCTGTAGGCGCGTCGCCCGGATGGCCGGGTACAACCCGCCGATCAGCCCCAGTCCTATCGCCACCCCAATCGACTGTGCAAATACGTCCGCCTGCCAGGCGAAGGCCAGCCAGCCGCCGTAGAACGGTATCCGGCCCAGCAGCCACGCCAGCCCGAAGGCGATCCCGATCCCGGCGACCGCGCCCAGCACGCCTAGCGCCAGCGACTCGCGGACGATCAAGCTCAGGATCGCCCGCCGCCGCCAGCCCAACGCGCGCAGCACGCCGATCTCGCGCGTGCGCTCCAGCACCGCCATCAACATCGTGTTCATCATGCCTACCCCGCCCACCAGGATCGCGATCACCGCCACCCCGTCCGTCATCGCCTTGCTGGCCTTCATGTCGGGCATCTGCTCGGCGAAGTCGCCGGACAGCGTGGCGTGGACTTCGGGGTAGCTGGTGTTGATCTCCTCAACCACATATTCCGCCTGCGACGGGTCGCGCAGGTCGACCAGGAACACCGTAACTTTGCGCGGGCGGCCGGCGAGCGCCTGCGCGTCACGCAGCGTGATCACGCCGCCCAGCTCGAACCCTGAGGAGCTGTGCTCGTAGATCCCGACCACCCGGTAGCGGACCCCGTTCAGCGAGACCGTGTCGCCTACCTTAAAGCCTTGCGCATCGGCCATCTTCCGCCCGATCATAATCTGCCGGTTGCTGGTCAGCCGCTCGCCTTCCACCATGCGGAACTCCTGGATCGCCGCCTCGCGCGGGTTGAAGCCCAGCAGCATGAAGATGCCTGTGTCTTCTGTCGTGATGGCCGTGAGCAGCATCCCACTCACGTTCTCCACTTCGGGCATGGCCGCGATCCGGTCGCCGATGCGCTGGTCGATGGCCGACAGGCTCGTGTCCGCGGTGTCGGCCTCGCGCAGCACAACCTCCGAACCGCCGACTAAGCCGCCCATCATCCCGAATAATCCCTGCAGCAGCGCGTTCAGCGCCATGATCGCGCCCACCGTGATCCCGATCATGCCCAGCGTCAGCAGCGTGCGCCCTTTGCGCCGCCACAGATTCTGGATCGCCATACCGCCCACCGGCAGACGGCTCGCCCGCTGGCCCATGCTGCCGCCCTCGTAGCGCAGCGCCTCGACCGGTTGCAGCCGCGACGCCCGGTAAGCGGGGTACAGCCCGCCCACCAGCCCTAGCGTGAACACCACCGCGAATGCCTGAACCAGCAGCCCCGGACGTACGTCGGTCGTCGTGCCGTACGCGCTGAGCACATCACCGGCAGCATACAGGATCAGCCACGACAGGCCCGTGCCCAGCAGGCCGCCCACCAGCCCGACCAGCACCGACTCGCCCAGGATCATCAGCATCACCCGGCTGCCTCGCCAGCCCACCGCCCGCAGCACGCCGATCTCGCGCGTGCGCTCCAGCACGGCCATCAGCTGCGAGTTCATCATCCCCACCCCGCCGATCATGATCGCCAGTGCAGCAACCCCGCCCATCATGGCACGCATGTCATCGGCCATGCTGGTCTGTTTCGCCATGTCCTCGGCGGTGCTCAGCGACAGGTCGGGGTAGATCCGCTCGATGCGCGTCCGCAGCCGCCCCTCCAGGCCGGGCTCCTTCAGCTTGATGTAGAACGCGCTCACCTGGCGCGGCATCCCCACCACCTCCTGCGCGTCCTCCATCCTGAGCACCGCACCGCCCTCCTCGAAAGCCTGGCCGGTTTCGTAAATCCCGACCACCCGGAAGGGAGTGTCTCCTATCCGCAGCGTGTCGCCCACTTTCCTGCTCAGCGCCTCCGACGCCGCCGAGCCGAGCAGCAGCGGCTTGCCGCGCATCTGCTCCGCCTCGTGGGAGTACAGCTCGACGCCCTCGACCACCCGGAAGCTCCCCAGTGCAAAGCTGCCTTCGGGGTAGCCGAACACGAAGAAGTACGGCATGTTCTCGGCCTTGACCAGGCCCTGCATCATCCCGCTGACGTCCTCGACCTCCGGCATGGCACGTATCGTCTCGCCGATGTCCTCGTCCACCGCGCTCATGATGATGTCGTAGGCTTCCGGGTCGCTCAGAATCAGGTCAGCCTTGCTGCCGCTTATGACCGCCCCGTATCCGACCTCAAGCCCGTCGGCCAGTGCGCCCAGCACAATGATCGCCGCCACCCCGATGCTGATCCCCAGCACCGTCAGCATCGTGCGTCCCCTTCGTCGTAGCAAGTTTTTGAGTACCATGATTCGCCGACCTAACTTTAGATGCGACTTATATTATAATTAGTTATGCCTAAATATGCCACTTTTCGGGGCAGCAATCCTGTTATCTGGTTGCCATCTGGCCGACATCTAGCTGGCACTTGAACGACGCCGGTGATGTCTATGTGGAATTGCTGCCGTCCCTGTTAATCTATTACTACCTCAAAACGTCCGCCGCAGCCCCCACACCATGTGGGTATTTGCCGCCCGCCGTATGCCCAACCCGCCCGCCAGGCCAAAAAAAGACGGCCACACACTGGCGGCATGTCGCCGGTGGCCGGGGGTATGGGAAGCCGATCAATCACGATTCTAGCTCAAGTTTCCTCCCACGTCACGCCCAACCGCCCCGCCGATAACTCCGCCAGCGCCGCCTCGAAGTCCTCCCGCTCGTCCACCGCGAAGGCCACCCTCAGCGTCACCTCGCCCGCGAAGTCCTCCCCGGCCACCTGCCCCCCGTGCGCCTCGATCACCTGCCGCACGCGCTCGTACAGGCTGTACGGCACGCTGACCCGACCCCGCCGCCGCTCAACCCGCTCGCCGAGCGGCAGCGCCTCGACCGCCTCCTGTGCCGCCTGCGTGTAAGCCCGCACCAGCCCACCCGTGCCCAGCTTCGTCCCACCAAAGTACCGCGTGATCACCAGCACCACGTCTCCGATGTCGGCCCCACGCAGCACCGCCAGCGCCGGTCTGCCCGCCGTCCCCGCCGGCTCGCCATCGTCGCTCATGCCCTCCGTCACCGACCCACCGTACCCGACCCTGAAGGCATACACGTTGTGCGTCGCATCACGAAACTCGGCCCGCAGCGCATCGACGAACGCCCGCGCCTCCTCGACGGTGCCTGCCCGGCCGATGGTGGCGACGAAGCGCGAGTTGACCACCCGTATCGCAACGCGGGTGGTTTCCGCCGGGATGGGATAGCGTGTCTCGGCCACCTCTACCGCCCTACCTTGCCATGAAACATCGAATACGTGAAGAAGGCGTAATAATCGGGCCGGTCAAGGATGAAATCCGGCGACTCCGGCAGGCACAAACGCCTGTACTCCGCCCTATCCTCCGCCGATAACTCCCCCTCGACGCCCGGCCAACGCATCTCAAAGAGCGCCACCAGCGCGCCCCGCATCTCATCACCGAGCGGCGCATGGGCACTGCCCGCAAAGGCACGGGCCGCGACCTCCTCCAGACCCACTTCACGCAACCGCCCCAACGAGCGCAGGAAATGCGTCTCCGGCCTCCCCCCCGCGACGAACGGCGCGATCCCCGGCGAGGTCGCGCCCAACCTGGCCTCCAACAGGGGATGCCCCGGCAGCAACTTCTCGGACGACCAAGCCAGGATCGCCACGCTGCCCCCGGGCCTGACCACGCGGGCCATCTCCCTCAGCAACGGCAACGGCTCACCGGGGGCATATCCCACGCAGTCGACGCTCCACGCCCAATCAAACGTACCATCCTCGAAAGGCAGCGCGGCCACGTTCCCCTTCTGAAACGAAATCCGCGCCGACAACCCGGCCTGCTCCGCGATCTCCTCCCCAAGGCGGAGAAACTCCGGCACCACGTCGAGGCCGGTGACGTGTCCATCAGGCCCAACCGCTTCGGCCAGCAGCCGGGCCGGAAATCCAATCCCGCACCCCGCATCCAACCCCCGGCTGCCCGGCGGCAGGTCCAACGCCTTGATCGCCGCGCGCAGCGTCGGCTCCCTCAGCGGCTCGGTCACCCTCAGATCGTGCGAGTAAGCCGCCCTACCCGACGCCCGCCCCTGGCTGTCACGCTCCGCATTGCCCATGTCCGCGCCCTATGGTCCCTCCACCGCCTCAGCCCGCACCACCCCATCCGCGTAGGATTCCGCGATCCGGTGCCCCGGCGGCACCACCAAAAACTCATCCTCCGGCCACTCCCCACCGACCAGCATCTCAATCAACCGCCGGTCGCCCTGCCTGCGCTCAAAGGCCCACCCGTGTTCCTCAGCTCGCCGCCGTGCCATCCCCTCGAACCGCCCACTGTCCCCCAACCCTGTGTCAATGAACACCGCCCGGGTGTAATGTTTGGCCCACTCCCCCATGACTTCCATCAGGTAATCGGCATTGTCCTTGCCATACTTCTGCACGTACTCCTCATACAAATCATCGCGCAGCCCCAGGTTGGCCGCGCCCAGCTCGACCGAGCCATCTTTATTGCGCTCCATGTAGTCCACGCTGTACCAGTACGTGCCTGGGTGTTTGCCAAACTCCTCCTGATAACGCCCCAGCGACCCCAGGTACAGCGTGATGCAGTCGTGTGCGCGCGCGATCACCAACGGCGTGTGCCTCGTGACCAGCCCGGCAGTCGACCTCCCGCACAACCCATAAGCCAGCAGGACGGCATCACACTCTCCCGGCCGGATCGCATCGATCTCCGCCTGGAGCGTATCACGCAGTCTGTCCGGTGTGTCGTGCAAGCCTTGCCTGAAAAGCCGCACCGAAACGGTGTGCGGCGTTGTGGCCGCCGACGCATAAACGCTGCGCGCCAGCGCTTCACATGCGAGCGCGACGAAGTGCCTCAACGAAAACCCCCGCCTCAGATCGCCATCTGGTAAACCCGGTAACGGCGCAGCGTCTCGACCCCCAGCTTGCGCAGCGCATTGTTCATCGGCACGTTGTCCTCCAACACGTAATTAATCTCCATCCGCACCTCACGCGGATAGAGCACCTCATAGGTGCGCCGGTAGAGCAGCGCATCGATGCCCCGGCCATGATACGCCGCCACCACACCCAGCGCCCACAGCCGGTACTCCCGCAGCCGGGGAAGCCTCCACAGCAGCTTCAACCACCCCAGAGGCAGCAGCCGCCCCTTCATTGTATGCAGGATGGCATTCACGTCGGGGAGCGGGATCGAGACGCCAATCGCCTCCCCATCCGGCCCCTCGGCGATCAACACCGCCTCAGGATGGACGATCTGCTTCAAGTCCCTGGCAATCGCGTCGGCTTCGGCGTCCGTCACCGGGTAGAAGCCCCAATTGTAGGCAATGGAGGCATTGAGCACTTCCACGATGACGGCAACTTCCTCCTCAAACCGCGCCATGTCCACCGAGCGCACGCTCACGCCGTAACGCTCCGCCACCCGGTCGGTCACCTTCAGGTAACGCTCCGGGAACTGGTATCCTTCCCGCACGTCGGCGATGTAGACGATCAGGTCTTTGACCTTCTCCAGCCCGAAATCCGCCAGGTGGTCAACGTAGCACGGCGGGTTATAAGGGGCCATGATGACCGGCGGCGGCTCGTACCCCTCGATCACCAGCCCCCACTCCTGCGAGGCGAAGCTCCACGGCCCCCGCATGGCCTGCATGCCGCGCTCCTTGAGCCACGCGCGCGCCGTCGAGAGCAGCAGCCGCGCCCCCTGATCATCATCGACGCACTCATACGAGCCAAACAGCCCAATCGGCTCCCCCCAGTGCTCCACCGCCAAGCGGTCGATGAACGCCGACACCCGCCCGATCACCTCCCCACCGTCCAGCAGCAGGAACAGGTCATACTCACAATGATCGAGCATCGGATTGCGCTTCGCATCGAACTGGCTCCACTGCTCACTGCGCAGCGGCGGCACCCACACCGGGTCATTCCGGTAGAGCCGGTACGGCAGCTCGATGAAGCGCCGCAGGTCGGCCCGGCTCTCTACTTTGCGGATTTCCATCTTCTCTCCATTATGATGATGCAGGCTCACCGTTTAACGTCACACGACGCGCACCCCGTCCCGACCGCGCCGCACCCACTGCACGGCGACGACCCGGCAACCGCCCGCCGCGACCCGCCCTCACTCGAAAAAGCAGCAAACGACGACACGACGCGGCGCGTCTGCGTGCCCCCACACTTTTCGCACGTCGCCTCCGCGTCGGCCTCGGCCAGGCTGCGCATCAGCTCAAACGTCTCGTGGCAGTCCACACAGTAATACTCGTAAATAGGCATCAATACCTCCTCACACTCACCCCCTCCAAAATCCCACCATAGTACAAAGCGGCACGAACCGGGCCGCCGACCTGCTAACTGCTAACCGCTAATTGCTAACCGCTAACCGCTAATCGCTACCCGCTCTCTTCTTCCACCAACGAGCGCAGCCACTCGTACACCCTGGCCGTCGCCCGGCAGTCGTGCTCGTTGTACTCCAGAATGCGCTCCAACCGCTCTTCCTGCCCATCCTCCAACCAGCGGATGTACTCCAGCATCGAGTCATCCGCCGCCTGCGTCTCACCCGTCCATTCATACCCCAACCAGGGTGCAACGTCCTTTAACGAGGAGCTTCGCAGCGGCAGCACCACCGCCGAGCGCAGCACCTTCCGCAGGTCAACCATCCGCGCCAACAACGCCTCGACCCGCGCATCTTCCCCATAACGCCCGACCAACCTCCCCAACGAGGTCCGCTCGTAAGCCCCGTAATGGTAAACCGTGCCTTTGAGCACGTCCATCCGCCGCAGGAACGCCTCCCACATGTGCGGCTCTTCCTCCGGCGAGCGCGCCAGCATGTACTCGTATGCGTACTGGTCCCCCCGCCCGATCAAGAGTCCCATCAGGTAAATCACGCCCTCACCCGGCACGCTCTCAATGTCGAAGAAGATCGCCGGGTCCGACGCGGGCAGGGCGGGCGTCCCAATCTGGATGCTCTGCCCTCTGGCGAGCGCCCGCGAGCGCAGGATGATGTCCAACGCCGTCTTCTCACCCACCCCCTTGATGTTGATCAGCTCCTCCCGGCTGGCGGCAGCAGCGGCAGGCAGCGTGCCCAACCCCCGCTCGTGGAGCGCCCTCCACACTTTGCGCTTCAAGCCGGGCATCAACGAGACATCCTGCCCCCGCTCCGCAATGCCCGTGCAGTGCTCGCGCCACGCGCACCCCCCGCACACCGCCGAGATGAACGGCATCGGCTCGTACCCACCCACCAACCGGCTCACTTCTTTCAGCCTGGCCTCATACAACGGCATGTCAAAGGCCACCATCTCCTCGCGCGTCTGGTGCGCGTCATCCCGCTCATCCGGCGGCACCCTCAGCAGCAGCCCCCCCACAGGCCGCACCCCCTGGATCGCCTCCAGCAGCGCGATGTAAGCCATCACCTGCAGGCGGTCACCCTCCTTGACCGTGCTGGCCAGCTTCACGTCAACGGGCCGGTAATGATACCCCCCCAACCGCGACCCACCCTCGACGCGCTGGAGCAGGTCAGGGATGCCAACCAGGTCACCGTGCATCAGCACCCCCTGGTAGATCAACGCGACGCCCTGCCGCATCAGGCCGAGCGTCGCCTCGAAACCCGCCTCCAGGTCCCCACGCTCGTACTTGACCGGCTCACCCGCGCCCAGCCTCTCGACGACCGCCGCCTCGTGCTCCCGGCCCGCCTCCAGCACCCACCGCTGGTAAGGCGCATCCTCGACGCACAGACCAGGGTCACCATGATGCTCCAGGTACACCAACCGGTCGCACTGTGCCAGCGCACTGAAGTCCGTCGCTTTGATCAACGTGCCCATTTTGCCGCCTCGCCCGATCACCCCAAAGACGCACCTTTACAATTTAATGGGGTAACGATACGGGTGCTCTGTTTACCTGGATCGTGTGGATTGCGACACTGACCTCACCCATCTCGGACGGCCTAGCCGTCCTCGATCCGCCCTCTCCCTCAGGGAGAGGGCAGACTGAGCGCGACCGCAGGTCGGGCGAAGGCGGGTGAGGGCCTGAGCAACAACGTGCCAACGACCAGCGTCGCAGAGCACAAGTGAAAGTTACCTTATTATTTTGCAAATCCCCATACGCGGGCCAAACGCCGTCCGGTGAGTATACCCTCTTTCGGCGTGCCGGGGGCCTACCCGTCACCACGCCTGCGCGGCCCAAACAGCACCAACGCCACCAGGCCGTTCAGCACGACCGCCGCCACGATCACGAGCGCCGGCAAAGGCAGGTTCCCCAGCCCACGCGCCCCCCACTCCCACAGCAGCACGTCCCCACCGTGATCCACAACCGCCAGCAACGAGCCATCAGGGCTGAACGCCATCCCCTGCACCAGCACCCATCCCAGCGTGCCCAGTTGCTCACCTGTGCGGGCGTCCCACACAATCGCCGCACCCGCCATCCAATTCGTCCCACCCGCGATGTACGCCCCATCCGGCGACCACGCCACGTGCATCACCGGCTCACTGTGCCCTTCCAGGACGGCCAGTTCATCCCCCGTTTCGGCATCCACCAGCCGCACCGTGTAATCCTCGCTGAGCCACGTGCCCGCGTAAGTGGCCCGCACGCGCCCATCCGGGCTGAGCGCCTCATTGTACCCGCCCAGAAGCACCGACCGCTCCTCCTCCGTCATAGGGACGCGCTCCCCACTGCGCGTGTCCCACGCCACCAGCGTGCCATCGTCCAACTCGACAGCGAGCGCGCTGCCATCCGGCGACCAGCCCAACCACTGCACCTCCTGATCATGCTCACCCAACCGGGCGCGCACCCTCCCATCACTGGCCGTGACCGGCCCCACCAATGCCAGCACGACAACCGCGATGACGGCGCTTGCCACCACCACGCCGAGCATGATGAGCCCCCGCCGTCTTCCGGTAGAGTCGGACATCCGCTTACTCCTTTGTTGAAAGGGGACACTTCCCCGGTCGCCTGCTCAATGATTGGCCGGGCCGAGCAGGTGCTCGCCCCCATCAACGTTGACCAGCGTCCCTGTGACGTAATCGTTGGCCGCCAGGTACACCACCGTCTGCCCGATCTGCGCCGGGTCGCCGGGCCGGGCCAGCGGCACGCTCCCCCCGATGCGCCGCCACGCCTCACCATCCGGGTCCATGCCGGGCGGCGGCAGGATCGGCCCCGGCGCGATGGCATTGACGCGGATGCCAGGGGCCAGCTCACGCGCCGCGATCCGCGTCAGGTGCAGCAGCCCCGCCTTGCTCACCCCATGATGGGCGTACCCTCGCCAGGGATACACGCCGCTCAAGTCGACGATGTTGGCGATCAGCGCCGGTTGCCCGGCGGGACGATCCACCACGCGCATCAACCGGGCCGCGTGCTGCATGCACAGGAACGGCGCGCGCAGGTTGACCGCCAACACGCGCTCCCAATCATCGAGTGTGATCGCGTCAAAGTCCCGCTTCTCAAAGCTGGCCGCACTGTTGACCACCACGTCCAACCGCCCGAAGCGCTCCCCGACCACCTCGAACAGCGCCGCGATCTGGTCGGGGTCGCCCAGGTCGGCCTGCACAGGGAACGCCTCGACGCCCAGCCCCGCGATCTCCTCAGCGGTCTGCCGGGCCTCATCCTCCGACCGCCCGTAATGCACGATCAGGTGCGCGCCCTCCTGCGCCAACGCAATCGCAATCGCCTTCCCGACGCGCCTCGCCGCGCCCGTCACCAGCGCCACTTTGTCTTGCAGGTCCATGCTCTTAATCCTAGCACATTCTTTTCCAAAGCAATAAGGGCGAGCCTGAGGCCCGCCCCCACCACACTGTATGATTGCCCGGTCGGCAACTACTTGCCGATCATCCGGTAGAACTCGTCGCGCATGTCACGGTTGGTGCGGAACTCACCCCGCTTGGCCGCCGTGACCATGTTGACACCATGCTTCTTGACACCGCGCAGCGCCGCGCAGCTATGCTGCCCCTCAACCACCACGATCACGCCGATGGGGTCAAGCGCCTCCTCAATGGCATCCGCGATCTCATTGGTCATGCGCTCCTGGATCTGGAGGCGGCGGGCGAACATGTCCACGATGCGCGGGATCTTGCTCAGCCCGACGACCTTGTCGCGCGGGATGTAGGCCACGTGGGCCTTGCCCACAAAGGGCAGCATGTGGTGCTCGCACATCGACTGGTACTCAATGTCGGCCACGACGACCATCTCACCCTCACCGTACTCCACATCAAACAGCGCGCCGTTAATGACCGTCTCCAGGTCTTTGTCGTAGCCTTCCAGCAGCTCGCCGTACATCTTGGCAACGCGATGAGGCGTGCGCAGCAGGCCGTCACGGTCGGGATCTTCGCCCACGCTGATCAGAATCTGCCGCACCGACTCTTCGATAACATCCCTCGGATCGACCAGCACCAGGTCGGTGTGTTCATGGGTATGTTCGACTGTTTTTACCAGCAGGTCCCGGTTCTCGTGATACCCATTACCGTTTGCTTTTGTAACAGACATAATCCTCTTTCCTCACGTTGTTTTTTATCGTGGGCGGCGCTCACTCCACCTTCCCACGCACATCACATCGACGTTGCGGCGGCGGGGTATCTTACCGGCGTCGACCTGACTCCCGGCGGTTTATCTGCACCGCCCCCATTCCTCTCTCTGTCCACTCACAGCTTTGTCAATTATACCATGTGTACAGGTTTTGTCCAATTAGAATTACGTAAATATCGGCTGCCCCGCCGGGTGCGGCGGTTGATCGTGGGAAAGCAGCGCCGCGCGTGATGACCCGCCCAGCCGCATTCGTATCCTGGGGCAGAGCACATCATTTTCACACTCAACATGTGCAGCCCCAACCTGAGTGCCCCAAACGACGGATGCGCCCGTCCGGGTTATAGACATTTTAGTGGTTTTGCCCTATAGTGTTGTGTGGGTGAGGAAACCAATACACCCTCCAATCCTCCCCAAAACTCCTCACCTATCCACAATTTCGCCCAGGTACTTGTGCTCCTCCCCTACTCATGCCCCCCTTCATAATCATTTAGGCAGCTCTGTTAAGAGTTACGCAGTTCAAACCGATCTTGCGTCCGGACAAGGGGCTTGAGCCCCTTGTCAACGTACTCAGCTACGTAATTCCTATCTGTATCGCGTTAATGAGGAGGGTAGATACAATGTTGCTCACAGCAAAACCCCACCGTATCGTAAGATACCGGCACCTGATGATTCTCCTATTAACCATGCTGCTCGGAGCGTGCGGCCCACGTATCAGACCGGGTGCCGATCTACACGATAAAGACTTACACGGGAAAGACCTCAGTGGGCGTGATCTGAGCGGTGCCGATCTTTCTTCTGCCGATCTGGAGGATACCAACCTGTCTGACGCCAACCTCTCAGATGCAGATCTGCACAGCGCCGATCTCAGCGGCGCTAACTTACGAGGGGCCAATCTCTCGGGAGCAAACTTAGATCATGCCAGGCTGACCGATGCCGACCTGACCGGGGCCGACTTGAGCGGCGCGGACATCACCGAGGCCAGTACGTGGAATGCTACCCTTGACGGGGCGACATTCACCGGTGTGACAGGCCTGACATACAACATAATTGCCAACGCGGCAAGCTCAGACTGGGATGACCTGGCTGTGCTGGCCCAAGTTTGTGAAGGCCAGGGTGTCCCACAAGCCGCGGCCTATGATGGTAAGGCAGGTCCGCATTCGGTGGTGCTGATTTCTCTCCTGTCTAAAACACTTCACGACTGGAACTTCGACTTACCTGAGCAATGGCAGACAAACGCTCTGGATTCTGTTGATCTGGTTGGCTGCATCGACCTGGAGCTTGTAGTCCTGGGGAGCTGCCAGTACGAGGCCGTCGATGACGGGGGCATTTTGACCGAGTTCACAATGGATCGCGTTCAATACAAGCTCACTGTTACATTGGTCGAAGCGCGTACGGGCGTGACTGTGGACAGCACCACGCTATCAGGCGGCCTGCCGGAGTCCTGCCCGGCTTCCCTTGACATGTTCACCGGCGAACAATATGCCACGATGGCCTCTGGCGGGAAAGTGCTTTCAGGCAGCGAGGTGAGTTTCCCGGAGGTCAAAGTGTGGCTGGCCGATTTCGTTGGACCTTGATCGCCTGTATGTGCGGTCTATAAGGGAGATGCCGGTACCGCCTCACGGCACTCCCTGGGAAAACAACCCGTTCAGGACAGGTCGAACCTTGCTTGTGTTCGCCTTAATTGGCGAGGGTATTGCATAGGATCAACGTGGTTGAAAGTGAAGGGAAAAACACCTCATAAATGAACCCACCTGGCAACAGCGCGATGACGAAGGCGCAGATGGTTTCCTCAAATGAGTGGGGCCTGGCCGTGAAGCCCTGCCTGACATAAGGAGAACTAAAAATGAACCGGCGAACTCTTTTTCTGGCCTCCCTGTTTATCATCTTCCTGTTCCTGATGACAGCCTGTACACAAGAACCGGTCAGCATGACACTGAGTGACATGCAGGCAGTTGCCGCAGATGCATGTATAGGTGTCGAGATCCCGGTGATTTCACAGCGGCTTGACGGACCCATAGAGGATGTTGCTGGAGTAGAGACACACTATTCTTACTACACAGAGATGGTTGATGGGCCATACCAAGTGTGCCAGATTATTCTATTTGATGATATTTCAAGCGCAAAAGAGTACTTCAAAGAATTCGGAGGCTTTTCTCTCAAGAAGAATGAAGACTTCCGTATCATCAAAGCGGATGAGATCAATATGGCCTTCGATAACACCTCAGAATTAGCTTTTATCACGATGCGCTATCGCAACTTGTTTGTTCTCTCTGGAACCTCGTATGACCACCCAAATAAGCCCGTGGAGTCAGCCTACGCCATGTGGAGCAGAGTCAGCGATACTCTCGGATTGGAATAAGTATCCGGGCTACGGTCAAGGCTCCTGCTGGCGTCGCTCTGCCGGAGGACGGGCTCAACGCGCCACGCGGGAGTGTCTTTTTGCCGGTCGGGAGGGCACCGTTCGGGCTGGGGACGGCGTCCCGGACGCCAAAATGGCACCGTGATGCCTGCCGTTTGACGATTGGGAAGTCATATTTGGTGCCCACAATGCGAAATCCCTCATACGTTGGGGATGAATTGGGGCAAAAAGTTCATAACAGCCTCTAAGAAAACCGGCTGTTGAGATCCGGCATCTTCATGTGCTAGCCCTGCCGAACTAGGACGCGAGGTAAGACGTAGCAATGTATCAAACCGTTTATACGTTCGATGGGTACGGGTTTCTCGCGGATTTAGAAGCTCTGATTGTCAAAGATGGTGTTTTGCAGGAGGATATCCTCCTCGCTAAAGCAGTAGAAGTTGTCAACAATGCGAGTGAAACCCTATTGAAAATCTTAGACCGCATGCACTATGGAGAATATTGGCTGGAAGACCCAGAAGATCCAGACCCGGAACCGGGCCTGTGGTTTCTTATTGTATTGGCTTCAGTATTGGAGCCGGCCCCTGCACTGAATCTCAACCGCAATAAGAAAAGCTACTATGTTCTTGAAGCAATCTTGCCAGTTGCAGGATGGTCTGATGAGGAAGTCAAGGAATTGTTCTTCGGAAAGAGGTTGTGTGTCCTCTTACAAGCCTATGGCAATGAGTTATTCACAAGGGCGTTTATTAGCTATGCGTGGGACGGATACCTCTCTCTTGACGATGTGAAGCGATTGCGAACCAGACTGCAATCCAGTCAAGACTATTTCTCACCCTCATCAGGTGTTTCCATTGAATTGATACAGAAGCGTGGTTTGCCGAAGTATGCTGGTGCCCCCTCTCAAGAACCCACTGTTATTCTAGAGAACGCGTATGCTGACGCTACTGATATGTTACAGGCTGCCATTGATAGAGAAAAGGATTTGCTGATAATCCTCGAATGAGTTGCACTACTCAACTTCTCTAATACCACTCCCTAAGCATTCGTTGACAGTCTCAACCAGTCAGTGGTGGCGCAGCCAGCCACAAGCCACCCATCGCAAGTTGGCGGCTGACCACCCCCGCGCGAGCCTCCAGCCAGACAGTCCCCCCTCGCCCAGCGCTCGGAGAGCGCGTCCGGGAGAGGGGTCGCCGACCAGAGGTCGGCGGG
>CAZRXG010000055.1:0-21797 GCA_964603985.1 uncultured Anaerolineae bacterium | reverse complement strand
TGGCGGATCATGTCGTCCATCGTGACGGGCAGTGTGCTGTCGTAGCCCAGCATCGTCATGCCCAGGCTGTCGCCGATCAGCACCATATCGACCCCGGCCTGGTCCTGGAAATAAGCGGTCGGGTAGTCGTAGCAGGTGAGCATCGTGATCTGCTCGCCCGCCTCGTATTTTTTGTAGAGAGCGGGGAGTGTGACTTTCTTCCGTTCAGACATTGCGGATTTACTCCTTATGCAGCTCAATGCATCGCAGCCCCAAAAAGGGGAAGAACCACTCTACAACTTTAGTCTAGGCGAACCATCTCCGAGGCGGTAGTGTCAAACGTCACCCGGCGGTCTGCTTGTTGAACGGCAGCCGCCCGGCGCGCCAACTGGCGAGTCTCAGCAGCAGGGTGGTTGTTGCCAGCTCCACACCCACGATGAGCAGCAGCCACACCCCGGCGACCCCCGCCCCACCTGCGACCAGCAGGCCCAGTTGGGCGGTGGCGAGGGTGTCGAGCCACGGAGACATCAGCACCAGCGGTATGCTGAAAACCCCCCACGCCAGCGACGAGAGCACCTGGTTGGCGGTGTAGCTCGCCATCCACAGCCCGACGCGCAGCGCCGCCGCCGCAAACAGCCCGCCGCTCCGCGTCCGCGCCAGCGATGAGCCGAACAGCCCCACCGCCGCAAACAACATCACATTCAGGAAGGGCTGGAACAGGTAGTAGGCCAGCCACATCAGTCCCACGACGATCACGCTCACGACGGCCAGCAGGCTGGTCGCCAGCGTTGGGACGAGGGACAGCAACTTCGGCGGCGCGGGAAAAGGGGGCAGGGGTGAGGTGCCCGGCGCGGGCGTCTGGGTGCTGGGCGTTGTCACGACTGCCATCACGATTATGACGATCAGCAGCACCACCCCGCCCACCAGCGCCAGCGCGCGGGTCAGCGTCACGGCCAGGACGGGGAGACGTAGCTGCCGGACGGCTGCCCCGAACTTCGCCAGCACGATCTGGCGCGGTGGGATGGGCGTCAGGCGCAGCAAGCCGTAGGTCTCCGCCTCGACCTCGGCGCTGATGGCGGTCGCGGTCAGCGCAGTGGCGATCAGCCCGGCCAGCATCCTGATGATCTCCCCACCGACGAGCACCCCGCCCAGCAGCGCCAGGGCAATGGTGGGCAGGGCCTCGACGCTGACCGAGTCGAGTAAGGGCAAAACCATCAGGCCGCAGCAGCCAACCGAGCCGAGGATCGGCAGCGCCAGCAGGGGCAGGCAGCCACGCCGCAGCCCCCGCCATATCCCGACGTATGACCAGCCGGTCAGCTCGCGGCGGTAAACCGGGTGCCGGGTTCGCCTGAACAGGAAGGCCCACATCTCTGACAGGAATGTCTTCATCAACCTGCATTATAGTCGTGATCGCGCGAGGAGCGAAGTGCTACCTTTTGGGAGTAAACCCCAGTCCAGCATATGCTGAACTGGTCGATTGTATTGCATCGTGGTCTTGATATCCTCGTGACCCAGGTTTCGCTCGATTGCCACCATATCCATGCCGCTATCGTACATAATCTGGGCATACGCCCAGACGCCCCAAGCCTCCCAAGAATTGGGACACAGTGCCGTCTGGAATTGCTGTAAACTACATTGAGTTGCCTTCCGAACCCTGGCGGCAGGGGGAAATTGGAGTATGAAATGGAGTTGGTATGGGCCGGGAAAGAGTCTGGACTGAAGAATACACAGTAAACAGCGTATCACTACACGCTCGCCTTCGAGACATCATCCGAGAAGGCAAGGCACGGCGTATCATCAAGAGCTCGCAGGGCAAGACCGTGCTCAAAGTCCCTTTGTGGTTGGGTTCAGCAGTTGTGCTCAAAAACCCACGCGTGTTGTCGTTAGGAGCGTTGACGTCAAGGCAAGAACCTCTTACGCTCGTCGTGGAAAAAGTGGACCAGGATCCCGAACCTCTGTCAGAGCACTAGCCAGGAGGAGGTGCAGCAAGCAAAAGCGACGGATAATTCGAAGCAGGCCGATGAGAGAGGCTCTGAGCTTCTTGAAGCGAGAACTACGTAGAAGAAGAAGGATACATTGGGTAAGATAAGGCTAGCAAACTTTTGATAAGGGAGGAGTTTTTTATGTTTGGCGAGTTGAAACGCTGGAAGATATCCCTGATTGTATTGGCTGTGCTGGGTGTTTCGCTGTTGGCGATCACGCCGGTGCTGGCATCAGATTCTTACTCCGGTGAAAACGTCGTGATCGACGAGGACACCGACGACGACGTGTATGCCAACGGTCAAACCATCACAGTGAACGCGACCATCGACGGCGATCTGATCGCCGTGGGCGGGTCGCTGACCGTCAACGGCACGGTTACCGGTGACGTGATCTTTGCCGGGCAGTCGTTCATTCTCAACGGCGAGGTGCAGGACGACGTGCGTTTCGGTGGGACTGTGCTGGTCATCGAAGACGGCGCGTCCATCGGCGACGACCTGAACCTGGGCGGCTATGCGCTCGAAATGCAGCCGGACAGCGCCATCGGCGGCGATGTCTACATCGGCGCGGGCCAGGCCGTCCTGTCCGATGTCGGCGGGGATATCACCGGTGGCGTGGGAAGCGTTCGCATCATCGGCGATGTCGGTGGTGACGTCGAACTGGGCGTTGGCTCAAGCAAAGATCAACCCCCCTTCAACTTTATGGCTTTCATAATGGCTTTCATGCCAGACGTTGATATGCCCTCTGTCTCCAGCGTCCCGGGCGGCCTGAGCTTCGGCCCCGACGGGCACGTGGCGGGCGATCTCAAATACTCTGCGGACGCAGAGTCCGATATCCCCAAGGGCGTGGTTGGCGGCGTCACCGATTTTGACCTCGAAGTTCAGAAAGACACCGGGAGGGGCAAGGGCCGGTTTGGCGCGGTCGTCGGGTTCCTGGGTTATGTGGGGTTTGTGGTCGGCGGCTTCGTTCTGCTGCTGGTCACCGGCCTGATCATCCGTTCCGTGGTCCCCAACTTCCTCGACAATGCGCTCGACACGTTACGCACGCGCACGTGGGCCAGCCTGGGCGTCGGCTTCCTGGGTTACGCCGTCGCCTACTTCGTCGCGCCGCTGGTGCTGGCCCTGGTCTTCATCGTGCTCTTTACCCCGCTGCTGGGCGCGGGCGGGCGGCTCTTCAGCGCTCTGTCCATGATCGGTTCAGTCATCTGGACCGGCTTCCGCCTGGGGGCGCACTGGCTCGCGCCGGTGCTGATCGCGGCCCTGCTCGGTGGCTGGATCTACTCGCTCTTCAGCCAGGATAAGGAGAAAAAGGCCCCCTTCTGGGAGCTGGCTATTGGGCTGCTCATCCTGGTGGTGGCGCTCGGCATCCCGTTTGTGGGGCGCTTCCTGCTGTCCTGGTTTGTCGGCATGTTCGGCCTGGGTGCCGTGGTCCTCACCCTGTGGCCCGACCTGTTCCGGCGTAAGCCCGCCGAGGCTGTCGCAGCGGCTGGGCCTGCCAAAACCGGCCCGGAGGCGGATAAGCCCACCGAGTAGCTACCGGCTGGCTAATTAGCCCATCACAGAGCACAGAATCAAACAGCGCGTGGCACTTACAGCCGCGCGCTGTGACTTTTTCGGATAACTGTCCGCGTCAGGAGAGATAATCGCGTAGATTGTGAGCCAGGCGCGGGTGGCGCAGGCGGCGCAGCGCTTCCTTCTCAAGCTGGCGGATGCGCTCGCGCGAGAGGCCGAATTTGTTGGCGATCTCTTCCAGCGTGTGCTGCTCGCCGCCGCCCAGCCCGAAGCGCAGCCGCAGAATGTGGGCCTGACGCGGCGTCAGCTCGGAGAGCACCTCCTCGATGGCCTCCTGTAACAGGTGGTGTGCCGCTGCCTCCGCCGGTTCGGGCGTCTCCTGGTCTTCGATGAAGTCGCCGAACTCGCTGTCGCCGTCGTCGCCGACCGGACGCTCCAGCGCGATGGCGTGCTGGCTGGCATCCATCATGCCCCGCACGCTCTCGGCGGGCAGTTCCATCTCCTCGGCGATCTCCTCCGGTGTGGGCCGCCGCCCCAGCGACTGCTCCAGGATCTGGGCCGTGCGGTACATCTGCCGGATGCGCTCGGTCATGTGCAGCGGGATGCGGATCGTGCGCGTCTTCTGAGCCAGCGCGCGCGTGATCGCCTGTCGGATCCACCACGTGGCGTAGGTGCTGAAGCGGTTGCCGCGTGTGTAGTCGTACTTGTCGACCGCCCGCATCAGCCCGACGTTTCCTTCCTGGATCAGGTCGGGGAAGGGTAGCCCCTGGCCCATGTACCGCTTGGCGATGCTGACCACCAGGCGCGTGTTCGCCCGGCCAAGATGCTCGCGCGCTTCCTGCGCCTGCTCGATCTGGAGGATGAGTTCGGCCCGCTTGGCGACCGACAGGTTCCTGGCGCTCTCAAGCTTCTTGCGCGCCTTAATACCAAACTCGATGCGCTTGGCAAGATCGATCTCTTCCGCAGCCGTCAGCAGCGGCTCCTGGGCCATCTGCCGGAAGTAAAGCCCGACCGGATCGTCGGCAGACACCGCGTTGATGTCCGCAACGGGTTCCTCGCTCTCGCTGTCGCCGTCGGTCTCCTCTGCTTGAAGCTGCCCGAAATCCTCCCTCTCGTTCTGGTTGCGGACTTCGATGCCCAGTTCTTCGAGATCCTCGAGGAGCGCGTCGACAGAAGTCTCGTCGAGATCCTCCGCCATGACCTCCACCAGATCCTCATAAGTCACGTAGCCGCGATCATCGGCCCGCGCGAGCAGTTCTTGTATCACATCACTACGCAAATCATTGTAGGTGTGAGACACCGGTTGCACCCTGTCAATCATCTTCTAAACGTTATTTTACTCCCATCATTGCACTATAGTTGCGATAATGTCAAGTAGGCAGCTTTGTTATTTTAGCATGGTTCATTTGTGTGTTCAAGCACTAATTGTAGGCTTTTTGTCGACTTAGCTGGTTTCGTCTCCCCGGTCAGATCTCGTCCTCGTCGAGCGCTTCACCCTGCGCGAAGCCGACCCCCTGGATGAAGCCCCGCGCGCGCTCGGTGAGCGGGTAGGCGGCCTCCAGGAAGGCCCAGAACTCCTTGCTGTGGTCGGGATGCACCCGGTGGGCAAGCTCGTGGGCGATCACGTAGTCGATCACCCACTCCGGCCAGTCGTGGATGCGGTCGCTGATGCGGATGTGTCCATCGGTCGAGCCGCCGTTGGTGCAGCTACCCAGCCGCCTGCGCATGTTGCTCACCCAGCGGATCGCCCGCCACTCGATCTGGCCGTCGAAGTACTTCCGGTTGATGTGCTCGGCGCGGGCCTGGAGGTCGGCGTCGGTGCGGCGGGCGGCCTGCTTCTGCTGGCGGGCAAGCTGCCCGGCGATATCCTCAAGCAGCGACTTGAGGTGCCGCCGCGTGAGGTGGTGGGGAACCCGCACCAGGATCGTCCCGTCGCGCTCGCGAACCCAGCGGGCCGACTTTTTGAGGCGTTTGTCACGCCGCACGGTGACGGCGATGGGGCGGCCGTCGGGATCGTGGATGGTGTGCTGTTCCACAGGCCGGTCAGTCATCAAAGTCCAGCCGGTAGACCTGGTAGCGCTTGTACAGCTCACCCCCCATCCGCGTCGCGATCTTGGGCGTCTGGGGGTTGTCCTCCGAGGTGAGCGACAGGTCGATCCACCTGTATCCCCTTGCGCGGGCGCGCCTGACCATCTCGTCAAACAGCAGCACACTGACACCGGTCCCCCAGTATTCCGGCAGCACCAGCACGCTCTTGATCGCCAGGCAGCCGGTCTGGCGGCGCATGTGCCACATCAACGGGAGGTAGTTCCAGGGATAGCGCAGCCCGTTGACGTGCTGGAAGACTTCGTTCAGGTTGGGGATGCCGGGCAGCCACCCCACCGCCTGCCCCTCCACCTCGGCGAAGAGCACCAGCTCCGGGTCGGCGATGTTCCGGAAGGGGGCCACCAGCGCGTAGACCGCTTCGCGCTGCCAGGGGATGTGGTCGCCGAGGTGGCCCAGCGCGTGTTGCAGCAGGTAGTGGATGCGCTCGATCTCGTCGTGCCAGTGGGCCATGTCGGCTTCCCGCACGGTGATGGGCTTTTGTCCGCGCACTCTCTCTGCCAGACGGGCGAGGCGCTGAAAGGCGGGTGTGTCCTGGGTCAGGTCGACCGCGTAGGCAACGTTGGCCGCCCGCGCCGGTCGGAAGCCGTACCGCTCGACGAAGTTCTGGTAGTAGGGCGGCGTGTGCCCGCAGAAAACTGCCGGTGGGCGGTCGCGCCCCTCGATCAGCACCCCGTAGCCGTCCTCGTAGTCCAGGTTGAAGGGACCGTACAGCGCGTTGAGGCCGCGCCGCGCGGCCCACCCCTTGACGTGATCCCACATCGCCTCGGCCACGGCGTAATCTTCCACGCACTCGAAGAAGCCGAACAGGCATTCCCGCGCGCCGCGTGCCTGGTTGGTGGGCGGGTCCTCCGCAGCGCAGATCGTGCCCGCCGGCTCCCCATCCTGCCAGGCGGTGAAGAACTCGGCCTGGCCGCGCTTAAAAAAGACCCCGCGTTGGGGGTCAATGGTCTCGGCCCGCTGAGGGAGCAGCGGCGGCACCCACAGCGGGTCGTCGCGGTAGATGCGCCAGGGGAAGGTGAGAAAGATGCGCCGCTCGCGGGCGGTCTGGACGGGCCGGATCTGGATGGCGCTCATTTGATCTCCTGTGGTGCGCTGGCCCGCCTGCTTTCCAGCTTCCTGACCACCTCCGCGTGCTCCTCCCGGCTCAGCGGATACAGGTAGGCGAACACGATGCCGACGCACAGCATCACCGCCGGGATCGGCCCCACCACGATACGCAGGCCCAGCAGCGCGCTGGCCGGCTGCTGCTCTGCCAGCCCTTCGTAGCCGGTGAAGTCAAGCAGCGCCAGCGTGGCCGGAATTGCCAGCGAGGTCGCCGCCTTACGCATCAGCGTGACCAGACTGTAAAACACGCCCTCGTGCCGCTCGCCGGTCTGTAGCTCCCCCCACTCGATGGCGTCGGGCAGGATCGCCCAGGGCAGCACGTGTGCCGCCGCCACGCCGATCCCGGCCAGCACGCACAGCAGCAGGATCACCCACAAGCTGGTCGCGGCGGTCACGGTGATCAGTACCATCTGCACCACCGCCCAGAACGCGATCCCGCAGATGTAGGCCCAGCGCTTGCTCCAGCGCTGCGAAACCCAGTTCCAGAGCGGCAGGAACACGATGGCCGTCACAAAGACCGCGCTCATGATCAGCTCGCTCTGCGCTTCGCGCTCCACGACGTACTTGATGAAGTAGGCCAGCGAGTCCTGGAGAATCATGACCGAGACCCATGTCGTCAGGAAGATGACCAGGCCGAAGACGAAGGGCTTGTTTTTGAACGCCATCTGCAGCGACTGCCGCAGGGTGGGGCGCTCCTGGTGCATGTATTCCTCGCGCTCCTTCGTGCCGAAGAAGACCACCAGCATCGGCAGCGCGCTGGCAACGGCGAAAATCGCGCCCATGATCAGCACCCGCGAGGCGTTTTCGGGGCGGAACGAGTCGATGATCAGCCAGGGAATGGTGAAGGCCAGCAGGCTGCCCAGGATCGAGAAGAACATGCGGTACGAGGTCAGCGAGGTGCGCTCGTCGTAGTTCGAGGTCAGCTCAGGCGTGAGCGCGAAGTAGGGCATGTAGAGCAGCGTGGCGGCGGCATCAAAGAGTACGTAGGCTCCGGCATAGTAGATCGCCAGCAAAAGCTCGCTGTCCCAGGGGGGCCGCCACCACAGCATGGTGAAAGCCAGCGCGAACGGCAGCGCCCCAAACAGCAAAAAGGGCCGCCTGCGTCCCCATCGCGTCCGCGTGCGGTCGGAGATGTGCCCCATGATTGGGTCGTTGATGTAGTCCCACGTGCTCCCGACGAAGATCGCGATGGCGGCAGTCCGCGCCGCGATGCCCACCACGTCGGTCAGGAAAATCGCCAGAAATGCCCCGACGATGGTCGTGGTCAGGCTGAAACCGATGTCGCCGCTGCCGTACAGGATCTTGGTGCGGGTGGGCAGACGCTCTGACATAACAACTCGCTCCCTGTGGCTCAAGGTGTGTTGGTGGTCGAAGGGCGATCGGGGATCGCCGTAGGAAATAACACCACAGCGCCCACCGGGTTCTGGGACAGGGGGAAACAACACTCTTACGCGGGCCTATGCCGGTTGCCTCTTTTCCAGCCACGCCGCGATGATCGCCGCGACGCGCTCCGGGAACTCGCTCATGGCCATGTGCCCGGCGTCCTCGATCAGGGCCAGCTCGGCACCGGGAATCGCGTCGGCCAGGTAGCGGGCGAACTTGACCGGGGTCATCTGGTCGGCCATCCCGCCGATCACGAGCGTCGGCGCGGCGATCTCGCCCAGCCGCTCCCTGATGTCAAACCCGTCGCAGGCCAGATAGTCGCCCAGCATCACCTCCGGCGCGGCCTCCCGCATCAGCCTGCGCCCCAGGCGTTTCAGGTCGTCGTCGGCGGTCGGCCCGAAGGCGTAAGCGGCCATAAAGTCCAGCACCGCCTCGAAGTCGCCCAGAACGTTGTCGAGGATCTGCGGCGCGACGCGCAGCCGCGCCCCCGTCGCGACCAGCACCAGCCCCGCCACGCGCTCCGGCGCGTCCAGCGCGAGCTGCTGCGCGATGGCCCCACCCATCGAGTGCCCGCCCACGATGGCCCGCTCCAGCCCCAGCGCGTCGAGCAGGGCGATCACGTCGGCGGTGTAGGCCGGAATCGTCCGGCGGCCTTCACCCGCCGATTGGCCGTGTCCGGGCAGGTCGGGCGCGTAGGTCGAGACGCGCTTCAGCCGCCGCACCTGGGGCGGCCAATTGGCGTACTGCCCCCCCGCCCCGTGAATCAGCACCAGCGGCGGCAGGGTCGACTCCGGGGTCAGGTGCTCCGCGTAATGGATTGGGCCACTTTGCAGCCTGACGGTTGGCATCTCTCAGCCTTGTCTGCTCTGCGTGAGGTAAGACGTGGGCCTGCGCCCCTGTCGCGCGTGCCTGCCTACTGGCCCTTCCACTCGGCGGGGCGCTTGTTGGCGAAGGCGTCCATGCCTTCCTTCTGGTCCTCGGTGCTGAACAGGAAGTAGAAGTTGCGCCGCTCACATTCCAGGCCCTCGGCCAGCGTCATCTCATACGCCTTGTTGACCGACTCCTTCGCCAGCCGTACCGCGAGCGGCGCGCGCGCGGCGATCTCGTTGGCGAGCTTGAGCGCCTCCTCCAGGTACGTCTCGACCGGGTAGACGTGGTTCACCAGCCCGAACCGGAGCGCTTCCTCGGCGCTCAGCCGCCGGTCGTTGAGGATGATCTCCATCGCCAGCGCCTTGCCGACCGCCCGCGTCAGGCGCTGCGTGCCGCCCGCGCCGGGGATCACGCCTAGGTTGATCTCCGGCTGCCCGAAGACCGCGCTCTCGCTGGCGACGATCAGGTCGCACGTCATCGCCGCCTCGCAGCCGCCGCCCAGCGCGTAGCCCGACACGGCGGCGATGACCGGCTTGTGCATCCTGGCGACCACGTCCCACGCCTCGATGAGATCCTGGGTAAGCATGTCCGCCGCAGACGCCTCCGACATCTCCTTGATATCGGCCCCCACCGCGAAGGCTCGCTTGCTGCCGGTGATGACCATCGCGCCGATGCCGGGGTCGGCGTCGAAGGCCGTCAGCGCCTCGCCGACCTCGCACATCAGGCCGCTGTTGAGCGTGTTGAGCGTCCTGGGACGGTTGAACTGCACCAGCCCGACGCGCTCGTGCACCTCGGTGATGATGTACTCATATGACATGGTGGCTTCTCCTTCAGACTGCGGGAATCGCCCCTCGGCGCGCGTAGACCTCGCCCAGCGTGGCGACCATCGCGTCGTGGATCGGCCCGTTGCTGGCGATGATCTGTTTGCCGCTCAGCGCCAGCTCGTGATCCGGCTCGCCCGCGTAATTGGTGATCATCCCCCCGGCCTCGCGCACGATCAGCGCGCCCGCCGTCACGTCCCAGGGATTCAGGCGCATCTCCCAGAAGCCGTCCAGCCGACCGCAGGCCACGTAGCACAGGTCAAGCGCCGCCGACCCCACCCGCCGAACGCCCTGTGTCCGCCGGACGAACACGACGAAGGCTTCGGCGTTGTTCTGCTCGGCGGTGTGGCGGTCGTAGGGGAAGCCCGTCGCCACGAGCGCCTGTTCCAGGTCGGAGGTAGACGACGGGCGGATGGGCTGGCCGTTCAGAGCCGCGCCCTGGCCGCGCGCCGCCGTGAAGCACTCGTCGCGCAGCGGATCGTACACCACCCCCAGCAGCGGGCCTTCGGCGCTGCGCAGCGCGATGGACACCGAAAACACCGGGAAAGCGTGGGCGAAGTTGGTCGTGCCGTCCAGGGGATCGACCATCCAGATGCAGCCGTTCCCGCCGCCGACCTCCCCTCCCTCTTCGGCCAGGATGGCGTAGTCGGGGAACTGCTCGCGCAGCGCGTCGACGATGGCCTTCTCGGAGGCGAGGTCGGCCTGCGTGATCAGGTCGATCGCCGTGCCTTTGTGCTCGATCCGGCGCGGCTGCCGGTGGGCCTCCCGTAACAAAGCGCCCGCCGAACGCGCAATGCTTTCGGCGGACTTGAGGGTCTGCTTGAGTTCTTGTGTCGATAGCGTCATCATGCCGACGAGCTTATCACATCGCGCGGCGTGTGACAATCAGTGCGGTGTTGCCTCAATATTCCTCGATGATGTTGGAGAACACGTTCCCGATGGCCGGGCCAAGCAGGGCGAGAACAACAGGTGCGAATAACATTAAGCAAATTGACCCCAGGCACAAGACAGCGACGACGATGATCACGATGATGGCCCAGGTGGGAAGCCCACCCTTTTTCTCCCCTGCTCCCTCCGGAAGCTCCTCCGCGTGCAGCATAAGATCGTCGAGCCGGGTCTGTAGTGCTGCCAGACGAACGGTCAGCGGCAGCAGCAACAATCGGCTCTGGGTAAGCAGTCTGATAGTCATGTGTTCCTCCCGTGCGTGAAAGGTAGTTATCTCACGCTAAGAGTGGTCGATAGTGTCATCATGCCGGTGTGCTTATCACGTCGCGTGGCGTGTGGTAATCAGTACGGCGTTGCCTCAATTTCCTCGATGATGTTGGAGAACACGTTCCCGATGGATGGGCCAAGCAGCGTGAGAATGGCGATCACACAGATCGGCAGCAGGCACAAGAGAACGACGGCGACGATGATCACGATGATGGCCCAGGTGGGAAACCCGCCCTTCTTCTCCCCTGCTCCCTCCGGAAGCTCCTCCGCGCGCAGCATAAGATCGTCGAGCCGGGTCTGTAGGGCTGCCAGACGAACGGTCAGCGGCAGCAGCAGCAGTCGGCCCTGGGTGAGCAGTCTGGTAGTCATGTGTTCCTCTCCTCCCATGCGTGAAGGGTAATTATTCCACGCTAAGAGTGTAGGTGCAGTCGGGTGATCAGTCAAGCGCCCCCGGCGAGCGCCGCCGGGTCTGTAGTGTCATCCTGCCGACGAGCTTATCACATCGCGCGGCCTGCGATGCTCACTACGGCGTCGCTTCAGGCCACACGATGATGTTGGAGAACTCGCTCCCGATGGTCGGGCCAAGCAGCGTGAGAATGACGATCACGCAGACCGGCAGCAGACACAAGAGAATAACGGCGACGATGATCGCAATAAAGGCCCAGACGGGAAGTACGACCATTTTCCCCCCTTCTCTCTTCGGAAGCTCCTCCGCGTGCAGCATAAGATCGTCGAGCCGGGCCTGCAGGGCCGCCAGGCGAACGGTCAGCGGCAGCAGCAGCAGTCGGCCCTGGATGAGCAGTCTGGTAGCCATGTGTTCCCCCCCGTGTGTGAAAGGTGATTATCCCACGCCAGGAGTGTAGGTGCAGCCGGGAGGACAGTCAAGCGCCCCCGATTGCTCTCTTTTGCGAGTTACGGGGCCTTGTGTACAATCCGGTTAGATTGGTTGGCCCGCTCTTTTGGGGGATACGGAGTTGTCGTTCAAACGACTGGTCGTCAAGCTGGGAACCAGCTCCCTGACCGGGGGCACAGCACACTTACAGCCGCGCCGCCTGCTGGAGATCGCGCAGCAGGTGGCGACCCTGTACGAGCGCGGCGTGGAGGTGATCGTCGTCTCGTCGGGCGCGATGGCAGCCGGGCTTGAGCTGCTCAACGAGCCTGACCTGGGACGCAACATCCCCGCCAAGCAGATGCTGGCCGCCATCGGCCAGCCGCACCTGATGCACATCTACACCGACCTGTTCGCCATCTTCGGGCTGCACGTGGCGCAGGTTCTGCTGACCAGCAGCGACTTCCGCAACCGGCAGCGCTACCTCAACGCCCGCGATACGCTCGGCGCGCTGCTCGCCCAGCGCGTGGTGCCCATCGTTAACGAGAACGACACCACCGCCACCGACGAGATCAAGGTCGGCGACAACGACACGCTCTCCGCGCTGGTGGCTAACTTGGTCGATGCCGACCTGCTCGCTCTGCTGACCGACCAGCCCGGCCTGTTCACCACCGACCCCCGCACCGACCCCGACGCGCAGTTGATCGGCACGGTCGAATCCATTGACGACGACCTGTGGAACAGCGCCGGGGGAGCCGGGTCACAGGGGACAGGTGGCATGGTGACCAAGCTGCGGGCGGCGCAGCTTGCGGCGCGCAGCGGCACGACCGTCGTCATCGCCCAGGGGTCGCGCCCTAACGTGCTGCTCGACCTGGCCGGGCCGGATGGGCGGGCCACCGGGACGTGGTTCCAGCCGACCGCCACCCACATGGAGAGCCGCAAGCGCTGGATGCTGTCGGAGCCGCCGCAGGGTGTCCTGCGGGTCGATCAGGGAGCGGCGGCGATCCTGCGCCGGGGCGAGGCCAGCCTGCTGCCGGTCGGCATCACAGAGGTCGAAGGGGAATTCGAGCGCGGCGTCATCGTGAGCGTCGTCGGGCCGGACGGCGAGGAAGTGCTGCGCGGGCTGGTCAAGTACAGCGCCCGCAGCGTCCGCAAGATACGCGGCCTGCGCTCTGACCAGATCGAGGCGCGGCTGGGTTATACTTATGGGGATGAGGTGATTCACCGCGAAGACCTGGTGCTGGTGTGATGCACCATCACCCTGACGACAGGATACCCGGCACGCCGCCTCCGAAGGAGATGGGAATGGAAACCGCCGGTTTGGCACAGGAACTCGATCCACGCTACGACACAACCGAGAGCCATCGCATGCACGGCCCCTGGCTGATGATCGCCCGCGTCGTGTGGGCCGTTCTGCTCGGCGTGACGCTGCTTGTCTTTGTGCTGGCCGTCGTCGAACACGTCGACGAGTTGATCACCATCTCGCTGGACGACCTGACCATCGAGAGCCAGATCGGTATTCCTCCGCGCCTCCTTGACGCCTACTTCCTGACCCTCAACACGCTGAGCTTCCTGGTGTTCTTCGCCGTCGCGGTAGTGTTTTTCTGGCGTCGGTCGGACAACTGGCTTGCGATGCTCATCTCGGTCATGCTGGCGACGTTCGGGGGGCTGGTCATCAACAGCACGTCTAACCTGCTGTGGGAGCTTCATCCGGAGTGGAGCCTGGTGTTCGCCGTACTGTCGGCTATCGGCAACGGGACGTTTGTCGTCTTCCTCTACACCTTCCCAAACGGGCGTTTTGTCCCCCGCTGGTCGGTGTGGCTCGCCATCGGGGGAGTGATATGGTTCACCGCCGCCAGCTTCGTGCCTGAGGTGATGTACGACGAGTTGGGCCGGCCCGGCTGGTTCGTCTTTGTGATCACGTTCGTCGTGTACAGCGCGAGCATAATCATCAGGGCTGACATCGTAAAAGAGAAGCACACCAATCCCACCCACTGGCAGCAGGTCAAGTGGATCTTTACCGGCCTGCTGGCGGCCTTTGCCGGGTACCTCATCTGGACGCTCCCGCCGCTGATCTTCCCAGCCCTCAGCCAGCCGGGCGTCCCCAAGACGGTCTTCAGCATAGCCAGCTATTTCCTCATGAACGGCGCACTCACCCTGCTGCCGGTCGCCATCGGCTTCTCGATGATGCGCTATCGCCTGTGGGACGTGGACTTTTTCATCAACCGGGGGCTGGTCTACGGCGTGCTGACGGCTGTGCTGATCGTGGGCACTATCCTGGATCTGCTCGTGTTAGAGCGGCTCTTCTTCGCACTGACCGGGGAGAAGCAGGCCCCCATCGCGCTCATCGGGGCGGCGCTGGTGTCAGGCGCGCTGATCCAGCCGATGCGGCGCGGCCTGCAGTCCTTCGTTGATAAAAATTTCTACGGCATTCAGGTCGCCTATCACAAGAAAGCCGCACCTGCATTGCCCATCAGCGGCGATTTCAGCGGGGCGGCCCTCGGCGTCTACCAGGTGCTGGAGCCGGTGGGCCGGGGCGGCATGGCCGAAGTCTACAAGGGCTATCACCCGACGCTGCACCGCACGGTCGCTATCAAGGTTCTACTCGCCGACCGGGCGAGCAGGTCGGACTTCCGCGTCCGCTTTGAGCGCGAGGCCCAGGCCGTCGCCGTGCTGCGCCATCCCAACATCGTCGAGATCTTCGACTGTGGACAGATCGAAGGGACGTACTACATGGTGATGGAGTACATCGACGGGATCAGCCTGAGCGAGCACATCCGCCGCAATGAGGCTCTGTCGCTCGACGAGACGCTGACCATCGTCCGGGGTGTCGCCGGTGCGCTCGACTACGCCCACGAGCAGGGGCTGGTGCACCGCGACGTGAAGCCGTCCAACGTGATGCTCCAGTGGACGACCGCCACGGCCCCCGACTTCCCCGGTTACCAGGCCATCCTGACCGACTTTGGCATCGCCAAGATGCTCGGCGGGGCCACCGCCCTGACCCGCACCGGCATGGTGGGCACGCTCGACTACATCGCGCCGGAGCAGATCCGCGACGCCGCCGACGTGGATGGCCGGGCCGATGTCTACTCGCTGGGCGTGATGATCTTCGAGATGCTGACCGGCAGCCTGCCTTTCCAGGGCAGCAATCCCGGCGCGGTGCTGATCGCGCACCTCCAGCAGCCCGCGCCCGACCCGCGCACCCTGCGCCCTGACCTGCCGGAGGCGGTCGCCGGGGCGATCCTGTGCGCCATGGCGAAGGACCCGGACGCGCGCTTTGCCATGGCGGGTGATTTTGTCGCGGCGTTAAAATAGCGAGACTTTGCAGCCAACAAAGGGGGGAGAGAGCACAATGAAATACCGCACTTTCGGACGAACCGGCTGGCAGGTGAGCGAGATCGGCTACGGGATGTGGGGTATGGGCGGCTGGTCCGGATCCGACGACGAGGAGTCGATGCGCTCGCTGGAACGTGCCGTCGAGCTGGGGTGCAACTTCTTCGATACCGCCTGGGCCTACGGCGAGGGTCACAGCGAAAAGCTGCTGGGGGAGCTTGTGCGCGCCCACCCTGAGCGCAAGCTGCACACCGCCACCAAGATCCCGCCTAAGAATCTCATCTGGCCTTCCAAGCCTGACTTCACGATTGAGGAGACCTTCCCCTACGATCACATCCTCGAATACACCGAGAAGAGCCTCGAAAACCTGGGCCTGGCTTCGGTTGACCTGATGCAGTTCCACGTCTGGGAGGATGGCTGGGCCAAAGAGGAGACCTGGCAGCGCGCCGTCGAGGATCTGAAAAGCCAGGGGATGATCAAAGCGATCGGTCTTAGCATTAACCGCTGGGAGCCGGAGAACGCCATCCAGACGCTGCGAACCGGTCTGATTGACGCTGTGCAGGTGATCTACAATATTTTCGACCAGGCCCCGGAGGACGCGCTGTTCCCGGCGTGTGAGGAGCTTGACATCGGCGTCATCGCCCGCGTGCCGTTCGACGAGGGCACGCTGACCGGCAAGCTGAGCAAGCTCACCACCTGGCCGGAGGGCGACTGGCGCAACACGTACTTCGTGCCGGAGAACCTGATCCCGTCGGTGGAGCGCGCCGATGCGCTGCACCCGCTCATCCCGGAGGGGATGACGATGGCCGAGATGGCGCTGCGCTTCATCCTTTCTAACCTGACCGTCAGCACGACCATCCCCGGTATGCGCAAGCTGCACCACGTCGAGGAGAACATCGGCGTCAGCGACGCGGAGCGCCTGCCGGATGGTCTGATCGAGAAGCTGCGCACGCATCGCTGGGACCGGAAGCCGACGGAGTGGTCACAGTAGCCATATCGCGGTATCCTGACAGCTTACCCATCCGGCAACAGAGGAGGACACCATGCTCGACCTCAACGAGTTAGGCAGACGCGCCAAAGCCGCCGCGCAGGTGCTGTCCACCACGCCCCGCGAGCAGAAAGACGCCGCTCTGCTCGAAATCGCCGACGCGCTGCTGGAGGCGCAGGACGCCATCCTTGCGGCCAACCGGCAGGACGTGGAGGAGGGCCGGGCGGGTGGTCTCTCCGAGGCGCTGATCGACCGCCTGACGCTCACCCCGGAGCGGCTGTCCGGCATCGCCGCCGACACGCGCAAGGTGGCCGACCTGCCCGACCCGGTCGGGAAAGAGTTCGACCAACGCACGCTCGAAAACGGTCTGCGCATTCGCAAGCGGCGGACGCCGCTGGGCGTGCTGGGCGTGATTTACGAATCGCGCCCCAACGTGACGATTGACGTGGCAGCCCTGTCGCTCAAGAGTGGCAACGCGGCCATCCTGCGCGGCGGCAAGGAGACGCTGCGCTCCAATCTGGCGCTGGTCGAGGCGATCCAGGCAGGGCTGGGGCAGGCCAATCTCCCCGCCGACTGCATCCAGTACATCGACGATACCGACCGCAAGCACGTCCTCAGTCTGCTGCGCCTGCACGATTACGTGGACATGATCATCCCGCGCGGCGGGGCGGGCCTGCACCAGTTCTGCCGCGAGAACGCGACCATCCCCGTGATCACCGGCGGGATCGGCGTCTGCCACCTGTTCGTCGACGATACCGCCGATCTGGATCGGGCCGTCGAGATCATCCACAACGCCAAGACGCAGCGCCCCTCGGTGTGCAACGCGCTCGATACCACCCTGGTGCACCGCGCGGTCGCCACCGAGGTTCTGCCGCGCATCGTCGAGCGCCTCTCGGCGGACGGCGTCGTCTTCAAGGCGGACGAGGAGGCGCTCCAGATCGTCGGCGATGTGGAAGGCGTTGAGGCGGCTGGCGAGGGCGATTGGGACACCGAGTGGCTGTCGCTGGTGCTGGGCCTGAAGGTCGTCGGCGGGCTGGACGAGGCAATCGCGCACGTCCGGGCGCACGGCACCGGGCACTCGGACGGCATCCTGACGCAGACTCCGGCGCACGCCGATCACTTCGTGGACGTGATCGACTCGGCGGCGGTGTACGTCAACGCCTCGACGCGCTTCACCGACGGGGCGCAGTTCGGGCTGGGCGCAGAGGTGGCGATCAGCACCCAGAAGCTCCACGCGCGCGGCCCAATGGCCCTGGAGGAGCTGACCACGTACAAGTGGATCGTGATCGGGGATGGGCACGTGCGGGCCTAGCCCCACACCGGGCACCGGAGCGAGACGATGACCACAGTTGAAAGCAGGGCCAACAGCAAAAGGGCACTCTGGATCATCCTGGGGACGCTGGCCGGGATCTCCTGTCTGGGCATTGCGCTCTTTGCGTGTCTTGTCCTCGGCGCAGGCTCCCTGTTCGGGTTTAGCACGGCGACCGGCGCGGGCGGCTTTATGAGCGCCGTCTCAGAAGGCGAGCTGGCCCCCGACTTCACCGTCGAGACGCTGAACGGCGGGCAGGTCTCGCTGGGCGACTGGCGGGGGACGGTGGTGGCGGTCAACTTCTGGACGACAACGTGCCCCAGTTGCCTGATGGAGATGCCCGTGCTCCAGGACGCCGACGACCGGTACGGCGACGACGAGCTTGTCATTCTCGCCATCAGCGACGGCGAGTCGGCGGCCAGGGTACAGGCATACATTGACGAATATCCCTGGACTTTCCCGATCCTGCTCGACCCGCGCGGGCAGGTGAGCCGCCAGTACGCGATTCGGGCCTACCCGACGACCGTCTGGGTGGATGCTGAGGGTGTGATTCGTGCCGTTCACGTCGGCACGCTGAGCGAGCACGACATTCGCGGCTACGTGGAGAAATACGGCGGCGAATGACCGGGCTGCAATTCGAGTTCCATGTGTACAGGCTGGACACTACAGTTGATTTACTACACTCAGGAGGATATCTGATAATGACTGACAAGCGATTTCTTCGTATCGGCGTCCTGGCAGGGATTCTCGTTCTGACGGCCCTGCTGGTCAGCGCCTGTGGAGGCGGGGCAGGTGATGAACTGGCAGGCGCGGCGCAGGAAGCACAGCCAACGCAAAACCCGCTTGTGGAGCCGCTGCCCGCCGACCGGGCCGAGATGGAGGTGGCCGCACCCGACGGTGAGCTGCCGTGTGGTATCGGCAACGTCAAGTGGGGCCACCAGATTTTTCAGGTGGACGACTTCCCGGCCTGCGAGGCGTATGACCTCGAGCTGACGGTCTACTGCCTAGATGCCGACGCCCAGTGGGCAGACGAGAACGTAGCGGGTGTCGCCGCCTCCACGCAGAACAACACCGTCTCCTTCGAGTCCACGCAGGAAGGTATCTGCGGCCTATTCCCGTCCGGCGAGTAGCCGTGCAGCCACCCCCACACAGGCAAGGGCGTGACCGGCGGAGGGGCGCAAGTACGCAAATCCCCCGTGCCTGCGCTCTCTACCGGCCTCGCCTGCCCTGGGGATCTGTCACACCGGTTGGCCCGGCGTCTGTGCTGCGTCCCAGGCCCCGATTTTTGATTCTGGCGGCCCGGTGGTATGATGCCTGTACACAGGCCGGAATGACACTGCACAGGAGGGGAGGCTATGAAACCCATATCGGACGATGCGGTCGGTAAACACAGGCACATTCTGATGTACGACGACGAGACCGTGTTGAACGCCGTCATCGCCCTGCGCGACGCCGGGGGGCAGGACTGGTGGTACCTGGTGGTCGACCTGGAAGGCGGTGGCTACGCGGTCGGGCAGTTCTCAGACCTGACCGCAGTGGTCGATGCCGGGGGGGAAGCGGCCTTGCAGCGGGCGCTCGGCGACCTGGTGGGCGACATACTGCCGCCGGTCGATGTGGTCGTCGAGCAGGAGCAGGCCGACCTGGACGCGGTGCGTGACCGTGCCGCCGACACGGAGAGCAGGGTGGCCGTCATCGAGCAGGGCGGAGAGTTCCGGGGGATTCTCCCCGTCGCCGCCACGCGGGGCAGCGGGCTGTTTGACGCCGGGCTGGTCGAGATGGCGGGCAAGTACGCCGACATCCCGGAGAGGGGCACGCTCAGCCGCCGCCGCAAGAAAGCCAAAGGTGCGAAGAAATGAGCCCCATACCCGGCACTCTCATTCGACGGGACGGCGACCGGTGTATCCTGATGTACGACGACGAGACCGTGCTGGACGCCGTCATCGCCCTGCGGAACGCCGGAGGCGAGGAGCACTGGCACCTGGTCGTTGACCTGGAAGGCGGCGGCTACGCTGCGGCGCACTTCGAGGCGGTGGCTGCCTGGGTGCGGTCGCAGGGGGTGGAGAACAAGGTGTTCTTTGAGAGCCTCCTCGGCGCGCTGGGCGACTCGGCCCTGCCGCGCGTGGAGGTCGTCGCCGAGCACGACCGGGACGACCTCGCGGACATAGGGCAGCGCATCCTGCAAAGCGCGAGCAGGGTGGGCGTCGTCGTCCGGGCGGGTGAGTTCGTGGGCATCCTGGTGCCCACCCAGAACGACTCCATGCTGGCCGAAGACAAAGAGGGCCTCTCCCTACAATCGGCAAAGCGCAGCGTGACCAGGGGGCTGTTTGGGTCCGGTCTGCTGGGCATGGCCAGCCAGATCTACGCCGAGATCCCGGAGAAAGGCACGCTCAGCCGCCGTCGCAGGGAGGCCAGGAGCAAGAAGCAAAACGTGTCCTCAGAAGCGAACGACGAGGTGGAAAAGTGATAGAGGATTTGTCATCGATAGTTGAGGGGATCGTCAGCCAGTTAGGCCGGGCCTTTTTTCTGAGCGGCTTCCTGCCGATCCTGATCGGTGTTGCCCTGAACCAGTATTTGATCTTCGCGCCGGAGTACGCCGACGTCGAGGCGGTGTGGAACATCTTCCCGGCGGTGACGACGCCGTTTCTGGGGCTGGTCTCCGGCGAATGGCTGACCACGATCGTCGTCTCGCTGCTGCTCTCGCTGGTGCTCCTGACGCTCAACATGTTCGTGGTCAAGCTGTTTGAGGGCCTCGCCCCCGGTATGAAGGCGCTGCTGCTCCCGCAGTACGTGCGCTGGCAGCGTCGGCACCGCACGCTCTACACCGAGATCGCCGCCCGGCGTGCCGAGCGGCGCAGCCTGCTGGCCGACTATGAGGAGACTGGCGAGTACGACGAGGATGCAGACTTCGCCATCCAGGAGGCACTCCACGGGCTGCACCGCGACAAGGAGAAGGAAGAGCCAATCCAGGCCCTTCCCTACGACCGCAGCCGTCTCACGCCGACGCTGTTCGGCAACGCGTGGGCGGTCATGGAGGAGGCCCCGTTGGCCCGCTACGGCATCGACAGCATGGTCTTCTGGCCCTACCTGCGCGTCGTCGTCGGCAGGGAGAACGCCAGTCTGCTGGATCAGATCGACAACCAGAAGCTCCTGGTCGACATCACCATCCATCTGGCGCTGGTGATGGCGATCCTGGTGGTGGAGGGCATCATCTTCGCCGTTGCCCGCTTCCAGCTTGCGATGCTGATTCTGGCCGTGATCTGCCTGCTGCTGTTCCTGGCCTTCTACCGCGCGGGCGTCAACTACGTCCGCACGATGGGCGTCATGGTTATCCAGAGCTTTGACCTGTACCGCCTGAAGCTGCTCGACGCGTTCGGCCTGGCCCGTCCGGAGGATCTCGACGAGGAATACTGGATCTGGACGCGTCTGGCTGCCTTCCTGCGGCGCGGCGAACCGTTCTACTTCGACATGCTGGAGCGCGCCCACGAGGGGCCTAAGGAGGGCGACGAGGGCTGATCCACCATCCTCTTCCCGGCCTATGATGGAACGGCTTGCCAGGACTGCCTACGAACTGCTCAGCCTCCGGCTCAGCGCGTCGCAGCTACAGACTTTTCGGCGCTACGCCGACGAGCTGATCGACTGGAACCAGCGGGTCAACCTGACGGCCATCACCGACCCGGCGGACATCGAGGTCCGGCACTTCGTCGACTCGCTCTCTTGCCTGCGGGTGATGAAGCCGCGCACGCCGGGCCTGCGCGTGATCGACGTGGGGACCGGAGCGGGCTTCCCCGGCCTGCCGGTCAAGATCGCCTGCCCCAACGTCGACCTGACGCTGGTCGAGGCGACCGGCAAAAAGGTGGCATTTCTGCGCCACGTCGTCGAGGTGCTGGGTTTGGAGGGCGTGACGCTGGTCAACGAGCGGGTCGAGGCGCTGGGCCAGATAGCCGAGCACCGCGAGCAGTACGACTGGACGCTGGCGCGGGCGGTGGCCGGGATGCGCACGCTGGCCGAGTACCTGCTGCCGCTGTGCAGGGTGGGAGGACACTGTCTGGCGCAGAAGGGCGAGAGCGCTCACCAGGAGGTAGCCGGGGCGCAGCGGGCGCTGGAGTTGCTGGGCGGGCACCTCGTGCAGGTGACGCCGGTCGAGCTGCCGACGGTCGCCGAGACGCGCTACCTGGTCGATATCGAGAAGGTCGCCGCCACGCCACCCCGCTATCCCCGCCGGGTGGGCGTGCCGTCCAAGCGCCCGCTCTGACCTCCCCGCGCGCGGGACATCGCAAAGGGGTTTTGAGCCGACCGTGATAAGCCGGTCGGCTTTTTCTAGAACCTATTTCAAAATACGGTCGATGGACCAGAGAATAAGAGCGAGCAAACA
>CAZRXG010000054.1:0-22047 GCA_964603985.1 uncultured Anaerolineae bacterium | reverse complement strand
CAATCGTCCCTACGTTGACGTGTGGCTTCGTGCGCTCAAATACTTCTTTTCCCATTTTGCATCCCCTACTGAATCGCACATTCCGGGCAGCACGACGCTGCCCACAGGACACACTGCCTAAACGACCTCACCGCGCATGATGCGCTCGGTAAGGCCGTCCGGCAACCGTTGATAATGATCGTACTCCATCGAGAAGTTGGCCCGCCCCTGCGACATGCTGCGCAGTTCGGTCATGTAGCCAAACATCTCAGAGAGCGGCACCTGGGCCTTGATGGCCCGCGCCCCGGCGCTGGGCAACATCGCCTCGATCTGGCCGCGCCGCGCCGAAAGGCTGCCCTGCACCGCGCCCAGATACTCCTCCGGCGTCGTCACCTCGACCTTCATAATAGGCTCGAGCAGGACCGGCTCGCCCTTGCGCATGGCTTCCTTAAAAGCCATGTTGCCCGCGATCCGGAAGGCCAGGTCTGAGGAGTCGACTTCGTGGTAATCGCCATCGACCAGCCGCACGACCACGTCGACGACCGGATACCCGGCGATGACGCCGCTGGTCATGGCATCCCTGATCCCTCCCTCGGTCGGTGGGATGAACTCTCTTGGGATGTCGCCCCCTCTGATCTGGTTAATAAACACGAAACCCGATCCGGGTTCGCCCGGATCGACTTCGATTTCGATGCGGGCGTACTGCCCGGCGCCACCGGTTTGCTTCTTGTGAATGTAATCGACGACCGTTGGCCTGGTGATCGTCTCGCGGTAGGAGACGCGCGGCTTGCCGACCTTGCACCTCACCTTGAACTCGCGCTTCATGCGGTCGATGATGATCTCAAGGTGCAACTCACCCATCCCGGCAATGATGGTCTGTCCGGTCTGGTCGTCGACGTACACGCGAAAGGTCGGGTCTTCCTCGGCCAGTTTGCCCAGAGCTTTGGCCATCTTGTCCTGGTCAGCCTGGGTATAAGGCTCGACGGCGACCTGGATCACCGGCTCGGGGAAGGTGATGTTCTCCAGGATGATCTGGTAGTTCAGGTTGCACAGCGTATCGCCGGTGAACGTGTCCTTCAGGCCGAGAGCGGCGGCAATGTCACCGGCCCGCACCTCATCGATGTCCTCCCGCCGGTCGGCAAACATGCGCACCATTCGACCGATGCGCTCCCGGTTGCTGCTGGTGGTGTTGAGGACCATGTGCCCGCTCTTGATCACGCCCGAATAGACGCGGAAGTAGGCCAGCCGCCCGACGTATGGGTCGGTCACGATTTTGAAGACCAGCGCGCTCATCGGCTCGTCGTCTGAGGCGGCGCGGGTCTCGACTTCGTCCGTCTTGGGATTGACCCCCTCAATGGGAGGCACATCCAGCGGCGAAGGCAGGTAATCGACGACGGCATCGAGCAAAGGTTGAATGCCCTTGTTCTTCAAAGCCGCGCCGGTCAGCACCGGCTGAGCAGCCCCGGACAGCGTCGCCCGGCGCAAAGCAGCTTTGATCTCGTCAACCGTGATCTCTTCGTCGGCGAGATACTTCTCAAGCAGCACGTCGTCGGTCTCAATGATGCGCTCCAGGATAATGCCGCGTGCCTCGTTGGCCCAATCGAGCTGATCCTCAGGGATCTCCTCGTAAACCGGCTGAGCACCCAACTCGTCGGCCCAGGCGATGGCCCGCATCTCCAGCAGGTCGATCACGCCCTTGAAGTCGCTCTCCTGGCCCCAGGGAATTTGAATGGCAATGGGGTTCGCACCCAGGCGGTCGCGGATCATGCCAACACAGTGCACAAAGTCAGCGCCAACGCGGTCCATCTTATTGACGAAGCAGATACGCGGCACGTGATAGCGGTCGGCCTGACGCCACACCGTCTCGGACTGCGGCTCGACACCGGCGACGCCGTCAAACACGACGATGCCGCCGTCCAGCACGCGCAGGCTGCGCTGCACCTCGGCGGTGAAGTCGATGTGGCCGGGAGTGTCGATCAGGTTGATCTGATGCTCCTGCCACTCGGCTGTGATAGCCGCCGCGGTGATCGTAATGCCGCGCTCGCGCTCCTGCTCCATCCAGTCGGTGGTGGTCGTTCCATCGTGCACCTCACCGATGCGATGGATGCGGCCAGTATAGTACAGGATGCGCTCGGTCGTCGTGGTCTTCCCTGCGTCGATGTGCGCGATCACGCCGATATTGCGAACGCGGTCCAATGGATGCAACCTGCTCATTGCCACTCAGTCCCCTATCGTCGTCCGGCCGGCAGGTCTGGCCCGCCGGCCCACGACGTGGGGCCAGCCTCCAGTCTACCAGCGGTAATGGGCGAACGTGCGGTTCGCCTCCGCCATGCGGTGTGTATCGTCCTTCTTCTTAATCGCCGCCCCCTGTCCCTGAGCGGCATCCATTAACTCATTAGCCAGCTTCTCGGCCATCCCCCGACCGCCCCGGGCGCGCGCGGCCTGCAACACCCAGCGCATCGCGAGCGTGAGGCGGCGGTACGGCCCCACCTCAACCGGGACCTGATAAGTCGAGCCGCCAACACGGCGCGGTTTGACCTCGATCACCGGGGTGACATTGCGCATGGCCTCCTCAAAGACCTCGACCGGGTCGCGCCTCATGCGCTCCTCGATGATGTCACAGGCATCGTACATGATGCGGCGCGCGACGCTCTTTTTCCCGCCCCTCATCATACGATTGATGAACATCGCCATGTGGACGTTGTTATACTTCGGATCAGGGTCAACTTTCCGCTTGGGTGGACGGTATCGCCTGGGCATACCTCATTCTCCCGAAATAGCGCCCGCCGGAGCGGGCCACTGGTTTGAAACGTTATTCCGTTTACTTGGGCCTCTTAGTCCCGTACTTGCTGCGCCCCTGGGTACGATCTTCAACACCGGTCGCATCGAGCGTGCCCCGGATGATGTGATAGCGCACACCCGGCAGGTCTTTGACACGGCCACCCCGTACCAGTACAACCGAGTGCTCCTGCAAGAAGTGTCCCTCACCGGGGATGTAGGCCGTCACCTCAATACCGTTAGACAGCCGGACACGGGCGATCTTGCGCAGCGCCGAGTTCGGCTTCTTGGGCGTCATGGTACGCACCTGCGTGCAAACACCGCGCTTCTGCGGTGCGCCCCTTGGCTGGCGCACGCGTGTCTGATTGAAGCTGTTGAAGGTGTACTGCAACGCCGGAGCCTTGCTCTTCTTTTTCTTGACCTTGCGGCCCTTGCGAACCAGTTGGTTTATCGTTGGCATAGTCAGCCTCCCAGGCCACTATCCGACTCTCACTTGGCAACTGAAACGGGCGCTCCCGTAGAAGCCATACACGCCCGTTTTCTCTTGCAACTAAGAAGGCCACCTCAGGATGACCTCCTTTAGTGCTTGTATCCAATTCAGCGGTATTGGCTCGCAGCCACACGAGCGTGCCGCCGATTGCCATAGCAACTGGTAAGCATACCGCGCCAGGATGGAGTTGTCAAACATAATCAGAGCGCGCGCGGGCGCACACCGCAGCGTGCACCGGAGCGGCGGCGTTGCCGCCCCTCTGCCCGGCTGGTATACTCGCCACCGTTATGTCAACGCCGCAGTGCTCAGGTTGAGAATGTCACGTGCTTGAAGATGCACCCTTATCCGAGCTAGACGAAAAGGCGCTCGTCGAACGGGCCAAGACCAACGCCAAGGCCTTTGGCGAGTTGTATGAGCGCTACGTCAAACGCATCTACAATTACATTTATTATCGCACCGGCAACCACCACGACGCCGAGGATCTGACCTCGCGTGTGTTCCAGCGCGCGCTTCAGCACATCCCAAACTACGTGGATCGGGGCGTGCCGTTCTCGGCCTGGCTGTATCGCATCGCGCACAACCTGGTCGTCAACTGGCACCGCGACCGGGGACGGCGCAAAGTGATCCCCCTGGAAGACACGATCCTGCCCGCGCTCGGCAGCCTCGCCCCGGAGAGCGTCACCGAACGACATGAGGAGCAAGAACTCCTTTTGAAAGCCATCCGCAACCTGCCGGATGACCGCCAGCAGTTGTTGATACTCAAGTTCGCCGACCGGCTCTCCAACGCCGAGATCGGGGGCATCATGGGACGCAGCGAGGGCGCGGTCAAGTCCCTCTACCACCGCACGCTGATCGCGCTGCGCAACGAGTTCAAGAAGCTGCAACACACGACCGACGAACCACCACGCAGTTTGCGCCGCCGTCACAGGAAGAGAAGCGATCATGACAAGTAGTGCAACTTCTCTGCCACAAGAGTGTTTGATCAGAGTACAAAGACTGGCTGGATGTAGCAGGGATCACACAGGTAGATTGAGTTTTTAGAGGTGGCAGGTATGTTTAAGTTTCGCACACCGAGGAAAAAGATATTGACCGAACTGCTGGAAGAGCACGCAGACACGTTGATCCACGAGGGGGAAGACACCGCCCCGCAGTTGCTGGAGCAGCATCCTGATGCGGCTCCAGAACTGAAGGGCTTGTTCGGGCTGGTTCACCGCATCTCCACCACGCTGGTGCCGGTCGAGCCTTCAAAGGAGTTTGTGCTCGACTTGAAGACGAAACTGGCCGGTATGCAGGCCGAACACGCCGAATCACGTGCCACGTGGGCCGAGCGGCGAAACCGGGTGGTGAAGGCATCCAGAGTGCTGGCAACGGTCGTCTCGGTGCTGGCGGCAGCGGCGCTGCTGGCCCAGATCATCGGCTCGATTGCCGTGCTCATCGCCTTCATCGTGGGCCGCCGCCGCAAAATGACCGCGCAAGTCTGACACCCCGGCAGTCGTGAACGATCGCCACTCAGGTCAGCGCCAGCCGCTGACCTGAGCCTTATCAGGGAGGAGAGGGGCTATGCCACCCCAGTACTACGGGCGCATCACCGGTTGGGGGAAGTACATGCCACGCCGGGTGATGGACAACTTCGAGATCGAGCAGATGGTCGACACCAGCGACGAATGGATCAGGACGCGAACCGGCATCGAGGAGCGGCGTGTGGCCGCCGACGACGAGCCAAACTCCTTCATCTCCGCCGAGGCGGCCAAAGAGGCAATGGACGTGGCGGGGGTCAGCCCCAAAGACCTGGACATGATCATCGTCGCCACGTCGTCGCCGGACTACCTGCTGCCGCCGGTCTCCAGCCAGGTCCAGGATATGCTGGGGGCCAAGTGCGGGGCCTTCACACTGGCCGCGGGGTGCACAGGCTGGCTGTACGGGCTGGTGATCGCGCAGCAGTTCATCGAGAGCGGCACGTACAAGACGATCCTGGTTATCGGGTCGGAGATCATCACCCGCCACGTCGACTGGGAGGACCGCTCCACCTGCGTGCTTTTCGGGGACGGCGCGGGGGCGGTCGTGGTGCAGGCTTCGAAAACGCCCACCGGCGTGCTGGGCTTCGAACTGGGGTCGGACGGCTCAGGGGCCGAACACCTGTGGGTACCCGGCGGTGGCTCAACGAACCCGATGAGCTACGAAGTCATCGACCGGCGCGAGAACTACATTAGAATGAACGGGCGCAAAATCTTCAAGTTCGCGGCGCGCGTGCTGGGACGCTCGCTGCGGCATGCACTGGCCGAGGCTAACCTCTCGCCGCAGGACATCGACCTGTTCATCCCCCACCAGGCCAATTCACGCATCATCGAGTTCGCCGCCCACCTGATGCGCGTGCCGGAAGACCGCTTCTATATGAACATCCAGCGCTACGGCAACACGTCGGCGGCTTCGATCCCGATCGCGCTGTGCGAGGCCATCGAAGAGGGGCGCTGCAAGCCCGGCGACACGCTGGCCTTTGTCAGTTTTGGGGCCGGGCTGACGTGGGGGGCGGCGGTCGTGCACCTGGGCGGCCCCGGCGGCGACTCGCTGACGCTGGCCGAGGAGTTGTTCATCCTGGCGCGCGCTCGATACCTGGCCCGCCGCGCAGCCGTCGCCGTGCAGAACCTCGCCACCAGCGCGTTTCTGGCCGTCAACGAGCGGCTGCGGCGTTAGAGCAAGCCAGTTATACGGACAGGCGGCACCGGAAAGACGATGCCGCCTGTTTTTCTTGCGGATTATTGCAGCGCGGCCCCGCAGCGGCTGCAAAATTGGGCCGTGTGGGGCATAAGCTTGCCGCACTGGGGGCAGCCTTTCGGCTGGACATCGACCAGACTGCCGCCACACGCCGAGCACTTGCCCGCCCCCACCGGGTTCCCGACCCCGCAGAAGGGGCAGGCAACCATCCGCTCCTCCGCAGCCAGGCCCAGCTTTGCGCCGACGCTCTCGACGTAATGCTCGACTGCCTCCCAGACCTGATCGGGAAGCTGGAGCGTCTCGATATCGTCGGCGATCTCGGCCATCTCGCCCAACAATGACACCGGCCTGAACCACCCTTTGAGGCCCGCCTCCAGGAGATCGGTCGCGGAGCCGAGCCACTGGTGCTCGCCCAGCGAAACCTCGACCGCGTCCTCATACTGGATAATGCTCATCGTCAGAGCCGCGCGGTCGTGCTTTCTCCGGTCGATCTCGCGCGCGACGATCTGAACGACGATGTGATCGTCCGGGCCGGTGGCACGCGCCATCAGATGGCCCTCGTTGAAGCGCTGCACCAGCGCCTCGGCAAGCCCTCGCGCCGTGATCGGCCCGCGATAGGTGCGTCGCTGCATCGTGCACTCCTTTGCCAAGCGGCTAAAGCGCTGCCAGTATAACAGGCACCCGGCGACTCGTAAATGGCAATCCCCCTGCAAGCGCGGGTTTTGCCCGATAACCGACCGGGGTCAATGCGCCGATCACACAAGTCCCCACGCGGTCAGCAGTGCGTAGACGCCAAACCCGGTGATGATGAGGCCCGACACGCGGTTGATCCAGCGCAGGCCGGTCGGGGAGCTAAAAACATTCCTCAGGAAACCCACCCCGCCGCTCAGGGTCAGCCACCACAGGGCGGAGCCGAGAAAAACGCCCACCACGAGCGAGAGCGCAGCCCCGTAGTCGCCCCCCGTGCTGGCGATCCCCATACCGGCAAAGATGGCAACAAACGACAGGATGGTCATCGGGTTGGTGAGCGTCAGGAGGAAGGTTGACAGGTAGGCCCCGACCAACCCCCGCCGCCCGGTTGCCTGCGCGGCCTCTTCGGCGGGCTTGCTCAGGAGGGTCCTTACCCCCAGGTAGCAGAGAAAGGCCCCCCCGACGATCTCCAACCAGAAGTGCTGCTCGACCAGGACCGCCGAGACGGCCGTCAACCCGAACCCGGCGACCGTGCCGTAAAAGGCGTCGGCCGTCGCCGCGCCCAGGCCGGATACAAGCCCGGCCAGACGCCCATCGGACAGCGTGCGGCGGATGCACAACACACCTATCGGGCCGACCGGTGCAGCTATCAAGAAGCCGAGCGCCAGTCCTTTGAGCACAGTCGTGAGATCCATTATCTCGCTTCCCCTCCCTCGTCGTGGGTGATACAGCACTATACCCGAACTCACGGGCATTGCAACCACGCGACGTTCCCTCAGCCTGAGGGCGTGCTCTCCCCCTGCCGCAGCGCGGCGAGCGGTGAGGTAGCGCCTTTGGCAGTTGCGTGCTAAACTTGCGCTCGAAAAAGCTATTGATTCCGTCGCGATCTTCTGATATAATATGGATTCGCGAGGCAAGTCGGCAAGAAAACTTGCATAAAAAATTGTTAGCTTCACAAGGCAACACAACGTTGCAAGGGCCACAATAAACGGTACCTTGTTTTGTGTTGCCTGTAACATTTTTCGTGCGCTATGAGGAGATAATAAATGCCCCATGAATTAGGTCGGAAATCTTACGCACGAATAATCGACGTTCACAGCCTGCCGACGCTGATCGAGGTTCAGTTAGAGTCGTTTGATTGGTTCAAGGACGAGGGGTTAGCGGAATTATTCAACGAGATCTCGCCCATTGAGAGCTTCAACGGCACACTCAAACTGTATTTCCCCAGCTACGGCGACGAAGCGCGCGAGTTCGAGCTAAAGTACTGGTTTGGCGACCCCAAGTACAACGAAGAGGAATGCCTTGAGCGCGACATCACCTTCGCCTCACCGCTGTACGTGAAGGTGGCGCTGGTCAACACCGAGACGGGCGAGGTCCTCACGTCGGACATCTTCCTGGGCGACTTCCCGTTGATGACCAACCAGGGCACCTTCATCATCAACGGGACCGAGCGCGTGGTAGTCAGCCAGCTCATCCGGTCGCCGGGCGTCTACTTCGACGCCGACAAGGACCCGACAACCGGGCGCACACTGGCGACCGCCAAGCTGATCCCGGATCGGGGCGCGTGGATGGAGTTCGAGACTCGCCGCAGCGACTACCTGACCATCAAGTTCAACCGCAAGCGCACCATCCCGGTCACGATTCTGCTGCGCGCGCTGGCCGCCGTCTCCGACGGCCTGGACGACCTGTCCCCACTCCAGGAAGGCACAAACGAAGAGCTGCTGGCCCTCTTCGCCGAGGTTGACAACAACCCCGATCACCAGTTCATCGAGGGCACGCTTAAACAGGAACCGGCCTGGGATCTGAAGGGCGACGAGTCCTACGCCAAGGCAGCGCTGATCGAGTTCTACAAGCGCATGCGCCCCGGCGACCCCCCTACCCTGGACAATGCCAAGGAATACCTGATCGGGCAGCTTTTCGACCAGCGCCGCTACGATCTGGAGCGAGTCGGGCGGTATAAACTCAACCAGCGGCTCAACCTCGACGCCCAGATCATGCGCTCTCACCGCACGGTCTCCAAGCTCGACATCGCCAAGCTGATTGAGCGCATGATCATGATCAACAACGGCCTGGCCGACCCGGACGACATCGACCACCTGGGCAACCGCCGCGTGAAGACGGTCGGCGAGTTGATCCAGAACAAGCTGCGCGTCGGGCTGCGCCGCACCGAGCGCATCGTACGCGAGCGCATGTCGATCCGCGAGAGCGAGGGCCTGACGCCGATCACACTGATCAACATCCGCCCCATCGTGACGGCCATCCGCGAATTCTTCGGTTCGTCGCAGTTGTCACAGTTCATGGACCAGACCAACCCGCTGGCCGAACTCACCCATAAGCGCACGCTGTCGGCGCTGGGGCCGGGCGGCCTGCGGCGTGAGCGGGCGGGCTTTGACGTGCGCGATGTCCATCACAGCCACTACGGGCGGATCTGCCCCATCGAGACGCCGGAAGGCCCCAACATCGGCCTGATCGGGCGTCTGGCGACGTACGCCAAGGTGAACGAGTACGGCTTCATCGAGACGCCTTACCGCCGCGTGTTGAAGGCCCTCGCACCCGACGACCCGAGGCTGCTGCACCGCGTCCTGCGAGAGGATGTCTCAGACGGCAAAAAGAAGATCGCCGAGGCAGGCCAGTTCGTGGACGAAGACCTGCACAAGAAGCTCTCCAAGCTGAAAGTCGAGGCGATTGAAATTGCCCCCTTCGTCACGCAGGAGATTCAGTACCTCTCCGCCGACGAGGAGGATCGCTACACCATCGCCCAGGCCAACGCACGCCTGGACGACTACGGCAACTTCGTCCGTGAGCGGGTATCGGCGCGTGAGAGCCAGCGCTTCAAGTTCGTCGCATCCAGGCATGTGGACTACATCGACGTGGCCCCCCGCCAGATCGTCGGCATCAGCGCGGCCCTGATCCCCTTCCTGGAGCACGACGACGCCAACCGCGCCTTGATGGGGTCCAATATGCAGCGCCAGGCCGTCCCGCTGCTCAACCCGGATGTCCCAATCGTCAGCACCGGCATGGAGCAGATAGCCGCCCGCGACTCCGGTCAGGTTATTATCGCCGACGAGGACGGCGAAGTGATGAGCGTCACCGGCGAGCGGGTCGTTGTGCGCAGCACGGGCGGAGAAGAGCACATGTACCGCCTGCGCAAGTACGAGCGCTCCAACCAGAGCACCTGCATCGACCAGCACCCGACCGTGACCAAGGGGCAGTTGCTCAGGAAGGGGGATGTGGTCGCCGACAGCTCGTCAACCTGCAACGGCGAACTCGCCCTGGGCCACGACGTGCTGTGCGCCTTCCTCTCGTGGGAGGGGGGGAACTTCGAGGACGCCATCCTGATCTCAGAGCGCCTGGTCCGCCAGGACAAATTCACCAGCATCCACATTGAGAAGCACGAGGTGGAAGCGCGGGACACCAAGCTGGGATCGGAGGAGATCACCTACGACATCCCCAACGTGGGCGAAGACGCGCTCAAAGACCTCGACGAGCGCGGTATCATCCGCGTCGGCGCTGAAGTCAGCCCCAACACCATTCTGGTCGGCAAGATCACGCCCAAAGGCGAGAAGGAGCTTAGCCCGGAGGAGAAGCTCCTGCGCGCCATCTTTGGCGAGAAGGCCCGCGAGGTAAGGGACAGCTCGCTGCGCCTGCCGCACGGCGAACGCGGCAAGGTGGTCGACGTGCGCGTCTTCAACCGCGAAGAGCACCGCGACCTGCCAGCCGGTGTCGAGCAGATGGTGCGCGTCAGCGTGGCACAGCGCCGCAAGCTGACCGAGGGTGACAAGATGGCCGGTCGCCACGGGAATAAGGGCGTTATCTCGAAGGTCGTCCCGATTGAGGATATGCCCTTCCTGCCCGACGGCACGCCGATTGACATCATCCTCAACCCGCTGGGCGTGCCGGGCCGTATGAACATCGGCCAGATCCTGGAGACCCACCTCGGCTGGGCAGCCAGCCGCCTGGGCTTCCGGGCCATCACGCCGGTTTTCGACGGGGCTCAAGAGCACGAGATCGAGGCCGAGCTGGCCCGCGCCTGGATGATCGACGAGGCGTGGCGTCAGGTGACGGACGACGCGTGGAAATGGCTCGAAGAGTACGGTTACGACCCGGACAACATCGAGGACGACAACGAGGTGCGCCTGATATACATCGAGGCGTGGCTGGGGCAGGACGGGCGGTACGACCGCGACCTGCTGCTGCACGACGAGGTCTACGCACGGCGAGCCGTGCTGCGCGAATGGCTGCGCGAACACGAATACGACCCCGACAACCTGCTGGCCTTCGAAGACGACCCCCACCCGCCGCACATGCGCCGGGAGGTCGACGAGGGAGCCATCGCCGCCTGCCTGCGGCTGTGGCTGATCAAACACAGCTACGATGTCCCGCGCGAGACCGAGCTGGCGGACCTGTACGCAATGGCGGACCGGGCACAGCTTGAGATCAGCAGGCCAATGCCCCCACTCGGCAAGCAGGTTCTCTACGATGGGCGCACCGGACGGCCCTTTGACCGGCCGGTGACGGTCGGCATGATCCACATGCTGAAGCTCTCCCACCTGGTCGAGGACAAGGTGCACGCCCGCTCGACCGGCCCGTACTCGCTCGTCACGCAGCAGCCGTTGGGCGGCAAGGCACAGTTCGGCGGACAGCGCTTCGGCGAGATGGAGGTGTGGGCGCTGGAGGCATACGGCGCGGCACACACGCTTCAGGAGATGCTGACCGTCAAGAGCGACGACGTGCAGGGGCGCGTCCGCACCTACGAGTCCATCGTCAAGGGCGAGCCAATCGAGGAGCCGGGCATCCCGGCCAGCTTCCGCGTGCTGGTCAAGGAGCTGCAGAGCCTCGGGCTGGCCGTGGAAGCCATCACCGACACCGGCGAGATCATCCGCTTCGGCAAGGAAGAGGAGAAAGCCCGCCAGCCCAAGCTCGACATCGGGCTGATCGGTCTGGCCGACCCGGAGCGCTTCAAACAGGCGACCCGAAAGTAACCGGGCGCAGATAAGTGCACAGGGCCGCATCACGGAGATGTGGCCCTGTTTTGATTCGGGGCGAGAGCAGGTCCCGGCTTATCAACGGAAAATGACGCGGCGGTCGGGCCTCCGCACAAGCGACCGGCCTTACTCGTAGGCCAGCACCTCGCGCACGGTGAGCCGGGAGGCGCGCTGAGCCGGGGCCAGGCTCGCCACGGCAGCAATCACCAGGACAAGCGCCAGCCACAGCCACATGCCGGGGGCTGAAAACAGGAATTCGGCCTTCGCCCGCAGTGTTGCCGCGCTGACGAATCCGGAGAGCACGTAGCCGAAGGGCACCCCGACGATGGCCCCCAATACCCAGCTGATCAGCCCGACGAAAACCCCCTCGAACAGCACGACCTTCCGCACCGAGGCATTGGAGGCCCCGACGGCACGCAGCACGCCGATCTCACGGGTGCGTTCCAGCACGTTCAGGCTCATCGTCCCGGCCAGCCCCAGGCCCCCCACCAGCGCCAGCAGGGCAGACATGAGCAGCAGGACGCTCAGGAGAATGTCGAAGTTGCCGGTGTTGGTGACAACCGCGTCGTACTGGGTCTCGCTGCTCCCGCTGCCCAGACCGGCATCCTCGAAGTGCTGCTCCAGGCGCGTCGCCAGCGCGGCCTGGTAGACGCCGTCTTTCAGGGCGACGGGGTCGGTGCGAACACGCACCAGATTGGCCTGCCCCTGAGCGCCGTTGACCTTGGTGAAAAACTCGTAGGGCGCGTAGATGCGTGCCCCGTAGAGGTGGCGCGAGACGATTCCGACGACCTCGTAGCGGCGGTCTACCTGGCGACCCGGACCATCAACCCGCAGCACGACCTGGCTGCCCACTTTGAGACCGGGCACCTCATCGCGCGTGTCGTCGTTGACGACGATGGCGTCGGTGTCCCCCTCCTGGAGCCAGCGCCCGGTCAGCAGCAGCGGATCAAGCGTGGCCGAGTCGTACGGCACAGCCATCACCTCGATCCCCTCGGACTCGCTTCCGTCGGGGAAGATGACCCTGGCGCTGGTCTGGTACCAGCCTTCGGCGATCACCACGTCCTCCACGCGCAGCGCTTCGCGCTCAACCGTGTACCTGCTGGCGCTGCCGGACACGTTCAGCGCCACGTCAAACAGCCAGTAACGCCCGATGCCAACGATCTTCTCCTTCATCGTCCGGTGGGTGCTGAAGGCGGCCATGAAGGTCGCACCGGCCAGCGTGAGCGTCGCCAGCGTGAACGCCAGGCGCGCCTTACGCCGGAAGGTGTTGCGCACGGCCAGGATGATGGGGCTGGACAGCCCTTTGATCTTCTTCAGAAGCTCCTCGATGACGCCTTTGTTGACGGCGGTGATATTCCCGTGCTGGTAGATGGCATCGTAGACCGAGATGCGCGTGCCGGACATGATCGGGACGATGGCCGCGCCAATCGGCACCAGCAGGCCAACTGCAACCTGGAGCAGCGCAACTGAGAATGGCAGGTTGACGCGCGTCACGTCAAAGTTAAGCTGCTCGCTGATCCCGACCGCCATCGCCCCGGCCCCCAGAAGCCCCAGCGGGATGGCGATCAGCAAGGCACACACGCTGAACGCCAGGATGCTGGAAAGATACATCGACGTGATCTGCTTGCGCAGCCCGCCCACCGAGCGGATGATGCCGATCTGCTGCACCTGGCGGGCGATCAGCGCCGAGACGGTGTTGATCACCAGCCCGGCACCGAGCAGGATGCACATCACGCCCATCACCATCAGGATGATCAGCACGCCCGAAACGTCGCCGCTGAAGTAGTGCTCACCCGGCTCGCCACGGAATGACCAGACACCGACCACGCTGTAGCCCGACGGTTCGATCACACGATCACGGACCAGACCGGCAACGTGCAGGATGTGGTCTTTGTCAGTGGGATTCTCGGCGACGATGATATCCAGGGAGTTGTAGTACGCGCCCGCGCCCATCCAGCGCAGGGTTTCCATTGAGACGTAGCCCGCCCCCTGTTCAATCCACTGGGGCGGTATCTTGTGCATGTCGTGGACGACGCCCGCCACTTCCAGATTGTAGCTACGCTCCTCATCCGGCAGTTCGACCGTGACCATGTCGCCGACGGAGACATTCAGCATCGCGGCGGTCTGGCGCTCCAGCACGATCTGCCGGAGACCGGGGACACTCTGCCCGGCCTCAAGCGTGAACTGGTTGATGCGCACGTTGCTGTAGTCCTGCACGACGGTCAGCTCAAGGTCGGCCCACTCGTCGCCGCCCCGGTAAGCCTTGACCACCTCCAGCCGCCGGGCCTCGGCCTGGCCGACCTCGCGCATGTCCTCGACGGCATGAACCAGGGCTTCGTCAAAGGGGGTGACGTACAGGGTGGTGCTGGCCGGGTTGGTCGCCCGGAAAGGTTCGTTCAGATCGCGCTGGATGATGAGCCGGGCATTGGTGGTCATCCCGACGGCGAAGACGCCGATGGTGATCGAAAGGATGACCAGAACGGTGCGCACCTTGTTGCCCAGGATATCCTTCAGCACTTTGATCCAGCGGGTTGGCAGTGGCATTGTTCGCTCCTCGGTTGGCGAAGGATTTTCTAGCTGCGGATGATCTCGCCGTCGGCCAGCTCGACGATGCGCGACGCCCTGGCGGCCAGGTCGTTGTCGTGAGTGACCATCAGGAAAGTCTTACCCTGATCGACCAGCGTCTGGAAAAGCTCGATGATGGCGTTGGCCGTCCTGAAGTCCAGGTTGCCGGTCGGCTCGTCGGCGGCGATGATGGGCGGATCGTTGGCCAGCGCGCGCGCAATCGCCGCACGCTGCTGCTGGCCGCCGGAGATCTCCGAGGGCAGCTTGTCGGCGTGCTCGGCGATGTCGACCAGTTCAAGCAGGTGCAGCGCCCGCTGGTGGCGCTCTCTGATCGGGTAGGTGCCGCACAGGTCCATCGGCAGCTTGATGTTCTCGGCGATGGTCAGGGTGGGCAGAAGCTGGAAGAACTGGAACACCACCCCCAGGTTGCGCCCGCGCCACTGCGACATCCGGCTCTCGTTGAGCGCGTGGATGTCGACGCCTTCGACGATCACCTGGCCGGAGGTGGGCCGGTCGATGCCGGTCAGCATGTTGATCATGGTCGTCTTGCCGCTGCCCGACTTGCCGACCACGGCCACGAACTCGCCGGTGCCCACGTGCAGGTTGATGCCCCTGAGGCCGGGGAAATCACCGGCCGGGGTGCGGTAAATCTTGACCAGGTCGCGTAGCTCGATCAGGCTCCCATTGTGATGGCCCTCGTTGTTCCTACGCGCCTTGCCAGCAGTCTCAACAGTCTGATGCCTCTCAAGAACCTGGAACACGTCTCATTCTCCCACTAAGGATGCTCTGTCAGGTTCATCATACTGCCCGGACGGTATGGAAGTCACCACACAAAAGTGTGGGGTGGGGGTGGAGTTGAGGGTGGATCAGCACCCAAAACCCACATGGCCTGGGGGATATGCTATTGAGATGAAGGGGGGATGGGTCAGGAGGGAAGCAGGCCAAGCTCTCGTGCCCGCGTCACGGCCTCGGTGCGGTTGCGCACGCTCAGCTTGCTGTAGGCGTTGTACAGATGCCACTTGACCGTGTTCAGGCTGAGTGACAGCCTGAGGGCGATCTCCTGGTTGGTAAGCCCATCAGCGACCAGCGCCAGGATGTCGCGCTCGCGGTCGCTCAGCGGCTCGACCAGCACAGGGGCCTGCCTGCGCGGAGCCTCGTGCGGTCTCGTCGGCGCTTCAATGTTAGCCAGCAGGTAGCGAGCATACTGCTCTACGGCAGGCGCGGCACGCGATGCCTTCAGGTAATCCCGAAGCAGGGCGTCCATCGCAGGCCCTTCGTCGGCGAAGAGGCGGCAGAATCCCTCCGGCTCGGCGAGCATGAGGGACTCGCCCAGGGCCGAAAAAGCGGCTTCTGGCTCCCCGGCGGCATGGAGGACGAGGGCCTTAAGGAGCAGTCCTTCGATGCGCAGGGCAGGCACGTAGGCCATCTCCAACGTATGCTCGACAAGCGCGGCGGCCTCGGCGTGGCGGCCCTGGGCAAGCAAAACCCGGACCAGCGTGAAGCTCTCCATCTCGCAAACAAACGGCACATCCGGGTACAGGGTATACGGCAGGTCGCGATCCGGGTGGGTGCGCTCCGCCAGCCACGGCTCGACCTCCGACAGCCTGTTGGCCGCGATCAGAAACTGGATGCGGAAGGTCTCAAGCTGAACCATGGCAAAGGGATGCGCCCCCTCCTGCCTGGCGTGCTGCTCGGCCCGGTTGATCAAGTCGAAGGCGGCTTCGACATCGCCCTGCGAATGCTTCGTGCGGGCCAGATCGGTGTACACGTTGACCAGGAGCACCGGAGTCCCAAACTGCCGGCTCAGCGCGATCCCCTCCTCCAGGTAGCGCTCCGCGCCCTCAAGGTCGCCGCGCTCGCGCAGCAGGTCGCCGTACGCCAGGCTGGCAAGGCCGGAGAAGATGATGCGGCGCTCCTGCAAATCGACGATGCTGACCATCTGGCGGTAAAGCTCTTCCACCCGATTCAGATAGCCCTGGGCCATCTGGGACACGGCCAGCAGGTACAGCGCAAGCAGGGCGATGAACACGTTCCCCCTGGCATTGCTCCTAACAGTGGCCTCGGTGAGCAGGCGGTGCGCAGTGGCCTCGTCACCACCCAGGTAGTGCCCCAGGGCGATGCTCCAGTGGGCAAGGTCGCGCAGCAGGACGCTGGACTCGGGCAGGTGCTCAAGTGCCTGCTGGGCGTAAGCGACCACCTGGTCGCTGGTCTCCTGAATCACAGAAATAAGGGATTTGACGGCTGCCACCTCGCCGGTAAGCGTTCCCTGCGCATTGGCAGCCTGCAACCGGGCTTCGACTGCCGGCTGCTTCCACGCCAGAAGCAGGGTCAGGGCGTGGAAAATGCACAGGTGGGGACTGGAGAGGATGACGTCCTCCGGCAGGCTTTCCAGCCAACGCCGCAGGATCAGCGCCTCGCCGCGCATCAGGGTATCCTCGGCCACCTGCTCGAGCATGCCCACAGCCTCCTCATAGTCCTGCCCCTTCAAGGCATGATCGATGGCCTCTTCAAACATCGCGTGCCCCGCGTACCAGCGGGCAGCGCGGCGGTGCAGGTCGGGGATCAGGCTGGCGTGCTTGCGGTTGAGGTGGCTGCGCAGAACATCGAGAAACAGGTGATAATAACGATAATAAAGCCGCCGGTTGTCAAGCGGGATCAGGAACAGGTTTTCCTGCTGAAGCGTCTCCAGCATGGCCTGGCTGTCATCCCGCCCGGTGACGGCGTCGCACAGGGGAGCGTGCAGGCGGTCGAGGATCGAGGTTTGCAGCAGGAACGCCTGCACGTGCTCCGGCTGGCGGCGCAGCACTTCCTCGGTCAGGTAATCCAGGACGAACACATCACTGCCACCAAAGCTGTCCACAAACCGCCCGATGTCCCCCTGATCCTTCAAAGACAGGGCCGCCATCTGCAGGCCAGCCGCCCAGCCCTCGGTGCGCTGCTCAAGGATAGCGGCAATGTCGGCAGACACGTCAAGCCCCATCGAGTCACGCAGGAAGCGAAGCGTCTCCTCAGGCGTGAACCGCAGGTCGTCGGCCCGCAGTTCGACAAGCTGACCCCTGGCGCGCAGATTTGCGAGCGAGAAGGGTGGGTCCTCACGCGTGACGATGATCACGTGCATCGTGGGCGGCTGGTTCTCCAGCAGGAAGCGAAGCACCTCGTGGACGTAGCGGCTGTCGATCAGGTGGTAGTCATCCAGGACGAGGATGAGGGGCCTATCCACGCCAACGATGTCGTTGATCAGCATCGTCATGGCCGACTCGGTGGACGGCAGTTGGGGGGAGTTGAGCACACGCTGAAGGCTTTGCCCGATGCCCCCATCGACCTGCTGGAGCGCGGCCACGAAGTAGCTGAGGAAGCGAACGGGGTCGTTGTCGCCCTCGTCTACCGAGAACCAGCCAACCGGTTCCCGGTCTTCCAGCCAGGTGCTGACCAGGGTGGTTTTCCCGAACCCCGCCGGGGCCGACACCAGGGCGAGCCTGCGGCTTTGCGCTTCGTCCAGGCGGGTGAGCAGACGGGGCCGGGCGATCCGGCCAGGCCGGACGGCGGGCTTATAGAGTTTGGTCGCTAACAGGGCATCGGCCACGACGTAAGTCCTCGCGGGTTCCTCGCAGACGGAAGGATTATACACCATCAGGCGGAATATGCGGCAGTGATCGGGCCGACTTCGAACCCGGTTGACCCGCGAAGCGCGGCCCAGACTGAACTGGACAAAACAGACCAAATGGTCTATCATATATACAGCAGGGGATGAAATGGCTTCGATGGGGAGGGCTGAAATCTCACTGCGAGCCGGGGCGCCTCACCCCCGATAACAAGAGGCAAAACATAACTGCCAACGAGCAGACACCTGCTCTCGCGATGGCTGCATAAGACAGCCTGAGCAGAGCTGGCTCCTTGCGAGGAGCCACGTCCGCCTGGCCTTTCCGGGGTCGGGCCAGCCAGCGGGCGTCATGAAGGCCCCAGGTGCGGTGTAGTCGAGTTGCTGGGCTGCACCTAAGACCAAACAGCGACTAGCCCGGGCCTAAGCCGGTCGGCAGGCGTTCGCCCCGGCGAAAACAAACAGCCGACTATGCTCGTAGACGTGGGTGCTCTAACTCTTCAGACGTGGGTTCGACTCCCACCATCTCCATCAGCACCGATGACCCACCCCGTGATCGTGGGTGGGTCATTTTGTTACCCAGATCCCGGCGAAAATCCATTAGAATAGAATCAGGCCAACTGCCTGGGCCGGTTATCCTCTGCAAGCAGACCACACACAGCCATAGGAGGGGACTATGGAATTTGAAATCCTCGAAGCGGGGGTTGGGGAGTTAATCCAACCGCCCGACCTGGACGCGTTCCGCGAATGGAACCGCGAAAAGAAAGCGCACAAGCCGGTAGATAAGGTGATGAGCGAGCGAGAGGCTGTCGAGCAGTTCGTCACCGACGGCTGTTACCTGGGCACGGAACTGTACGGCACGGTGCGCGCGCCGATGTCACTGACGCGCGAGGTCGTCCGGCAGGGCAAAAAAGACCTGCGGCTGGCCGGGCAGGGCGTGACCGAGCTGGATCTGTTGATCGCGGCAGGGCTGGTGCGTAAGCTGGACGTGACTTACATCGGGCTGGAGGTGTACGGCGTCAGCAACGCGCTGCGCCGTGCCGTCGAAAGCGGGCAGATCGACACGACGGTCGAGTGGAGCAACGGGGCGATCACGTGGCGCTTCAAGGCGGCGGCCATGGGCGTGCCCTTCATCCCGGCGCGCTCGATGCTGGGCACCGACACACTCAAACGCAGCGCCGCCAAAGTGGTTCGCGACCCCTTCACGGGGATGAAAGTGGCGCTTATCCCGGCCCTGATCCTCGACGTGGGGCTGATCCACGTGCACCGGGCGGATAAGTACGGCAACTGCCAGATCGAGGGGATCAGCGGCTTCGGCGTCGAGATGGCACGGGCCTGCAAGCGGCTGATCATCAGCGCGGAAGAGATCATCTCGACCGACGAGATCCGCAGATACCCGGAGCGCACGCTGATCCCTTACTACCTGGTTGACGCGGTCGTTCACGCGCCGTTTGGCTCGCATCCCGGCGAGATGGCCTACCTCTACTGCCGCGACGAGCCGGAGATCCAGGCCTGGGTGGAGGCCAGCAAGACGGCCGAGGGAGCCGATGCCTACCTCAAGGAGACGATCCACGACCTGCCCGATCACAGCGCATACCTGGAATGGGTGGGCGAGGAGCGGCTGGAGCAGGTTCGCGAAGGACGGGAGAGGCGATGATGGCCGGGAATGGCACCGATCACGAGTATAATCCGACCGAGTTGATGATCTGCATGGCCGCGCGGCTCTTCGAGGACGGCACGACCGCCTTCATCGGGACGGGCGTCCCGATGCTGGCCGCGTCGCTGGCACAGCGGCTGTACGCGCCCAACCTGATCCCGATCTTCGAGTTCGGCGGGACGGGCGCCATCCTGGAGGAGCTGCCGCTGGCCGTCGGGGAGGCGCGCACGTTCCACAAGGCGCTGGCCGCGTCGGGCATCTGCGACATCATGGAGACGGCCACGCGCGGGTTTATCGACTACGGCTTCCTGGGTGGGGCGCAGATCGACCCGTATGGCAATCTCAACAGCACCGTCATCGGCAGCTACCTGCCGCCGAAGGTGCGCCTGCCCGGCAGCGGCGGCGGCAACGACGTTGGCTCGCTGTGCTGGCAAACGATCGCCATCATGCGCCACGATACCCGGCGCTTCGTCGAGAAGTGTGACTTCATCACCACACCGGGATACCTCACCGGCCCCGGCGCGCGCGAGGAGGCCGGTCTGCCGCGCGGAACCGGTCCGCTGGCGGTCATCAGCGGGCTGGGGCGCATGGGGTTTGACGAGAAAACCCGCCGCATGCGCCTGGAGGCGCTCGCACCCGGCGCGACGGTCGAGCAGGTGATCGAAAACACGGGCTTCGAGATGCTCATCGCGGGCGAGGTCGAGCAAATCGAGCCGCCGAACAAAGAAGAGCTTCGCACGCTGCGCGAGGAGATCGACCCGACAGGACTGTATATATAGGAAGCACAAACAAGTGAGCGGAGCCTGACCGGCTCCGCTCACCCTAATCTGCGCTTTCAAGCCCAACGCCTACGGGCATTCACCGCAGTCGGCGGGGCAGCTTTCACAGTCCTCATCCGAATCGCACGTCCCATCGCCGCACTCCGGCTCCGAGGGGCATTCGCCGCAGTCGGCGGGGCAGCTTTCGCAGTCCTCATCCGAATCACACGTCCCGTCGCCGCATTCCGGCTCCGAGGGACATTCGCCGCAGTCGGCAGGACAGCTTTCGCAATCCTCGCCCGAATCGCACGTCCCGTCACCGCACTCCGGCTCCGATGGGCACTCGCCGCAGTCGTCAGGGCAGCTTGTGCAATTCTCACCCGAATCGCACGTCCCGTCACCGCACTCCGGCTCCGATGGGCACTCGCCGCAGTCGGCGGGACAGCTTTCGCAGTCCTCACCCGAATCACACGTCCCGTCGCCGCATTCCGGCTCCGATGGGCATTCACCGCAGTCAGCAGGGCAGGTCTTGCACGTCTCGTCGTACTTGGCCTCGCACTTGCCGTTGCCGCAGCACTTGCCGCAGTCCTTGGGGCAGGTAGAGCAGTTTTCGCCTTTATTGGCCTGGCATTTGCCGTTGCCGCAGCAGCTACCACAATCCTTCGGGCAGGTAGAGCAGTTTTCACCGCGCTCCTTCTCACAGACGCCGTTGCCGCAGCACTTGCCGCAGTCGGCCTCGCAGGTCGCACAGTCCTCGCCGCGTTCCGGCTCACAGGCGCCGTTGCCGCAGCACGGGCCGCAGTCGGCCTCACACGTGGCACAATCCTCGCCGTATTCCGGCTCGCACAGCTTGTTGCCACAACACTCGCCGCAGTCCTCCGGGCACGAGTCGCAGGTTTCCTTGAGGTTGCACGCGCCGTCGCCGCAGCCCGCGCACCCGGTCCGGCTGCCGACGGGGATGGTGACATCGCCCAGCAGCGTGACCGTCCCGGTGTAGATCCAGCCCACCTGCCCGACATAGTCGGTCTTGTACCAGAGCTTGTCTTTGCTCAACTCCAGCAGGTTGATCACGTCGCCTTTGTCGGCCTTCCCGACAATGGCACAAAACGGTCCCGGGCCAGATCGGATGTTGGAGAGCTTCGTCACGCGGCCCTGGGCTTCCACCTCGTTTTTCGGCGTGGGGGATGCCGACGAGGAATCATCGGCTGCCGACGCGCCGACGACCTCAGGGGACACAGGCCGGGGAGAGTCGGTCGCCGTCCCGACCACACTGAGGGTGAGCGTCGCCGGGGCGCTGGGCGTGCCATCCTTGCGATAGGCGACCATTGCAACGGTCAACTCGCCCTCAGCCTCCGGTGTCCAGGTGGTAGCAACGTCAAAAACGTCCAACGCGCCGGTTGGCGACTCGATCACGCGCACCGACTCGCCATCCACAAACAACTCGACGCGCGCGACACCAGGACCGTCAGGGTCGGTGGCAACCGATGAGATAACCAGCGGCTCGCCTGCCGAAACGGTCGCTCCAGGTGCGGGTGATTGAATATCAACGAGGGGTTTGCTGGGGCGCGTGCCGGGCAGATTGCAGCCCACAGTTGCGAGGGCCAGCACGAGAATGGCTACCAGGCGAAAGCGCTTTATACCGGACATGGCATGCCTCCCCGCCAGACTGATGGCTGGCGGTTCCACATACCATCATAGCATAAGAAGCGCCCCCCTGGGCAGTTTCCCCCACTTTGTGGAAGGGCGATGCCCAGCCGATCGAAAGGGGCAGCACGAGGGGAAAAAGCAAAAAGTCTTCTGGCGATGGCCTACGTTCCCACCGGGCTACCCCGGCA
>CAZRXG010000053.1:0-22575 GCA_964603985.1 uncultured Anaerolineae bacterium | reverse complement strand
GTACCTGATGAGCCTTTTTTGTCAACCCCCTTCAAAAGTGTCGTGTCCTCAGCCCGTGCATGGGGGGACGGATGAGCCGTTCAGGCTCACAGGGGGTGAGCAACGCGTCGCAGTCATGCGGCACCCTGCTTAACTGCGCCCCGCGCCGCTCCGCCGAGTCCCCCCGTGCACGGGGGGACGGATGAGCCGTTCAGGCTCACAGGGGGGTGAGCAAACAACGATGCACCTTGAGTATTTAATCCAGCCACGATGGAAATGTGGCTCGCCCGACTTCTCCCCTCCCCCCAGCGCCGTCAGGCGCGAGATGTGGGGGAGGGGCCGGGGGTGGGGGGCAAACGATATGAGGGGACGGATGAGCCGTTCAGGCTCACAGGGGGGTGAGCAACGCGTCGCAACAACGCAACGCCACTTAACAAAGCACCGGCAAGGGAGGCCACAACAATGCGAGTCGCGATCTTCGGCCTGGGGGCAATGGGCTGTCTGTTCGGGGCGCGGCTCAGCCTGCGCGCCGACGTGACGCTGATCGGGCGCTGGCCGGAGCAGCTCGACGCACTGCACCGCGCACCACTGCGTATCATCAACCCGGACGGGAGCGAGGAGCACGTCGCCATCACCGCAACGGACGATCTGAGCGCGGTCGGGGCGGCGGACGTGGCACTGATCCTCACCAAGTCGGTCGGCACGGAGCGGGCCGCTCAGGGCGCGGCACGGGTGCTCAAGCCGGGCGGGGTGGCGATCACGCTGCAAAACGGGCTGGGCAACCTGGAGACGCTCGCCCGGCACGTCGGAGCGGCGCGGGCGACGCTGGGCGTCACTGCGCAGGGCGCGGCGACAGACGGACCGGGCGTGCTGCGCTACGGCGGGGCCGGGTCGACCCACCTGGCAACGCAGCCGGGGATCGACGGGCCGGTGCGCGCGGTGGCGGCCATGTTCACGAAGGCCGGGCTGCCGACCGGGGTGGCGGACGACGTGTCGGCACTGGTGTGGGGCAAGCTGGCCGTCAACTGCGCCATCAACCCACTGACGGCTATCCTGGGCGTCCCCAACGGCGCGCTGGCCGAGTCAGGGTGGGCGCGCGACCTGATGGGCGAGGCAGCCCGCGAGGTGGCAGCGGTGGCGGCGGCGCAAGGCATCGCCCTGCCATTCGAGGATGCCACCGCGCGCGCGGAGGAGGTCGCACGGCTGACGGCCCACAACCGCTCGTCGATGCTTCAAGACGTGCGGCGGGGCGTGGAGACGGAGATCGAGGCCATCTGCGGGGCGGTGGTGCGGCGCGGCGAGGCGCTGGATGTGCCGACACCCACCAACCGGACGCTCTACCGGCTGGTGAAGGGGATCGAGGAGGTGTATGGGGCGCAGGTCTTCCGCTGACGGATGAGAGTGGGCGTGTTTGAGTTTCGGGGAGATCGGGACAAGGTCGCTGCACTCCCATGTGTCCCCCGTGCACGGGGGGACGGATGAGCCGTCAGGCTCACAGGGGGGTAAGACAAACACACCCCGGGCGGCGCGGCGAGACGCTGGGCGTGCCGACGCCCACCAACCGGACCCTCTACCGGCTGGTGAAGGGGATCGAGGAGGTGTACGGTAGCCAGGCCGGTATCCCAGGCTGACGATGCCATGACCACCATCCACGCCATCCGGCCTGCTAGATGACACGCACGTCGGCTTCAGCCGACATTTCATATTGAGCCTGACGTTTCTAACGTCAGGCAGGCGGCCCTGAGCGCCGGCTATCCCCCCCGCTTTCACGTTTCCCCCACATGCGCTATCATCTCCCCATGAGTGAGGAGCAAAAACCCCCCCGCCGTCCCCTCGGCGAGCGTGACGAAGACGAGCGCCAGTTGCCCTTCGGGGCGCGGCCTCCCCGGCAGCGATCCGAGTACCCGTTGGGGCTGCCGCCGACTGCCCCCTACCGCGAGACGCCGCCCCCACCGCCTCCATCCGAGCCTGCCCCGCCCCCGGAACCGCCGGAGGAAGAGCACGCCCCGCAGGATGCCGAGATCGCCGACCTGCCAGACCTCGAACCTGCCCCTATCGAGGAGCCGCCTGCCGAAGAAGCGGCGTTTGACGAAGCGTTTGACGAAGCGTTTGACGAAGCGTTCGACGAAGCGCTCGACGAAGCGTTCGACGAGGCACTCTACGAGGAAGCGCCGCCGGTCGAGGAGGTGGCTGACGAACCGGCGGAGGGGGACGAGGTGCGCGTCGGGCAGGGCGTGATCCTCACCGGCCGGGCGGCGAAGCTCAAGGGCCGCCCGCGCGAGGCCGCCCGCCCCCTTGAGGCCGAATCCTACCTGCCCTCATCCGAGGCGGCGGGACGCGCCCAGGTGTTCATCCGCTACGGCGTGCTGCTGCGCTCGGTGGTGGGCATCTTCCTGACTGCGGCGGTGATCGCCACGCTGTTCACCTGGTGGACGCCTAACACCTTCCTGCCCAGCGCGTCGATGGATCAGTTGTCGGTGGCGCTGGCGACGCAGGCGAGCCAGGGGGCCGCCCCCCCCCTCGTCCCGCCCACGCCGACCGAGCCGCCGCCGCTGGTCAACATCGGCATCGTGAGCGGGCACCGCGGCCTGCACCGCACCACCGGCCTCCCCGACCCCGGCGCGATCTGCGCGGACGGCCTGACCGAGCAGGAGGTCAACGAGACGGTGGCCTGGCAGGTGGTCGACCTGCTGGAGGGGCACGGCTACACGGTCGACCTGCTGGACGAGTTCGACGAGCGGCTGAACGGCTACCGGGCGCTGGCGATGGTCTCGATCCACGCCGACTCGTGCGAGTACATCAACGACGTGGCGACCGGCTTCAAGGTAGCCAGCTTCGCCGACTCAAGCACGCCCGAAGAGGACGCGCGGCTGGTCGACTGTCTGACGCGCCACTACGCCGAGACAACCGGGCTGTCCTTCCATCCCAGCGTCACGTTCGACATGACGCAGTACCACACCTTTTTGGAGATCGCCCCCGGCACGCCCGGCGCGATCATCGAGATCGGATTCCTGTACCTCGACCGCGAGCTGCTGACCGCCCACCCCGACGTGGTCGCGCTGGGCATCGCGCGCGGGGTGCTGTGCTACGTGCGCGGCGAGGAGCCGGTTCCGCTGGGCGAGGAGCCGGGGCCTTCGCCAACGCCGTCGCCGACGCCATAAGAACCGCAGGAGGATAGCCGCACGATGAGTTCGGACAAAGAGCTGGTCGTCTACACGCGCACGAAGAGTTGCCCCTATTGGTCAATGGCGCGGCGGGCGCTGGAGAAGCACCAGCTCCCCTACCGCACAATCCTGATCGACGAGGACGAGGCGGCCAGGCAGCGCGTGGTCGAGTGGACGGGGTACGAGGCGGTGCCGACCATCATCGTGGCGCGGCGCGGCGAAGACCTGCCCTACGAGCCGCCTGAGCCGCTGGAAGAAGGCCAAAGCCCGCGCGGCCTCGACCGGGGGAGCATGATCACCGAGGCCAACACGCACCGGTTAGAGAAGTGGCTGCGCCGTCACGGGTTCATCGAGTGAGCGCGATTCGGGCGAGAGGGTCGGTTTTGCCACTTCTTTCACGGTGGCATTTATCCAATTTATACGTTGCACGCTTGTTCGTTTTGCAGTAGACTGAACGGGTAAGCCCCGGTGCGAAACGCCATCAGAGGCTCCTGGCAAGAGCGGGGTAGACCGTCTTCCGGCCTCAGATATGTTTTCATCGACATCATGATCGTTGAGTCATGTTTCGCACTAACTACTGGCTATTGTGGGTAACACAGTGTAGAACGGAGGGAAAACGAAATGCCCGAATATGAAGCCTACTGCGTCAAGTGCAAGACCAAGCGCCCCATGAAGGACGCGAAGGTCGTCATCAACAAACAGGGCCGTCGCCAGGCGAAAGGCATCTGCCCCGTTTGCGGGACCAAGATGAACCTGTTCCTCAAGAGCGAGAAATAGGACATCGGCATTCACAGTAGAAAAGGATAGGTAGACTACCCTTTCTACCTCTGAGTACCCACCATCAAAAGCGCCCTCCACGTTGGAAGGGCGCTTTGACATGGATAGGAGCTACGCGGTTGGCCGCTCCTTGCGCGCTTCTGCGCGCTTCCAGCCGCGCCGCAGTGGGGCAGAGGTGTAGAAAATCTGTAGGCGTAAAGTCGCGGCGGGCACGTCACGCCTCCCCCGTCAGTTGAATCCGCACCATGACCGCCTCCCGCGCACCACGAGCAACTTCGTCAGGGTTGGGTTGGCCGTTCTCGTCAAACGTCACACCGTAGTATGGGGCGTCACGCGGGTTGTGCCGGAGCATGGCCAACAAACTCTCGGCCTTGGCTTCCTGGTCGTCGGTGACGGGTTCCGCCGTGCCCTGCAGGTCCTTCCCCTGGATGCGTAGGGTGACCGGCGCGCCGCCGATCAGGTTCTTCCACCAGACCCCATGCGTGAACAGGGTAACGACGCCGTTCTCGCGCAGGTAGCTGACGGGGGTGGTGTACGTCCTGCCGCTCTTGCGCCCGGTAAAGGTAATCAGCATGATGGTTCTGCTGACCGGGCTGTGAAAAGGCGAGCGCAGGATAAACTTCATCACTCTGTTGAGCCAGGGCCAAGCGCCGCTGCTGGAAGATTCAGACATCTCGGAGTTGCTCCTTTGTTGTTCGCTGTTTCTGAGATGCTTCAATTTTACTGCGCTTTTCAGCCGTTAACACAAAACGGGGAAGCTGCTCACCGCCGCGCCCACTGTGTCTCCCCATTGATGCACCTTGAGTATTTCCGGCCACGATGGAAATACCGGTTTGTCTGCCTTCTCCCCTCCCTCCAGCGCCGTCAGGCGCGGAATGTGGGGGAGGGGGCGGGGGTGGGGGGCAAAACAATGACCGGATTAAATTGTCAATGTTCATCCATGGGCTGACGGATGAGCCGTCAGGCTCACAGGGGGTAAGGTAAACGACTCCCCCCAGACCCAGGCGCACCCCGCCCACACCGCAGCGGATGAAAAGTGTAGTAAAATCTGTGTAATCTGCGTAATCGGCAGACTGAAATCCCGTTGAACTCCCAGCCGCGTCCTCCCGTGCATAGGGGAACGGATGAGCCGTTGGGCTTCACAGGGATATGGACAGAAGCGAGGGAGTGAGCGGAGGAATCATCTTGGTTTTGACAATTCTCTGCGTGGCGATGTTGCTATTGATAACGATAGTGGTCTGGATGACCGTTGTCCATCTGCGTGTTCACCGTGATGCCGCTGAGGTTGTGCCGCTTGAAGTCGCCGTCTGTATTCGGAAGAACAACGGCGACGTGGTCATCCGGCAGCGGCGGGGAAAAGGTGTATTGGGATTGGCGGTCGGCCTGTTCATGGTGATTTGCGGCCTGGCAATGCCTGTCTTTCAGGTTTCGAACGCGGCTGAAATAGGACTGCTGCCAACACTGTGTATGGGATTAGGGCTGCTGGTTTTCGGTGTACTGGTGATGTGGGTGAGCGCTCGCGGCTTCCGTGAGCCTCACGTGGTCATTGAGTCGGTCGGCCAGACCGTCAGGCTGCGTTACGCTGGCCCAAAGCGTGCGCAGGAGTGGCCGTTCGATGCCATTGTCGGTGTAACCAAGCAGATGCGAATGCACGAGGATATGCTGGTCGGTGCCACCGATATTTTATTCACTGTCGCCGCGGCGGCAGACGGCTCCCCTGCCGCTTCAGGCTCCGGTATAGAACGGACGGCCATCGGTCTGCGGCACGCAGACGGTCGAACCGTGCAGATATGCACGGCGACCGGGAAAGCTGCGAAGCGGGTTCCGGAGATGATCGCTGCTGCGATTAATAAACCTGTACTCACCGGGTAGCGGGCACTGACAGGTTACTGAGACGTACATGGAAAACTAAACTCAATTCGTGCTGTGCTAAGCTGGTTTTGGGCACATTGTTGCCCAGCCCTCACCCGCCTTCGCCGACCTACGGTCGCGCTCCGTCTGCCCTCTCCCTCAGGGAGAGGGCGAATCGAGGACGGCTTGGCCGTCCGAGATGGGTGAGGGCAGTGTCGCAATCAACACAATCGAGGAGCAGTTTAGCAGTATATGCAAGGCTCAGTAAGTGGCGCTGCCGGGCGCAAGCCAGAAGTAAAGGGAGCCTGCAACGGGCTGCGGAGCACCGGTCTCACAGATAGGGGTTACGCAGTTCAGCACTCAGACAAGGCGGCTTCAGCAAATCCACCCGCACTACAGCAGAGTATGTTAATGTGCCGGAATAGGGGAAGAGGGGGGGCAGAGCATGCCAGCTACTAGCATAGACGATTTGCTCACCAGACTGCGCGACGAGGACGCCATGGAGCGCAGGCTCGCCGCCCTGAGCCTTGCGCGCAGTGACGATCAACTCGCCTCATCGGGCCTGATTGAGGCCTTAAACGACGCGAACAGGGAGGTGCGCTTACTGGCCGCCGAAGCTCTTGGGTTGATGACCATTCCAGACGCTGTGCCTGCGCTATCGGCGGCTCTGCGGGACGAGTGGGATCAGGTACGCAGGTTTGCTGCACGGTCGCTGGAGAAGGTTGGTAATGCCTCCGCCTTGCCGGCGCTTTCGGAGGCTCTTGACGATGCGGATCAAATAACTGCGGCTCATGCTGCCCTGGCACTGGGCAAGATAGGTCGGTCCGAAGCCGTACCGGCTCTCCTTGCAACCCTGCGCAAGACGGCGCATCCGGAGTTGCACACGGACCTGTATAGGGCTTGCGCCTTTGCACTGTCCCAGATAGGGGCAGTCATGGCCAACGATACCGAGGCAGTAGACAAGACCGTACTCGTGCCTGCCCTCCTTGAGGCCCTTGGCGACGAGCACTACGGGGTGCGCGTCAAAGCCGCTAGGCTGCTGGGTCAATTGGGCGATGAGCGGGGCGTTGACTTCCTCATCGCTGCTCTTGACGACGAGCACTACGGGGTGCGCGTCGTAGCCGCTAGGTCGCTGGGTCAATTGGGCAATGCGCGGGGCGTTGACTTCCTCGTCGCTGCTCTTGACGACGAGGACTGGCAGAGGCGAGCTGCGGTCGCTGGAGCACTTGGTGAAGGCGGCAGTGAGAGGGCAGTAGAGCCGCTAGTCGCTCTTCTCCGGGATGAATACGCGTACGTGCGCTGTGTTGCTGCCACCTCGCTAGGCGAGCTGGGCGACGCGCGAGCAGTGCAGCCACTACTGGATGCGCTCGGCGCCGTGGAGCAGCCAACCGTGCAGTTTCCACATGGGTCTCTAATAGGTAAGATAAACGATCCCCGTGACGCGCGCTACGCTATCGCCCTCGCCTTGGAACGACTGCTTGGGGAAGCTGGAGCAGAGGAAGCACTAACGGCTGCACTGAACGGCGAAGCCGATGCGGTGGACCTCCTCCACAAGGCGCGGAGCTGGCTTAGAATTAGGGCATTCCAAAATGCTAGGTTTGCTGGGTTCACGTTCAGGGGCAAAGCTGCCAGAGGGGCCCGCCAGCCGGAGCAGAATATGCCTCGAACGATCGAGGAAGCAGTGCGCCGCTTGGTTGAAGAACTGCCCTTGCAAGCCATGCTAGAGATCGCGCAAAAGCCAACTGAACTGAAGGTCATAGCCAACTACCACTTTGGCCTTGGAACAGACATTCGCAACAATTTTGGCTTGTTCGCGCGTAAGAACCCTTCACTTGCCGAAGCGTGCGGCCCCGGTGGTTCCGACCCGGACCATGCCTCAAGCGTCATCCTGGCCGCGTTGTGGAAGAAGCTACGCGAGGCTCCAGTAGAGATATAAAGCTGGCACTCGAATACACCCAAAGGTGTCGGGTGGCTGGTAGTCTACCAAACAAAGTTTGTCGGGAAACAACAGATGAGGCATAGTCTTGAAAAAATGATAGTTGAATTGCGTTGAGAGTCAAACTGACTCCAGTCTGCTAAATCACTAAGTGCTTCGTTAAGTTGATTTTTTGACCCCCTCCTTGGGCCCCTACTTGGGCACCCTCCTTGGGCCCCTACTTGGGCACCCTCCTTGGGCCCCCTACTTGGGCCTCATCGTCGCTGCGTTCCGATGTGTCCCCCCCATGCATGGGGGGACGGATGAGCCGTCAGGCTCACAGGGGGGTGAGAAAGCAATGCACCGCAATCGTGCATAATCCTGCTTAACAAAGCACTAAGTCAACTTGAATATACCGGAACAAATTGCGCGGAACACCCGAAAGCGCGCTTGACTTAAAGCGCGCTCTAGGTTGTATGCTAGAGAGGATCGCGGACCAAACACACCAAGAATTTGGAAAGGAATGCACAATGAGGACAATCAACCTGGGTCAGACCAACGAAGAAATTGGGGTCATCGGTTTAGGATGCATGGGCATGTCGGAGTTTTACGGCACTGCCGACGAAGATGAAGCTATCGCCACAATGTATCGCGCAATCGAGTTGGGGGTCAACTTTTTTGACACCTCTGATATGTATGGGCATGGCACCAACGAACTGCTGTTAGGCAAAGCCCTGGCCGATCGTTGGGATCAGGTGTTTTTATGCACCAAGTTTGGCATTCAGCGCACCGATCAACGGGAGTGGGTCGGCATCAACAACAGCCCGGATTATATTCGTCAATGCTGCGAAGCCAGCCTCAAGCGTCTGAACATTGAAACAATTGACCTGTACTATATGCACCGGTACAACCCCGACGTGCCGATTGAAGAATCGGTTGGCGTGATGGCCGAACTGGTCGATGAGGGCAAAGTGCGTTACCTGGGTCTTTCTGAAATGGATGCTGACATTATTCGCCGGGCGCACGCAACGCACCCGATCCAAGCGCTGCAAACGGAGTACTCGCTCTGGTCCCGTGACGTGGAGGCCGATATCCTGCCCACATGTCGCGAGTTGGGCATTACGTTTGTGGGTTATAGCCCATTGGGGCGCGGGATGCTCACGGGACGGTATAAATCGCGGGCTGACTTTGAACCGGGGGATTGGCGTCTGCAAAACCCGCGTTTTAGCGAAGAAAACTTCGCGCAAAACCTGGAGTTGGTCAACGTGGTCGAGACCATCGCGGCGGAGAAACAGGTCACCCCGGCTCAAATCGCGATAGCGTGGGTTCATGCGCAAGGGGACGATATTGTGTCAATACCCGGCACCAAGCGGCGCAAATACCTTGAACAAAATGTGGCCATTGAAGACATCCAATTCACTGCGGATGAACTGAAACGGCTGGATACGATCAGTCAAAGCGTCGTTGGTACCCGCTACTAATGGTGTGGAGGTACTCTAGTAGTCAGCCAACTGCCATGCTTGGGTGTGTAGTGGATTTCCAGCTTTTCAGCTATCCGCCGCGCTTCGGCAGGCGGAAACGCTTCATAATAAGGACGCCAGTTTATGGGTATTGAGATTGTCCATGACCACCACAGTGGTTTCGGCATCTGGGAAATGAACGTCCACCAAATCACGCATACAATGGGCCCAATCAATCATGGTGCGTCGGTCGGTGACTTTGACATGCCGCCAGGCTTCCAACGGGGCAAAGAACATGAACAGGTTGCTGGTTCCGTTGCGTTCATATTCGTAGTCATTTTTGGCAATCTGCCCCGGCTTGGCTGGCAATGGCAAGCGCGTTTCTTTGAGTGGGTGATTTTGCGCGCGTTGGCTTTACCTTTACTTACCAATTGGGTGAGGTTCTCACGCTCCTCGTTGGTCAAAGTAACTCTGTATCGTTTCGCTGGCATAGTCTTGGCCTTCCGGCATTTTTTCAAGGCTATGCCTCATTTGTTGTTTCCCGACAAACTTTGTTTGGTAGACTACTGGTCGTAGAGCGTCAGATTGGCAACCTTCCCATAATGTTCCGTTATGGCGAAAAGATCCCTGAAAATGGGGGCTTGACATCAGTGTTGAACATGAGCCAAAGTTTCAGTCGGTTCAATCTCCATCGGTCCCTTGAGAAGCGTCTACAAGGGCTAAGGCCGCCTTGTCTGACCGGACGGATTGCGGTGTACTGAGTATATGCAAGTCTCGGAAGGTGGTTTAGCGGTTATCCGGTTGAGCGCTTCTGGCTACACCGCAGCGGGTGAAAAGTGTAGTAAAATCTGTGAAATCCGTGCAATCCGTGGACTGAATCTCACCACCCGTGCCGGTGCCGGAGGCATCTATCGTGTCTACCATTCCCACAAGGACAACTCGACGCCGGGCCGCGCTGCCCTGGCTCCTCGTCGCCGTGATCGTGCTGGGCGGCGTCGTCCTGCGCCTCGCCGCCACGATGCGCCTGCCCCTCTTCATCGACGAGGCAATCCACCTGGGCCGCGCCCACCGCGTGGTCGACGGCTACATCTTCTTCGGCGAGAACATCCGCCACATCCGCAAGTGGCTCTACCCGGTCACGCTCGCCCTCTTCCGGCCAATCGGCCCCGAAGGCCCCTGGCTGGCGCGGTCGCTCTCGGCCCTCTGCGGCGCGCTGTCGATGGCCGCCTGCATCGCCCTGGCGCGCACAATTGGCGGCTGGCGGGCCGGGCTGCTGGCCGGGCTGCTGTACGCCGTCCTCCCTCTGGCCGTCTTCCACGAGCGCCAGGCCCTCGCCGATCCAGAGATGGCCGCTTTCGCGGCGGTTTCGCTCGTGCTGACGGTGCGCCTGACGATCCGGCCTCGCCTCCCGGCGGCACTGCTGCTCGGCCTGACGCTGGCCGCCGCCTGCCTCGCCAAGCTCGCCGCGCTGCCCTTTCTGCTTCTGCCCCCTGCGGCAGCGATCCTGCTGTCCCGGGGCCGCCGGGTGCGCTGGCGTTCGCTGGCGTTCGCAGCGCTGGCCCTGGCGCTGTCCGTCGCCCTGATCGCGGCGGTCTACACGCGATTTGTCCATTTCCGCGAGGCGGGCGGCACCGCCTACCAGGTCACGCGCGATAACGTCAACCTGCTTCTCAAGCCCGGCCCCGGCGCGAAGGTCGCCCCTCGCCTCTCCCGCGATCTACCGGCCGCACTGGCGATCCTCCTGCACTACGTCGGCTGGGCGGCACTGGCGCTCGTCGTCCTGTCATTCGTGTGGCCCGCGCCGGGCAAAAAGCGGCGCTTCATCCTCTTCCTCCTGATCCCCGCCCTGCTCTTCGCGCTTGTGCCCATCGTCGCCGTCCGCCCCGCCGAGATCCTCGCCCCGCGCTACTTCCTGATCAACGCCGCCCCCCTGGCCGTGACCACCGCACTGAGCCTGTCTCTCGCCCTGACCTGGCTCGACGCGCGCCTGCCCACCCTGGGACGCTGGGCCGGAGTCGCCCTGCTGCTGGCCGCGCTCGGCCCGGCGCTGTGGTTCGACGCCTGCCTGATCCACGACCCGTCCCGCGCCCCCCTCGCCCCCGCCGACCGGACCCAGTACGTCGACGGCAAGTCGAGCGGCTACGGCCACGCCGAACTGGCCGCCGCGCTGCTCGATGCCTGGCGCGCGGGCAACGGCGAACAGATCCTCGTCCTGTCCACCGGCTCCCCGGTCTGGCTGGAAGGCTACCTCGGCCCGCGCGTCGGCGCATTTGACAGCTTCCGCCCCTGGGACGATCTCCAGGTTGCGTCCCTGCCCCCACGCCTGGCCCACGATCAGGTCTACCTGCTTGAGGAGAGCAAATCCGGGCTTCTACCTGAGTCACCGCTCGGCATGCGGATCGTCCCCATCGCCGAGTTCGAGAGCGGCGTCGGGCCGCTGAGCCTGTTCCGCGTCGTCGGCGTCGAGGGCGACCTGGCCCCCGCCGTCTACGCCGAGCTGACCCCCGACCCCACCAGGCTGGCCGAAGACTACGTCGCGCTGTCCACCGCCCTGTCATCCGACGCCACGCCCCGCCCGGTCGTCGTCTTCCCTGCCAGCCACGCCTCCGCCCTGCCCGCCGCCAACCTGGACGTGCGCCCTCTGGCCGTCAACGTGTGGCCCGCCGATCTCGCCTCGGTCAACGCCGCCCTCTCCGCCCTCAACCTGGGCGGCAGCCGCCAGCCCGTCGAAGTGGTGCTGGTCGACGAGGCTGCCACCGACCCTGACCTTGTGCTCCGGCTGGCCTTGCAGCGCCGCCTCTACCGCCTTGACGAGGAGTGGTTCGGCCTGCTGCACCGCCTGACCTACGTCACCGGCCTGCCCGATCCCCCCCTGACCTCAGAGGGGGCCCGGTTCGAGGGCGGGATCGAGCTGACCGGCGCCGCGCTCCTCGACCGGCAGGTGAACCCCGGCGACTTTGTCCGGGTGGCGCTGACCTGGCAGACCCCCACCCCAATTGGCGACTCATTCCACGTGTTCGTGCACGTCGTGGGCGCGGACGAAGCCCTGGTCGCCCAGCACGACGCCGTTCCCGGCGGCGGCCTGCTCCCGATGCCCTCCTGGCAGCCCGGCCAGCCGGTCGAAGACCGCCTCGCCATCCGCCTGCCCGCCGACCTGGAGCCGGGCGTCTACCAGGTGCGGGTCGGGATCTACCACCCCGACAGCGGCCTGCGCCTGCCCGTCGCCGCGGGCGAGGAGGTCGGGCCGGGCTACGTCGTCATCGGTCACCTGAGCGTCGAGGAGGGCGGCGCTTGAGGCTCCTCCTAGTCCACGCGGTCGCGTGGCTTATGGCGGATGGCCTATGGCTTATGGCCTATGGCTGATTGGCTGATAACCGTAGGGGCGGGTCTCAGACCCGCCCGCCCTATGGCAAATGCCTCACACAATCGCCATCGCCAGCGTCAGGCGCGGGGCCGACGCCAGCTTCCAGGCCAGCGCCAAGGCCATCACCGTGTCGTCGTGCCGACCGGGCGGCGCTTCGTACACCGTGTGCCCCGCCGGTGACGTGCGGTATGTGAAGCTTTCCAATTCGCCCAACAGCACCGGGTCGGGCAGGATGCGCAGGTCGCCGTTCTCGATGGCCGCCACCAACCCCTCGATCAGCGGCGGCTTGCTGACCGCCGTCGTCTTGAACCCCCGGATCGGCAAATCCTCCCGCCGCAGCGCCTCGACGTTCGGCTCGCCCATCGCGTTCGATTCGGCCAGCACGTCCCACACGCCCCACTTACGCGCCAGCGCCGCGATGCGCGCCCGCTGCAAACCCCACTCGACCGCGTCGAAGCGATCCAGCGCCACCATCGCGTTATCCGTCGTGTCGATCACGACCACCGCCGTGAAGTCCTCGTAGCGCGCGAAGTCGACGCCCATCACGTAGCTGTGATCGGGGTCAGGCTGCGCGCCGGTGGGCGCGGTCGCCGCCGCCGCGACGCGCCGGAAGACCGTCCCGCCGTCGGCCAGGAACTCGGCTTCGTACTCCTGCTGGAAGATGCGCTCCGGCAGCAGCAGCTTGGCCTCGGCGATCTCCGCCGGGCGGATGCGGGGGTTGTCGCGCGTTGGGAAGCGCCACGACTGCCAGTCCTCGCTCATGGGGTCCTGCCCGCGCTGGAAGGCGTGGCAGAACCAGTTGCGCCCCCTGGGCGTCGAGAGCATCAGCGCGCCGCCCTCGCGGTCGGAGAGCGCGGGACGCAGGCAGGCCGTCCACACCTCTTCGGCCACGAAGGCCGCCTCGTCGATCACGACGAAGTCCAGGCCGACGCCGCGCAGGCCGTAGGGGTTGTCGGCGGTTTTGATGGTGATCGAGCCGCCGGTCTCCAGTTCGATGTGATGATGTGATTCAATTTTTGACACCCACGTAGAGGCAAATCTGCCTTTGAACGTAAACCAGGGGTGAAGGGCCAGCCCGTAGGTTGGCGCAACCCACCACACGCGATGGCCATCCATGGCGTGACGGATGGCCATCACCATCCCCAGGGTGGTCTTTCCCCAGCGCCGCCCGCAAGCCAGCACTTTAAAGCGAGCCGGATGTTGAGCGACCTTGCGCTGGGCACGCCTCAGATTAGGTATAAACAGGGATCCCTGGTTTGCGTTAATGGTACATAACCTCCTTCCACCCGCACGTGGGTTCTGCGTGACAACCTATGCCCTCGACAGTCCGAGCCGTGCAGGTGAGCGGGGAGCGGGAGCCAAAGCGGGCGACGTAGGGGACATCAAGGCCCCGTCGCAAGCGCAAGTGACCTACACTCGCGCCCCTTTGAGACGCCTCGCAGCCGGGTCAGCCGACCCGCGCCCTGCGGTGTATTAGAACTTACGTTCTGATTCTATTGTAGCATGGAATGGGGGGTTGTCAATTGGACAAATGTACAACAAAAATTTGAGAGAGGTTGGTGGGGCGTTGGGGAAAAGTTTACTTTGTGCCCTATATTCGGAACCTTCGCGAGGCCCTTTACCGGAGTCGAAGGCTACTGTGGAGTGACCAACTTTTCCAACTCATTTCTCATCTTACTGTGGTTGACCTTGGTAAGGCTTATCTGCCCCGAAGAGACCCCATCTCCTAGCAGCTTTTTAATATCCTTTTCCAATATTCGTTTTCTTCGCTCAGTCTGCGGAAACATAGCCATGGCGAGCTTTACAAGCTTCTGTGCAGACAATTCTATGATGTCACAGTGCCAGGAGTTAACTTTCTCATCGGGTGTGTCCCCTTGCGTGCGTTGGGTCCTAATGTCTAGCTCTTCCAGCGTTTGTGAATCAATCAGGGTGTAACCAAAAGTGTCTATGTTTTGACTATTTGCAACGAGTGCTGCCGCAATCCGCTCGATGGATGTAAGATCGTTTTCGTCTTCAACAACGAACACCGACAGCTTGTTGGCTGATGTTCTAAGATCATTGAGAGGATCTCCAGGTATCTCATCATCCTGGAGCCAAGGGTACTTTTCCCCATCATACCATCTATTATTTTTTATCTTCCTCAGATAGAGAGGCATTTTTTACGTTTGTTCAAGCTGTGTGTTCTTTAGCTGATCCAACACCTGTATCATGTATCGACGTAGCTCCTGGATCTGCTCTCTCTCTACAGCCTTTTCAAGGTATGGAATTGCGCTCGGATCGTCCAGTGACGCCAAGCCGAGAATCGCACCGTCGCGCACCCGCGCTGATGAATGCCATAGGCTTCGTTCAAGCAAGTGAAGGCGGTTACGATATGTAAAAGGATCATCAATATGACCCAGCCAGCGTAAAGCCTCCGAGGCCACTTCGGGGTTTACAACCTTTCCGATTATGAAATTGGTGACTGTTTCAACTGCAGTGTTTCCATACCTTTTTATCAAAGATACCAACCCACGAGAGAACACCGACTCCATCCCGTCTTCGAAAATCTCATCGCAAGCTGCGGCGAAAAGCCTTCGAAGTTCCTGCCCCACCGTTTCAGAAGATGGCAGGTACGTGGTCGAGCTTGGAGACGCCTCAGTGTGTTTTTCTGGTGGGTGTGTCTCGATCCAGGATAAACAGGACAGTAGCCAAATAAACTTCTGTTTGGGTAACCACTTAAAAAAGAGACGTGATGGTTCACCAGAACCAGACAAGACAAGTTTGACGTTCTGAGGAATATCACCCCGACTTTCAACAACGAAACGCCAATACTGGGCAAACGTCTCGTGTTGAGGTGTATCTTCGATTAGAAAGTCAGGGAGATCCTGCTCATGTTCAGCGAGATCCTGAACATATAGCGGAATATGAGGATCTTTCAATCGTACGGAGGGCGCCGTACTAACACTGCCCTGTGGGATCATGAGACGTCTCCCTCTAGAACAATCTCGGTCCCGATCTCGACTAATTCCCTGAATGTGCCACTTTGCTCTTCCCGACTCAGTTCACCTTCGAATTCAGGAGAGGTGTTAATGTCCAACTCAAGGCGGCAGGCATATCGAACTTTTTCTATTCCTATCTGCTCACTTTTATCCGGCGTAACGGCGAAGAGAACTTCGTGTGAAGACATAACAGACCACTTGGTTAAGCGATTAATCGACAAACCCTCAATCTTGGAACGTGGAGCTCTCGGCCTGTTTATCTGGTAAAGGAAATCCCGGCTACCCACCGGGTCTAAGTCAAATGGTAGATACGGTGACAACTGGCGATATCCCTCCTCTCTTGTCTCAGCCGGAGCCAAGAGTATCGCTCCAAATGCCAGCCTCACGGCGGATGGAGCCGTTTCAAGGTTGAACCAGCGCTCTACTAACTCTTGGAATAGCCCAAGATTCTCTTCGAATGGACCAACTGATACACTCGGTGAGTTCGGGTCACTGACGTTTGTGTATAGCCAGTCAATTCGAATCGGCTCAATGTTTAGGACCAATTTGCCTCGCGCAAAAGGGCCACCTTCCTGCCGACTACCCATTCTTGGCTGAGAGCGAACATCCACAGGTGGCTCTCCTACCAGTTCTTCCCACCAATTGTGTGTAACAATATCGGCGGCGGGGCTGGGGAAGACGGTAAGGCGCAACATCTGTGCTTCCCACTTCGAGAGCGGTAAGCGTTCCTTCTGGATATCTGACATATTTGCCCTGTTTTCGCTAATCTCCATTGGGTTTACATTACGGATTATATCATATTTGGTGAGGGCATTTGCCAGTTCTAATAGAGTTGTAATCGTGTGGGTTGTCGACCTGCGTGGGGGCTGCACTTCAACTTGCAGGTGCCCCGCCCGATGAACGACTCGCACCCCACCGGCAAGCGCGCAACCATCCCCCGGATGGATGCGATGCCGCGTCACGCAGGAGATGCAAACTGAATACACCCCCCCGCTTGCCGCCCCGGAACCCCGCCCCGCGATAGGGGCAACACCCCATATACATCCAACCCGGCCCTTGCTATACTGCTCATAACGTCTACTTATCGAACCCGGTTCACACCAAACCGCATGTGAGCGTCACACGGAGCATCAGGAGAGGGACGCGATGAGCACATACAAAATCGAGAAGCTGCCCGGCGAGCCAGTTTTGATCAACACCATGTATGAAGGGTGGAGCGCGGCCGACGATCTGCTTATCAACATCGAACAACTTGTGGAGCACCTGGATGCCGCAGACGAACCGCTCTACTACGTCTCCGACGTCAGCGGCTTGAAGTTAAGCCTACAAGATATAATCCTTGCCGCCAACCGGGCAGCCAGGGGGAGTAATGCGATCTTTCACCACCCCAATTTTCAGGAATTCGTGGTGGTGACAGACTCCAAGCTCTTTGACCTAGCCGCCAAGGGGCTGGACAGCGAACTGTTCGGCTTCGTGCCGGTGTCGATTTTCAGGACGCTTGAGGAAGCCCTGGAATACACCCGCACCGGAGGCAAACGCCCCACCTGAACCTGCCGGGTGCCCCGCCCGATACCCGACTCGCAGCCCACCGGCAAACGCGCAACCATCCCCCGGGTGATTGCGATGCCGCGTCAGGCAGGGAAAAGCATATCTTGGGTTGACAGTTGTGAGATGGTGTCCGGTGGCCCCTACCGCTCGAACACCTGCGGATTGACCACGTTGCGATACGCGCCTTTCAGCAGCCCATCGACCACCTGCTTCGCCGCATCAACGGCCACCGCGATCTGCGCATCGACCGTGCTCGCGCCCAGGTGGGGCGTGTGTACCACCCCCTCCAGCCCGCGCAGTGGATAATCCGGCCCCGGCGGCTCCTGCGCGTGCACGTCGATGGCTGCCCCGGCCACCCGTCCATCCCGGATCGCCTCCGCCAGGTCGTCTGCCGCGACCAGCGAGCCGCGCGCCGTGTTGATGATGTACACGCCCGGCTTCATCTTCGCGATGCTCTCGCGGTTGACTATGCAGCGCGTCTCGTCGGTCAGCAGGCAGTGCAGCGTGATGAAGTCCGCACGCGCGTAGAGCGTGTCCAGGTCCACCATCTCGACGCCGATCCCGCCCGCGACCTCCTTCCCTACGTAGGGGTCGTGGACCACGACCGGCATCTCGAAGGCGGATGCGCGCCGCGCCACCGCCTGCCCCACGCGCCCGAAGCCGATGATGCCCAGCGTCTTGCCGCGCAGCCCGATGCCCATGTACGCCTTGCGATCCCAGCGTCCCGCCGCCAGTGACGCGTGCGCGGCGGGAATGTGCCGCGCCAGCGCGAGCATCAGCCCGAAGGCGTGCTCGGCGGTTGAGACGGTGTTGCCGTCGGGCGTGTTCATTACGACCACGCCGCGCCGGGTGGCCTCCTCCAGGTCAATGTTGTCCACGCCGACGCCCGCCCGCACGACCACCTTGAGCCTGGGCGCGGCGGCGAGCATCTCCGCGTCCACCTGCGTGCCGCTGCGTACGATCAGCGCGTCGGCCTCCGGGACTTGAGCCAGCGCTTCCTCGCGGGCGACCTTGCCCGGCGCGCGCACCGTGATGCCGTCGGCCTGCTCCAGGATCGCTGTGGCGTCCTGGTGAACGTTATCCGGTATAAAGACGTGATACGTGGTAATGGCGCACCTCCTCCTCGTTTAATACCCTGCCCAAGTCTACTTAACCCCCCACGCCGGAGAAAGTTCCGCCGAGCGTCTCAATCCAGCGGCAGCCGGATCACCACGTCGCCCTCGTCGCGCCCGTCCAACGCGCCCAACACCTGCCCCCACGCATCCCGCAGCGCCCGGCTGACCGGCCCGTCGGGCTGGTAGACCGTGATCGGTTGGCCGCGCGTCATGGCCTCGGTCACCGCCGTGTCAAATGGCACCCGCCCGATCAACGGCAGCCCCTGCGCGCGGCAGTACGCCTCGATCTCGTCCGCGCCCTGCGGGTAGATGTCCGCCTTGTTGATGCACACCAGCGATGGCACGCCGAAGTGCCGGGTCGTCTCCAGGACGCGGCCCATGTCGTGGATTCCGGCGGCGGTCGGCTCGGCCACGATCACGGACAGGTCTACGCCGGTAACTGCCGAGATGACCGGGCAGCCGATGCCGGGCGGCCCGTCGACGAGCACCAGCCGGTGTCCCTCCGCCGCTGCCAGCGACGCGGCCTCCTGCTTGACGACCATCACCAGCTTGCCGCTGTTCTCCTGCGCCGGGCGCAGCGCCGCGTGGAACAGTGGCCCGTAGCGGCTCTGCGAGTGGAACCACTCTCCTGCCTGCTCTGGCCGCATGTGGATCGCCTCGCTGGGGCACTGCGTGGCGCACGCCGCGCACCCCTCGCATGCGATCTCGTCCACCACGTAGACGTCGGTGCCCTTGCTCACCGCGTCGAAGCGGCACACCTCGGCGCAGGTGCCGCACGCGGCGCACAGCTCCGGGTCGATGACCGCCGTCTGGCCGCCCATGAAGGCGTGCGTCTCGATGGTCTGTGGGGCCAGCACCAGCTCCAGGTTGGAGGCGTCCACGTCCGCATCGACCAGCACGGCGCGCGCCCCGGCCTCCTGGCTCGCCAGGTGCGCAAATGCAGCCGTGACGCTTGTCTTGCCGGTGCCGCCCTTGCCGCTCAGGATGACGATCTGCTTCATGGTTTGCCTTTCGTCGTGCCGGGTGGTTTACAAACCGCCTGGTTGCCATCCTCTCAGGGCCGGCTTAAGGCCCTCCGGGGTCTTTCACCACCTTGAGCCTGATCCAGTCAGTATCCTTGCTCAATGTCAGATAGCCGCCGGGGAATCTACCATCCAGCGAAGGTGATAACAAATACGAGATCCAGACCGGATCATCCCATGGGATCTGGCTGACGCTCGTGACCCTGAACTCGGTTTCGCAGGGGATGGGGCCAAGGAAAAGGATGGTTTGACCGGGTAAATCGGGTGGGGGGCTGGATCTTAGGTGGAACTGCTGCGTAGAGGAGCCGGGACACAGCACCCTGACGACATCGCCTGCTTCGGCCTGCGGCCTGAGTTTTTTGGGGATTGCCACCAGCATGGCGGTGGCGGCGACGACTGCCATCGCAACCACAGTCGCAATGATAATCAGGTTTCTTTTTCTGACCTGGGTAACTTGGCCGTCATCGAGCTTTTGACCCGTATCTGCCAGCATATCAATGTCCTTTATGTGCCGCTCAAAAGATGGCTGCATGCACGCGCAAACGACCGCTCAGAACGTCAGGATCGTGCCCACCGGACAAGGCTCCACCAGATCGCCGAACGCACTGGCCAGCGCCACGTAGGCCCGCTCGCCCGAGCAGTGGTTGGGGTACAAGCGCGGCGAGCCGTACGTCGTCCGCAGTGCCTCAACCGTCCGGTCGAGCATCTCGGCGGTCGCGATGGCCAGATGCAGACCGCCCACCACCGCGATGATGTCCTTTTGGAAGGCCCGCCTGACGTGCGCCAGCGTGTTCAGCAGACCGGCGTGGCAGCAGCCGCACAGCACCACCAATCCGCCCTCGCCTTCCAGCACCAGTGAGAGGTCGTCGCGGTAGGGGTCGGGCTTCCAGCCGCCGTTGGCCTTGATGCAGTGCGCCGGGCTGCGCCCCTCGAACTCCGGGCGCTGATCGATCTCGCCCGTCGTCCATACGCCCGGCACCATCTCGACCGGGTCGGCGCTCAGCCGCACCTCAGCCCGCTCGGCAAGCTCCTCGCGTGGCATCTCCATGCCGATAGAGACGTATTCCCCCCCGCGCTGTGTATAGCGCTCGCGGAACAGGTCGGGGTTGGCGTACAGGGGGATCATGGGGCGGGTGTACCGGAGCACGTGCGCCAGCCCGCCGGTGTGATCGAGGTGGGCGTGGCTGATCGCCAGTGCGTCGATCTGCCCCAGGTCAACGCCAAGCAATTTGGCGTTGTGCAGCAGGATCGTGCCGCTTTGCCCGGTGTCAAAGAGCACCTGCTCACCCGCCGTCTGAATGTGAAACGATACCCCGTGCTCCGCCCAGAACTCTGAACTGCGCTGCGCGCTGTTCTCCACAACGCATCGTATCTCCATCGTGTCTGCTCCTTTACGGCGTGGGGGCAAAAATCTCCCCGCCATGCCGACCAGTAGGCTTCGATCCACAAATACACGGAACTGACTGAAACTTTTTGAACCGGAGGGGAGACCGTTTCAGAAAACAGCCAGGCCGACTGCACTGCCTGACGTTAGAAACGTCAGGCTCAATATGAAATGTCGGCTGAAGCCGACGTGCGTGCCAGCGAGCAGGCCGGGCAGTCTGCTGAGCACGTGCGTTTCCCCCCGGTAAAAGTTTCAGCCACCTCACGGATACACAATTTACTTATCCTGTCCGCCCGGTGCTGTGTGGCCGGAGGCGCGCAAGGGGCGCGCGGAAGCGGCCAACTGCGTAACTCCTACATTTAATCCGGTCATTGTTTGCCCCCACCCCCGCCTAGAGAAGCCGGACGAAGCACATTCCTGTCGTAGCCGGGTCAAGTACTCAGGGTGCACAAGCGCGCGGAAGCGGCCAACTGCGTAGCTCCTAAAGCTATAAGCCATACGCCATATGCCATAAGCTATCCGCCGATCGCCTCAAAAAGCTCCCGCAGGCGCGGGCCGTACTCAGGCCGCAGCCGCACCAGTGGCGTCCCGCGCGCGATGCCCGCCGCGATCTCCCTGTCCAGTGGGATGCGCAGCAGCACCGGCAGGCCGACCTGCGCGCAGAAGTCGTCCACCCCGCCGTCGCCGATCCCGTCCCGGTTGATGATCACGCCCGCCGGTAGGTCCAGCTCCTGCGTGAGTGAATAGGCCAGCTTCAGGTCGTGCAGCCCGAACGGCGTCGGCTCCGTCACCAGCAGCACGTAGTCCGCCTCGCGCACCACCTCGACCACCGGGCATGACGTTCCCGGCGGTGCGTCGAGGATCATGACCTCGTCCGGCTCAGGGGGGTGGCGGCGCTTAAGGTCGCGGATCACGGGCACGGCCATCGGCTGCCCGACGTTCAGCACCCCACGCGCGAAGCGGATGCCCTGGCCCGCCTCGCCGCTTTCGAGCACTCCTAGCGGGTGTGGCACCTCGCCGATCGCGCCCTCCGGGCAGTTGAGCGTGCAGCTACCGCAGCCGTGACACAGTTCCGGGAAGATCAGCACCCTGTCGCCCGCGACCGCGATGGCGTTGTACTGGCACACCTCGGCGCACGTGCCGCATAACTGGCAGGCGTCCTCGTCCACCTCCGGGATGGGCAGTGTGGAGTCCGCGCGCTGCTCAAGCAGGGGGTCAAGCAGCAGGTGTGCGTTGGGGGCCTCTACATCGCAGTCGAGGAACAGCACCGGATGCTCGTCGGACAGCGCCAGCGCCAGGCCGGTCGCGATGGTAGTTTTGCCCGTCCCGCCCTTGCCGCTTGCCACCGCGACGATCATCACCCTCTGCCCCGTCCGCGTCCGCCCCCACGCCCGCGTCCGCCGCCCGCTTTGGTGACCTGCTCAAGCGCCCCGTCTTCAAGCTTCCACGCCAGATCCGAGACTGACCCCGACTCGGCGCGATACATCTTCACGTTGGCCGCGTCCAGCACGTCGAAGGCGTTCGGGCCAAACGCCCCGCTGATCACGGCCTCGACGCCCTGCTTCACGACGAACTCGGCGGCCTGGATGCCTGCCCCGCCTGCCGCGCCGACGGCCGGGTTGGCCACGACCTGCTGATCGCCGCTTTCGGTATCCACGATGGCGAACGCCGCCGCCCGCCCGAAGCGTGGATCGAGCGCGGCGTCAGGCTCGGCGGCAGCAACACTGATGGCAATTTTCATTTTGTCATTTCGCTCCGATTGATTGGGAAGCTTCAGTCCGCAAATTACACGGATTACACAGATTTACCACACTTCTCACTCGCTGCGGTGTGGCCGGAATCGCCCAACCGCGTAACTTCTATCCTGATAGCATTCAAAACAACTCGGCTCATGTTCAACACTAGTGCATTGCCCCCTCACCCCCCTGTGAGCCTGACGGCTCATCCGTCCCCCCATGCATGGGCTGAGGACACGACACTTTTGAAGGGGGTTGACAAAAAAGGCTCATCAGGTACCT
>CAZRXG010000052.1:0-22626 GCA_964603985.1 uncultured Anaerolineae bacterium | reverse complement strand
TCAGAGGATTCGGTGCCGCGTACAGATGAACGCGTACAGATGAACGCGTTCGGATGAACGAGAGGCTTTTTGATAACTTGTTCGTGCACGCTCCGCCGCCCCTCGCAGGCGTGTCCTTGTGGTGAGTTTCAGGCCGCGATGCGCTTCATCCAACCGGGTCGCCGGACGTGACCATGCGCAGCCCTTGCTTCCCGAACTCCGCGAATTGGGCGTCGGCCAGCGCGTCGAAGTCGATCTCCGGGTGGGCGACCGAGGACATGCAGTCGCTCAGCAGGCGCAGCTTGCCGATCAGCTCCGGCGTGTGGTTGGCGTAGCGGATCACCGACGTGACGGTCTCCAGCACGCAGTGGCTCTTGGCCTGCCCGGCGATGTAGATCAGGTCGTAGGAGAGCAGCCGCTCGACGCAGGCGACGTTGAGCTGGCCCAGCGGCTCGTCGGGCACCTTGACCTCCGGTTCCAGGATCGAGTAGTGCTCGGTCTTGGGGATCGAGCCTTTGGGGAGGAAGGTCGGGCGCGAGTCGCGGGCCGCCGCGTGGTACGCGATGGCCTCGTACAGCGCCGGTGTGACAGAGTGGCCCGGCGTGCCCATCATGGTGTGGTAGGGCCAGATCATCAGCGTCTTTTTGGCCTGCTCTTCCAGCTTCTTGACGTATTCCACCGACCACTCTTCCTCGACGGTGGGCTGCCAGATGCCCTTGTGCACGTCCTCGGCGGTGATCGGCGTGAAGGGAGCGGGCTGCTGCCCTTCGGCGTTGACCCACCACGTAGGATAGAAGATCTGGACGGGGATGTGGCTGTCCAGTGAGGCAGTGATGTCGGTCACGCGCTCCAGGTTGTCGAACAGCCACTCGATGGTGCGGCGGGCGTCGTCCACCGCGCCGGGAACGCTCAGCGTGCCGTCGGTGTGGATGAAGTCCACCTGGGGGTCAACCAGCAGGAGCAGCACCCGCTCTTCGTCCTCCGCCGATGGTTTGACCCTCGAATTGTGCCCGGCCAGAATGACTCCGGCGGTGTCCGGCACGAAGAGCGTGCCGACTTTGCCGGGATCGTAAAAAGATGGGAATGCCATTATCTTCCTTGGTTCCTTTGCCTGATATGCTGCCAACGTGTGTTGCTGCCGTGCTTAGTGTACAAATTACACTAACTGGCGCCTATCTAGTATAGCACAATTGGACGCCGAGGGGGGAAAAGAGTGCAGACTTACCCCCTGTGGGCCTGACGGCCCATCCGTCCCATGCATGGGGGAGCAGAAGTAACTTAACGGAGCACCAGATCCCGCTTGACAAAAATACAATTGGCGGATTATTATATCGGCAACGGATATAATATACCGGTAGTCGATATGAATAAGGCGTAAGCATATGATCGATTCAACAAAAACAAGCCCCAAGCAAATGCTTCCACTGACATCGGCTGTGTTCCACATTCTATTGGTGTTGGCCGACGGGGCGAAGCATGGCTACGGCATCATGAAGGCAATTGATGCGATCACGGACGGCCAGATCCAGATGGGGCCAGGCACGCTCTACGGCTCGATTAAGCGAATGCTGGCTGACGGACTCATTGAAGAGAGCGACGAACGTCCAGATCCCGATCTGGATGATGAGCGGCGGCGCTACTACCGGCTCACCCCTTTCGGTCAACAAGTGCTGAGGGCTGAGGTGGAGCGTCTCACTCAACTGATTGGCTTTGCCGAGTCGACACGTCTGCTCGGTGGGACGGTCTAGGAGATCGCTCTTATGGCGCGCATACCGCTGAACCCGGTTAGACTGTCTGTTGCCGTCTACCGCGCATTGCTGATCGCATATCCACCGTCACACCGTCAAGTGTACGGTTCGCTGATGGTACAGCTTTTTCGTGACCTGTGTCGAGATGCGTATGAGCAGAGCGGCATATGGGGCCTGATGCAGTTATGGATGCGGATACTGGTCGACCTCGTGGTATCTGCTTCTGCCGCATATCTGCAGGCGGCAAAGGAGGTCGTCATGACCATCAATCATCGGATAACACCGATGTCGTGGCACAAAGTTATGCTGGTCGTGGTGCCGGGCATATTGTTCGGAATCTCCAGGATCTATTTTCCCTTGTGGTGGCCTGCTGTTGTCAGCTTTGTACTTGTCGCGATCCTGGCATTCGCTGCGCTGGCTACCCAAAAACATCTACCCGCCTGGGGTCTTCTGGTTTTGGGGCTGTTGACCAACTGGGTCTTGCTGTGGATTGGCTTCCAGGTAATGGAGGAACTGGCGACACGTATGCGTGTCGGGCATAGTATACGCCATCTGTTTGTGGCGATACCCCTCTGGGTTGTCATCATCGTGCTGGCCCGGAAATATGAACACGCCTGGCCCGTTCCTTCATGGGTCTTGGCACTTTTTGTCCTGAGTGTTGTGGGCGTTGCAGTGTTAGTGGGATACGGTGTACTGAGCACAGTGGGCCTTATGCTGCTGCCCGTTGCACTGGGGCTGCCCTTGTCACAGCGGCATGGCTCCCTCGCGTCGCTGTTTGTGGTTGGTGCGTACAGCTTGTGGCTGTTCGATTCGGATTTTATTTCCGGTCACTTGTTGAGGGACATGACATTCTACCCGGTATATGCCATCCTGCTGGCGTGGTTATTTATTAGCGTCGCACCGCTGCTGCTCCTGCGCGCCCGATCACGGCGTGGTCAGGTAGCCGGGCTGCTGTCACCGATTGTCGTCGTGTTGATCGCACGTACTGCTGTGCCCTGGTTGGCACGCCCGGATTTCAGCCCACTTCGCATATGGCTTAGCGACATGCTGTTGTCCGTGTTTACCCTGCTGATCTTGGTCCTTGCGCTTGTTCTTTATACGCAGACTGATGGCCCGGAGACTCCAGCAGACACGACAAAAACCAACCAGCCGGTCTATACCAGTTAACTTCGCGGTGAGCCCTTAAACGGCGGGACATTTGCAGTCCCGTCTTTCATGCTTTTTATTCCACTGGTTTTGCTCCACAATCATACAGCTTTTGCTCGCACCCCAGGAAAAAGAGGTTATATTCTTTCGGGCCGGGATTGTGGTAAGATTGGGCCGTTGTGTTGTCAATGGCCGGTCGTTTTGAATGTGGATAAAACCCAATGTCTTCTCGTAAGTATGCAGGTCGTATCAAACCGGTGGCTCTGCTGGCCCTGCTGCTCGCGGCGGGGGCCTGTAACCTGCTGCAAGCCCGCTACGCCGAAGTGCCTCCGACGCCCAATATCGTCTACGTCACCGCCACGCCGGAGGGCTACGTCGCGCCGCTGGTGGGTGCCACTCCCACCGGGCCGTTGATCGGCCCCTTCCAGCACACCCTGGTGCCGACCGGGGAAGGTGGGCTTGCGCCAACGCTCGACCTGAGCGACGTGACGCTGTTCCCGACGCCGGAGGGGGGAACGCCCGGCACGGCCACCCCTACGGGCGAGCTGCCCACCGTCACTCTCACGCCGACCGTGCTCACGCCGCTGCCCACCCTGACGCCTACGGCCACGCCGCCGCCCGGCGCGGGGTATGCCCCGCTGCTGGGCATCAACTTCATCAGCAGTGCCCAGCACCCCGCCGACAAGGCCCGCGTCCGCACCGGGCTGGAGGCGGGAGCCAGTTGGGACCGGTTCGCGATCTACTGGAGCGAGATCGAGGAGAAGACGGGCAAGTACGATTGGGACGTGTACGACAGGACGGTGCACGTCGACGTGAAGTACGGCCTGCGCACCGATGCCATCCTGCTTGGCGTGCCCCGGCACCGTGCCGACAACCGGGGCGTGCCGGAGGACCTCTACGAGCCTGTTTTCGCCGATGGCACCGATAAGCCCGGCGGCGGCAAAAAGATCAACCCCGACAACCCTTGGGCCGGGTTTGTCTACGCCGCCGTCGCACGCTATAAGCCCGGCGGGAAGCTTGCCGGACAGAAGGGCTGGGACATCGATCAGGGCGTCCGGGTGTGGGAGGTGTGGAACGAGCCTGACTTCCAACAGTTCTGGGCCGGTTCGGTCGACGAATACGCCCGCCTGCTGAAGGTGGCCTATCTCGCCGCCCGCCACGCCGACCCGGAGGCTCAGATCATGGTGGGGGGGCTGGTTTTGTTCGAGCAGCCTTACTTCTTCGCCAACCTGCTGGGCACGTTCAAGAACGACCCCAACCCGGTCGCCGGGACTTACCCGTTTGACATGGTGGCCGTGCACTCTTACAGTCACCCGCCTTACACGTTCCACATTGTGCAGACCATCGAGAGCCTGCTGGCGATCTACGGGCTGGGCGACGTGGCGATCTGGCTCAACGAGTCGGGCGTCGCCGTGTGGGACGACTATCCGGGGCCGGAGTGGGCCACCCGAGACGACCAGATCGTCTGGCGGGCGACGCAGGATGAGCAGGCCAGCTACGTGATCCAGAATGCCGCTTACGCCTTTATGGCCGGGGCGGAGGCGGTCTTTCACTTCCAGCTTTACGACGACTGTGGCAACCAGCCGGCGGGCACGACCTTCGCGCCGCACGACGGCGATTTGTGCCAGAGCCAGTCCGTGTGCTGGGGGGACGCGCTTGGCCTGATGCGCAACGCCAAGGATAATACCTGCTTCAACCAGCATCCCCAGCCTGACACGCCTCGCCCGGCCTACGAGGCCTTTCGCACCGTCGGCGAGGTCTTCGGCGAGGAGGACTTCGTGCCGCTGACGGCTTTCCCAGCCGGGCCGAGCGGTGACCAGCGCTGGCTGATCTTCGCCCGGCCTGCCACCTCGGAGATCGTCACTCTGATCTGGAGCGAGTCCGGCCAGGTCGAGGAGGCGGTCATTCAGGCCCGGTCGGAGGAGGCCACGCTGGTCACCCGCAGCGGGGAGCGCATCCGCGTCGAGCCGGAGGAGGACGGGTCTTATCACATCGCGCTCGACCCGGCCACCAACCACAATCAGGTGGGGATGCCAGCCTCGGTCAAGTTTATGATCGGCGGCACGCCCATCATCCTGATCGAAAAAAGCCCCCGGCCCGTCGTCAGTGTGCTGCCCCTGCTGGACGACAGCGCGACCGCCTTTCTGATCAAGTGGCGCTCCAGTGACCCGTCCGTCGGGCTGTACCAGGTCTGGTACCGTGACAACACCAGCAACGGCGATTGGGTGCTGTGGCTGGAAACCGACGAACCCGGCGACGCGCTGTTCGTCGGTGGGGGGGGCCGGATGTACAGCTTCTTCGCGCGCGGGATGGCCGCCGACGGTGAGTGGACTAACGAGGAGCCGGTCGTGCAGGCCTGGACGCGGGTGTGGGATTAGCCCCACAGAAATTAGAACCCCCGCCCAAATCGAGGCGGGGGTTTTGGTTCTCCGTACATTGGGACTTACAGCCGTCCGCGCAGGCGCGGGTCGAGCGTGTCGCGCAGGCCGTCCCCCAGCAGGTTGAAGCCCAGCACCGTCAGCACGATAGCCAGGCCGGGGAAACCCAGCGCCCACCACGACCCCGTTATCAGGTAACGCTGACTCTCGGCCAGCATCTTACCCCATTCGGGGTAGGGGGGTTGTTGGCCCAGCCCCAGGAAGCCCAGTGCCGCCGTCTCGACGACCGCCGTGCCCAGGCTGAGGGTGGTCTGCACGATGATCGGGGCCAGGCTGTTGGGCAGCACATGGCGGAACAGAATACGCCACGTGCTGGCCCCCAGGCTGCGCGAGGCTTCGACGAAATCCTCTTCACGGATCGAGATCGCCATCGAACGCGAGAGCCGCGCATACGCCGGGACCCCCACGATGGCGATAGCCAGCATGGCGTTGGTCAGGCCCGGCCCCAGGAAGGTGACGATCACAATCGCCAGCAGCAGCCAGGGGAAAGCCAGCAGGATGTCCATAAATCGCATGATAACGCTGTCCACGAACCCGCCCAGGAAACCGGCGGCCTCGCCCAGCACCAGCCCGATGAGCAGTGAGATCGTGGTCGAGATGAGGCTGACTCGCAGCGACACCGGCGCGCCGTGAAGAACGCGAATCGCAATGTCACGGCCCACGCTGTCGGTTCCCATGATGTGTTCCGCCGAGGGCGGCTGGAGCTTGTTGGGCAGATCGGAGTCGATGGTGGCATCGTAGGGCAGCACAATAGGGCCGATGATCGCCGTGAGGATGAAGAGGATGACGATCACACCGCCGACCTGTGCGCTGCGGTTGTGAAGCAGCGTCCGGAACATGCGGTCCCACTCGGAGCGGTATTCCGTTAGCTGTTCCTGGCGGCGGATGATCTCGTCTTCGCCGTGCCCGATGGGCAGTGTTGTTTCAGACATGAGCGTGTCTCCCTCGCGCCGTCCCTGCTAGGCCAGGCGGATGCGCGGGTTCAGGATGCCGTAGGAAACGTCTACCAGCAGGTTGATCATCACGAATATGAACGCCGTGACCAGCGTGACCGATTGGATGATCGGGTACTCGCGCTTGAGAATGGAGTCGTACACCCACCGCCCGATGCCGGGCCAGGTGAAGATCGTCTCGGTCAGCACTGCCCCGGCCAGCGCCACGCCCAGTTGCAGGCCGACCACGGTCACGACCGGCAGCAGGGCATTGCGCAGGGCGTGTTTCATGATGACCACACGCTGGATCTGCCCTTTGGCGCGGGCGGTGCGGATGTAGTCCTGACCCAGCACCTCCAGCATAGACGAGCGCGTGATGCGGGCGATAATGGACAGCGGGATTGTGCTCAACACGATTGAGGGCATCAGCAGGTGTTTGTAGGCGTCCAGGAGGCCGGGCCAGTTTAACTGGAACAATGCGTCCAGCGTCAGCAGGCCGGTGATGGTTTTTATGTCGGTGTCGATGTCAAGCCGACCGACCATTGGGAGCATATCCAACTTGATACTGAAGATGAAGATCACGACCAGCCCCAGCCAGAAGATCGGCATCGAGACGCCGACCAGCGCCCCGATCATGCTGATCGTGTCCAGCAGTGAGTTGCGATACACCGCCGAGAAAACGCCAATCGGGATACCGACGAGCACGGCCAGGAACAGGGCGTAAACCGACAGCTCGATGGTGGCGGGCAGGCGGCGGCGCAGCTCGTCGGAGATGGGAATGTGCCCCTGGATCGTTTCGCCCAGGTCGCCGGAGAGGATTTTTCTCATGAAGATGAAGTATTGACTGTCCAGAACGCGAACCCCGATGTCGACCTCATCTTCCGGGATCCAGCCGACCGTGCGGTCGCGTTCTTTGATCCAGGTGACTTCGTACCAGCCTTCCTCGCCGGTGCCGACGACGGTCAGCTCGTCGACCTTGATCGACCCCATGCGCTTGGCCCCGCGCTCTTTGGGTTCGTCAAAGGCGCGCAGGCGTTCCTCGCTGAGTACGACCTTCCCAAACTGGGTTTTGGCGTTCTCGTCCTGAACCCAGCCTTGTAGCTGCTCCTGGTTGACGGCCCGGAGCTTGGCCCATCCCTCCTCGCGATCCAGGATGGTGAGCGTGTATTCCGGCGTGATCTCGCCTCTGGTCTCTTCACTGCCGGGTTCATCGTACAGGGTGGCGCTGTCAGACCGGAGGGTGGCCACACTGCCCTTGAAGTTCAGGAAAAGGGGTTTATTGAGGCCAAAGCGTTCGCGGATGGCGTCGACGTTTTCCTCCGTCGCGCGCTCGCCCAGCATGGTGACGGCAGGGTCGCCGGGGATAATGTGGATCAGGAGGAAGACCAGGATCGAGACTCCCAGCAGGACCGGGATTGCTTCAAAAAGCCGCCTGATAATGTACGTGGTCACAGTCTATACCTCGTCGATTACACTATAAGTTGTCCCTTTTTAGCAGGTGCCTACAGGTGCCAGGCAAGGGAAACGAAGGTTTACACCAATGGGTGGGCCGTAAGTATAGGCCCCGGTCGTTTGAACCGGGGCCTATCTGTGTCACAAGTAGCCGGGGCTACTTCTCGATTACCACACTCCTGAAGAACTCGGTGCCAATCGGGCTGGGGTCGTAGCCGGAGACGTAGGATTGGAGCAGCAGCGGCGGGCTGTTGTAGGCCAGCCAGACGCGGTAAGCGCCATCAAGCAGCATCTGCTCCGCCTGGACATACAGCTCGGCCCGCACAGCGGGATCGGTCTCCGCACGCGCCTGCAGCAGCAGGGCTGTGATATCGGGGATCTCGATGTGGCCCTCACGTGGCAGTGCTGTGTCGGCGAGGCCGAAGAAGTAACCCAGGAAGTTGTCGGGGTCGCCGTTGTCACCCGTCCAGCCCAGGAAGTACAGGCCGGCCAGGCGGCCATTGCGGCGCTCGTCCAGGTACAGGCCCCAGTCACCCAGGCTGACCAGTTCGGTCTGGATGCCGACGGCCGCCAGGTCTGCCGCGACTGCCTGGGCGATGCCCTCGGCGTCCGGCATGTACGGACGGGTCACCGGCATGACGTACAGCTTCAGGGCGCCGGTCTCAACGATCTCGTCGGTCATCGAGTTGTCTTCATCGTTGATGCCGTAGACGTTGACCTCGGCCAGACCATCCGGGTAGCCCGCGTCGGTCAGCAGTTCCTTGGCGCGGTCGGGATCGTAGTCGAAGCCGGGCAGCGAGTCGTCGTGCCCCAGCATGCCGACCGGCAGGAACTGGTTGGCCTTGATGCCCGCACCGGCGAAGTAGGCGTCCACGATGGCGTCGCGGTTGATCGCCACGGCAATCGCCTCACGCACGAGCGGATCACGCAGTTCCTGGACACGGAAGCTGAAGGCCATGTAGCCGCAGTTCAGCGGGCCACGGCGCAGGACCTGCAGGTTGGGGTCGGCCTCGGCGGCCTCGACATCCTCGGGGGTCGCGCCGAAGTAGGCATCGATCTCACCGGCCTGCAGCGCGGCGAGACGGGCGGCGGGGTCAACGATCGGGCGGATGACGATGCGCTCGACGTTGCCGGTCACCTCGCCCCAGTAGTCGGGGTAGCGCTCAAGGGTTATGTGGTCGCCGGTCACCCACTCAACGAATTCGTAGGGGCCGGTGCACACGTAGCCCACGTCGGGCGTGCCGTAGTCGACGCCGTAGTCCTGGATGGCCTGCGGGCTGTGAAGCATGAACATGGGCATGGCCATGTTGGCCAGTGTGGAGGTGGGGGTGGCAAGCGTGACCTTGACGGTGTATTCGTCCAGTGCCTCGACGCTGGTGATGTTGGACTCGTCGTCGAAGCCGCCCCACATGGACTCGTAGTACTCGAAGACCTGCTCTTCGAAGTGGTATTCGTTGTCGGTAAAGCGCCAGCGCTCGAAGTTGAAGACGACCGCGTCGGCGTTGAAGGGGGTCCCGTCGTGGAACATCACGCCTTCGCGCAGGTGGAACGTCCACTCAAGCGCGTCTTCGCTGATATCCCAGCTTTCGGCCAGAGAGGGGGCGGGGGTGGTTGTGCCCGGCTCAAACTCGAGCAGCCCCTCGCAGCCCTGTTCGGCGACACGGAAGGACTCGCCATCGGTCACGAGAGCGTTGTCGAGGTTGACGGCGTCACCCTGCGCGGCGAAGACGAAAGTGACAGGCTCTTCCTCCATCACTTCCTCTTCCTCGGCGGGAGGAGCCTCTTCCTCCTCCTCCATCTCCTCTTCCATTTCCTCTTCGACGGGAGGGGCCTCTTCCTCTTCAACCGCGGGCGCAGGGGTGGCGGCGCCACCGCAGGCTACCAGAAGCAAAGCCACCAGGGTGGCAAAGACTATGAGTTTAAACAGGCTCTTGCGCATTATCGATTCTCCTCCTAGGTTCGGTTATTTATGACCGGAATCAAATATCGAAGTCGGGGATTGCTCAATAGGGTTCTCCTTTCCTTGTCCTCAACGTTTGGCCGTGTTTGCAACGTGGCGTAGGAGCAGCGGTGTGCTGCTCGCATAGATCATACAAACTTTGGCCTGTAGGGGTTCAATTGTAGTTTTTAGGTGACATTTTGTCAAAATGTTGGGATTCACCGGATGCACTCGGATTTGAGGGCGAGTTTCCCGGATTCAGCCCGTAGATCACACAGATTGCTCTGCAAATTTGCGGGCAACAAGCAATTCACCCCAAAACTCGGACACACCCCGCGAAGGCTTTCACCTTCACCTGGAGCCGTTTCTGTACTATAATCATGGTGCTGGGCCGGGGTTGGGGAACTCTTTGGCGGTCATGTGGCGGTGTGCTATGATCGTGCACGCTGCGTCAATGACTGTATGTGTGCTGACAGACCCTCTCACGTGCGTAAGCACTGTTTGCCTCACAGGAGAGAACTATGGCCGACAAGTTTAAGATCACGTACACCACGATGTCCGTGGATAACGATGACCTGCACGCCGCGTTTGACGAGGCTGTCGAGCGGGTGAGGGCGCAGCGCGGCGCGACCCTGCCGCTGATCATCAACGGCGAGGAGCGCGAGGTGGCCGAGACCTTCGCCGTGCTCAGCCCCGCCGACACCCGCAAGCCGCTGCTGCACGCGCAGAAGGGCACCCGTAAGGACGCCGGTGACGCCATTGCCGCCGCAAAAACGGCCTTCCCCGCCTGGCGTGCCATGCCTTACGGGGAGCGCCTGACCATCGTCGAGAAAGCCGCCGACATGATCAGCGAGAACATGATGGACATCTCGGCGATGATGATCATGGAGATGGGCAAGAACCGCGTCGAGGCGATGGGTGATGTCCAGGAGTCGGCTGACCTGATGCGCTACTACTGCTATCAGATGCGCCAGAACGAGGGCTTCGTGCGCCAGATGAACTCCTTCGGCGACAACGACAGCAACGTCAGCGTGTTGAAGCCCTACGGCGTGTGGGCGGTGATCTCGCCCTTCAACTTCCCGCTGGCATTGGCCGCCGGGCCGGTGGCTGCCGCGTTGGTGACGGGCAACACCGTCGTCCTCAAGCCGTCTTCGGACGCGCCCTGGACGGCCTACGTGCTGATCAAGTACCTGATCGAGGCGGGCGCTCCGGCGGGCGTCGTGAACTTCGTCACCGGGCCGGGCCGCACGGCGGGCATGGAACTGGTCGAGAACCCCGACGTGGCGGGCATCACCTTCACCGGCTCGTACGACGTGGGCTTCGGCCAGATTTACCACAACTTCGCCCCCGACCATCCCAAGCCGGTGGTCGTCGAGATGGGCGGCAAGAACCCGGCCCTCGTCTCCAACAAGGCCGACCTGGAGAAGGCGGCCCAGGGAGTGATGCGCTCGGCCTTTGGCATGGGCGGGCAGAAATGCTCGGCCTGCTCGCGGGCCTACGTTCGCCGGGATGTCTACGATGCCTTCGTCGAGAAGCTGGTTGACAAGACGAAGCAGCTTGAGATCGGCGACCCGCTCGAACGCTACACCTTCCTCGGCCCGCTGATCAATCAGAGCGCATATGAGGACTTCAAGCGCTTCATGAAGAAAGCTCAGGCCGACGGCGAGGTGATTTACGGCGGCGGTGTGCTGACCGAAGGCGACATGGCGCACGGCTACTACGTCGAGCCGACCATCGTCACCGGCCTGCCGCACGACCACGAGCTGGTGCAGGAAGAGCTGTTCGTCCCCATCCTGGTGGTCACGGCGGTGGAGTCGCTCGACGAGGCGATGCAGAAGGCCAACGATGTCAGGTACGGCCTGACGGCGGGCTTCTTCAGCCGCGACGAGGGCGAGGTTCAATGGTTCCTTGACAACATCGAGGCCGGTGTGGTGTACGTCAACCGCGACGCCGGGGCGACGACCGGCGCGTGGCCCGGCTACCAGCCCTTCGGCGGCTGGAAGAGCAGCGGCTCCTCCGGTCGCAACATCGGCGGGCACTACTCGCTGTTTAACTACCTGCGCGAGCAGAGCCAGACGGTGATCCACTGATTTATTGCGGCTTTCGTAGGGGCGGGCCGTGCCGGGCATCAGGGTGCGCCTCGCCCCTACCCGCTCACATGATTCCCACGAGAAAGAATCCGTGACAAACAAACAACTGTCCATGCAGGAAGCCATCGCCGAGTACGTGCGCGATGGCATGTCGATAGCGATTGAGGGCTTCACGGCTTTCATCTGCTTCGCCGCCGGGCACGAGATCATCCGCCAGGGCCGCCGTGACCTGACGCTGGTCCGCATGACGCCCGACCTGATCTACGACCAGATGATCGCGGCGGGGGTTGCCAGCCGGCTGGTCTTCAGCTACCTGGGAAACCCCGGCGTGGGGTCGCTGCACTGCGTGCGCCGCGCCGTCGAGAAGGGGATCCCGGCTCCCATCGAACTGGTGGAGTACTCGCACTATGGCATGGTGTGCCGCTACATGGCGGGCGCGATGCGGCTTCCCTTCTTCCCCCTGCGGAGCTACATCGGCTCCGAGATATCGCAGATCAACGAGCGCATCAGGATGGTCGAAAGCCCCTACGGCGACGGCCCGATTGCGGTCGTGCCGCCCCTCAACCCCGACCTGGCGATCATCCACGCCCAACGGGCCGACGCGCAGGGCAACACCCAGTTGTGGGGCCTGCTCGGCATCCAGAAGGACGCGGCCTTCGCTGCCGGGAAGGTGATCGTCGTGGTCGAGGAGATCGTCGACCAGGCGGTCATCCGCGCCGACCCCAACCGCACGCTGATCCCCGGCCTGATCGTCGACGCGGTGGTGCACGAGCCGCACGGCTGCCACCCGTCCTATGTGCAGGGTTACTACGACCGCGATAACCAGTTCTACCTGAGCTGGGACCAGCTCTCGCGTGATCAGGCGCAGACCGAGGCCTGGCTGGACGAGTGGGTTTACGGCGTCAAAGACCGCGCCGAGTACATGAAGAAGATGGGCGGTGAGGTGCTGGGGCGCATCATGCCGGGGGCGGCTCCCGCCAACTCGATTGACTACGGAGATTACCGATGAGCGAAGCAGAGTACAACAGATCCGAGATGATGATCGTCTCGGCGGCGCGCGCGCTGGCCGGGGTGCGGGCGGTCTTCGTCGGCGTTGGGATGCCCAACATCGCCTGCAACCTGGCGCGCCACACCGTCGCCCCCGACCTTGAGCTGATCTACGAGTCGGGCGTCTACGGCGCGCAACCGGCCCGCCTGCCGCTCTCCATCGGCGACCCCACGCTCGTCACCGGGGCGCTGTCCGTCATGCCGATGCCCGACCTGTTCGGCCTATACCTCCAGGGTGGGCTGGTTGAGGTGGCGCTGCTGGGCGGGGCACAGATCGACCGTCACGGCAACCTGAACACAACCGTCATCGGCGACTACGCCGCGCCCAAGGTGCGCCTGCCGGGCAGCGGCGGTGCCTGCGAGATCGTGATCAACGCCCAGCGCATCTTCGTCATCATGCGGCTCAGCAATCGCTCTTTCGTCGAGAAGCTCCACTTCCTGACCAGCCCCGGCCACCTGACCGGCGGCGATGCCCGCCGGGAGCATGGTATGCCCGGCGCGGGGCCGCAGGTTGTCGTCACCGATATGGCGATCCTGGACTTCGACAACCCGGAGCGCGAGATGCAGCTTGTCTCGCTGCACCCCGGCGTGACGCTCGACGACGTGCGCGCCGAGGTCGGCTGGGATCTGCGCGTGGCGGACGAGATCAAAGAGACACCCGCGCCGACCGGGGAGGAACTGCGTCTGATCCGCGTCGAGCTTGACCCGGAGGGGATGTACCGTTAGATGGCCGGGCATGTGGGCTGTCGAGAGAATCCGGTCGGGCGTCTGGTCGCGCCCCTGCTGGTCGCCTCTTTTGCTGCGACCGCCTGCACTGCCGTCGCGTCCTCGCACGATTCGGGGGCGCCGGGCGACCCGGCCCCCGGCGAGCGGCCCAACTTCCTGATCATCGTCACCGACGACCAGCGATACGGCACGATGGAGTATATGCCCCGCACGCAGGCGCGCATTTTCGACCAGGGTGTGACCTTCACCGATGCGTACGTGACCACTTCGCTGTGTGGGCCCAGCCGGGCCAGCATCCTGACCGGCATGTACGCCCACAACCACAACGTCCGCGAAAATGACGATCCGCTTGAAGAGGGCACCTTCGTCCAGGCGCTGCACGACGCCGGTTACTACACCGGCATCGTCGGCAAGTACGTCAACGCGTGGGGGAAGACACCCGGCGACGAACCTCGCCCGGAGTTTGACTTCTGGGTGGCTCACGGAGGGATGGGGGGAGGGGGCGATTACTTCGAGCCGCTGCTCAACGTCAACGGGACGTGGGTGGAGTACACGGACTATTTCACGTATGTAGTACGTGACCACGCGCTGGATTTCCTGGCCCAGGCCGGACAGCGCGACCAGCCGTTTCTGCTCATTTTTGCCCTTCATGCCCCCCATTCCCCCGCCGATCCCGCCCCCGGAGACGAGTCGCTTTACCTGGATCTGCCCGTGCAGCGCCCCCCGAACTTCGACGAGGCCGACGTTTCCGACAAGCCCGCCTGGTTGCAGGAGACCTCGCCCCTGACATCAGAGCAGGTTACCCGGCTGGACGAGTTTCGCCTCAAGCAGCTACAAAGCCTGAACGCTGCGGACGAGGTGATCGAGAGCGTGCTTGAGGAGCTTGACCGGCAGGGCACGCTCGACAACACGGTTGTGTTTTTCCTGTCGGATAACGGCGTGGTGCTCGGCGAGCACCGTCTTGAGCGGGTGAAGCGCGTCGTCTATCAGGAGGCCGTACACGTGCCTTTCGCGCTGCGCTATCCGGCACTGGTGCCGGAGCGGCGTGTTGAGAGCGCGCTGGTGGCCAACATCGACATCGCGCCGACCGTCTACGAGTTGGCCGGTCTCCCCATCCCACGCCGGGTGGACGGCCTCTCGCTGGTGTCGCTTTTACGGGGGGAGAATGGCTGGCGGGACAGTCTCCTGCTGGAAGCGTGGGCCAAGCGCTACTCGTATCAGGCCATTCACACCGGGCGCTACGTCTACGTGGATGTGGGCGCGGGACTGAAGAGCGGGGAGGATATTGGCGAGACTGAGCTTTATGACCTGGCCGACGACCCCTATCAGTTGGAGAACCGGTCCGGCGATCCGGCATACGCCGACCTGGAAGCCGACCTCCGGCAGCGCCTGAAGCGAGCACGGGCGGAGACCTCGCCTTTGCTTCCGGCCTTGTGGCCTGTGGCTGCCGTCGCCGCCGCTGGGCTGGTGGCTTTTATCGTCCAGAAGGCCATTCGCCGGGCCATTCACCGGAGCCGTCAATGAATGGGATGGCCTGCGCTCGCGCCCTGCCCGCAGGCAATACCGAGGTTTCAGTCCGCAAATTACGCGGATTACACAGATTTTTTACACCCCTGACCCGCTGTGGCAGGGCTGAAAGTGCGCAGAAGCGGCCAACTGCGTAACTCCTGTGATGGATTGAGCCGGTTGTTCAGTTGGGCGTGCGCAGCACAACGTTGTCGATGCTGATGTCGATGGTTCCTACATCCTCATAGGGGGGGCTGACGACGAATCCCAGTTTGCCGGATGGAACGCGGTTATCATCGTACTGACCGACATATTCATCGTTGATGAACACCAGAGCGTGTCCGCTCTCGACGCTGAGGGTCAGCCGGTTTGTGCTGTAAGCCCGGATCGGACTGTGCCTGAATGATGGCGTGAAGATCGCTTTCCATTCGCCCTGGTGCCAGACAGCGGTGCCCATGTTGCCGATGTCGTTCATGTCAAATATGTAGAAGTTGTCCAGGTCGACGTAGTGATACACAACGCCGTACTGAATGCCATCATCTCCGCTGTGTTTTGTGAAGTCGACCGTCAGCAAGAAGTCATCGACAGTCAGGTCGGGAAGGAACGCCAGCGTAAATGAGCGGCAGCATTCGGCAGGAATAGCGAAAAAGTCGATGTGCCACAGATAGCATTCGTCGACAAAAGTGCGCTCGGCACGAAAGAAATCGCCCGTTTCCGGGCCGTGCGGCCAGTCCACATCGGAATGGATGGTTCCGCCGGTGAACGTTTCCTCGACTGCTGCCGTCCAACCTTCCTGCCGTTCAACTGCGGCCTGATCGGCTTCACTCATGGGTATCATGTGGAAAGGGCGCTTGATGGCGAACAGCCAGAAGGCAACGCCAAGCAGGAGCGCCAATTGAGCGAATACAGCCCACCCAGCCGTATTTCCCACGAAGTAGAACAGGTCTTCCAGGATCTCGCCGAGGCGTTTCGGGCCTGGTGGGTTGGGCTTTTGACCACCGTATTGTGGCTGACCATTCATTGGAAATGACTCCCGGCTGTGGGTGAGAGGCCGGATAAGGCAGAACCGAACTTTTCGCCATCAAGTTTAACCCGGCTTGAGCGAGAGGGGAAGCCGGGTAAGCTCCGCGTTCACCGGCTGTCAGGAGATGCTGCCCGGCACGGAAGCTTTTGTCCCTTCACCGCGTCATATAAGTGAGGGTGACAGGGACTGATTCTTAGGTGCTTCTGATGGATTGCGCCGCCGCCATATGCTAAACTGAGGATGAAGCAAAGTGTGTTGTGTGTGATGTCTGTGTGGATGTATTGTAAGCGAGGAGTTTGAGCTAAATGAGACAGCGAAATACCATTGCAGTTGGCCGGATTTTCGGGATTCCAATCGGGCTTGACTACTCGTGGTTTTTGATCGTCGGGCTGCTCACTTTCTCCCTGGCGACGGGCTACTTCCCTGAGCACTACGCTGCGTGGCCGACCGCTCTGTATTGGCTTGTGGGGGGCGCGGCGACCATCATGCTCTTTGCCAGTGTGCTGCTCCACGAACTGGGGCATTCGGTGGTCGCGATGGGCTACAAAGTCCCGGTGCGGCGCATCCGCCTGATGATCTTCGGTGGGGTGGCCGAGCTGGTCGACGAGCCGCCCAGCGCGGCGGGTGAGTTTTTCATCGCCATCGCCGGGCCGGTGGTCAGCTTCGTGCTGGCCGGTCTGTTCTTCGCCGTTTTCACAGTGCTGCAAGTTGTATCGGGCGGTGGGAGGCTTCTGCCGCTTGAGGCGCTGGCGGGCCTGTCCGGCTATCTGGCCCTCATTAACCTGATGCTGGGCCTCTTCAACCTGGTGCCCGGCTTCCCGCTGGACGGGGGGCGGGTGCTGCGGGCGATCATCTGGGGCATTGGCCGTGACCTCCGCCGGGCGACGCTGATCGCCGCCAACGTCGGGCGGATCGTCTCGGTCGGGTTTATCGCCCTCGGCGTGTGGCGGGCGTTGGGCGGGAATCTCAGCAACGGTCTGTGGACGATCTTCATCGGTATCTTCCTACAGCAGGCTGCCGACGCCGAGGTGCGGATGCGGCGCGTGCGCGACCTGCTCTCCGGCCAGCGGGTCTCACAGGTGATGCGGCCCGCGACGTACATGGGCCTTCCTTTGGCGGTGCCGACCGGCTCGGTTGAGACGCTCCAGCCCGATACCGGCCTGTGGGCGGCGCTGAGAAAGATGGATCTCTACGGCACCAACCAGCTTCCTGTGGTCGAAGGGGGCCGGGTGCTGGGCGTGCTGCGGCGGGATGACGTGTTCAGCTTCATGCGCGGGCGTTGGGCGGTGAGGGGCTGCTGCTGACGGCGGGGGCCTGACAGCCGCCGCACGGTAAATCTAATCGAGTTTATAGGGCTGCGTGGGGTTTTCCTGCGCAGCTTTCCTTTTTTGTTATAATGGGCCGCGTTGATTCCTTCGCTAAGGACTATGCCGCTGCATGATACGAGCGCTCATTTTTGACTTCGATGGTCTCATCCTGGAGACCGAGCTTCCTGACCTCCTTGCCTGGCAGAAGGTGTACCGGGAATACGGCTGCCGGTTGTCGCTCTCGAAGTGGCTGACGATCATCGGGGGGCACGAAACCCCCTTTGATCCCGCTGCCGACATCGAGGAGCAGCTTGGCCGACCCGTTGACCGGGAGGCGATCCACGCCCGGCATGACGAGCATGGAGCGGAGCTTATCGCCGGGCTGCCGGTGATGCCGGGCGTCGAGGATGTTATTGCCGACGCCCGGCGGCTTGGCCTGAAACTGGCCGTTGCGTCCAGCTCGAAGCGCGCCTGGGTTGGCGGGCATCTGGAACGCCTGGGGCTGCTCCCGCACTTCGCCGTGATCAAGACGGGCGAGGACGTGGAACGCGTCAAGCCGGATCCGGCCCTGTTTCTGGCTGCGCTCGATGCGCTGGGTGTTGGGCCGGACGAGGCCATCGTTTTCGAGGATTCGGCGCACGGAATCACCGGGGCCAGGGCGGCGGGTATTTTTTGCGTCGCCGTGCCTAATGATATGACCCGCCGCCTCGACCTGGGCCATGCCGACATGCGACTGGATTCGCTGGCGGATATGACGCTGGAGGAATTGCTGGCTCAGGTCGATGGGTGTAACGGACGATAGTGGGTTGAGCAGGGGAACTTTGAAAGGGGTGTAAATGGACTTGTCCAGGCGTGCAGGCCAGTGCCTGTCAGTTGGTGCGTGTGCTTTTCTTGCAATCACCGCCTGTTCGGCGGGAGAGGGCGTGTTGGGCCGGAATGAGCCCGACAGCCGTCCCAACATTGTCGTCATCGTCAGTGACGATCAGCGCTACTACACGATGGAGTACATGCCCCGCACACAGGCACGCATCTTTGAGGAAGGGGTCGAGTTCAGCCGGGGATACGTGACGACGGCGCGCTGCGGCCCCAGCCGTTCGAGCATTCTCACGGGGATGTACGCCCACAATCACGGGGTGCTTGCCAACATGGACCCGCTGGAAGAGGAGACGTTGATCCAGCGTCTGCACGAGAGTGGCTACTACACCGGCCTCGTCGGCAAGTACCTGAACTCGTATCCGAGGCCGGAGGACGACGACCCGCTCCCGGAGTTTGATTCGTGGGTGGGGCTGGCGAGTGGAAGCACAAACGCGACCTACTTCGATGCACCGTTGAACATCGACGGTAAGTGGGTAGAGCGCGAGGGTTACCAGACCTATCTGCTACGCGATTATGCCCTGAAATTCCTGAAACGTGCCGTCCGCCGAAAGAGGCCGTTCTTTCTGTTGTTTGCACCCTATGCACCTCACAAGCCGGCTGTCCCGGCTCCCGGTGACAGGGGCCTTTATCGCGACGAGCCGCCCTACCGGCCCCCGAATTACAATGAGGAGGACATCTCTGACAAACCTGAGTGGCTTCAGGCGCAGTGGCCCCTGCTCACGGCCAAGGAAATGGCCTCACTCGACGGCAAATACCTCGATCAAATCCGAACCCTCAACGCCCTCGACGTTGCGGTCGAGGATATTGTCGAGGCGCTGGAGGGGTATGGTGTCCTGGACGAAACGCTGGTGATTTACCTCTCGGACGACGGGGGTTTTTTCGGCGAGCACCGCATCGAGGGCGGTAAGATATTCGTCTACGAGGAGGCGAGCCGCGTGCCTTTTGCGCTGCGCTACCCACCACTGGTGCCGGAGCCTTACCAGGAGTCGCGGATCGTGGCGAACATCGACATCGCGCCGACCATTTACGAATTGGCCGGGATCCCCGTTCCCCCCGATGTGGATGGCCTCTCCCTCGTGTCCCTGCTGCAAGGGGATGACAATTGGCGGGACGGGCTGGTCATTGAGGGGTGGCCCGAAGAGAAGCATGCTGCTCCGCCCTATATGGCTTACCACACCGGACAATATGTCTATGTGGAGACGGAGGGAGACATATCGGAGTTGTACGATCTGGAGGCAGACCCCTACCAGTTGGAGAACCAGATCGACAATCCCGCCTATGCGGATATCATCGCTCGTCTCAAGGAGCGTCTGGCAGAAGAACGCGCGAGGGTTCGGCCCACGCCGACGCCGGTTGCATCTGACTGAGAGGTGAATGCTATGCATGAAGTGGTGATCATCGACGCCGTGCGTACCGCCGTCGGCAGACACGGCGGCACGCTCTCCGCCGTCCGGCCCGACGACCTGTGCGCCATCCCCATCAAGGCCATCGTCGAGCGCACCGGCATCGACCCCGCCATTGTCGAAGAGGTTTACATGGGCTGCGCCAACCAGGCAGGCGAGCAGATGCGTTACGGGCTCGCGACGCTGTGCGTGGGCGTCGGGCAGGGCGAGGCGACGGTCATCGAGATGCTGTAGGCACATGGCGGCGCACACTTCCGGCGAGGAGACGCCCGGCATCGGCACGCTGGCCGAGCAGTCGCTGCACGCGGCCTTGAAAGACTGGTACACCCAACCCGGCGACCGGCTGGAGGTGCGTGTCAGTGGCTACGTGATCGACATCGTGCGTGGCGATCTGCTGATCGAGATCCAGACCGGCAACTTCTCGGCGTTGAAGCGCAAGTTGGGCAAGCTGATCGAGGGGCATCCCGTGCGCCTGGTGCACCCCATCCCCCGCGAGCGCTGGATCGTCCGGCTGTCTGCGGACGGTCGCTCGGCGGTCAGCCGGCGCAAGTCGCCTAAGCGCGGGCGGGTGGAGGATCTCTTCGTCGAGCTGGTGCGGCTGCCGACCCTGGTCGCGCATCCCAACTTTTCGGTTGAGGTGCTGCTTATCCAGGAGGAGGTGATCCTCTACAACGATGGCAAGGGGAGCTGGCGGCGCAAGGGCTGGAGCATCCACGACCGGCGGCTGCTGGATGTGGTTGATCGGGCAGTCTTCGAATCGCCGCCTGACTTCGTGCCGCTGCTGCCGTCCACCCTGTCCGACCCGTTCACCACGCGCGATCTGGCCGGTGCGCTCGGCGCGCGGCGCAGCCTTGCTCAGAAGATGGCCTACTGCCTGCGTAAGATGGACGTGATCCAGGTCGTTGACAGGCGCGGAAACGCGCTGGTATACTCGCTGGCTGCAATGGCCGGTAATGAGGAGGGTGAGTAGATGCACCGCAGGGGCAAGATGGGAAACACTGCTTTCAGGATGATGTCGGTCATTCACGATAACCCGTTGCGCCGGGTGCTTGACAGCCCGTACAAGGCTCTGGAGGCTGCGGGGCTCCAGCCGGGGCAGCAGGTTTTGGAGGTCGGCTGCGGCCCGGCTTTCTTCACCGTACCGGCAGCGGAGATGGTGGGTGAAAGCGGCCATCTCTACGTCGTAGATATACACCCGCTCGCCATCCAGGCGGCGGAGAAGAAACTTCGGGGCACCGATCTCGCCAACGTCACCGTAACGCTCGCCGACGCAGCCGAAACCGGGCTGCCCGACGACAGCATCGACCTGACCTTCCTTTTCGGCGTGATCCACGGCCTGCCGCTGGATCGTGTTCTGCCGGAGCTTCACCGGGTGCTGAAGCCGGGCGGGATCATGGCGGTGGAGGGCGGCGGGTCGTCGACAGCCGTGACCGAAGGGGGACTTTTTACCTTCGTTGGCAGCCAGGGGCGGATCTTCAGGTACGCGGCGACGGTGGACGGGCAGGGCTGAGCACAATCGGAGGGTCACCATAACCGATCAGACCCGGTCAAGCCACGTTTTTTATCGCAAACACAGGCGTCCCAAGCCTGTCATCTCGCACGGTCAGGGCGTCTACCTGTGGGATACCGACGGTCGGCGCTACATCGACGCGTCCGGCGGGGCGGTGGTCGTCAACGTCGGGCACGGCGTGCAGGAGATTGCCGATGCGATCCGCGAGCAGGCCGCGCGGGTGGCCTATGCCCACGCAACGATGTTCACCAACCCCGCGCTGGAGGAATTGGCCGAGGGCCTGGCCGCCCATCTCCCGTTGGAAGACGCGCGCCTGTTCTTCATGGCGTCCGGCTCCGAGGCGACCGAGACGGCGATCAAGCTCGCCCGGCAGGTGCAGATTGCGCGCGGGGAGCCGTCGCGTTACAGGGTGATCGCCCGTTGGGGGTCGTATCACGGTGCGACGCTGGGGGCGCTGGCGATCACCGGCAAACCGTCGATGCGTGGGATCTTCGCGCCGATGATCACCGACATGCCCCACATCCCGCCGGTGTATTGTTACCGCTGCCCGTTTGGGCTGGAATACCCGTCCTGCGGGCTGCGATGCGCCGATGCACTCGAAGATGAGATTAAGCGCCAGGGGTCGGGGACGGTGGCCGCCTTCATTGCCGAGCCGGTCGCCGGGGCGACGTTGGGCGCGGTCGTGCCGCCCGACGAGTATTGGCCCCGCATACGCGAGATATGCGACCGCTACGGCGTGCTCCTGATCGCCGACGAGGTGATGAGCGGTATGGGGCGCACTGGCAGGTGGTTTGCTGTGGAGGGCTTCGGCGTTTCACCGGACGTGATCTGCCTGGGCAAGGGAGTTTCGGGCGGCTATCTGCCGCTCAGCGTGACGGCGGTGCGGGGTGATGTGGTCGATCTGCTGTGGGAGAAGACCGGCGATTTCAACCACGGCGGGACTTTTTCGCACCAGCCGGTTGCGGCGGCTGCCGGGCTGGCGGCTTTGCGTTATATGGAGGAGCACGATCTCGTTGGCCGCGCGGCGGAGCTTGGGGAGCGTTTAGGCCGGGCGCTGCATGACGCCTTCGACGATCATCCTCACGTGGGCGATGTGCGGGGTAGGGGGCTGATGTGGGCGCTGGAGTTTGTTGCCGACCGCGCAACCAGGCAGCCGTTTCCGCCTTCGGCTCATCTGGCCGAGCGTGTCTTTGAGCGGGCATTTGCCGCCGGTCTGATCGTTTATCCTATGGGTGGCGGTGTGGATGGCGTCGCCGGTGACCTCGTGATGGTCGCGCCGCCGCTGGTCGTTGATGAGGGCCAAGTTGATGAGATTGTCTCGTATCTCGGCCCGGCCATCGACGCGGCTGTCAAAAGTTTAGATGGGGTTGAAACCTGAGTGGCTCGGTTGTGTGTTATCCTCTGTGGCATGGGGTTCACCGGGAATCTTAAAATTTTCGGCAGGAAACTCTTGTCACGAGGTTAGAAACGTGTTATACTGGATCTGCGCTGGGGGAAGCCTGG
>CAZRXG010000051.1:0-23377 GCA_964603985.1 uncultured Anaerolineae bacterium | reverse complement strand
AGCGCCGTCAGGCGCGGAATGTGGGGGAGGGGCCGGGGGTGGGGGGCAAACAATGACCGGGTTGAATTGTTAAGGCCCATCCACCCACCTACTTCCCCCCAGCCGGGAGCGGCGCGCTCCGCCGGGCACCGGCTGTCAGCGCACGCCGCTGCCCGCGCGGGTCCGGCCAGGCCGCGATCAGCATCCCCGCGACGAAGACCAGACCGCCGCCCCAGATCCAGTTGACCAGCGGGTTGTAGTAGACCCGGAAGGTCACGCCGGACAGCCCGATCTCCTCCCAGGTGATCAACCGCACATAGAAATCATCGCCCAGCAGGCTGGTGTGCTTGGCCGGGACGCTCATCGGCTGGCCGCTGAGGTAGGTGTCAATGCGCGGCGCGAGCCGGGCCACCCGGCGGCCATTTTTGTAGACCACCGTCTGGGCGCGCACCACCTCCCGCCCGTCCCTCGCGCGGAAGAGTTCCAGCGATTCGTACTCCAGCACGTAATCACCCAACGTGATCGTCTGCCCGGCGGCGACCGCCTGCTGTGTCTCAAGCTGGAAGGCATTGCTGGCGACGATCCCGACCGCCATGATCAGCACGCCCAGGTGGATCAGGTAACCCCCGTAGCGGCGTCGATTGCGCCCGAAGAGCGTCACCAGCGCACGCGGGTAACCCTCCCCATGAGCGCGCGCCCGCGCCACCGCCCCCCGTTGGTACTCCAGCACCGTCACCAGCGCAGTAAAGACGACCAAGGCGAAGGTCAGGATCACGCCGCCGCCGAAGCCAAGCGCCTCCCTGAAGCCGATCATCAGCCCCCCCACCGCCAACGCCACGACCAGCGGCCACAGCATCGCCCGCCCGGAGCGTCTGAGGCTGCCCCGCGACCACGCCACCAGCGGGCAGATCCCCATCAGCAGCACCAGCGCCAGGAACATCGGCCCGGTGGTGCGGACGTAATACTCCGCCCCCAGCGCGCTTCGCTCGACGCCCAGGAAGCGGACTTCGGCCAGCAGCTCGGTGAGCACCGGCCAATAAGTCCCCACCGCGACCGCCAGGTTGATGCTCAGAAACAGCAGATTGTTGACCAGGAAGACCGTCTCACGCGAGAAGACGTGCTCGATCTGGTTGTCGGAGGTCATCTCATCCCAACGCCGGATCAACAGGCGCACGCTGACGATCAGCGCACCCACCAGGAAGATGAAGAACAACGGGCCGATGGCGCTTCGTGCGAAGGAGTGCACCGACGCCACGAAGCCGGAGCGCGTCGCGAAGGTGCCCAGCACGACCTGGAGGTAGGTCAGCGTGATCAGCAGCATGTTCCATCGGCGCAGCATCCCCCGCCGCTCCTGGATCATGACCGAGTGCAAGAAGGCCGTCCCCGACAGCCAGGGCATCAGCGCCGCATTCTCGACCGGGTCCCAACCCCAATAGCCACCCCAGCCCAACACGTCGTAAGCCCACCAGCCGCCCAGGATCAGCCCCAGGCTGAGGAACAGCCACGCGATCAGCGTCCAACGCCGGGTGGCGTGCAGCCAGGCCGGGCCGGTCTCGCCGCGCACCAGCGCCGCCATCCCAAAGGCATACGGCACCACGAAGCCAACGAAGCCCAGGTACAGCACCGGCGGGTGGAGGATCATGCCCGGATGGCGCAGCAGCGGGTTGAGGCCCTGGCCGTTGCCCGTCGGGGGAATGAAGGAGTCGGACGGCGCTGCGAGCGGGACCGTCCCCCGGATGACCACCCCCAGCAGCCCCCCGACGCGCTCGCCCAGCCCGGCCCAGCCCGTCGAGATGCCGTTCAGCACGTCAGAAGGGGCGAACAGCGCGGAGATCACGTTGCCATCCGGCGTCACCCATATGCGGGCGAAGGGATTCTCCCAGAACGCGACCACCACGACGAAGAACAGCAGCGTCCCCATCAAGAAGGCATTGACGTGGGGCATCAGCGCGCGCTCCTGCCGCCAATCCCGCACCATCACCCCGGCGGCAAAGGCGCTCATCAGCCACGTCCAGAACAGCAGCGAACCGGCCTGCCCGCCCCACAGCGCCGTGACCTTGAGGTAGAACGGCATCGCCTTGTCGGTCACCGACCACACGTACTCGACGCTGAAGTTGCTGGCCACCAGCAGGCCGATCAGCAGCAGCACGTCGAGCGTCAGCAGCGGTAAAGTGATGATGGCCGCATTGCGGGCGCTCTCGACCAGCGCGTCATTCTTTTTCCTCGCTCCCACCAGCGAGGCGATCAGGGCGTAGAGCGTGGTGGCAAAGGCCAGCAGCAGCAGCGCGATTCCCAGTCCGGCGTTCATGGCGTGTTCGCTACCCGCCCACCTGATCCGCTCCGACCCCCTCGTAGCGCGTCGGGCACTTGAGCATCAACTCGTCGGCGTAAAAGATGCCGTCCTCGCCCAGCGACCCGGTGACGATGGCCTGCGCCTCATGCTGGAGCAGGTCGGGCATCGGTTCGTCGATCAGCACCACCGTGACCCGGCTGGCGTCCGGATTGTTGACGGCCTCGTGCAGCACCTGGGCCAACCCGCCCTCCTGCTCGACCTCGGCAATCGTGTCGGGCACGTGGACGATGTCGAAGCGCAGCGTGTGGCCGTCGTACTCAATCGTATCGCCGATCACCGCACCGGAGATCCGCAGGCGGCGACCGTCAAGCTCATCCCGGCGGGCCAGCAGATCGTCGACCGTCGTGAAGTACTGCTGCGCCCCCAGGTTGCTGACGATCAGGTAGCCGACGGCAGCCAGCAGGATCAGGCCGCCGATGGTGAATTTGGCGCGCCCGCCGAACAGCCCGGCGGGCCTTTCGATGGTGGCTCCGACGTGTTCGCTCATGTGGGTCTCCTGCAAGAGTCCTGTACCTCGTCTTGTGGGCGGTTTCGCCCTGATTGTATCAGGTGTGCGGGCACAATTCAGCAAGATAGAGAGCGTCCCTTTGATCGACCGGCTGCCTATTGTAGGCGATCCCGGCGTTTTCCCAAAACGGCCCCATCGCCCGCGCCGGGATTGCCAAACCAGCCGGACGGGTGTACATTGTTTATAGGGGACGCTGACTTTTCAACCGGAGAGCTTCACGTCGCTCCACCCTGGCGTCCGGGCGGCCACGAGGCCCCTGTGCCAGTCGGCCCGATCCCTGCAAACCCCGATCCCGACCAACGTCCCATGCACGATGGGGGTCGTGACAGGCTCTCCCTACATCCTACAGGAGGTTCACGATGTCGGTTCAGGATGCCAGAGCGTTTGTCGAGCGGGCTTTGAAGGACGAGGGATTCGGCCAGCAGTTGGTCGAGTTGAAGACCGACGAGGCCCGCCAGGAGTTCGCCCAGGATGCCGGGTACGACTTCACCCCGGACGATGTGCAGCAGCTTCTGCCCTCCGGGGTCACCGTCGAGCAGCTTCGCGGGCTTGGGGCGAGCGACGAGCTTCCCGACGAAGTCATGGAGGCCATCGTCGGCGGGAAGAGCGAAGCAGCAGAGTTTGGTGTGGCGTTTGCCGTTGGGGCAGCCATTGAGATTGTGGGGGCCTGCGCTGCGGCGGCCATCTAACGACATTTCTTCCCCGGCAGCCGCCTGCCGGAACAACCCATTATTTATACTCAAGAAGCGCCTTCACGTAGGGGCGCTTCCTTGTGTTGAGTGCGCCCAAGTAGCCAAACCAGGGTTGCCAAAGCGTCTAGACGGGTGTATACCTTTCACCGGCAGCACTTGTATTCTCAACCGGAGAGCTTCACACCGTTCCACTCAGCGTCCAGGCGGCCACGAGGCCCCTGCGTCGCCCAATCTGACCTCCACAAGCCCCGCATCCCAGCCAACACCCCATGCATGATAGGGGTTGTGACAGGCTCTCCCCACACCCTACAGGAGGTTCACGATGTCGGTTCAGGATGCCAAAACGTTCGTCGAGCGGGTTCTGGAGGATGAGGAGTTCGCCCGGCAGTTGGTTAAGCTGGAGACCGACGGCTCCCGCGCGCAGTTCGCCAGGGAGGCCGGGTATGAGTTCACCCCGGACGACGTGCAGCAGCTTCTGCCCTCCGGGATCACCGTCGAGCAGCTTCGCGGGCTTGAGGTGGGCGACGAGCTTCCCGACGAAATCATGGAAGCCGTCGTCGGCGGGAAGAGCGACGGAGAGAAGATGATTACGTCGGTGGCCGTAGAGATAGCCGTTGAAGCTGTAGTTGTCATAGCTGCGTCGGCCTTCTGACGTTGCCCCCCGGCAGCCGCCTGCCGGAACGACCCACCATTCACACTCAGGAAGCGTCTCCGTGTTGAGGCGCTTCCTTGTGTTGAGTGCGCCCCGATCCAAACCAGGATTGTCGGAGCGGCCAAATGGGTGTACATTGTCTACGGGAAATGCTTGTGTTTTCAACCGGAGAGCTTCACATCGTTTCCACCGGCGGCCACGAGGCCCTGCGTCGGCCAACTTAACTCCCACAAAGCCCCACGTCCCGGCCAACACTGATTGAGCGAGCAAGGCAGGCGCTCACGGACATCCTTACGGTTATGCTCCTTGTCCCCATCACGATAAGGGTTGTGACAGGCTCTCCACCACGTCTCACAGGAGGTTCACGATGTCGGTTCAGGATGCCAAAGCATTTATCGGGCGGGTCATGCAGGACGAGGAATTCGCCCGCCAGTTGGTCGGACTGGAGACCGATGAGGCCCGCCAACAGTTCGCCCAGGATGCCGGGTACGACTTCACCCCGGACGACGTGCAGCAGCTTCTTCCCTCCGGGGTCACCGTCGAGCAACTTCGCGGGCTTGGGGCGGGCGACGAGCTGCCCGACGAAGTCATGGAGGCCGTCGTCGGCGGGAAGAGCGACGCAGAGACGATGGTTGCGGGGATTGCCATAGAAATAGGCGTTGAGCTTGCGATTCGCGCTGCTGCTGCGGCCATCTGACGTTGCCCCCCGGCAGCCGCCTGCCGGAACAATCTGCTGTTTCCACTCAGGGAGCGCCTTCACGTGGAGGCGTTCCCTTAATCGTTGATCGATGGGTGAGGCCGGGGCGTCACGACCCGCGCAGCTTCGCCCCACAGTTGCGGCAGAATTTATCCCCGGCGCGGACCGGCGTGCCGCACTGCGTGCAGTAGCGCGCGGTCTTCAGCCCCCGCGACGAACGCCTACGACGCGCCGGGCGCAGCCACCACCACACCCCGCCGCCGACCAGCCCCACCCCGACGACCGCCAGCGCGATAAACACCCAACGGGGTTGGCCGGGCTGCTCAAGCAGATCCACCGTCAGGTCGGCGATTGACCGGGCATAGCGCACCGAAAGACCGACCGGTTCGTCGGCGGCCAGGGGGCCGAGGATCACCCGGTACGTCGTCAGGCCGTACTGGTCGGCCACCTGAATCCCACCCCCCGGCTCGACCACAAAGTCGCGCGCGCCGGGCGGCTGCTGCACCTCCAGCACCGCCCCTTCGACCGGGTAGCCCACCACCCAGTCGAGCGCGTAGGCCCGCTCCTCACCGCGCACGTCCAGCGCCGTGTCGTAGAACTCGACGTGAAAGGTGCCGTTGGGCGAGGTCAGCGCCAGCACCCCGCCGTCGAGCTGGTAGGGCGCGTTGAGCAGGCCGTTGGTCGCCGGGTCGATGTAGGCGATGGCGTTGATCTCCGCACCCGGCGGCAGCGTGAAGCGCAGCTCGACCGGCACGGGCACGCCCTCGGCGACCTGCCCGGCGAGGAAGACCAGCATCGAGGGCCGGTCGAACTCCGGCCACAGGCGGATCTGGAGCGAGTGAAGCGTCACCGGCTCCTGGGCCAACGCCGGGCGGGGCGCGCTCAGCGCCAGCAGGGCGACGAGCATCGCCAGAACGCACAGCGCCCGCGCTAAGGTCGGGCGCGGGGCCGTCCTCGCGAATAAGCCTGGCGGCGGGTCAGATTGTTTCATGTCAATAAGTCCCTTCATCCGGGGGGCGAGTCGCCGCCCAAAGTTTTACCACACCGGAGGACGTAGAACCAAAACCGCCCCACTTTCCCGGTCTTGCACTTGGAACCGGACTCCACTATGATGATACCGGGTCGGATTACCGGAACCCTCTCCGGCTCGAAAAGGTTCAATCAGCTCACTGAACAAAGGAGGATAGCATGCACCCGGCATTCCTGAGCGCAACGAAAGTGATTGCCGTCATCGTCGGGCTGGTCGCGTTGCTGGCCGGTCGCCGCCTGTTCTGGCTGTTCGTCGGGGCGGCGGGCTTCCTGGCCGGGTTCGTGTTCGCCGGCGACCTGATCTCCAGGGCCTCGCCGCTGCTGGTGCTGATCGTCGCGCTGCTGGGAGGCGTGGCCGGGGCCTTGCTGGCGACGTTCCTGCAAAAGGTGAGCGTCTTCGTGGCGGGCGTGGCTGCCGGGGGCATGTTCGCGGTCGCCGTTATGCGCGTGCTGGGCGTCGAGGCCGGGCCGGGCCTGACGGCCGTCGTCTTTCTCCTTGGCGCGGTGCCGGGCGGCATCCTGGCCGCGGCGTTGTTCGATTGGGCGCTCATCATCCTCTCGTCCCTTGTGGGCGCGACGCTGGTCGCGCGGTCGCTGCCCCTGGGTCTGCCCTGGGTTATCGTCGTGCTGGTGGCGCTGATCGCGGTCGGCGTGGCGGTGCAGGCGGTGATGTATCGCAGGGAGGAGGAAGCATCCCCCGAACCTTCCGAGGATTAGCGGGGATCTGACAGCCGCCCGCACAATACAAAACTCTGGCGGCTCCTGGGTGCACGTTTCTGCCCACCTCGCGGGAAAAGTGTGCCCGCCTTGAGGTATCATTAATGTAGACCCCCGGCGCTGAGGGCCGGTGAGGGGTCTGGAGGCAATGAAAGGCACATCCCACGAGCGGGTATATCTCCAAAGGAGCAGCATCCATGGTGTCCCAGGACGGCAACACAGGCCCGCTGATCGTTATGGCGTCGAATCGCGGGCCGTATGAGTTCAGCGTGAGGCACGATGGCTCATTCGCCGTGAAGCGCGGGGTGGGCGGCCTGGTCACGGCGCTGAGCGCGTTGGTCGAGGAGCACCACATCCTGTGGGTGGCAGCGGCCATGAGCAGGGGCGACCACCAGTGGGCCGAGGAGCAGGGGGATCGGCCTCAGAACGTCGAGGGGATCGATCTGCGGCTGGTGCGACCGGAGGGGCGGCGCTACGAGCAGTACTACAACACCATCGCCAACCCGCTGCTGTGGTTCATCCAGCACCAGCTGTGGAACACGCCCCGCACGCCGAGTATCACGCGCGAGACGTGGCTGGCCTGGGAAGAGGGATACCTGGCCGTCAATGAGCTGTTCGCCGATGCCATTGCCGAAAGCGTCGCGGGCACGGATCGCCCGGTGATCGTGTTCCCACAGGACTACCACCTGTACCTGGTGCCGCACTACCTGCGGCAGCGGCTTGGATGGCAGGTGCAGATCCAGCCCTTCATCCACATCCCCTGGCCCGGCCCCGACGCGTGGCGCATTCTCCCCGAACCGATGCGCAACGCGATCTTCTCCAGCCTGCTGCTGTCCGACCGGCTGGGCTTCCAGACCATGAAGGACGCATTCAACTTCGTGCAGACCTGCCGCTTTTACCTGCCGGACGCCCACTCGCGGGGCAGCCGTGATTCGATCCACTACCAGGAGCGGGAGGTCAAGGCTAACGCCTACCCCATCTCGATTGACGTGGAAAAGGTGCTCGCGCTGGCCGAGGAGCCGCAGACGCTGCTGCACAAGTCGCAGATCGTCAACTTCATCAGCGACCGCCAGTTGATCCTGCGCGTGGATCGCATCGAACCCAGCAAGAACATCCTGCGCAGCCTGGAAGCCTACCGCGCACTGCTGGCAACCTACCCGGAGCATCGCGGCAGGGCGCAGATGCTGGCCCTGCTGGTGCCCTCGCGCATGGAGGTCGGCGAGTACCAGGACTACCTGCGCGACATCATGGCCGAGGCGGGCTTCATCAACGCCGAGTACAGCGACGAGATCTGGGAGCCGGTGCGCATCATCGTCGGGGACAACTACCACCGCGCCATCGCCGCGATGCAGCTTTACGACGTGCTGCTGGTGAATCCGCTGGCCGACGGCATGAACCTGGTCGCCAAGGAGGGCGTCCTGGTCAACCAGCGCGACGGCGTCCTGCTGCTCTCCGAGCACGCCGGTGTCTATTACGAGTTGGGAGAGTACTCGCTGACGGTCTCACCGTTCGACATTTACGGCACCGTCGAGGCTATGCACGAGGCGCTGACCATGCACCGCGACGAGCGCCAGCGGCGCGCGGCAGACATGCGTGAGCACGTGCGAAATGCGGGGGTCAGGCGCTGGTTCGCCGATCAGGTGGATGACGCGCTGCGCGCCCTCAACAGCCAGGCCAGCAAGGCCTCGGTGCCGGATACGCCGGACACCAGCAGGTCCGAGGCGTGACGCACCGCATCCGGCACGCCCTCCGACTCGACGCCGACGGCCAGCGCGTAGCAGGTTCCCTCCTGCCGTAGCTGGCGTGCCGCCCGGAAGGCATCAACGTCCGTCATGTCGTCGCCCAGGTACATCGCTGCCTCAAGCGCGTATTCCCCGACCAGCCGCCGCAGGGCGCTGCCTTTGTTCACCTGGATCGGCGGGCGTAGCTCGAAGACCATGCGCCCCCGGAAGAACTTCAAGCTCTGCCCGGCTGCGATGCCCTCCACGAGGGGCCGATACTCCGACATGAAAGCGTCTTTGTCCTCCACCTGCCGGAAGTGAACCGAGATCGTCACCCCTTTGTCCTCGATCAGCATACCCGGCGTGGGACGTGCGGCCAGCGCGGCGAGCGCGGCTTCAATCGCCGGGCGGTACGCCTGCGCCTCCGGCATGACCTCGACCCGCCCCTCTATCCAGTGTTCCAGGCCGTGATTGCCAACGTAAACCAGGCCCGGCAGGCCGACCCGCGCATGGATGTCTTCGGCGGCCCGCCCAGAGATCACGGCCACCAGCGTGAGGTGTTCCCGCAGCGCCGCCAGCAGTTCCTTATTGCGCGGCGTGACCCGCGCCGAAGGGGGGTCGGGCACGATGGGGCTGATCGTGCCGTCAATGTCCGTGACCAGCCCCAGGCGCGTCTTTGCGACGAGCGTGCTCAGCAGGGTCGCCTGGGCCTCTTGCCAGTAAGTTGGAGGGGTCATGTACGGTGAGTCCGGGAAGCATTGAGCGCGGTAAGCTGGCCGCCGCTCACAGGATCACGATGATCACGATCAGGAAGAAGACGACCACCAGCACCTCCAGCCAGGGGCTGCCTAGGAATCGCAGCGGCAGCGCGGAGAGCATGGCCGCGCTGGGCGAGTCGGGGAAGTTGAGTGGGCTGATGATCCAGTCAAAGGGGTACTGCCCGACGTGCACGTACCACCACAGTGCGCCGATGATCAGGTAGCCGTTGATCAGCCCGGCGGCCAACCCCAGGATGCCCTCCTGTATCGTCTCGCGCGGGCGGTTGGACTTGGCGCGGCCCGACGTGGCGAACTGCACCAGGATCGGCCCCTGGTAGCCGAAGAAGACGACGATCAGCAGGATGGCCGATTTGAGCATCACCAGGCGGCGCAGCGTGCCCATCGGGTCGGTGGCGATCATCTCGGCGGGCGTGCGGTCGACCAGCACCCTCCACACCCAGGGGCTGAATTGCTCGATGATGAACATCGCCAGCACGGTGGCGGCGGTGGCCTGGATCTCGCGCACCCAGCCGCGCATCAGGCCGATCACGCCAAACAGCAACACGGAGAACCAGAATACGGCTGACAGTTCGATCACGCGTTATCTATCCTCGGTTGTCCGACGGAGCACTCGACTTCTCCTGCGCCACGGCTGCGAGCGCCGCCGCGATGTGAGCTGCGGCGTTGGGACGCCTGAGCCTGTTCATTGCCGCCGCCATCTGTTCGCGCTCGGTGGTGTCGGCCAGCAGACGCCGCACGGTGGGGGCCAGGTCGTCGCCGAGACGCTCGTCGTTCAGGCGCACTGCCGCCCCGCGTGAGACCATCACATCGGCGTTGACCTTCTGGTAGCGCCACGCGTGCGGATACGGTACCAGTATAGCAGGCAAACCGAATAAGGGAAATTCACCCAGTGTCCCCGCCCCGGCCCGCGCCACAACCAGATCGGCAGCGGCCAGGGCCAGCGCCATGTCTTCGGTATGCAGATAATCGACCGCCTGGTAGCGAGCGGCGACCTCCGGTGGAAGGGCGGCGGCCTGCTCGCGCACCCGGTCCTGGTCAAGCGTACCACTGATGTGGACGATCTGGCAACCGGGGTAATCCCCCTGTGCGAGCACCAGATCGGGCAGCAGCGGCACCAGCGCGCGGTTGATGCTGCGCGCCCCCCGGCTCCCGCCGAAGACCAGCAGCGTCGGCACGTCGGCGAACAGGCCGAAGCGCTCGCGGGCCTGCGCCCTCACCCCTGACTCGTCCCACCCGGCGCGAGGCTGGCCGAGCGGATCATAGCCCGCCGCCTCCAGCAGCGCCGGGCGGACCGGGTAGCCGGTCTCGATCACCTGCTCCGGGCGGAAATATTTTGCCGAGTCGCCTGACGTGACGGCCACGCGCGCCGCGAAGCGTCCCAGCACCTTGATCGTCCCGCCCGGCTCGATGTCCGGCAGGTAGATCACAACCGGCACGCCGCTCATGCGGCAGGCCAGCGCCGCCGGGATCGTCACCCAGCCGCCTGTAATCAGCAGGACATCAGGCCGGAAGCGTCTCACCACGCCCAGCGCGCGCACGAATCCCGCCGAGATCTGTCCCGCGCTGAGCAGCGCCCGCGCCCCCACACCGGCCAGCGGCCCGCCGGGCACCGCCTCGAAGGGCAGGCCCTCCCGCTCGACGAGCGGGCGCTCCGGGCCGCCCGTGCTGCCCACCCACAGAGCCTCGACGCCGGGGTGCTGTACTTTGAGTGCTGCGACGACGGTCAGCGCGGGGTACACGCCCCCACCCGTGCCGCCGCCTGAGATCATGATGCGCATCAGAGGTTCAGTTGCTCCATTCGACTTGCTCGCTGGCATGCACGTCGGCTTATGCACCTTGAGAATTTAATCCGGCCATGATGGAAATGCCAGTTCGCCCGGCTTCTTGGCTGCCCCCTCCCCCCAGCGCCGTCAGGCGCGGAATGTGGGGGAGGGGACGGGGGTGGGGGGCAAACGATGACCGGATTAAAAAGTTAAAGTTCATCGAGCGTCGGGTGCTCCCACTTGTCCGCCCCGCTACTCCCGCCGCCGCCCCACGCGCTCGACTCGCTGCCGCCGCCCGGTCTGCGTGGTGTCGCCGCGCAGCGCCAGCTCGTAATCGGGACGGGTTTCGCCCCGCTCCAGCGATACCATTCGCTGCCGCCGCGAGACGTTCATCAGCAGCCCGACGCCGGTCAGTGCGACCACCATGCTCGACCCGCCGTAGCTGATGAAGGGCAGCGTTACGCCGGTGAAGGGCACCACCGCCGTCACCACCGCGATGTTGAGCAGCGCCTCGTAGGCGATCCACGCCGTGACCCCGGACGACAGCAGCGCGCCGAAGCGCTCGGGGGCCTCCCGCGCGATCTTGAAGCCGCGCCACACGAACAGCCCGTACAGCGCGATCACCACGAAGCAGCCGAACAGCCCCAGCTCCTCCCCGATGATGGCGAAGATGCTGTCGGTGTGGGCGGCGGGCAGGAAGCCGAACTTCTGGCGGCTCTGCCCCAGTCCGATGCCGAACCAGTTCGGGCTGAATGATCCCCCGATCCGGTTGCCCGGCGCGGTGAAGGCGATGATCGCCTGCTGGACGTGCCAGCTTGCCTTGGTCAGGTCCTGCATGGCCGCGACGTGTGCGACCAGCCGGTCACGGGCGTAGGCAAACTGCGTGCTGAGCGTCCAGCCCACGAAGCCCGCCCCGGCCCCGGCCAGGATGATCTGGAAGATGTTGGTGCCCGCCAGGAAGAACATCGTCCAGGCCGTCAGCACGATGATGGCCGCCGTGCTCAGGTCGGGTTGCAGCACGATCAGCCCGCCCACCAGCCCGACCAGCAGCGAGAAGGGGATCAGCCCCGTCCCGAAGTGGCGCAGCTTGTCGCCCTTCGAGGCCAGCCAGGCCGCAAAGTAGATGATCACCGCCAGCTTGGCCGCCTCGCCCGGCTGGTACGACCCCTGGAAGAAGGCGCGCTGCGGCCCGCCGCTGTTGCGGCTGAGGATCAGCAGCGTCGCCAACGCGATAATCGCCACCAGCATGATCGCCATCGCCACGCGCCGGTCGCGCAGGATGCGGTAGTCCATCCGCCAGGCGACGACCAGCCCCCCCAGCCCGATCACCACCGAGCGCACCTGCTTGAGGAAGATGCGCAGCGGCGAGCCGAAATCCAGGTAGCTCCAGTCGAAGGTGGTGCTGTAGACCATCAGCAGGCCGAAGGCCAGCAGCGCGAACACCGCCAGCACCAGGTAAATGTCGAAGTCCAGCGTGGTTGGGGGGGGCGGGGCGAGGTCTTCGCCCTGCCGGGCGGCGGGTTGGGTTGTGGTGGTCATGATGGTTGCTCCTGCATCCATCGCTTCTATTACCCTCACCCCGACCTCGCTACGCTCGGTCTGCCAGCGAGTCGAGGCCGGTCAAAGACCGCGCCGGGACGGGGTGAGGGTGAGTGAGATCACCCACCTTTCAGGTGTCGTCTCGACCTGCCACCGGCTCCGGCTCCCCGGCGGCGCGCTCCAGCGCCAGGTCGACGATGGTGTTGATCAACTGCTCGTAAGTCCACCCGGCGGCCTGCGCTTCGACGCACAGGTCACTGTAACCGGGATTCAGGCCCGGCAGCGGGTTGATCTCCAGGATGTAGGGCCGGTTGTCCTCTTCCTCCGCCAGCCGGAAATCGACGCGGGCAACGTCGTAACAGCCCGTGACGCGAAAGACCGCCGCCGCCAGCCGGTACAGTTCATGCTCCACGTCCGGCTCCAGCGGCGCGGGGCACAGGTAGTGAAAATCCTCGGCCAGCTCCACCTTGATGCGGTTGGTGTACAGCATGGCCTCGGATTCGTCATATGCGCCCAGGTTGACCTCCAGCGGCGGGAAGAAGGTCAGCTCGTCGGGCAGGACGTTGGGCGCAGTTCGGTCGTTCAACCGGCGCGCGTCGGTGGGCTTTAGATTGCCCACGATGCCGACCGTGATCTCGCGCCCCTTGATGTACCGCTCGCACAGGATCGACTGGTTGTAGCGCTTCAGTTGCTCGCCCACCCGCTCACGTAGCTGCGCGACGGTGTGCACCACGCTTTCGGCGCTGACGCCCATGCCCGTCCCCTCGCGGCTGGGCTTGACGAACATCGGGAAGCGCAGCTCGTCCCGCTCATCGACCAGGTCCTCGTCGACCGGGTCGTCCGCGTTCCCGAAGACCTGGAACTCCGGCGTGGGCAGCTCGTGATAAGCCAGCACGCGCTTGGTCAAGGGCTTGTCCAGCGCCAGCGCTAGGGTCAGCACCTTGCTGCCGGTGTAGGGAAGACACAGCATTTCGAGGATGGATGGGATGTGTGCCTCGCGGCCATCGCCGAAGTGTCCCTCGGCGATGTTGAAGCACAGGTCGGGTTGGTAGTCGCACAAACGCGCGATCAGGTCGTGCGGCGGCAGGATGCTGGCTTCGAAGAACGCTGCCTGGTGACCGCCGCTCTCCAGTGCTTTGATGATGCTCTTGATTGTCTTCGGGCTGTCCAGATCGTCCCACTGGTCGGGCGACATGCCTTCCCAGGTCGGCGCGTTCTCTTTTAGATTTGCCAGCACGGCTATCTTCATCGCCTCTCCCTCGTGTTACAACTATGCGAGATGGCTCCACGGCCATCCCGGCGTGACCGGTGCGGATGGGGGTGAGGATCGTTTGTTAATTCTCGTCCTTCATGATAAACGCCGCAATTGCCTGTGCGGCCAGCTCGTGCCCGCGCTGCGTGAAGTGTCCCTCCGCCGGGAAGTACAGCGTCTCATCCTTATGTTCCTCGAAGATGGGGAGCAAGTCAAGACACCTGATCCCCTCCTCCGCGCAGAACGTTAGCAGGATCTCCTGCGGCTGGGTCGAGGGCTGGTAGGCGATCACGCCGCCATCGACCTGGTGCATCTCCGGGATGATCACGAAGTATACCTCGGCCCCGGCGTCGGTGGCCTCGCGGTGCAGCGCTTCGAGGTAGCTCAACGTCCGCTCGACGTTCTCCACGTCCTCCGGCGCGAGCGGGCCGTAGATCGCCGAGTCGGTGTGCTGGAGGTACTCCGGGACGGTCGCCACGCCCGCACTCTGCGACCGCGCGTTCAGCAGCACGCAGATCGGCGTGACGATCTTCTGCCGCGCGAAGTCGATCAGACGCGGCGGCCACAGGTGGAGCCTTTTTCCGCTCTCCAGGTGGAGGGTGCCCTTGCGCGCGTGCCACACTTCCATCCGCTCCAGGTCGACCTCCGGGCGCAGCCCGACGATCTCCCCCGCCTTGTCCGTGACGATGCGCCCCTGATGGTACAGGCGGGCGTCGTCGGCGAAGTCATTCTCGACGTAAAGGGCCGCGATCACGATGTCGGGCCGGTAGGCCGGGGCGAACGTGCGGTAAACCAGCAGGTAGCGCAGCGGCCCGAAGCCGCTCATCCCCAGGTTGAGCACGTGATACGTCTCCCGCCCCCTCTCGCCCAGATAGCGACCGAGCAGCACACTCATGTTCTCGTCCGGCGCGACCTGCACGCCCTCCAGGTACGAGTCGCCGACCATCATCACCCGGCGCGCGCTGGGCGGAGGCGTGTTGCCTTCTGGCGTGCGGACGATCACGCCGTTCCCGTCGGTCTCGAACGTCTGCCCGTCCCACTCAAGCGTGGCATTGGCCGGACGCCACGAGCCGATCACCTCGTGACTGGTGATACGCAGCTTCTCGACGGTGGGCCGCTCCTCGGCCTGGGTGATGCGCACCACCCCTTCAACCGCCACCAGCGCCAGCACGACCCCAAAGCCCAGCAGCACCAGACGGCTGACGATGGCGGCGACCCGCTCCCGACTGAGCGCCAGCGTCGCCACCATCCCTACTCCACCCGCCACCAGCAGCCCGACCAGCACGATCAGCACCGGCAGCGAGTAGCGCCCCAGGATCAGCGGGCCGCAGCCAAAGCCAGAGCGATGCGCCAGCATGAAGCCCCCGGCAGCCAGGCAGGCCAGGCTCAGGGTGCCCAGGATGATGCGGGGAAGGGATTTCATTGTGATAGGAATATCCTGTGTCTGGTGCCGGGTGCGTTCTGATTTGCCTGTAGAGGCGAACCTGCGTATTCGCCCCAATCCCACCAACCTTCGAACACGCCCCGGCAGCCCGCTAACCCTACAACCTGCTCACCAGCTCCCTGAAGTGCCGCCCGCGCGCCTCAAAGTCCTCATACGCGTCAAAGCTGGTGCAGCCCGGCGCGAGCAGCACACCGTCGCCGGGGCGGGCCAGCGCCGAGGCCATCTCGACCGCCTCCGCCAGCCGGTCAACCTGCTCAATCAGCGTGGTTCCGCCCCGAAACACGCGCAGTTGGGCCGCCTTCTCGGCGATCATCATGCCCGCCTCGCCAAAGGTGATGATCGCCCGGCAGCGCCGCAGCGCCAGTTGCAGCATGTCCTCCCAGGGGAGCTTCTTGTCGCGCCCGCCCAGCAGCAGCACCAGTGGCCGGTCGGCGTAAGCCTCCAGCGCCGCCACGACGCGCTCCGGCGCGGTGGCAATCGAGTCGTTGACGTAGGTCACACCCTCGACCTCGCGCACGACCTCCAGGCGGTGCTCGACCGGCCTGAACTTCAGGATGGCCTCGCACATCGCCTCGACCGGCACGTCGGCGGCCCCGGCGATGGCGCAGGCCGCCAGCGTGTTCAGCACGTTGTGGTAGCCGCGCAGGTTGATCTCGTCGACGGTGCACACCGGCTCCATCGGCAGGTGGAAGTGCGGGCGGCAGACCAACCTGTCACCCACCAGCCACGCGCCCACGTCGACCGGCACGCGCCCGCTGAAGGTCGCCAGTTCCACCTCCACCCGGTCGGCCAGCGCGGCGGCGTGGGGGTCATCGTAACCCAGCACAGCCGTATCGCCGACGATCTGGCTTTCGAGGATGCGGGCCTTGGCCGCGATGTAAGCCTCCATCGTCTCGTGGCGGTCGAGGTGGTTGGGCGTGATGTTGAGCACCGCCGCGACGTGCGGGCTGCTGGTCATCAATTCAAGCTGGAAGCTCGACAGCTCCATCACCACGATGTCGTCGGGGCGGATGTAGGCCAGGTCGTCGATCAGCGGGTTGCCGATGTTCCCCCCGACCCAGGGCAGCATCCCCGCCGCCTCGCACATCGCCCCGACCAGCACGGTGGTGGTCGTCTTGCCCGCCGAGCCGGTGATGCCGATCAGGTCGCACGGGCAGCGCTCGACGAAGATCTGGGCGTCGTTGCTGAGCCGGATGCCGCGCTTCACCGCCTCCCGGACGATGGGCGCGTCGATGGGCACGCCGCCGGAGAGGCACAGCAGGTCGGCTCCGTCGAGCAGGGAGGGCGGGTGCTCGCCCAGCACGTAGGTGACCGGCAGGTCCTCTAGCTCCGCCATCCGGTCGGCCAGTTGGTCGGCGCCGCGCAGGTCGCTGATCGTCACCTTCGCGCCGACGGCGCACAGCCACCGGGCCAGTGCGGTGCCCTGCCGTGCCAGGCCGAGGACGACGACGTTTTTATCACTGAGTGGGTCGGACATACGGATCGGTTCCTGGTGGTTAATGCCAGCTTTAGCCGGTGTGTGCCCGGCTAAACAAGACCCTGCGAAACTCTGGTCAGACAATTCTACACCGTGCCGGTGGGTTTGCCAGCCAGATTCCGGCACGGGCGCGGCGGTTGGTCGTGAGGAAGCAGCGCGTCGCCGAGTCCCCCCGTGCATGGGGGGACGGATGAGCCGTCAGGCTCACAGGGGGGTTTGGTCAGGCAAACTCGACACTGGCAGCGAACATACGCCGGTTTACGTTACTCCTGGAGTCTCTAAAGCTAGATCAATCTATTGAGCTGTCTTGGGTTCAGATTGTATTTTCTTTACGACGATGGTACAGATTGGAGTATCCGACACGGATGCAGAGATGGGGAGCCTTGCTGGGGAGGATGGATGAACATGCCCTATCGTACAAGACTTCGATTAACGATACTATCAGGAATAGTTGCGACACTGGTTGGATGTGTGGCTGTGCAGCCTGCTCCGCCAACCCCCACACATCATCCGGAAGTGGCGACGGCGACCACCACTGCCACCCCACAGGTAGCAACGCACCTCCCCACAAACACACCTGCTCCTACATCCACGTCTGTCCCCACACCAACCATGACACCAACGGTCCCGTTGTCAACAGAAGGCCCATGGCTGATATCTTCTGCTTCGCCAAAAGACAACTGGTTGGTCAGCCACTTATTTGCAGTCAATCCAGATGGCACAGGCCCGGTTCAGCTTAGCAATAGTGATGAATTTGTCCATCTGTTTGCGGTGAGCAGCTTAATTGATGTAACTGGCCAGGCGCATATTGCCTACATAGCTTCAAGCAGTTTAGGTGCTGGCGAGCTGACACTCTCTCTACTGACACTCCCGGGTGGTCAAAAAGAAGTCATTACGCTGACTTCTCCCGAAACTACATACACCGACCAGGATCCCAATGATGAGGATTCAAATTATGACACGGTGACGGCCATATTTCATGCTATTACTCTTGAGGATAGCCTCCAATGGTCACCGGACGGACAGTGGCTGGCATTCGTCGGTGCTATGGATGGGATCTCTACTGACGTGTACAGTTATGAATTGGCAACCGGAAGGGTGCGACGCCTAAGCTCTGAATCCGACAACGCATTCCAGCTGCTGTGGTCGCCTGACAGTCGCTGGATACTGTATACCGCAAAAGGACTTTGGGGGCACTGTGGCGGACTCTATGAGCCGGTATCTGGTGTATGGGCCAGCCGCCCGGATGGTGCCCAGGTCATTCAGCTTGAAGGTGCCAAAGCGACGAAGTTTCTCGGTTGGGTTACCGAAGATACGGTTGCTGCCTATCGCGGCGGTGGATATCTCTCTGAACGCGGTCTACGTACTGTCAATATCACAAGTGGAGCCATTGACCAACTCGGGCCAAGCTGCTTCGGTGATGTAGTTTACAGCAATGAGCACAGGATCTTTCTCGTTTCTGTGACAGAGTTTGACGTTATCTTCTGCGATCTTCCGCCAGAATGGGTTCCCGGTCTGTATCTAGTCTCCGATGTCAGTAACCGACGTGTCGCTGACCAGCCAACCTTTGGTACCGCCAATAAACTCCCGATAATTGACCCGAAAACTGAAGAGGCAGTGGAAGTTCCTGTCTGGAGCTATAGCCTGCAGTGGGCATCTGAATGGGATGCATTTGTGGTCAACGGTCCCCGCGGAAGGCCCGAATACCTCATCTTACCTGATGGGCAAATTGTTGAGGAGATCCCGGCTTCCGATCCAAATCCTTCTGTAGCAATATCTGAGGACGGCTTATTCAGGGCATGGTGGAGTGCTGGCGGCTTATACACAGCTTCAGCACCTGACTACCTTCCACACCCAGTACCAGACACTGATGTGCTTTCTGGAAATAATTTGACCTGGACACCCTAACCCCCTGCTCAGCAGAGTTTTTTGCGTGCGACTGCGTCAAACATCGAATAACGAAATAAGAAGTGTGTGGGGGGCTTTGCTGCGGAGGGAGGATGAATATGCTCTATAGTGCAAGACTTCGATTAACAATACTATCGGGAATGGTTGTGATACTGGTTGGATGTGTGGCCGTGCGGCCTGCTCCGCCAACCCCCACGCATCATCTGGAAGCGGCAACGGTGACCACCACTGCCACCCCACAGACAGCAACGCAGTTCCCCACAAACACACCTGCTCCCACATCCACGTCTGTCCCCACACCAACCATGACACCAACAGTCCCGTTGTCAACAGAAGGCCCATGGCTGGTTTTTGCTGCTCGTAACTCATCCCCACGGTATCTGTGGGCGGTCAACGCAGATGGAACAGGCCTTACCCGGCTCAACAATGACTATACACGACTGTTTGCAGTCAGCAGTTCCCGGACTGCGGCAGGCGAAGTTCATGTTGCATACGTTACATCAGATGGCGCGCGGCCAACAGATCTGGAACTCTCTATTGTGACACTGCCGGGAGGTCAAATAGAGAACGTCACCCCTCTGACGTCGTCCGAAACAGCATACACCGATCAGGATCCGAACGATGAGGATTCAAACTACTGGGTAGTAAATGGGATCGCGAGCGCCATCAGTTGGGAGGGAAGCCTCCAATGGTCGCCTGATGGAAAGTGGCTGGCCTTTGTTGGTGCGATGGATGGACTCTCCGCAGATGTCTACAGCTACGATCTGACAACAGGTATTGTGCGTCGACTCAGCTCTGAGTCTGACAACGCATTCCAACTGCTGTGGTCGCCTGACAGTCGCTGGATACTGCACACTGCAAAAGGAATTTGGGGGCACTCTGGCGGGTTCTATGAGCCGGTATCGGGTGTATGGGCAGCCAGTCCGGATGGCGAGCAGGTCATCAAGCTTGAGGGAGCAAGAGCAACGAAGTTCATCGGCTGGATTGCAGTGGACACCGTGGTTGCCTATAGTGGTGGAGCATATGGCTTTGAGTACGGCCTGCGAGCTATCAACGTCACTACAGGCACGGTCACCGAATTAGAACCCAGGTGCTTTTTAAATATCGCTTACAGTCTGCAGCATAATGTGTACCTGGTTTCAATTGGCGAATACAGCGTCGAAGCCTGTCACCTCGCGCCGGATTGGGGCGTCGGAGTTTATCTTGTCTCCGAGAACTCAATCCGCCACATTTCGGATGATCCATTTGGGGGAAGCGATTTGCGTTGGGATCCATATGCAGACATGTTCCTGATAAGGCCGTACGGAGGGGCCCCGGTGATGGGAATTACCCTGCAAGGAGAATTCGTCACTGACCTTCCCGATGCCCTCCCTGGTCCTTCTGTAGCAATATCTGAGGATGGCTTATTCAGGGCATGGTGGAGTGTTGGCGGCTTATACACAGCTTCGGCACCCGACTACCTTCCACACCCAGTACCAGACACTGATGTGCTTTCTGGAAATAATTTGACCTGGACACCCTAACCCCCTGCTCAGCGGAGTTTTTTGCGTGCGACTGCGTCAAACATCGAATAACGAAATAAGAAGTGTGGGGGACTTTGCTGTGGAGGGAAAACGAGCATGCCCTATCGTGCAAGACTTCGATTACCAGTACTACCAGGAATAGTTGTGATACTGGTTGGATGTGTGGGCATGCAACCTGCTCCACCAACCTCCACACATCATCTGGGAGCAGCGCCGCGCCGCCTCGCCCCGGCTGAGTTCGAGGCTGCGGCTGGTGTCCCCCGGCCACTTCCTCTACTATTGCAGGCAGTAAAACCATCCGGGAATCCAAGGAGCAAAAAGGAAGATGAAACCCTCACACGATGCTCAAAACGACTTGACGAATCTATCAGGAGATACACTGGAGTTGGCTCTCGCCGAAATCGGCGCTCTACATTCCAATGCCGTTGAAGCTAATGCCAGACTTCGTGACGAAACGCAACATGTGCAGACAGTTGCCGCTATCGTCGTAAGTTTAATGCTGGCTTTACCTACGCCCCCAACTGGAATTGGGCATGTTTTCAGTACCATTGCAGTGGTGCTTTTGATCCTATCAGTCTTTGGCAGCTTTCTTTTCCTGTTTAGCCGTCCGCCAATCACATCTTCAGAGTTTGAAATCTTTTTGGCAGAACAAAAGGAGCCTATCACTGTTGATTTTATACGCCGTCACAGGCTTTCGAGGATACTGGAAGTAAGCAGAACTGGCGCAGCGCTCATACGCAAACGTACTATGTACGTCAATTTGATCAAAGCTGTTTTAGCTAATTCAATTATCTTTGTAGGTATGAGCGTGCTGCTTCAGGGAGCATAGGATCGGGAACCAATCAGCGGGGACGCCCGCTGACTCAACCCCAACCCTGATCGGACGGATGTCCAATTGCCCCCCCCGCTTATCAAGGTGCATCGATTTGTACAGGGGGTGTTATGAACGCTGGCGCGGTGTACTCTATCGCATGCGATCTCTTTCAAGCCCTGATTGGAGCATTCTACCTGGCTGACGAGCTGTCGGGGGAAGCGTTGGATCGCGCGGATTGGTTTTTTGCTGCGGGCGATCTTGCTGTATGGTTGGGCGATGAAAAGTATCGTTCCGGCGATCTTGAACGGCTGCACGGGCACGCCCTGATTGATGTTGGAGACGCCTACATACACCGGGTCTGGGACGCATTCGGCGACGCATCACAATGGGCGCACTCAGAGTATGATAGCCTTGAAACAGGCACCTGGTTCTACTTCTTCTACTGCACCTGGTTCGTGCGCGTTTCAGACGAGTTCGACCGATTGATGAGTGAAGAGCTAATCCGGAATACGAGCTTCTTTCACACGTACCGGTCGAACAAGCATAGATTTGACACCGTGGTAGCTCAGCTTACGGATGAAGTGCCGGATCTACGGGCAGTTCCTCAGAGCAAGCGGGATAGGCTGCAAGCGCGCCTGGATCATCTAGGGACTCAGCTTGCCGGGGAATGGCGCACGACTGTATTCGACATTTACCACCGCAGCTAGATAGGTTACCTCCAGCCCCGACAGTAAGGTTCGTGTCGCAGACGTTACACCCGATGCTCCGCCGAGTCCCCCATAGGGGACGGATGAGCCGTTGGGCTTCACAGGGGGAAAGCAGCGTTGTGCCGCCGCTTCACCCCGGACGAGTTCGAAGCTGCGGCTGGCGTCCCCCGGCCAATTCTTCTACTATATGCGGGCAGAAGCCCACCCAATAAGAGCATTTTGCCAGAAACCATTTGGGGTGCTGTATGATTCCCAAACCAATCTCACTGGTGTTGCGTTGCGGCAGCAAAGTCGGTCGGTCGATGGCTGGCCTTATGATATGTACGCTGGCTGCCTGTTCTGGAACTGCTGGAGAACTTGAAGCCCCACTGTCGCCAACCAACACAGAGGAGCCACCTACGCCTCCTCCTTCTGCACCTTCGCAAACCCCGACAGGAGGCGTGGAGGTCACACGACAGACATTGCCTACCATATCTCCCCCGCCAGTTCCAGAGCTTGAGGTGGCAACGGTTATTGTAGGTAGTGGGGGGGACCTGACAATGCTCTTGACGGCAGACGGTCAACTGTGGGGAGGGCATGGAGGTACGCCCGAACAAGTCTTATCTACAGAGACTATCATCAGTGCCGCAAACGGCGCCAATCACATCCTGGCTGTTAACCAAGCGGGTGAGGTCTTCGCCTGGGGCTATAATCCACATGGGCAGCTTGGACTGGAGGACCCCGAACCCCAATTTGAGCCGGTCAGAATCCCAGGTATCAACGGCGCTGTCGAAATTGCTGCTGGCTTGCACCATAGTATGGCCCTTACAAACGACGGTGCGGTCTGGACTTGGGGCAATAATGAGCACGGTCAACTTGGTGATGGCACCACTATAAGCAGACCAAAGCCCGCTAAACTTCCCGACCTGTCCAGTATTCTGGAGATTGCCGGGGGAGGGAGTTATGGGCTGGCCTTGAGAGACGACAGGGTGGTATTCGCTTGGGGCGGCAACGATTTTGGGCAACTTGGCGATGGAACGACCGATACGAGATTGGCTCCGGTTCAAGTCAGGGATCTGGATGGAATTACCTCTATTGCGACCGGGATTTCTCATAGTTTAGCCCTTGCACAGGATGGGACAGTCTGGGCTTGGGGAAATAATAATCGAGGTCAACTTGGCGTCTCTCTACCAGGCGATAACCCATTTGCCACAACTCCTGTACAAATAAGTGGACTTCCCCACATCATAGCCATTGCTGCTGGTGGCCGTCATAGCCTGGCGGTCGCCCAGGATGGAACGGTCTGGGCTTGGGGTGCAAACGATACTGGACAGCTCGGCATAGGCAACACAGAAGACGGCCCCATTCCTGTCAAGGTTCCCAATCTACACAACATAGTAATCATTGCTGCCGGTCGGTACCATACGATAGCTCTTGACAGTGATGGTGTACTTTGGGGATGGGGAGACCGGTTGCTGTTGTGTGGTGCGGAGGGAGATGGCATTCAACTGATCCCGACCAAGCTCATACCTTGATGGGCATACAAGCAGGTTGAGAGCAGAGGTAAGGCCGACTACGGCAAGCATTACGAGTATGATTCGGCGGGGGTGAGGGCCGCTGACAGCTAACCGCCAATCGCTAACCGCTCCCTTCCAACCCACCCCTAACCACATTCGAACAAACGTTCAATTGACACCCCGCTCATTTGTGCTATAATGGATAGAACATGGGTTCTACGCAGGCGCACGGTCATTGCGCCCGCAGCGACCCAACCAGACTACCGGCCTGCGAGCGTCCGTGCAGTGAGGCCGCTCCTCAGGCAGAAAGGAGCAAAGCTGCATATC
>CAZRXG010000050.1:0-23492 GCA_964603985.1 uncultured Anaerolineae bacterium | reverse complement strand
CCCCACCACCCACGTCGACGTGGGCCACATTCCCCCCACCGGCTCCAACTGGTGCTCCAGGTGCAGCGCCCCATCCCGGTCGCGCATCTGCATGACGACCGCATAATCTCCCTCGACGGCCCGGATCACCTCCCATCTCAACGTGACGCACCACGCCCCCGTGCCCGGCAGAGTCCACTCTCCCAACCCCACACCCACCAGCCGGATCGCCTCCCCAAACGTGATGTCCATATCCACCTCCGGCACGGAGTGTCCGACCAGGTACACCGACGCCCGCGCCGTCTCGTGCCACGCATCCCACAATTTGCAGTGCCGTTCCGAGAGGTGCCGGTCGATCACGTCATTCAGCGCCGTGTATTCGGCCTGGCTCCGCTCCTGCACGAACCACACGAAGGTCGGCTCATCTTCCTCCACCACCGCGTCCAACCACGCACCCGGCTCCACCCACGCCTTGCCGTGCGCATTGGGCAGGTGGTGCAGCGTGACGTGTCCCGGCAGCAGCGGCGTCAACCGCTCCGTGATCATCGGCTGCGCGGTGATGATCACCTGCCGGTTGGCCGTGTCCGCCTCCCACCCCTCGATCAGCGGTCGCAGCGGTTCATCTGCCAACCGCGCCGCCCGGTAACCGGCAAACGCCGGTCCCACCCCGATCAATCCTGCCACCACCAACCCACCCGCCGCCAACGCGGGCAGCCGCCGCGCGACCTGCGCCAGCCACCCCGCGCCGGGATACACCACCGCCGCGAACTCCACGCACAGGATGACCGTCAGCGCCGTGCGGGCGACGATCACCGCCACCAGAAAGCCGCTCGCCTCCCCAAACATCATGAAGGCCACCGGCCACTCCAGCACTGTCAAAACGCTGAACGCCACCCCGTAGAACACTCCCCGCATCCCCGGCAGCAGCGTGATCGCCAGCGCCGCCGGATAAATGTTCCACTGCGGACTGTACCCCTTCGCATACAACAGCATCATCCCCGTCGTCAGCCCTGCGAAGGCCGTGCTGCGGCGCGGCTCTCCCCACTCGATCCGCCGCGTCCACAGGTATAACCCCAGCCCGCCGAACGCCAACGCGATCCACACCCAGGGCAGCGACGAGGGCACGGCGTCTGTGGGAACCCAGTTGGCCGTCGCCGGGTCACCGCGAATGTCGAGCGGCGCGACCACCCCCGCGCCGGGGTATCCCTCCACCAGCGCCCAGACTGTCTCCCACGGCGAGCGCCCCGCCAGTGTGCGGAAGAAGGCCAGCGTGTTGGCCGGGCTGGCGATCAAAAACGGCCCGAAGATCACCACCACGCACAGCACCGTGACGCCGGTCAGCATCAGCAGCCTGCGCCGCCCAGCAAAGACGCGCACGGCGGCGGGCAGGATCGCCAGCGGGAACAATTTCATGCCGAACCCCAACCCGATCCCCAGCCCCGTCAGGGTCGGGTTGTCGGCTACCAACCCGTACAACCCCAGCAGCACGAAGAACACCACCACGCTGTCAAACCAGCCCAATGAGACGAACAGCCCCACAAACAGCAGCCCGAAGCCCTGCGCCGCCTGGAGCGCCTTTTCTCTGCCATGTAGCCTCTCGACGGTCGCGTAGGTCAATACCAGCGATCCCACGTCAAAAGGCAGCATCAACCACCTCAGGATCGCGTTAAACCACAGCATACCACTCGCCCACGCCGGGATCAGCAGGCTCAGTTTATACGCCGTCACGATCAACCAGGGGAAGATCGGCGGGAACTCACTCCAGTAATCCAGGTAAGGATACCGCCCGCCCGCCGCCAATCCGCCCATCGCATGGTAGAAGAACTGGTCGGGCGTCCCCGCGACCATGAACCCACCCGGCTGTACGAAGAGCACCGCCAGCACCCGGAACGCCCCAAACAGCGCCACCAACTGGGCAAAGCTGCGGTGCTCCCCGTACAGCGCCTTCAAAGCGAACCACCCCGCCGCGAGTCGGCCCCGCGACGCCGGGCTGTCCGTTTTATGTGGGCCGCCTACCACTGCTACGCCTCGAACCGGGCCGTCAGCACGTCAGCCATCGTCGGCCTGCCGATGGGTTGCAGCTCGTAGCGCACCCTGTCCATCGGCAGCCTGACGTTGACGATGCGGCTCAGGTCGATTGGCGTCGCCGCGATCACCAGATCCGCATCCGAGTTGTTGATCGTCTCCTCCAGCTCTGTTGTCTGCCCGGAGCCGTACCCCATCGCCGGCAGCACGTTCCCCGTCGTCGGGTATCTGGCATACGTCTCGACGATCGACCCCACCGCGAACGGGCGCGGGTCTATGATCTCACCCGCCCCGAAGCGCTGCGCGGCCACCACTCCCGCCCCGTAAGCCATCTCCCCGTGTGTCAGCGTCGGCCCATCCTCAACCACCAGGACGCGCTTCCCCTTGATCGCCTCCGGGTTGTCCACGAAGATCGGCGAGGCCGCCTCGATGATCGTCGCGCCGGGGTTGAGCGCCTCCACATTGCCCCGCACCGCCAGCACGTTCTCGTAGTCTGCCGTGTCCACCTTGTTGATCACCACCACGTCCGCCATGCGCAGGTTGGCTTCTCCGGGATGGTAGCTTACTTCGTGGCCGGGCCGATGCGGGTCCGCCACCACGATGTGCACGTCCGGCGCGTAGAAGGCGAAGTCATTGTTGCCGCCATCCCAGATGATGATGTCGGCCTCCTCCTCGGCCATACGCAGGATTTTCTCATAATCGACGCCCGCGTACACCACCATACCGCTGTTGATGTGCGGCTCGTACTCCTCACGCTCCTCGATGGTACATTCGTACCGGTCCAGGTCGGCGTAGTCGGCGAAGCGCTGGGCCGTCTGCCTGACCAGGTCACCGTATGGCATCGGGTGCCGGATCACGACCACCTGCCTGCCCATCTCGCGCAGCACCGACGCCACGTGCCGCGTGGTCTGGCTTTTGCCGCTCCCCGTGCGCACCGCACACACCGCGATCACCGGCTTGCTGCTCTTAAGCTGGGTGGCGTCTGGCCCCATCAGCCGGAAGTCCGCCCCTGCCGCCAGCACCTCTGAGGCTTTGTGCATCACGTATGTGTGTGAGGTGTCACTGTAGGCAAAGACGACCTGCTCCACCTGGTGTTCCTTGATCAGCCTGCTCAGGTCTTCTTCTTCGTGGATCGGGATACCTTTCGGGTAGAGCTTGCCCGCCAGTTTGGCCGGGTACCGCCGGTCTTCGATACCGGGGATCTGTGCCGCCGTGAACGCGACCACCTCGTACCGCTCGTCGTTTCGGAAGTAGGTGTTGAAATTGTGGAAGTCGCGCCCGGCGGCTCCCATGATGATCACGCGTGTCCGTGTCATGTTGTCTCCTGTAGATCAATAGCCCTTGCCACTGCACAGCGGTGTGCAGCCGGGCTGCTAATCGAGGAACCGGGCCGAGGTGATATACGTGACAGGAGGGATCATTTAGCCCCGGTGGCTCCTCTCAAAAAGCCCGAGGCTCGTGTAACCAGACGTACACATAAACCAGGCTCACCATTCTTTACCTGCAAGGGGGCGAAGGTCGACTCCCTCACCTCATGCAAACAGCGATAGCACGATGCTCAGCAGATACAGCACCATCAATGGTGCGGCTACGATGCCCATGTTGATCGGATCGGGCGTCGGAGTGACGATGGCCGAGAGGATGGCAATCAGGATCAGGGCGATGCGCCAGTTCTGGATGAGCATCCTGGTGTTGACCACCCCCATCTTTGCCAGCCCGAAGATGACCAGCGGCAGCTCAAAGCTGACGCCCACCCACAGCATGACCGTGGTCATGAACTTGATGTAGTCGTCCAGCGTGGGCATGGTGCTGATGCCCATGAAGCTTGTCAGGAAAGGCACCGCTACCGGCAGCATCACCAGGTAGGAGAAGGCCACGCCTGAGAGGAACAGGATCAGTGCGAAGGGGAACAGCAGGTAGAATGTCCGGCGCTCGTTTCGTTTAAGCCCGGCGGCGATGAATATCCACAACTGCGCGATGACGTAGGGCGAGGCCAGGATAATGCCCGCCGTGATCGCGATGCGGAAGAACACGCTCACGTTTTCCGTCACCCGGATCGCCTGCACCGCTCCCAACCCGCCGATGGGTTCGGCCAGCAGGCGCAGGATCTGCTCCGTGAGCGCCGCCGCCGCGACGGTCCCTATCACAATGCCGATCAGGCTCAGGATCAGGCGGTTTCGCAGCTCGATCACGTGCGGCATGAGCGACGACGGGTTTTCGAAGATCGTGCCCATGTCACTGTCGTCGTCGGCTGGTGCGCTCAACACGCCCCGGTTGCGGATCAGCGCGACCAGCGCCGCCCCCAGGCTCACCAGCAGCACCGACAGCAGCAGCGCAGCTTCAATGCTGATCGGCAGGCGCGGCAGTTTATTGAGCAGCTCGAAGATCATGGGGCCTGGTTGTCTTCCGGAGAGGCCGGGGGATCCTGGGGTTCTTCCTCAGCCGATGGTGTGGGTGCCGTGTCCGCAGCCGGGCGCTCGATGCCCCAAGGGTTGGCGGTGGGTTCTGCCTCCGCTGCCGGAGTCTGTGATCCGTTCACGCCGAATCTAATCCGGGAAGAGGCTTGGTCGATTTCGCTGACCGTGCGCTGTAGCTCGGCCTGCGTCTCTTCCAGTTCGGCCATGCGAACCAGTGTGCCGGGTAGGTCGCGTATCGCGGCGGCGATCTGGTTGAAATCGCTCCACCAGCCGGAGGTGGTGAGGGTCCGGATAAAGCGGCCCAGTTTGAGGGCTACCTCGCGTGAGCGCTCCGGCCCGATCACCACGAATCCGAGCAGTGCGAGGACGATCAGTTCCGGTAGACCAACGCCGCATAACGTGTCCACAATACGTCCCTGTGTCCTGTCGACAGGCAGCGCCGCCGCCTGCTAAGAGTCTGCTCCTTCGTCGTCGGGGAGATCGTCCAGTTCGCCAGATTTGGAGACCAGCGTCCCCAGCACGCCGTTGACGAAGCGCGGCGCGCTATCGCTGGCAAAAGTCTTGGCCAGTTCGACCGCCTCGTTGATCGCTACTTTGGTGGGCGTCTGTTTGTCGATCTCCAGTTCGTAGATCGCTATCCGCAAAATGTTGCGGTCAACGATTGCCATCTGGCTGACCGGCCACTCTGGAGCGTAGCGCTGGATGATTTCGTCCAGCCTGGGCTTGTGTTCCAGCACACCGTACACAATGTCGCGCAAAAACACCTCCAACTCACCGCTCAAGGTGTTTGCCTGGAGGTGTCTCTCAAGGACTTCGTCGGCGACGTGCGCCGCGCAATCGATTTCGTATAGGGCCTGGAGAGCCACGGCGCGAACCTTACGGCGTGCCTGCAAATCCTTCTTCCCCCTTGTGGGATCGATGTTCAGGTCGTAGGGGGCGCATCGGGTGAGTAGTCGACATCCTCGATGTGCACGTTGACGGCACTTACGTCCATCCCGATCAGGTCCTGTATCGAGCGTGTCACCGAGCGCTGCACCTCGCGGCTGACCTCACGCATGCTCACGCCGGGTTTCACGACCAGGTACAGTTCGACCCTGACCGTGTTGTCGTCGATGTCCAGCACCACGCCCGTGCCCATCGGGTGGCCGCGCAGCAGGTGACCCACCTGGGCCGGGATGGTGCCCATCCGCGCCGTGCCCTCAACCCGTAGGGCGGCGTACCGCGTGGTCATGATCAGCACGCTGGGCGCGATGGTGATGGTGTCCTGTGGTTCCATACGTTGTCCTGACCTCTCGGTGCCTGGCCCGATCTCAACCCATGATCATGCCGCCGTCAATCGACAGCACCTGCCCGGTGATGTAGGCCGCTTCGTCCGACACAAAAAACGCCACCGCGTAGGCGATTTCTTCCGGTTCGCCCCACCGTCCCAGCGGCGTTTGTTCCACAGCCGCGTCTTTGAGCTCGTCCGGCAGATCCCTGGTCAGGTCGGTCAGCACGAAGCCGGGCGCGACCGCGTTCACGGTGACGTTCCGCGCCGCGACCTCCCGCGCCAACGCCTTGGTGAAGCCGATCAACCCCGCTTTGCTGGCACTGTAATTGGTCTGCCCCGCGTTGCCCGCGATGCCCGAAACCGAGCTCATGTTCACGATCCGCCCGTAGCGCTTGCGTATCATGCCCCTGACGACTGCCTTTGAGCAGTTGAACGCGCCTTTAAGGTTGGTGTCGAGCACGGCGTCCCAATTCTCTTCAGACATCTTCATGATTATCATGTCGCGCGTGATACCCGCATTGTTGACCAGGATGTCGATCTTGCCATACGTGTCGATGGTCTGCTTGACCATCTCTTCTACCTGCTCGTACTTGCGTACGTCGGCCACGATGGCCGTTGCCGTCCCCCCTTCCCCCTCGATGGCCTTGACGGCTTCTCCGGCTTTGGCCTCGTCGCTTGCGCTGGGATAATAGTTCACGACGACGGTCGCGCCGCGCCGCGCCAGTTCCTCCGCGATCGCGCGCCCGATCCCCTGCGACGCACCGGTCACGATTGCGACCCGGTCACTCAGGTTGGTCATAATGCCTTTTGTCCTCCGTTGGCGATGCATGTGAGAGCGGGGCGATTGTACCATCGCTTATCTTAGACTTCAACTGTGCCGGAAGCCGGGGGCCGGTCGTGTGTGCCTTCCTGCCGGGATGCCTCGCCCGTCTTCCTACTTGAGCGCCGCAATACCCTCCGGCGAGTCGACCACGTAGCGTGTCACGTCCCGGTCGATGCGCCGGATCAGCCCATTCAACACGTCCTTGCTGCCCAGCTCGACGAACGTCGTGATCCCCGCCTTGATCATCGCCCGCACGCTCTCCGTCCACCGCACCGGCGAGGTCAGTTGCGCGCTCAGGTCGGCCCGCACCTCCTCGACCGTCGTCAGCGGCCTGGCCTGCGTGTTGCCGATGATCGGCACCACCGGCTCGTGGAAGGCCGTCTCATCCAGCGCCGCCCGGAAGTCCGCCGCCGCCCGTTCCATCAGCGGCGAGTGTGCCGCGATGCTGATCGGCAGCCGGATCACGCGTTTGGCCCCGGCTGCGTCTGCGCTTTCCATCGCCTGCGCCAGCGTCTCCTCATCCCCCGCGATCACCACCTGGCCGGGGCAGTTGTCGTTCGCCACCACGATCACCCCCCCGGTCGCCTCCCGCGCCCCCGCACACACCCTCTCAACCGCCTCGATCTCCAATCCCAGCACCGCAGCCATCCCGCCCGGACTGTGCTGGTCGGCGTCCCGCATCAATTCGCCGCGCCGCCGCACCAGCTTCAATCCCTCTGAGAAGCTCAGCGCCCCCGCCGCCGTCAGCGCGGTCAGCTCACCCAGGCTGTGCCCGGCGGCGTAGGCCGGTTTGAAAGGGGCATCCCACGCCTCGTACAGCGCGCGCAGCGCCGCGATGCCTGCCACGTACAGCGCGGGCTGTGTGTTGGCCGTGTCGTTCAATGCCTCTTCCGGCCCCTCGAAGCACAGCCTGGAAAGCGGGTAACCCAGCAGGTCGTCGGCCTGCTCAAACGTCTGCCGGGCGGCGCGGTATTGTGCCACCAGCGCCGCCCCCATCCCAACCATCTGCGAGCCTTGTCCGGGGAAGACGAGAGCGGTTATTGCCTGGTCCAGCATGATCCCTCTCCTGGTGTGGTGCTATTCTCAAAACGAAAAGACCGTGCTCCCGCGTGGAAACACGGCCCGGGCAGGCAGTAGTGTGCACTTGGCCCCGATCTACGTTTCAACCTCGAAGATCTCGCGGCCCCGGTAGTGTCCGCATGCCGGGCATACCGTGTGCGGGCGCTTCATCTCGCCGCAGTTGTCGCAGATCACGAGGTGGGGCGGCGTCAGCTTGTCGTGCTGGCGGCGGCGACCGCGTCGCCCTTTGGATATTTTGCGCTTCGGTAACGCGCCCATGTTTCACTCCTGGTCACGATGTTTACCCGGCTCGGCGCCGGGCCTAGCAGATTATAGCGGGCCGCTCAGAGGTGTCAAGCAGCCTGTGACCCCGCGCCACGTCACTTTTTTCTGGGTGCACGAGCAAGCTGTCAGAGAGGCACGTCGTTCGCCGGGAGATAAATCTGCCCGGCTACAGGCGCTCGCAGCCGCGAGTGTCGCCACAAAGTCTCCTTGCGGGGGCTGGCCCGCGTATGCACCTTGAGTATTTTATCCGGCCATGACAGGAATGTGCTTCGTCTGGCTTCTCCCCTCCCCCCAGCGCCGTCAAGGCGCGGAATGTGGGGGAGGGGACGGGGGTGGGGGGCAAAAACGGTGACCGGATTAAATAGTTAAAGCTCATCGAGCGCCGGGGGAAAGAAATCGTTTGCTGACTCTCCCCCCATTGACATCGCGGCCAAAAAGGTGTATCTTATAGACTGAACGGTCTAGACTGACCGGTCGGTCTAGACCAATCGGTCTAGATATTGGGCTTGGTGCATGCGTGAAGGAGTAATTGTGTGATTGCCTGGATCAACTTCGCCGTCCTGATCGTTGTCGGTGCGCTGATGACGTACCTTTACGTGCTCAGCGTCCGCCCCGCCGCGCTGGAGCAGAAGATCGGTCCTGTCGCCTATAAGCGCTGTGCGCGCTGCCGCTTTGTCAGCAGCATGTTTATGTTTGTCGTCACGGCTAACTACGTGCTCTACCGGTTCTATCCCCTGCCTATCGATCCCTTCCCCCGCACCTTCCCCTGGCCCTACTGGGTCTTGGCTGTCATCGCCGCGGTCATCGGCATCCCCTCTCTCTACCTGATGGGCCGTGCCATGCTCGCCGCCGGGGAAGAGACCATGCTCCCGAAGAAGGAGCACGTCATGTACGGCGGCATCTACGAAAAGATCCGCCACCCCATGGCCGTCGGCGAGTTACCCCTCTGGTGGGTGATCGCCTTCCTGCTGAATTCGCCGTTCCTGGTACTCTTCAGCGTCATCTGGGTGCCGGTCTGGATCTGGTGGTGCCTGGCCGAAGAAAAAGATCTGCTCCTGCGCTACGGCGAGGCGTACGAAGCCTACCGCCAGCGCACCGGCGCCTTTTTCCCCAGGCGGCAGCCGAAGGGGCAAGCGCCCGAAGCTGGGAAGGAAGTCTGAGATGGACGAAGCCGGTAAAACCGGAAAGAGCCGCCTGTTTCTGGCGGTGACCGACATCCTGTTTGGGGTAGGGAGGTGAGCAGGCAATGAGCGCGAGATTACATGGCATAATCAGCATGACGCTGATGCTGGCGGCTTCCGTCATCGCCGCAGTGACGGCGTTCCTGGTATCGTGGGTGTGGGGTGTGCTGTATCTGGTGGTCTGCGCGGCGGCTTACGGGGTGACCATCTTCATTTTCTGTGCTAAGTGCCCTTGCCAGGACTGCTGCGCGCACGTCCTTCCCGGCTTGCTGGCGAAGGCGCTCACCAACCGCCAACCGGGGCCGTACACCGGGGCCGCCCTGACCGCCGTGAGCATCGGGCTGCTGCTGATGGTTGCTTTGCCCCTGTTCTGGCTGTGGCGCTACCCCGTGCTGCTGGCCGTTTACCTGGTGCTGTTCGCCATCGCCCTGGTGCAGATCCGGACCGCCATCTGCCAGGTCTGTGCTAACGACTTCTGCCCGCTGCGCGCTGCCCGCGATTCCGGGTAGCGGGCTGCCTGTCAATCCATACCCCCTGGAGGTAAATCGTGACCGCACCCACGACCGGCTCCACGAACCCGCACGACGTTTGTACCTGGCGGCCCATCTCCGCGTGCCGGGATTGTCCCATCACCGCCAAGCTGAACTGTCGCTTCAACTGGGGCGACCTGCTGTATTTCCTCGTCGCCTGCCTGCCTGCTGCCGTGTCTGCCGTGATCGGGATGCTGCGCGGGGGTTTTGGCCGGTATCTGCTGGGCTGGCTTGGCTTCGCGCTGTTCTTCTTCATCGTCTGGGAGGCCCGCGTCCTTTGCCGCCACTGCCCCTACTACGCCGAGAAGGGCCTCATTCTGCACTGCCTCGCCAACCACGGTGTGCTCAAGATCTGGCGCTTTCATCCTGGGCCGATGAGCGCCTCTGAGAAGGTGCAGTTCCTGGTGGGTGCCGCGATCCTGGTGCTTTTCCCCTTCCCCTTCCTGGCGCTCGCTCGCCAGTTTGGCATGCTTCTGATCACGGCAGTGGGCGTGCTGAGCTTCGTCTGGAGCCTGGTCAAGAACGTCTGCCCCCGCTGCGTCAACTTCTCCTGCCCCCTCAACCGTGTCCCCAAGGCGGTCGTGGACGAGTACCTGAGGCGCAACCCGGTCATGCGAGGCGCGTGGGAGCAGAGCGGCTGGCAGATCGGTGACTGAACTCAGGTGAGTTGAGCGGTCTTGCCCGGCCCTTCCCTGCCGCCGCGTCAGCGTGGAGGAGGGGCGCTGACCATCCCCCGGCAAACAGAAGACATGCGCGTACTGCGCATGTCCCATTCTGCGATGTCGTCTATCTTGCGGGGCGAACCGCGTTGAGGTCAGGAGGCCGTTCGCGCTGCTGCTATTCCCGCCGCGACGAGATCCGCTCGATCTGCACCGGCTCACTCTTCAGCGTCGAAGGCTTGTCGATGTCGGTCGGTGCGGTCTGCGGTGGCATGGTTGCTGCCCGCGTCGAGCTTTCCTGCTCCACGTGCGCGATGCCGTTGCGAACCACCGTAACCGTGCGCATCAGCGCGTCTTCCAGGTCCGAAAGCACGTCCATCACGTAGCGGTCGGCCTCGTGGCGGATCGAGTTGGCTTCCTGGCGGCCCTGCTCGATGATGCTGCCAGCACGTGCCTGTGCGGCCTGCGTGATCGCGTCGCGCTGGATCAGCGTCTCACTCTTCTCCCTCGCCAGATCACGGATGCGGGCCGCCTCTTCGTTGGCCTGCGCCAGGATGCGATCCCGCTCCCGGAGTATTCGCTTCGCTTTCTCGATCTCTTCCGGGATTGAGATGCGCATCTGATCGATCAGCTCTAACGCGCGCTGCTCGTCGATCAGCGTGAAGGCCGTGAACGGGAGGTGACGGCCGTTGTTCAGTAGTTCTTCCAGTCGATCCACCAGGTGTTGAATGTCCAACTCTGGCCTCCTCCTCACTACAGTGATGGAACTATTTTACAATAATTCCTCCAAAAGCGAAATTCTCCTACCGCGACCAGGGTGCCTGACCGGGGGGAAATAAGTCCTGTTATCGGGCTGCCGCGAATCAACTTCCCGGCGGATCACCTGCTGCGGCCTCTCCCCGGTCTTAAGCACTCTCTATCACCGGCGTGTATGTTCGTGGCTTTGGGTGCGTATCTACCAGATATGATGGCTTTCGGGGCCTCCCCCACGAATACACCACTCGAACACGCCTGCTATCAGTCCCTCAGCGATACCATTTCCACCGAACCAGGTGCATCATCGCCCAATTCGGCAAAATACGCAAGTAGCGCCTTGTTGACGTTGGGTGGCACCATGCTGCTCACGTCGCCTCCCAGCGACGCGATCTCCCGGATCGAGCTGCTGGAAAGGTGCATGTGTTCTTCGCTCGCCATCAGGCACACGATCTCGATTTCGGGTGCCAGGCGGCGGTTTGCCAACGCCATACGGAATTCTAACTCAAAATCCGAGAAAACGCGTAATCCCCGCACGATGACCTTTGCTCCCATCTTCTGAGCAAAGTTGACCGTCAGGCCGCTGTAGCTCACCACCTGGATGCGGGGCACGCCTTTCAGCGCCTCGCGCGCCATCTCCAACCGTTCCTCGACCGAGAAAAGCAGGTGCTTCAGCGGGCGGTCGTACACCGAGACGAGCACCTCGTCGAAGATTTTGCTCGCCCGGATGGCGATGTCACAGTGTCCCCTGTGGATGGGGTCGAAGGCAGCGGGAAAGATAGCTTTATGCATTCAGTTTATTCTCCATGCCGTTGAGTAGGGGCGACCGGCTGGTCGCCCGGATGCTATATGCCATACGCCATATGCTATAGGCTATAAGCCATATGCCATCCGCTGTTGAGTAGGGGCAACCTACCGGTTGCCCTGGTTACTGTCCGCATCAACTGACATCCCCCCTGCGTGCCAGTTCTTCCGTGCTATATGCCATACGCCATAAGCCATAAGCTATAAGCCATTCGTCATAAGCTATCCGCATCAACTGATGTCCCCCCCGCGCGATAGCCCCTCCGTGCGCTGCGCCAGGAGTTCGTGCTCCGGCAGCGCCAGCTCCGGGTCACGTTCCAACAGCGCCCGCGCCTCCCGTTGGACCTGATCCACCAGCCGCGCGTCCATCAGGTTGGCGAACTGGATTATCCCAAGCCCACTCTGGCGCGTGCCCAACAGATCTCCCGCCCCACGCATCTCCCAGTCGATCTGCGCCAGCCGGAAGCCGTCGCTCGTCTCTTCCATCGCGCTCAGCCGGTCGTCTCCGTCGATGAACGCCTTGTCCGATACCAGCAGGCAGTAACCTTTGTGCCCGCCCCGCCCGACGCGTCCCCGTAGTTGGTGCAACTGCGCCAGCCCGAAGCGGTTGGCATCCTCGACCATCATCACCGTTGCATTTGGCACGTCGATGCCCACCTCGATCACGGTTGTGCTCGCCAGGACGTCGCTCCTGCCGTGATAAAAGTCGGCCATCACCGCTTCTTTTTCGTCCGCACTCATACGCCCATGCAGCAGACCGACGCGCAGGTCGGGGAAGATCTCGCCCTGTAACCGCTCGTAATCGGGCACCACCGCCCGCGCGTCAAGGTTTTCACTTTCCTCTATCAGCGGGTAGATGATGAACGCCTGGTGTCCCTGCTCGACCTGGCTGCGGATGAACGCATACGCCCGCTCGCGCTCCTTGGGTTGCAGCACCCGCGTCTCGACCGGCTCACGCCCCTCCGGCATCTCGTCGATCACCGTCAGGTCCAGGTCGGCGTGCACCGTCAGCGCCAGCGTGCGCGGGATCGGCGTCGCCGTCGTGACCAGCAGGTGCGGGTTGCCACCCGCCGCCTTTTCACGCAGCGCGCCGCGCTGGGCCACCCCAAAGCGATGCTGCTCATCGATCACGGCCAACCCCAGGTGCTTGAACGCCACCCCCTCCTGGATCAGCGCGTGTGTCCCCACCACCACCTGGATGCTTCCATCTCCCAACCCCGCGTAGATCATCTCCCGCTCGCGCTGGCCGGTGTATCCGGTCAGCAGCACGACGGTGACTTCGTCGCCCAGCGCGTTCCCCAGGATGCCGGTCAGGTTGGCATAATGCTGCTCGGCCAGGACGCTGGTCGGTGCCATCAGTGCCGCCTGCACACCGTTCACCACCGCGATGCCCATCGCCAGCGCCGCGACCACCGTCTTACCGCTGCCCACGTCGCCCTGTAACAACCGGTTCATCGGGATGCCGCTCGCCATGTCGTGCCGGATGTCGGCGATGGCCTGCCGCTGCGCCCCGGTGAGCTCGTAGGGCAGCGTGCTCTCAAACGCGCTCGCCCACTCGTCATCTACTGCCAGCGGCGTCCCCTCGCGAGCCTGCCAGGTGTGCCGCCACCGCAGCATCCCCACGTGCAGCGTGAAAAGCTCATCGAAGGCCAGCCGGTACAGCGCCGCCTCCTGGTCTTCCCCACTGTCCGGGAAGTGCGCCTGCGCGATGGCGTCCCCGTAATCCATCAGGTCGATGTTTTCCCGTATCTCAATCGGCAGGTAATCGGACAGCAGCGGTGTCCAGGTGTCCACCACCGTCTTCATCAGGTTGCGCATCACGCGCCCGCTCAGCCCCTTGGTCAGCGGGTAGACCGGCACCACGCGCCCCGTGTGCAGCCAGTCACGTTCTACCGTCTCCAGCTCCGGCGAGTTGATCACCAGCCGCCCCAGGTACTGGTCGACCTTGCCGCTCACCACAACCGGCTCGCCCTCATTGATCTGCTGCTCCATCCACGGCTGGTTAAACCAGTTCAGGCGCAGATGTCCGCTTCCGTCTCCCAGGTAAGCCTCCACCCGCATCTTGCCGCTCTTCATGCGCACCGCCTTGATGCGCTCCAGCGTGCCGATGACCGTCACCTCTTCGCCCACTTCGAGCTGCCGGATGGTTTTCATCCGACTGTAGTCGTCGTAGCGACGCGGGAACAACAACAGCATATCCCTGACGGTGTGCACGCCCAGCCGCTCCAGTTGCTCCAGCCGCTTATCCCCCACACCGCTCACCGTCGTCGGCGATTCGTCCAGCCCGCGCAGGTCGGCCTCGCTCACCGGCTGGGGCTGCCGCCAGGCGTAGCCGCGCCGCTCCCGCACCCCGCGCGCTGCCGCTTCCTCGACGCGCTCCTCCGCCTCCCACTCGCCCTCTTCCTCTTCGATCAGGAAGTCGAACTCATCTCCCTCGGCGACCTCATCCTGTGCTTCGTGCTCGCCCCCTGCGATGGGCTCGGCCCGTGTGCGCTCGGCCCGTGCGCCCTCGGACGGGGCTGGCGGCTCCCGTGCGGGCGCGGCCAGGTCGCCTGCCTCTTCCACCATCCGAGCCTGTCCCGTCGCCAGCGCGATGATCTCCTCGACCATTGCCGGGCGCTCATCCTCGCCCTGCATTTCATATTCGCGCAGCAGCCGCGCAATCTCGTCCACCAGTGCATGGTGGCTGTCGGTTTTGGCCTGACCGTGCGCCTCGCGTGCCCAGTGATGGGCGAAGCGCCCAAAGCCGCCGATCACGGCCTTGTTCTGGTAGCCCTTCTGCTGCTCCAGTCGCAGTATTTTGATCAGAGTTTGTAGTGATGATGCCATCTCATTCAGTCAACGATAGACACTCGTGCAGTGTGGGAGGGCACAACACATGCGCCTTGAGTGTTTAATCCGGCCATGACGGAAATGCCAGCTCGTTTGGCTTCTCCCCTCCCCCCAGCGCCGTCAGGCGCGGAATGTGGGGGAGGGGCCGGGGGTGGGGGGCAAACAATGCCCAGACTAAATGGTTAAAGTTCATTGATTGTACCGGAGAGGGAACCCTCGGTAAGCCAACCCCACCGCTCGCCCTCACTTGCCGAGCACCGCCGCGATGCCAATCGCCCCCGGGCCTACGTGGCTGCCGATCACCGTCGTCACGTCGACGATCAGCGTCTCCTCCGGGTGCATGATCTCCTTCACGCGCTCCATGAACTCCTGCGCGAAGTCCGCACAGTTGCTGTGCATCACCGCCAACCGCTCGACCGGCTTGAGCGTCTCCACCTGTTCCGCCAGCGCGTTGATCGTCCGTGACCACGTGCGAATGCGGCTCAGCGTCCGCACCGTGCCCTCGCGTAGCTCGATCAGCGGTTTGATATTCAGCAGGTTGCTCAGGCCGAGTTGTACCATGTTGACACGCCCGCTGCGGGCCAGGTACTCCAACGTGTCCAGCACTGCGTATACCCTCACCCGCTTCAGCGTATCCCGCACAGAGTGTAACACACCTTCCAGAGTCGCGCTCTGGCGTGCTGCTTCCGATGCCACTTTGACCACCCACCCAACGCCCATGCTGACCTGCCCCGTGTCGATCACGTGGACCCGCGCCGGATCGACCAGCTCGGCTGCCAGCCGCGCCGTGTTGAAAATGCTGCTCAGCGTGCTGGCCGTGTGGATCGAGACGATGTGGCTGGCCCTCTCCAGCAGCGCCTCGTATGTCTCCTTGAACACACCGGGCGCGGGTGCCGAGGTCGTCGGTGGGTGGGACAACCGGGGCAGCCGCTCGTAAAACTCCCGGCGTGATAGGTCGATGCAGTCGCGCAGCGACTCCTGCCCGATGTTGATGTACGCCGGGACGATCTCTACTCCACTTTCCCGCGCGATGTCTTCTGGCAGGTCACCGGCGCTGTCGGTGACAACGGCGATCATGGTGTTTTCCTCGTTCTCGTGGGTTCGTGATGTCGTCTGAATCGTAGTGTCTCGCAGAGCCGCGAGGCGCAGGCCGGATTGCTACCGCGCTCTAAGATTCGTCGTCTGTTCCTTCGAGTATGGCGATGCCCATCCCGTCTGGGCCGATCAGGCTGGACAGCAGCGGTTCGTAGAGCATCACCGGGTATTGCAACCTGGAGAACTCCAGGGCCAGCCGGTCTTGCAGCATCCGCGTCCGGTCGGTGATGCGCAGCGTGCTCTGTAAAATTCCCAGCCTTTCGATCCCGGTGAACTCGGCGGCAAACTCGACCATCTTGTCGATGGCGTGCGAGTGAGTGCGGGCCTTCTCCATCGCGATCAGCTTCCCGTCCTCGATGGTCAGCAGAGGCTTGATCTTCAACATCGTGCCCATGATGGTCTGCGTCTCCCCGACCAGTCCTGCCTGCTTGATGAAACGCAGCGTGTCGACGTAGTAAACGCTGTACAGGCGAGGGATCACCCCCCGGGCAACGCGCACTACCTCCTCCAGCGTGACCCCATGCTCGGCTACCTCGGCCACGCTCTGCACCAGGTAGCCCAACCCCAGCGATGTGGTCATCGAGTCAATCACGGCGATGTCACACCGTCCCAGCAGGCCCGCGCGCGCTGTCTGGGCGTGCTCGTATGTTTTCGTCAGGTGCTGGGAGCTTAGCAGAACGCAGATCTGGTCGGTGGTCTGGCTTAGTTCTTGGTAGATCTGCTCGAAGGCACTGACCGGCGGCGACGATATGTGCGGCCTGTCGCCGGTGTGTTTCAGGCGGTGCAGCATCTCCTCGGCGTCGATGTCGATCCCCTCGCGGTAGACCTGGTCGCCGAAGTGGATGTCGAGCGGCACAACCGTAACGTCGTAATCCTCTACGAAATCCGGGTCTTCAAAGCTGGCTGTGCTGTCTGTAACTACTCGAACTCTGCTGCTCAACCGGTCCTCCACATGAGATCGGTCGCTGCAGGCGTGAAGCGATGCCGATTCTGGCAGGAGTTACACAGTTGAGCGCCTCCGGCCAGGCCGCAGCGGGACAAAGGTGTAGAAAATCTGTGTAATCCGTGTGATCTGTGGGCTGAAATCTCCCGATCCTCTGTGTTCATTGGGCAGTTCAGGTCCTGTCCCGCCTGATCCTACTCCGTGCTCAGAATGTAGAAATAGTGTGCCTGTCCACCTTCCCGCAGCTCGATCTCGTGGTCGGGGTGCTGCTCGGCCAGGTGCTCACACAGGGCGTGTGCGCTGCCTGGGTCGATGTCCGCGCCATAGTACAGCGTCACCAGCTCGAAGTCATCAACCTCCATCGCATCGAGCAGTTCCAGCACCACGCTGTTCACGTCGTCACCGGCAATGCGCAGGGTTTCGTTGTGCAGCCCGATGATCTGCCCCTTCTTGACCTTGACCCCATCCAGCGTGGCGTTGCGCGTCGCCGTCGTCACTTCGCCCGTCTCGACCATCTGGCTGGCCTCCAGCATCGCTTCGACCACCTGGTCGATGTCCCCCTCCGGGTTCAGCGCCAGGATGGCCGCGATCCCCTGCGGGATGGTGCGCGTCGGCACCACCCGCGCCTTTTTGCTGTTCACCAGTTTGGTCGCTTCCTCCGCCGACATGATGATGTTTTTGTTGTTGGGCAGGATGATCACTTTGTCGGTCGGCAGGTTGGCGATTGCCTCCACGAACTGCTCGGTGCTGGGGTTCATCGTCTGTCCCCCTGCGATCACCGTCCCCGCTCCCAGGCTGTAAAAGATGTTGGTCAGCCCCTCGCCCGGCGTGACCGTCACCGCCGCAATCGTCCCCGGCTCGATCTCAGGTGGTTCTACGCTCGGAGTTGCCGCCGCGTGCGGCCCGCCCTGTTCCGCAAACTGCTCGTATTGCAGCCGCATGTTCTCCACCACCACGTCGTCTAACTGGCCCAGGTTGGCGGCGTAGACGAGCGGTTCGCCGGGGTTCACCACGTGCACGTGCACCTTCAACAGGTTGGCGTCGCCCACCACCAGCGTCGAGTCGCCCATGCTGTCGATTGTCTGCGTGATGGTGTTCACGTCCAGGTCTGGCCCGTGCAGCAGGAACTGAACGTCGTATGGGTAATCAAGCCCGCTTAAGTCGATGCTGCCTTCCACCAGGTGTGCCTCCGCCAGGTCGTGCTCCTCAAAGGCGACCGGCTGGCCGTGCAGGTAGCGCAGCATCCCCTCCAGGATCAGCGCCAACCCTCTCCCCCCCGCGTCGACCACCCCCGCCTCGCGCAGTACGTCGAGCAGGTCGGGCGTCCGCTCGACCGACTCGTGGCTGCGCTCGACGATCCGCTCCAGCATGGTGGGCAGGTCGTCGCCGTCTTCGGCTGCCTGCACCGCCTCCTGCGCCGCGTCGCGTGCGATCGTCAGCATCGTCCCTTCGACCGGTTCCTGCACTGCCTTGTCTGCCGTCTTTGAGGCTTCCACCAGGCCCCGCGCCAGCGCCTCGGCGCTCAGTTTTGCTTCCTCTTCCATCTCCCGCGCAAAGCCCCGCCACAACTGTGACAGAATCACTCCTGAGTTGCCCCGTGCGCCCATCAGCGCCCCGTTGTAGATGATTTGGGCCATCTTGCCCAGGTGCGGCTCGTCGGAGTCGGCGATTTCCTTGTAGGCGCTCCGCATCGTCAGCAGCATGTTCGTGCCCGTGTCCCCGTCCGGTACGGGGAAGACGTTCAGCGCGTTGACCGCTTCGTAGTTCTGCTCCAGCCAGGCCAGACCTGCCACGGCCAGTCGTTTCAATTCCTGACCGTCGCAGGCAGTGGCTCCGGCGGCGGGCGTTTGTGTCTCTTCGCTCTTCGACTCCATGCCTTCCTGTCTCCCTCCGGTCTGCCCGGCTCTACTCCGGTTCGTTCATTGGCCGGAGACCCTGCACGTACACGTTGACCTGGTACACGGGGATGCCCACCGCTCTCTCGACGTTGAAGCGTACCGCGTTGATCACGCTGGCGGCCACCGACGAGATGCGCGTCCCGTGCTGGATGATCACGTACACGTCGATCACGATCTTCTCTTGCTCAAGCCGCACGTCGATCCCGTGATGCGGATCGCGGGTGAGGGTGGCGGCCAGTTCGTTGAAAGCGTTCTTGGAGGCCATCCCTACCACGCCGTAGGCGGTTTGTAGGGCCTGGCTCGCGATGGTGGCAACGGCCGTTGGCGAGACGTGGGTTGTTCCCAGGTATTTCTCCGTTTGTTCGCTCATTTTCCCGAATTCTCTTGTCAAACCAGGGTCGGCGAGGTATCCTCTGACCCGTTCTTATGTTGTAACAACTATCTATGAACTAAGCTACTACGAAAAAGGGCAGCGATCAATGGCAGTTTGCGAGATATGTGGTAAAAAGCCCCAGTTTGGGCACAACGTCAGTCACTCGATGCGCCGCACCAAGCGCAAGTTCAAGCCCAACCTCCAGAGAACCACCATCATGCGTGATGGCCGTCCGGTCAAGGTTACGATCTGCGCCAAGTGCCTGAAGACGCTCAACAAGGACATCATCTGAGCGTGTCGTTGCGCTGCTTCCGGTGACACTCAAAAGGGCCGCTGAAGGCCCTTTTTGGTTCCCCGGATGGCGAGCGGCGTCAGGAGGCTGCCACACCCCCTCTGATGTGCTCGATTGCTTCCTTAACGCTTTCCTCCGCCCTGAAGATTGCATGGCCCGCCACCAGGACGTTTGCCCCTGCTGCCACCACCCGCCCGGCCGTCTTCGGCCCGATGCCGCCGTCAACCGCCAGGTCGGCTCCGGGGTTCCGCGCGTCGAGCATCGCCCGTACCCCCTCGATGCGCGGCGGCGATTCTTCCATAAAAGCCTGCCCGCCGAAGCCGGGATGCACCGTCATGACCAGCACGATGTCCACCTCGCCGATCACCGGCTCCAATGCGCTGATCGGCGTCGATGGGCTGATCGCTACCCCCGCCCGCGCGCCCAGGGTCTTGATCCGCCGAACCGTGTCGTGCATGTCCGGGCACACCTCGACGTGAGCCGTCAGCGCGTTCGCCCCCGCCTCTGCGAACACCTCCAGGTAGCGGTCTGGCTCGCTGATCATCAGGTGCACGTCGAGCGGCAGTCCGGTGACCGGTCGAATCGACCGCACGACTACCGGCCCCATCGTGATGTTCGGCACGAAGTGACCGTCCATCACGTCCACGTGTATCTGGGTCGCCCCGCCTGCTTCGGCAGCCCTGATCTCGTCTCCCAGCCGGGCGAAGTCCGCCGCCAGGATCGAAGATGCGATCTTGAGTTGTGGTCTCATGGCGGGAAACAGTGTAACATGCTGCTATGGCCCACGCAATAACTCAACTTGTCTATGCACGTGGGCGGAGAGGGTGTAACTGATGCCGGATGATCGACCTGATGTGACCATCTACACCGACGGCGGTGCCGACCCCAACCCCGGGCCGGGCGGCTGGGGCGTCGTCCTCATCCACGACGCAACTCGCGCAGCCAAGGAACTGTCCGGCAGCGAGGAGCACACCACCAACAACCGCATGGAGCTGACTGCCGCCATCCGGGCGCTTGAGGCGCTCAAGCAGCCCTGCCGGGTCCACCTCTTCACCGACTCCGAGTACCTGCGGCTCGGTATCACCGAGTGGCTCCCCGACTGGATCGCGCGCGGCTGGCGGCGCAAGGGCGGCGAGGTTCAAAACGCCGACCTGTGGCAGCGGCTGGCCGCCCTCACCGATCAGCACGAGATTACCTGGGAGTGGGTCAGGGGCCACGCCGGGCACCGCTACAACGAGCGCGCCGACCACCTCGCCAGCCAGGCCATCCGCGCCCACTACGCCACCGGTGCCGCCGACGGGCCTGCCGCCGAGGTTTTTCTGCTCGTCTCCGCTCGCGGCGAGCAGGGCTGGTGGGGTGCGATGATCCACTCCGAAGAGGGCGAGCAGATCATCCACGGCCGCGAAACCGGCACCACCTCCAACCGCCTCGACCTGCTCGCCGCGCTTCAGGCACTCAGCCGTCTGCCGGAGGGCATCCCCGTGCGCGTCTACACCCGCTCCGGCTACCTCCGCCAGGGCGCTACTCTGTGGCTCAAGAATTGGAAGCGGCGCGGCTGGCAGACCAGAGACGGCCAGCCCGTCAAGAACCGCGATCTCTGGGAGCAGCTTGACGTCCAGATTCGACACCGCCAGGTCGCCTGGCCCCTCGTCGACGACGATATGATGTTTGAATTCGAGGATCTGGCCGAGCGCCTCCGTGAGGAGATCGCAGATCGGCAGCGCGGCTGGCAGGACGACGACTCCTACGACGCGTAGCCACCGCGATTCGCTTCCTCCCCGCCAACGCCCCATGACGACAGCGCGTGTGGGCTACAATATGGGCAGCTTCTGGGAACAGTCGAGGAGCGATCATGAGCACAGTTAAAAAGACCATCTATGTCAGTGTCGAGTACTTCACCGGTCGGGACGAGGGCGACGACGGGGTTTCCTACTACGTTGCCTCCAGCGACGATTTGATGTTCACCACCGAGGGTGAGACGTTCGAGGAGCTGCTGAAGAATATCCGTGAGTGCCTTGTGCTCTGCCTTCAGGACACTGACAGCGTCACCGAGTTCAACGTCGCGCCCGATGCGCGTGTCCAACTGGTCATGGATCTATCCAACCATCGGCGTGTCGGTGCGCGGTGAGCTTCCTCTTCCTCTCGCCCCCAATGAAGCCTCCCCCTACTGGAGTCCGGTAGAGAAGTGCACTTTCAGTGCACATTGCATTTTTAGCCCGGCCAATTTATTGCCGGGCGGCTTTCAGTGCTCCCCCCGCATCACCGCCGTCTTGAGCTGCCCACACCCCGCCTGGATGTCGATCCCGCGCCGCACCCGCACCGTCACCGTAACCCCGTACTCTGCCAGGATCCCCGCGAACCGGCCCACCCGCTCCCGGTCGGGTTTCTGCCCCGCGTAGCCCTCCGTCGGGTTCAACGGGATCACATTCACGTGGCACAGCAGCCCATCCAGCAGCCTCCCCAACGCGTGCGCCTGCTCCGCCGTGTCGTTCTCCCCCCCGATCAACGCCCACTCAAACGTCACCCGCCGCCCCGTCCGTTCCACGTAATACCGGACCGCCTCCAGCACCTCGCCAATCGGGTATCGTTTGTTAATCGGCAGCAGCGCGCTTCGCTCCTCATCCGTCGCCGCGTGCAGCGAGATCGCCAGCCGCACCTGCAAGCTCTCCTCCGCGAACCGCCGCATCTCCGGGATCAGCCCCACCGTGCTCACCGTGATGTGCCGCTGCCCGATGTTCAACCCTTCTTCATCCATCAACCGCCTGATCGCCTCCAGCGTGGCATCGTAGTTGTGGAACGGCTCACCCATGCCCATCAGCACCACGTTGCTCAACCGCTCCCCATCGCTCTCCAGAATCCGCGCGATGGTCAGCGCCTGCTCGACGATCTCCCCGCTCGTCAAATGCCTTGCCAGGCCCATCTGCCCCGTCGCGCAGAACACGCAGCCCATCGCGCACCCGGCCTGTGTCGAGATGCACGCCGTGCGCCGTACCCCGGCGTACTGCATCAGCACCGCCTCGATCAACTGCCCATCCGGCAGCCGCAGCAGGTACTTCCGCGTCTCCCCATCCGAGGAGTGCTGCTCCCCGACGCTCTCCATCCCCCCGATGCGCGTCTCAACCGCCAGGCGCTCGCGCAGCCCCTCAGGGATGTTCCTCATCGCGTCAAAGTCGCCGACTTTGTGGCGGTATAACCACGTCCACACCTGGTCGGCCCGGTAGCGTGGTTCTCCCCACCCACCGATCAGGCCGGTCAGTTGGTCCTTGCTCAGGTCATAGAGGTTGGTCAGCTCGCTCCGGGCGCGTGCTGCGCTCATGATGCCAGCTTCTCGAACTCGTCCGCCAGCTCCGCAATGCTCTCCAGCACGATGTCCGGCTGGTGGTCACAGGTGAGCAGTTCTTCTCGCTGCGTGATCCCGCTCAACACCAGGATCGACGTCATCCCCACCCGCTGCGCGCCCACGATGTCCGTCTCCACCCGGTCGCCCAACATCGCGCTTGTCTCCGGCGTCGAGCCGAAGTGCTCCATCACCGCCTCGTAGATCGCGCTCTCCGGCTTGCCGATCACCTCCGGCTCGCCGTCCGACGTTGCCATCACCGCCTCGACGATGCTTCCCGCGCCGGGCATCAACCCCTTCGGAGTCGGCAGCGTGCGGTCGGGGTTGGTGGCGATGAACGCCGCGCCGTTGCGGATCAGCAGTGCCGCGACGGCCAGCTTGCCATATGTCAGGCTGCGGTCCAACGCCACGATCACCGCCGGGATGTCTGCGTCGGGCATCTCCTCCCCCGCGTACACGCTGAAGCCTGCCCCCCTCAGCGTGTCGTACAGGCCCGGCTCCCCGATCACGTACAGGGCCGTGCCGGGCGGGTAGCGTTTCTGCATCACGCCCGCCGTCACGCTGGCGCTGCTGAAGATCTGGTCGGGCCGGGTCGCCACTCCGAAGCCCTGGAGCTTGTCCACGTAGGAGGCGACCGAGCGTGTGGCGTTGTTGGTCACCAGCGCCCGGTTGATCCCCCGCCGGTCAAGCGCGTCGAAGAGACGGTTCAGACCGGGCAGTGGCTCATTTCCGTACCACAGCACGCCGTCCCCGTCGATCAGGAGTGTGTCTATCGTTGCCAGTTTTGTGTTCATGCCCGTGATTATACCGTCGCGTTTCAATCCGCCCATAACACTCCCCCCGTACCCACTCAACTCCCCACTTTCAACTCATCACTTTCCGCCTTCCCTGCTGGCGGGGTAGGGGGGGCTTTTTTATAATGCCCCCCGTTGTGATG
>CAZRXG010000049.1:0-24421 GCA_964603985.1 uncultured Anaerolineae bacterium | reverse complement strand
TGCGCCCGACCTCGAGCAGGCGCTCCGACCAGCCGGGGAAGACCGGCAGGTTGACGAGTTGGCGGACGTGCTCGGCCAACTTGAGGTGCAGGTCGGGCACGTCGAACAGGAAGGCGACGCCCACCTCGCCGTACTCCACCTCCGTGAAGCGGCGGTCGAGCAGGATCAGGTGGTCGATCTGCAGGCCGGGGATGCGCCGCTGGTAGCGGGTGTAGGGCGCCTCGCCGCCGGGCAGGCCGCCGTGCCGGACGTGGCGGACTCTGTTGTCCGTCCCGCGCACGATGACCGTCCCGCGCTCGACCAGCCGCGCCCACACCGACTCGACCGACGTCACCGGCCCGGCCATGTTGAGGTACACCGTGTCGGCCCGGTCGTCCCCGACAACGTGCTGGGCCAGCCCGAACAGGTAGGCATCGCCTACGCCGCTCACCTGGCCGGCGTGCTGCATGGCTGGTGTGAATGGCTGCGACATCATCAATCCTCCTTCGTGTGGTAGGTGGCCCCCTGAGCGAGTCAGAAGGCCAGAATGAACACAAAAAGCCCCCTGCGTCTCGTGTACGCAGGGGGCCGGGTACCCGAATAGGTCGCTGTCAGGCTTCGCCGGGGGGTTCTCCCTTCGGGTTGGTGGTGGGGATGCGGTCCAGGTAGGCCTCGTCGAGCAGTTGTGCCATCAGCTCATCGTCCTCCTCGCCGTGATGGCGGAGGACCTCCGGGTCGTCGTGTGCGGGCACGTCGGCCATCAACCCGAAGACCTTCGCACTCTCATGCAGGCGGCTGGGCGCGATGAGCAGTTCGTCGGTGATAAGCCCCGGTGGGAGGTCGACCTCACCCAGGTCGACGACCGTCACCAGCTCGCAGATGTCCGCACCTGCCGCCTTCTCCGGCCTCTTGCCCGGCGAGATGAGCGCCAGGCGGTACGGCTCGAGGCTGTCGTGGGGGCTGTGGTAGATGGCCAGTTTGTAGGTCACGGGTTCCTATCCTCCTCGTTCTGCCTGGATGAGACGCGCCGCCATTCTATCACAGTCCCACACGGGACGCGCCGTAGGCGCAAGCGTGTGGGGCGATACGCCTCATGCAGTAGAAACGGTAAAGTGTCAACTAGCAGCAAGATCGTTCCATCTCACCCGGCAGCCGGGTGTAGGTGACGCGCAGGACGCCATCGCGGTTGCTCGGAAGGCTGCCAACGGTACACCCCCACGCGTGTGGGGAAAACACCGACGGCCGCACGGCCGTCACCGCCACCACCGGTACACCCCCACGCGTGTGGGGAAAACTGATTCAGCGGGTGCGTAACTGGTCGGGCGTCCGGTACACCCCCACGCGTGTGGGGAAAACGGCCACACCTCCCACAAGTCCGGATAGGCCACCGGTACACCCCCACGCGTGTGGGGAAAACGACGAAACCGACGACAGCATCCGCGTTCGCATCGGTACACCCCCACGCGTGTGGGGAAAACGCAAACACGCCGCCCCCCAGGACGAAATATCTCGGTACACCCCCACGCGTGTGGGGAAAACTTGGCAATCGCACGGGATTCGAGTTGTTGTTGACGGTACACCCCCACGCGTGTGGGGAAAACTACCCCTACTAACTGGAGTTTTGACCAGGGTTCGGTACACCCCCACGCGTGTGGGGAAAACGCCGTCGGCGGGGCCGCCCCGCACGCGTTCATCGGTACACCCCCACGCGTGTGGGGAAAACGTAGACGACGTAGACGACGCCTCTATTCATAGTGGTACACCCCCACGCGTGTGGGGAAAACGGAACTGGGGGAATCGGAATGAACCTCTATGCCGGTACACCCCCACGCGTGTGGGGAAAACGACCGCCCGCTCCCATTCCTCATCACTGATGGCGGTACACCCCCACGCGTGTGGGGAAAACGCCCCGCGCCTCCCAAATGGCGTTGATGATTTCGGTACACCCCCACGCGTGTGGGGAAAACGGCTTTAGCTCGGTGGTCAACCAGATCAAGCTCGGTACACCCCCACGCGTGTGGGGAAAACTCAGGAAGTCGTAGAAGTAGCAAGGCCATAGACGGTACACCCCCACGCGTGTGGGGAAAACGTTCTCCGGTTCGTCGTCATACTGCGGGGCAACGGTACACCCCCACGCGTGTGGGGAAAACGATTACGTCGATTCGGTTAACCATGCCGCACACGGTACACCCCCACGCGTGTGGGGAAAACCTGGTAGCCACACGGTTAACGCCCCTGCAAGGCGGTACACCCCCACGCGTGTGGGGAAAACGCCGGGCTGGCCGCATTGGGAGCAATGGCAAACGGTACACCCCCACGCGTGTGGGGAAAACGAATATAAAGACGAAATCGAGCATTAGTCACACGGTACACCCCCACGCGTGTGGGGAAAACGGCTATTTGCTACCGGAAGGGATGCCGGAAGACGGTACACCCCCACGCGTGTGGGGAAAACTCCCACAGAGAAAGCATATCACACACTCCTATGCGGTACACCCCCACGCGTGTGGGGAAAACCGCATCTGCACCAACCCCTGGAGCTGGCCGCCCGGTACACCCCCACGCGTGTGGGGAAAACTGGAACACGTTCCCCGGCATTGCCAGGGTCAGCGGTACACCCCCACGCGTGTGGGGAAAACAAAAACAGGCTCAATACTATATCAGCAAGTACCGGTACACCCCCACGCGTGTGGGGAAAACCTTCCCCTTCCGTCTTTGTGTCCGTGTCGGTATCGGTACACCCCCACGCGTGTGGGGAAAACGATGGTGTACATCTCCTCGCCGCTGATGGCGACCGGTACACCCCCACGCGTGTGGGGAAAACTCATCCCGGCATCCCTGAATGCGACCGTCCAGCGGTACACCCCCACGCGTGTGGGGAAAACTCGCCATATAGCGGCAGCACCCTGGAGGTGATCGGTACACCCCCACGCGTGTGGGGAAAACTCCCCCTGCGCCCCGGCTGCGCGGGGGCGCAACGGTACACCCCCACGCGTGTGGGGAAAACTACCGATTGTGTCCCCGCCGCCCCCGCCTGCGTCGGTACACCCCCACGCGTGTGGGGAAAACCGAATCGTTCCGCGTTTGCCAGACCGCCACCATGGTACACCCCCACGCGTGTGGGGAAAACTTAGCGATTTAACTAAAATTTCGGGCGTTTTCGGTACACCCCCACGCGTGTGGGGAAAACACCGACCGCCCGACGAAGGCGCATGAGTACATCGGTACACCCCCACGCGTGTGGGGAAAACATCATCGGAAGCCAATTCTATACGTTCTATTACGGTACACCCCCACGCGTGTGGGGAAAACTATGAAGCTCGCAAGCGCAAAGCAGAGAATGAACGGTACACCCCCACGCGTGTGGGGAAAACTACCTGAATGAGGCCCAGCACATTGTCAAGTACGGTACACCCCCACGCGTGTGGGGAAAACATAAACCGAAGGGAGGGACACTATGGCAAAATCGGTACACCCCCACGCGTGTGGGGAAAACAAGAAATACGTTCTTGATAAACGCCCATACTGCGGTACACCCCCACGCGTGTGGGGAAAACGCCTGACTGACATCGCCGGTCAGGGCGATCATCGGTACACCCCCACGCGTGTGGGGAAAACGTTGTCTCTGTGGTCGCACCGGCGATCGCCGTCGGTACACCCCCACGCGTGTGGGGAAAACGCGGCCCTACCAGCTGGCCATAAGGTTCCATGCGGTACACCCCCACGCGTGTGGGGAAAACAACGTGACCGTGTCCCCGCCGAGCGTGATGATCGGTACACCCCCACGCGTGTGGGGAAAACGCGGTGCGCTCCAGGCGCTTGGCCTGGGCGACCGGTACACCCCCACGCGTGTGGGGAAAACCCAGGCCATCTCCTCGGTATTGTGGGAGGCGTCGGTACACCCCCACGCGTGTGGGGAAAACGCCTCGCCCATCACCGGCATGCCATCGGTCTCCGGTACACCCCCACGCGTGTGGGGAAAACCCTAAGAGTCATAACAGCGTTAGGTTTTGCAGATCAACAGCAACCCTTCGTAGTCTACTATCTTTCGCTTTGTACAGCCATGCATCTGGATTGCGAAACGCTGCTCATTGTTCGTGCTCCAGATCATGATCACGCCACCTGACCGGCGCGCCCGGCAAACCTTATGCCAGAGACGTTCACGCACCATCGCCGATACATGCCCGACGAAGGTGCCGGGATGGGGTTCGATGAGCCAGCGGGTCAGCTCACCGCGCAAGGACGTAGGAACAGACTCCAGAATGATCACGACCATGGCCCTACACTCCCTCTTCTAGAAGTTCCCACAGGGCACCGGGAGGCGGGTCCGCTGCATCGGCGTCGGCGTACTCCTCATACGGCAGCGCCTCGATGTTCAGGAGACGGTCAATATCAGGCAGGATGCGCCCCAGCAGCTTTTCCCCCTTGAACCGCTCGCGGCAGGCTTGGCGGACCCGCCCTTCTACATCGCGCGATGACTCGGCAATCGTCTCGAATGCAATCGGAATGGTGATGTCAACCTTATACAGGTCGGCGATGTCGTATACAAAGGAGAGCTGCCGCCCGGTGTGGATAAACCCTAACCCCGGGCTGTAACCACCGGAGACGATTGCTGCATGACACAGCCCGTTCAGCAGGGCGTTGGCAGCGGAGAGCGCACGGTTGATAGGATCGGCGCGATTCCACTTGGTCCGGTCGTAGCGGCGGCCCTGCCAGACCACCCCGGAGGTGCGGCTGGCATCGGCATATGCCTTGCGGACACGCGCCCCCTCTTTGCCGCGTATTTGGGGCAGGGTCAGCCCGCGGTCAAGCTCATACCCAAACCGCGCATGGTACATGTTCAGCACCACCTGCTCGCGCAGGTCGGGGTGGCTCACCAGGTGAGCTTGGTGCAGCAAGCGGTATCCCTTACGAGTTTCGCCGCCGCCGTGAGCGTAGCATCGCGTGGAGTCCTCGCCGACCCACAGGATCGAGCACCCGTTGTCGGCCAGCGTACGCACGGCAGCATGGGTAATGCTGGTGCCGGGGCCTAGCATCAAGACCGACAGCGCAGCCACCGGTATCATCGTACGACCATATTCGGCGCAGGCTTCGATTGCCATATCCTTCTGGTTGATCACAGCATGTTCGAGATACAGGTAGCTCAGGCTGTCGCGCAGTTTGGGTAGCTCGTGAAGGTCACGCATCGTCCTCCCCCCACCCAGGGCGGGCCACCGAAAGCAGCCCGAAGCCCATTCCCTTGCCTGATCCAATGCCACATTGAATGGTATGGAGGAACAGGTCTGGATCGACGACCTGAAGCAAGCCGTCGAACTGGACGGCATATAGGCTGGTCGGATGGTCGCTGTGTGTTTTGCCCCGCACAAAGCCCATGTCGGCGACACGGACATCTTCCTGCCGGATCGAGAATCCGCCTATCTCCGCCTTGCGCGCCAGCCAGGCAAGCTGGTCTTCTTCACGAAACAAACCCAGCCGTTTGCCACCGCGCTTGACGGTTGGGTTGGCTTGCAGGCGAAACACAAGCACCTGCCCGGGTGCAAAGGCCAGATCAACCTGCTTCGTCTCTGGAGCAGACAGGAAATATCCGGCCGGGCGATCACCGAACACCGACCAATCCGGCTCGAAGATCGACTGAACAAGCAGCCGGATGGATGGGGCGTCCCGCAAATCTTCCCGCCGGAAAAGCACACGCTCATCCGGGGGGAGGTCCTCAGGGAACGCCGACATGATCGTCCGGTGGGTTTCATACAGGGTGCGATGCTCGCGCCACACCTGCCGGGAGCGGGTGTTCAAGAGCATTTGTGATAGGAACATTCATCCCCTCCTTTCGTCTGGCAGCGGCGTATTGACATACGTCACTGAAACTCGACGCTGGTGGAATCTACGCTCGGCAAAGGAGATGGGATGATCGCTGCGCACCACCGGGCCTTCGGGGTCGTCGTAGACGACTCGTAACTGCTTGGGAGGCAATCTGAGGTCGACATTGCCAAGCCAGGGATACCCTTCAAGCACGTCCCACAGGCCGAATTCCTCCCACAGGCCATCAGGAAGCCAGACCGGCTCGCCCGGCACGAAGGCCTTGCGGCCCAGGTAAAGCGGCCAGACAGGGTTTTGGAGCGCCTCATACAGCATGGTCAGTCGGCCCAGTTCCCCATACAGAGCGACGAGAAAGCGGGCATCCGCCAGGTAGTAGCGGTTGGAGACCACAGTGTGAGACTTAGACTGACCGCTGACCAGGTAAAACCGGTCGCTGCTGGCGGTGTGATAGTCACGCTCAAGGCGGCCTTCCTGGTCGACGCGCACGGCCATGCTGAGGCGCGCCAGTTCGTCTACCGGCTCAGGCCGGGGACGGCCCAGCGCGGCGCACAACAGGCCGACCACGCCGCTCTTGGAAGGCTCGCGTCCGGTGTCACGCATGTCAAACCGGCTCTGCGTGCCCCAGGACTGCATGGGGCCGCTCAAACGCAGTAAAAGCGTGCCGTTCACGATGCGTACTCCTGCAGCAGGGCGGCAAGGATGGTGCCGAGCCACTCCTCCAGATTGCCCCTGGAGTAGCCCGACAGCCATTCCAACGGCAGATCGTTGTGAAGCGACAGCGCCGCCGCTGTTTTTCCCGCGCCACCATAAGCCTGTTCAAGCTCTCCCCAGTAGCGATCCAGAGCCAGGATGGATGCACCAACCAGACCATAGTCACGGTGGGGATAGACGGGCCTCTCAAAGGCATTCGCCAGAGACCAGCTCATGCCGTCATCGCGCACGACGGCCAGCAGGAAGCTAGGCGGGTTCTGGGCCGCGAAGGCGTTCTGCTTGCCGGTAGGGATGGCCCGGACGGCAGCCCGCAGGAAGCCTTCGACGGTGCTCTGGGCCAACGCTGTGTTTCCTTGCAAGTTGTGAACCAACTGCGCCCAATCAATGCGAGCATAGCGGTAGAAGGTGGCGCTGTTGAAGCCGGTCATGCCCATCATACCCGCACCGGTTTCGCCCCCCGGCTGGAGGTCGTCAACAGCGGTGTAGAAATCCATCTCCATCGAGACGCGGTGGGTCGAAATGGCGTGGGACACCTGGCAGGCGGCATCGATGTTGAGCGCGGGTTTGTCCGCCAGCATGCGGCCAAACATGGCAACATCCGGGGCGCTGGCCCGGTCCTTTGCCTGCTTGATGAACTCCTTCACCAGGTCATCGAGCGGCCCGGTGTCGGGCTTCTCCTGGTACAGCCCGCTCAGGATGGCATCCCAGTTGTCCAGCGCAGCCTGGGCCAGGGCAGACGCTTCATCTTTGCTCAGGTAGAAGAGCACGTTCGTGCGCTTGCCCTCCTTGTCCAGCCCACCGGTAACTGCCCCGGCCAGCCCCAGCGCGACGGTCTGCGCCTCTTCTTCCGGCTTCCCGGCTCCGATCAGCAGGGGGAGCAGGCTGCCGGTCGCCATCAAACGGGTGCGGTCACTGGGATCGACTCCCGTGGTGTCGGCAAAGGCAGGTTCCAGACGAATAGACCGCTTGATGCATTGCGAGGAGATCCGGGCGCGGCGCACACCGCCAAAGTTGCAGTCCTTTGGATTGTTGGTGTCATCGCGGTTGAGATTTGAGGGCGAAAAGTTTTGAATGATATGCAGCTCTACAAACATGGTTTTTTATCCTTTCTTATTCAGCGGATGTATCTTCAACAGTTGGCTCTTCGGCGGCCCGCCAGAAGCGATAGGCCCAATCGCGGCGAACCCGGTCGCGGCTTTCAGGGTAGCGCCAGTGGGTCACGTCTTGGAGAAGCTGATCCCAGTTGACAGGGATCTCCTTGTTTTTCAGCACGCCGACTGCCTGCCGGAGATGGACATCCAGTTCTTCTGGGTGTGAGGACAGCAGCGCCGTGAAGCGCCGTTCCAATGCCGTGTCATCATCTGATTTGAGCTTCGCAAAGTGATCGCCCATGTTGCCTGATGTCGTATTTGATGGGTGCAGGCCGAAGAGCGAAGCGACCATATAGAGCGCCTGTTCACGCCAGTAGTTCGTGTCATCCGAGATGAAAGGCGCGATGAAGCGGATCATCTCCGGGGCCTGACCAGGCGGCTGGCCCAGTCCACGCCGCAGGGCGGCCAGTGCTCCCCGATCCTGGGCGAGTGTGTCGTTTAAATACCGGATAAATGGATGAACATCTTCCATGTTGTTATGCCTCCACTTTCTCAAAGACCTTCTTCAAGCCACCCCCAAGCTGCCGGCGGGCGACAGCCGCCGCTTTGAGGGCCTTTGTATCATCTCCGGCCAGCGCCTCGGCCCGCCGGAGCGTATCCCAGGCAGTATGCTTCAGCGTTTCCTCCCAGCCGATCAGAGCCTGTTCGGTGTGATCGGGGAGCACTGTAACCAGCTCCCAAAAGGCAGGTTCAAGCGCACCCCAGTAGTCACGCGTCACGCCCCAGTGCTCGACTAGCGCGGTCACGTCTTTGCTGTCCGGTTTACGGCCCTCTTTTTGATCGGCCGTCTCAGAAAGCACCAACTCGGCCAGACGCATAGCCGCACCACGCGTTTTACGGGCGGTGTCTTCAGCTGCCTGGAGGGCAAACTCCAGATCTTCCAGCCGATTCTCTTCTAGATAGTCGGGAGGAAGCGGCATCTGTTCATGGCGGTAGAAAAACACTTTCGCTTGATCTGTGGACATTCCATAAGCAGCGTACCCCTGATGCGGTAACTCTATCCCCATTCCGATGAGCAGGTACGCCAGCCAGGTAACGGCATACGGCGGTTGGTAGTCATCAGGAGCACGGTGCTGTAACAGGGCCGCACTATCACGCCAAAGCGCCCGTCCTTCGCTGAACCGCAGGAACTTCAAACCGCTAGGATCGCGGGTTTGTGCCCGGCGGTAATGATATAGCGGATTGGTGACCGACCAATGAAGCTTCAGGTTGCCCAACCCGATACGCACTTCTCTCACCAGTCCGTCCTCTCCGGGCAGAGAAAGCCAGAGGCGGCAGTTCTGCCAGGTGAGGAAGTCTAGGTAGCCCAGTGGCAGGATTTCTTCCTTTACCCTCACTTTCAACACCTGGCGGTTTGCATTGAATGGGTCATCCATTTCCCAAGCGGGCTTATCGCCCACCTGGCTGTGGAACACTCCCTCGTCAGGATAGGGGAACCAGTTTAGGGCCAGCGTTTCAAACAGGTTGCGCCCCTGAGAAAGGAAGTTGATCCCCCTGGCGCATGGGCCGCCCGGAGAAGACTTACCTGGCCGGAGCAGCCCGCCAAGATAGCAGCTTTGAGAAGCGAGCAGCGCACGGGCAACTTCGGCAGGCGTATAACCAAGCACCATCTCGTCGGTGTCATGGGTGAACAGGGTGGGATTGTTGCCCTGTGAGTGGATAAGGTGAATCACCGATCTTGGTTTATACGTCTCGTCCGGCTCGGCCTGATAAAAACGGTAGGCGGGGTCGGGATGGAACAGGTCAAAGCGTTCATACCAGGCGTCGAGGTAGTCATCAAGTTGAAATGCGTCCCACGCTCCCTGTTTCCAGAACGCCAGCCACGTATCAGCAGAGTCGGGACCAAACACCCGATGCAAGACCGCCAACAGCAGCCTATAAATCGAGATTGTGACGAGGGGAGATTCGTCATACACCTCCTTCAGTCCATGGGCAGAGGCCAGTGTGTCACGGATCCCCCGCTCGGCCGCGTTTCCCTGGAGGTCGATGCAGGGAATCCAGGGTTCGTCTATCAGGTTAAACGACGCAGTCATCGTGCCTCCTCTGCAATTTCAAGGCCAAATTCTCTTGACAGCTTCAATACAAAACGAGACCCCTCGATCTGGCAGATGCCATCTTTGAAGACCGCCATGCAGTGATACTTCAGCGCCGGTTCGTCACGCCAGGCATAGGGAAGCCGGTGCTCCTCTTGCTCCAGCAAGTGATTCAGAATCCGCCGGTCTCGAATCTCAACCACGTATTGCAGAACAGCCTGAACGTCTGTATGCAAGGGAGCCTGACCAAAGTCGAGCAGGTAGGAGTCATCGGGCTCCAGGGCCGGGCCATTGAGCGTTTCATGCAGGCAAATGACAGAAACGCCAGGGTCGATCAGGCGCGTCACGGCACGGAACCGCTGATGCGTATTCGGGTCGTCCTCGGTCAGGGCGGGATTGCGCTGCGTCAAAAGGCCGCGCTCACCGGGAGCCAGAATGTCACGGATACCAGCCTCGATGACTGCCCCTTCCCGTTCAGCCTGCATATCTTCATAGGCATGCCGCAGCTCGTCTTGCAGCGGCAAAGACTGCCACCCGTCGCCGTAAACCAGCTCGATCAGGCCAGTCGTATCATCCGGCAGGGTCAGACAATCATGGCCTTGAAGGGCCAACCACGAAGCCAACAACAGGAACCGCCCGTAGATGTATTCGTTGGCGCGGCCAAAGACCGGCACTCCACCCGCGTCGATTTCTGGCCGATTGATGAGAACGCGCGGGTGAGTGAGGTGGAGGGGCCGCGGCCGCCTGTGATAATACTGGTGATCGTGGCGGTGCAGACGCCCCACACGCTGGATCAGCAGGTCAACCGGCGGCAGGTCGGTGACTATCAGGTCGAAATCGAGATCAAGACTCTGTTCAACAACCTGGGTGGCTACCAGCACCATCCCATGAGGCCGCTCCCCCTCCTTGCCAAACAGCCTCAGGACTTGTGTTTCGATTTCCTGACGCCAGGTAGGGGGATAGCGGGCATGGAACAGCAGCAGACTGTCTTCATCTAAGAAGCGGGCGGCCTTGAGAGCGCGGTAAACCTCCTGGGAGCGCTTAACCGTGTGGCAGATGACGGCCACGCAACCACCAGCCTCGCAGTTGCGCCGCACCGCCTCGACGATTTCGGCTTCGTTCTCACAGGCAGGGAGCCATTCAAGCCCGATGGTCCGCCGGTCGAGGTCGGCAGCAGGCAACGGGTGGACACCGGTACGATCACGCGCGGTAAGCATCAGGCGGGGATAGGTGGCAGGGTCGGGCGCGGCGGTTTCACTTTGCGCACCGATGTAAGCTTCAACAAGCTGTCGCCGGGTGTTTTCCGGGAGGGTGGCCGATAGAATGATGACCGACGCATTAACTGCCCGCAGCCATTCGAGCAATCTCACGAACAAGGTGTTCATATAGGTGTCGTAGGCGTGAACTTCGTCAAAGATGACGACCTTGTGCCCCAGCCCGAACAACCGGACGAAGAAATGTCGTGTCAGCAGCACACTGAGAAGCGCCTGGTCGACGGTGCCAACTGCGAAGGGTGCCAGAAGCCCGCGCTTCTTCGGCATGAACCAGCCGTAAACGTGGGTGGTCTCACCTTTGGGGTCAGGACCGGCGATGTTCCAAGGGACGTCATCTGGAGGACTGACGCGCCAGCGCGCCTGGCTGTGTAGCAGCCTAGGACTGACGATCGATTGAGGATAACGGGACCGCAAAAAGCTGACAGTGCGGTCATACATCTGGTTGCTGGTCGCCTGGGTGGGCATGGCGACATACAATCCCTGTCCCAGTCCAGCCTGGTTCAACATGTCGGCCAGATAGAAGGCAGCCTCTGTTTTACCGGTGCCAGTGGGCGCTTCGATGATGGCCAACAACGGAGGAGTCATCCCCTCCGTCCGGGCGATGATCTCGCGCTGAATGTCGTTCGGGCCTGCAGTAAACTCTGGGAACATCTCCTCGAATGGGAGCAGATCGCCAGCGCCCTGCCACTGCAACCAGCCAGTTTGGTGGAGCGCGCCTTCAGCCTGCCGGGCTGAAATCCCGGCGTATTCAGCCGATGGCATCAGGTCGTAGTGAAAGGGAAAGTGCTCCTCCATCGAACCGATCCAGTCCGCCACCGACGTAAAACCGGAGAGCATGACGAGAAAGGCATTGGCTGCCTCTGGATCGGACAGGAAATCCGGATCCCCGAAAGCGGGGAGATGGAGGGTAGACGCAAGTTCATGCAGCAGGAGTCGCCGGGCTTGGTGCCAGGCATCGCTGCCGCGCACTCTCGACCTAACCTGTTGAGCTTCGGTTGGATGGGGCCAGCTTCCATGATGCCCGCCTACAGCGCGGGCAATCTGCTGGGCCTGGCGGTGCTCAAGAGGTGTTTCTTGATAAAGTAGACCATGCCGAAGGTGTCCCAACGCGTCATAGGTGATCCAGCCGTGCGGAACATCCGTCGGCACACGCCGGTCAATCTCCAGGCCAGCTTCTCGCAGCCCAACGATTGCGGGCTTGTGCTTGGCCTGAAAAGCCGGGCTGGCTTTGCCAATATCATGCAGCCCGACCCAGAAAGCGAGGAGTCGGGCTGCATCATCCGCACTCAGTCGCAATGCGTCTGCAAAATACGCCTTGAGGCTCTCCCCAAATGAAAGTGTCCACATTGCCAGGGCAACCTGCGAAACATCTATCAGATGGTAAATCAGCAGGTGGATCGCATCTTGCCTGTTTGTTTTGGCCCACAACCGCGATAATGGCCCTGTCACCGCCTTCACTCCCGGTATAAGTCAGCCGCCCGGCGCATGTCGGCGGCAATCAGGTCCCGTAAATCGGCTGGTGCAAGCACCTCGCAGCCTGGCCCCCAACCGCGTATCCAGGGGATCAATTCCAGCACACCGGCGATCTGCACTCGCCATTCCAGGTTGCCATCGGGTAACTCGGCGATCTGCTGAAGCGGATGCCAGATCGTCTCCCTGACTCGATTGGCGGCAGTCCCATAAAAGCGCAGCCGGACTTCCACAGGGTCTGCTCCGTACCATACGCCCCAGGCATGGCGTAGGAGGCTCTCCAGATCGATAGTATCCGGGCGGTCGAATCGCTGGGTCGTCAGGGTTGCCTTGACAATCCGTTCTACTTTGAAAGTGCGCAGCATGGCATGCTGAAGGCTGTGCCCGATCACGTAGACCCCTTCGCTGAGCACAGCCGGTTCAAAGAACCAGGGTTGTATTTCATATTCATTGGCCTGGTTGCTGTCGAACTTCTGATGCAGAATGCGAACAGTGATTTGTTCGCGCCACCCTCTGACCAGGGCCTCCCAGACCAATGCCCGCTCTGATGTGGGCGGTCTCTGCTCCTGCATGGCCTGTAAGGAACGCGTAAGTTGCTCGCCGAGCTGCTCATCCCGGATCGCAATGATGAGCTTCTCCAGCACGGAAATCATCATGGGTGGGATGTGGGTCAACCTTCTCACCGCCTGGCGCATGGCGAGGTAGAGCATCAGTGACTCGCCGCTGCTCAAGCGAACACTGGATAGATACTGTGCGCGGTCGATGCTGTACAGGCTTCCATCTTGTTGGATAGGAATGCCGTTATCGCTCATCAGTGCGATGTCACGATAAATCGTGCTCCGGTCGACTCCCGTTCGGCTGACCAGTTCCGCGACGGAGTAGCCAGCCGGATTGCTGAGCAGGAGTTCTTCCAACCTTTGCAGTCTTGCAGCGCGTCCCAGTGCTCGATGCATGATCTCACCTCGAACTAAGAGTAGCAAAGGATTGTCGCATGTAGTGCGACTCTCTATAGTATAACATGAAATCCACCAGATGTATAGATACAGTTAAGATGTCAGTTAGTCCGAATGAATGCTTGGTGAGTACGTCAGAGAGTCCCTATTCTCGGGGCAGCACAACCCCGGGATGTAATTGCCAGAGGTGGAGCGTGTATTGTTGGATTGGGCGTATTGCCAAAAAAACTCTGTCCGTACCAAACCTAACCAGATCAAATATCATCAAATTGGTGGAACAAGCGTCTTGTCTACCAAGCCGAAAAGGGAATGTATGGTCTGGTTCGTTGTCATGCAAGTCTTCTCAACACTATTGGAATGGGTAAACCTGGGAAGGAAAACTGAGCAAGAAAAGGATCCGGAGATCTTGCTGCTGCGCAGACAGTTGGCGATACTGTGAGGGCAAATCTTCGACCGGCTTCGTGGCGGGCGGTGTATTGCTCGCTTTCATAGCATATCTTGTTAAATCGCCGATACAATGTTGTGCTATCCCGAAGTGCCGATTCGTACTATACTGGCATATAAAGAGGGTAAATGTCTGGGTAATGCTACTGATGCGTTCAGAGACCTGCCGTGGGATTGGGCGGGAGCGAGGTCTGGAAGTTCACGCGCAATTGCCCAAAGCCCCAGGTGAGAATATCCAGCGCCGTTCACACCTGCGACATGGGCCACAACTGGGCAAACACAACGCTCCGAGACATTGTTGCTGCTATTGGCAACCAGGTCTCCCACGAGGCCAGCTTTCAGCCACTTTCCACACATCTCCGCCCGGCTGTGTATTGGACTTTGGACTAAACGAAGAACGATAGCACCTTGAAAAACAAATAAAACCGCTTCAAAATTAGGGTATGGAAAACCCAACCCGACTCTGGAGCTAACATTCCGGCGGCCCTGCAACAGCGTGTATCGGGTAATTGGTGGGTTTGTAGATAGCCGTACAGCAGAACGGGAACGGCTGTGTCTCGTCTCAGAACACATCCCCGAGCCTGAGTGCCAACTGTGAGGATCGGAGCTTTGTGTAGCATCCGAACCCCTTCAAAGGCAATGAGCCAGTCACGATTGGACATCAGTACCCGGTGCTGGTGCATCTACCGGGAGAAGCCGCTGGCGACCCGGCCTGGGTCGTGTCGCTGCTGTCACAGTGGGTGACGACACAGCAAACACACCGTCGCTAAGGCGCAAGGCACTGGCCGCGCTATCGCCCTGGAAGACCTGGGTGGTATCCACAACAGGGCAACGGTTAGACGCCACCAGAGAGCGACCTTGCATGGCTGGAGCTTCTACGACCTGCGCCGGAAGATTGTCTACAAAGCGTAGTTGGCCGGTGTGCCGGTCATATTGGTTGACCCGCGCAATACGTCGCGCACCTATCCAGCCTGCGGCTGTATCGATAGACGTAATCGCAATACTCAAGCATCCTTCTCCTGTGCGGCCTGCGGATTCTCTGGTTTCGCAGACTACATCGCGGCGGCGAACATTTCCCACCGGGCCGCAGTCAATCGGCCAGACGTCCTGACCGAGGTAGCAAGGGGCAATTTCGCCAATTGCGCTATTGCTTGAGGTCAAGGACAAGCCCCTGGCTTCAGTTGTGGGGTCGTCGACGGGGGTTGGAAAGCGTGCATGTAGGTAGCATCGCTCATAGAGGAGAGTGGCACGTGTCACAAGCTGAAAAGACAAAGGAAGAATTACTGCAAGAAATACAGACACTTCGTGACAAGATCGCTGTGCTGGAAGAAAAAGAAGAGTATCTCCGTATCTTGTTCGATGCCTTTCCCGACACTATTGTCCTGCTGGACCCGCATGCTCCTCCTGAAGGGTCTTGGCCGATTGTTGATTGTAATCCCACTTTTTGCCGCATGAACGGGTACAGCCGCGAGACTCTGATCGGGAAACCCATTGACTTCCTGCATGGAAGGGAAGAAGACCTCGCCGTTCGCCAAGCTTACTACGAGCGATTGAAACGGGAGGGAACGATTGTCGGCGAGGTTCAACACCAGCATAGAGATGGCAGGACTTTCGATGTGCAGTTTTCAACTTCGCTGGTTCAACGGGGAGGGCAGGAATTGGTGCTCGGCATTGACCGGGACATCACCGCTCGCAAGCAGACTGAACAAGAGTTGCAAGAGCGAGCACTTCAACTTGCCCTGGTTAATGAGATAGGCCAGCAACTTGCTGCCGATATTGACTTGAAAGACCTGTTAGGCACAGCAGCACGCCTGATTCAACAGAGTTACGATTATCCTCATGTGGCGGTGTTCTTACGGGAGGGTGACGATCTTGTCATGCGTGCCCGTGCGGGCGAGTATGCCGATAAATTTCCGCCCGATCATCGCCTCAAACTTAGCCAGGGTATGGTGGGTTGGGCGGCATCCGAAGGACAACTGCTGCTAGCAAACGACGTGCGCCACGAGCCGCGCTATTACAGTCCCTTCTCGAGAGAAATCATCCGGTCAGAGATCAGCCTGCCCCTTAAGGTGGGCGAGGAAACCCTGGGTGTGTTGGACGTCCAGAGCCAGGAACCGGAGGCGTTTGGTGATAACGATGTCCTGGTGTTAAGCACGTTGGCCGACCAGCTTGCCGTGGCTATCCAGAACGCAGAACTGTTTGCCCAGGTTCGGACGCGCGCTGCTTACCTTGCGTCCCTCAACCACGCTTCGGCGCGCGTCAGCCGCTGGTCGCTTGACCTGAAGGGGATCACGCAGGCCATAGTATCCGGGCTGACCGAGGAGATAGGCCTGGCCTTTGCCCGCATATGGATGGCCGATCCGGCCGGCAAGGAACTGGTTTTAGGGGCCAGCGCTGGCCTGTACACCCACACCGATGGGGAACACGCGCGTCTCTCGATCAGCGACGCTCCGGCCTGTGTGGGTTGTGTCATCCGGGAGGGAAAGCCCTTGCTGGTAAATAATGTACAGCAGGACGGTCACTTTGACTGGGAGTGGGCGCGTGAGCAGGGAATCGTCTCCTATGCAGGCTATCCACCGATGAAGGATGATAAGCTGGCCGCTGTGCTGGGTGCCTTCCACACACAGCCGCTGGAAGGAACCATCCTGGATGTGATGGGCTCGTTTGTCAACCAGACCGCGGTTGCGCTTGAGAACGCCCGGCTCTACAGTGAGTTAGAGAACTACAGCATTATCCTTGAGCAGGCTGTTGAGGAGGCAACTGTCGAGGTCAGACGCTCAAAGGAGCGCGTAGAGACGATTCTCACCAACAGCCCTGATCCCATTCTCTTGCTTAAACCGGACGGAACTGTCGAAGCAGCCAACCGCGCCTTCAGCCGCGTGTTTGGATACGACACCGACGAGGCATTCAGGCAGCCCTTAATACAATTGCTCGGTTCCGGACACCAGGCTAATGGCACACAAGCGTTGCAGGAGGCTATCCATAGTGGGCAGGCACAACGCAGTGAGACCATTGCCTGCCGGAAGGATGGAACAACGTTCGATGCCGATGTCGCGCTGGCTCCTATCCAACAGGGGCCGGAGACCATCGGCCTGGTGTGCAGCATCCGCGATATCAGCGCTTTCAAAGAGGTCGAGCGTATGAAGGATGCCTTCGTGTCGAACGTCTCCCATGAGCTACGGACTCCCATCACCGGCCTCAAGCTCAATTACGAGCTGCTGAACATGGATCCGGAACGGCGATCAGTATATTACGAACGCCTGGGGCGAGAAATCGGCCGCCTGAACCTCTTGATCGAGGATCTGTTGCGCCTCTCCCGCCTCGATCAAGGGCGCGTTGAGATGAAGCTGGCTCCATCAAGTCTGAACGAACTGGCTATCCAGTATGTCGATGACCGCGCTCCACTGGCCGAGAGACAGGGGTTGAAACTGGTGCACGAGCTTCAACCACACATACCCGACGTGCAATGCGATTGCGGACTGCTCGGCCAGGCGCTCAGCGTCCTGCTGACCAATGCCATCAACTATACACCATCGGGCGGTACTATTACCGTGCGCACACATGTAAAGCAGGATGGAACGGAAAGCTGGGTGGGGATAAGCGTCAGCGATACCGGGTTGGGTATTACTGCCGAAGATTTAGCACACCTGTTTGACCGCTTCTTTCGAGGCAAGGTCGGGCGTGATTCGGGTGCCGCGGGCACTGGCTTGGGCCTGGCGATAGCCAAGGAAATTGTTGAACACCACAACGGGCACATCGAGGTTGAGAGTGAGGGCATCCCCGGTCGAGGGGCAACTTTCACCCTGTGGATACCTGCACTGAGCAGTGACGTGTGACATTTCGGGCCTACGGAGGAAAACATGGTTGATTATGCTGCGACGGTTTTGGTGGTTGATGATGACCCCACCATTTTAGATAGCATCGCCGATGTCTTGCGTGTGTCCGGGTATAACTGCCTTACCGCTGCCAACGGCATTGAGGCGTTGCAGGTTATGCAGCAGCACGCACCTGATCTGATCGTCGCGGACATCATGATGCCAAAGATGGACGGCTATCAGTTCTATGAGGCTGTACGCCAGAATGCAGTCTGGGTGTCGATTCCCTTCATCTTCCTCTCGGCAAAGGGCGAGCAGAGTGACATCCGCTACGGCTACGACATGGGGGCCGATCATTACCTGACTAAACCCTTTGAACTAGAAGATCTGCTGGTTGCCATCCGGTCGCGGCTGCGGCGCATATCGGACATCCAGGCAGCAGCTCAGACTGAAGTCGAGGAAACCAAACAGCAGTTGCTTAACATCTTTGGGCATGAGCTACGCACCCCACTGACCTACATCTATGGCTACCTGAGTTTACTTCACGAGGGGGAAGAACGCCTCGGCGAAGAGGCCAAGGATGAAATCCTGCAGGCCATGCACCGGGGCGTCGACCGCATGGTTAAGCTGGTAGAGGATCTGCTCCTGATCGTCTACATTGATAGTGGTGCCGCTGAAGTAGAAATGAGCCGTTACAGCCAGCACGTCGATCTCAACCTGGAGATACAGCAGGCTGTCAGGGAGCAACGCAAGAAAGCCGAGGCACGGGGTATCGGCATCTCAATGGTGGTGCCTTACGATCTGGTTGTCAGGGGCGTGCCTGCCTATATCCAAGATATTTTTGCCCGTTTGATCGATAACGCAATCAAGTTCGGCAAGCCGGAGGGGCGCGTGTGGATCAGAGCTGAAGCCAGCGGCGGCTTTGTTAAGGTCTCTGTCCGCGATGATGGGGTAGGCATCCCCCCGGACAAGCAGAAGGTTATCTTTGAGCGTTTCCACCAGATCGATCGCGATAGGATGGAGCAGCAGGGTGTGGGCCTGGGTCTGGCCATTGCCGAGCGGCTGGTTCGACTGCACAACGGTGATATCCGGGTTGAGAGCCAACCGGGACAGGGCAGCACCTTCACTGTCCGGCTGCCGGTTTTTGAACAGAACGACACGCCTCTCCTGGATCGAGGTGATTGATATGGGCGGTCCCAAGGCCACGATTTTGACCGTTGACGACGATCCTGTCCTATTATCCAGTGTCGCCGACATCTTACGCCTTGCAGGCTACAGCACCTTAACTGCGACCAATGGAGTTGAGGCTTTGCAGGTCATGCAGCGGCACGTACCTGATTTGATTGTCGCCGACATTATGATGCCTGAGATGGATGGCTATGAACTCTTCGAAGCAGTGCGTGAGAACCAGGACTGGATAAGTATTCCTTTCATCTTTCTATCCGCCAAGGGTGAACAGAAAGATGTTCGCAAAGGCTATGACCTTGGCGCGGATCATTACCTGAGCAAGCCTTTCGAGTCTGAAGACCTGCTCGTCGCGATTGAAGCTCGCTTGAAGCGTATTGCAGAAATCCAGGCAGTTAACCAGCGTGAGGTCGAGCGCGCCAAGGAACGTCTGATGACCATCTTTGGGTACGAACTGCTCAAACCGTTGGGCCGGATTTTTGGCTACGTCAGTATGCTGGAAGCGGGCTACGGTGCGATGGACGACTATGTGGTCGCAAAGATGCTGCATGATACACGGCTGGGCACAGAATACCTGGTGCGTATGATTGAAGACTTGATGCTGCTCGTCAGCGTCGATAATGGCCTCACGGCGGTTGAGATCGAGCGCTATCGTGAGCCGGTGGTGGTAAGTGGTAAGATCGACAGTGCGGTCGGCCAGTTGCAGCATCTGGCTGAGAAACGGAATATTGAGATTTCGACTACTTACGACGAAAACCTGGTTGTAACCGGAGTGCCCCGCCACATCGAAGACATTATCATGCGCTTACTCGACAATGCAATCAAGTTTGGGAAACCCGGAGGACATGTGTGGATTACGGCTCAAAAGGTGGGTAATGAAGGCATCGTATCGGTTAGGGATGACGGTGTTGGCATTCCGCCCGACGAACAGAAGCGGTTATTCCAGCGATTTGAGCAAATCGGACGTGACCAGATCGGGCAGCAGGGTGTTGGGCTGGGACTGGCCATTGCCGAACGGTTGATCCAGCTGCATGGTGGTGATATCCAGGTTGAGAGCCAACCGGGCGAAGGCAGCACATTTACGTTTTCGCTGCCAATTTAAGCGGAGCGTTACCTGTATAGCTGAAAGACTCTATTCACGCAAGAAACCAGGGGGCGAGGAGTCTCCTTTTATTGTGTTGGTGGGAAAAGTTGACTCTTCCGTCTCCTGCGGTGGCAGTTTGGTGTACGTCGCCCGCAGGTTGCCATCGTGGGCGCGGGCGTGGTGGATCGTGACCCGGTCGCCGGGCTGCAGGTCGCCAGCATGTTCCAGCAGGCCGAACACGTTCCCCCGCTCCGTGTAGGCGACGAGCTGCCCCGCCTCATCCTGTTCGACGCGCAGCACCGCACCGCGGAAGCCGGCCCGGGTGAGCTGCTCGACCCGCCGCTTGGCCGCCTCGCGGCGCACCCTGGGCACGCGCCGCATCTGCTCGCGGCGGGTGCCCTCCGGCAGCGGCTTCCCCCTGGCGTTGGCCTCGGCCTTGTGCAGGTTGAGCCACACGTCCCGGATGCCAAGCGTGCGCACCGGCGGCTCGTCGACCACCGCGCCGGGGTAGGCGATCAACCCCTCGGACGTCTGCCCGACCTCATCCAGCACGCCAATCTCCCGTAACGCCCGGATGGTGCGGTGCTCGATGCCGCGCGCCCGCCTCCCGGTCTCTGGGTCGACCCACCCCTTCTGCCACACCGCGGCGTCCGACCGGGACCGGCCCTCATCACCGGCGCTCAGGTAGCTTGAGTAGATCGCACCGCGCAGGGCGCGGTTCTGGTCCTCCTCGGCGAAGCGGTCCAGGAAGGCCTCACACGCCTCCCGCGCGCGCTCGTAGTCCAGGCCGCCGGTGCGCAGCGTGTGGGTGTACAGCGCGTTGAGATGCGCCCCCCACTCGATGGCCTCCGGGTCGTCAAACACGCTGTCGAACACCCGGCGCGGGGGCATGGCGCGCGCGGCCAGCCGCCCGGTCTCAGCTTCGATGGTCGCGATGTGCTCGCGCACGGCGGCCACGGTGCGGTCCAGCCAGTGGTTGGTGGTTGGGACCGGGCGGGGCGGGAGGTGCTCGCGGTCGCGGTAGTCGATCGACAGCCGCCCCTTGACGCCCTGCTCACGGTCACCGATCAGCAGCCGGGGCACAGGCGTGCGCGCTTCGAGCAGGCGGCGGGTGTAGTCGTAGTTCCATCCCACGATGTGGCCGGTGTCCGCGCCGGTCTTGACCTGGGCGTCGATGATGTCCTCCAGCGGCGCGGGCATGCCCTCCGGCAGGTCGCCGTACACGGCCTTGGCGACCATCAGCGTGTTGCAGGTCATGCCGAGCGCGCCGGCGTTGGCCCGGGCGCGGGCGATGGCGTCCTGGAGCGTGTAGACCCCGGCGTGCTCGTGGTCGACGCGCCGGGTGTAGGTGACCGCCCGGTGGTCGATGCGCGCGGGCAGCTTACGGCTGTCGCCCGGCACACTCGTGAGAACCTCCCCTTCAGCAGTCTCCCAGGTGGGCAGGTCGCTGTTAGCGGTGGGGCGCAGCACGACGTACTCGCCCAGCTGGTTGGGCGAGCGCCAGCACAGTACCTTGCGCTCGTCATCGTGGTCGTCGAAGGCGTGCAGCCACAGCGCGTCGTCGTGGTCGGCGCCGCCCAGGATGCCGGCGATCCCTTCCCCGGCCGGGCTGCCGGGCAGCGACAGCCAATCCCGGTCGTTGACCCAGGCCGTGCCGCGCCGCTGGTCGATGCGGACCTGCCCCGGCGGGACGTCCACACCCTCATAGCCCGCTGCCCGGCCGATGGCGCACGGCATGACGTAGTAGCGCCCGCCGGGCACCTCGATGCGGTGCCGGTGCAGCGCGCCGTGGTTGAGCTGCTCGAGGCGCTGGCGCATCAGCGAACGGGTGTGGTGCCGGAAGTGCAGCGGGTGGCCGCCGGAGGCGAAGAACAGGCGCGTGCCGTAGCGCTCGACCTCGTCAAGCGTCTCATGACGGTCGATGCGGGCCATGGCTGCGACCACGTCGCCGCTCTCGACCGCGCGCACGAAGACCGCCCCGGCGTCGTGCAGCCACCGTGCGTACTGCTCGTGGGTGAAGAAGGGGTGCAGGTTGATGGCCGACTGGATGTCGATGCGCATGTGGTCCTGGCCATGCACGAAGTCGAAGCCAACCCAAGTTTGGCCGCCGACCCAGGTCTGCTCGCCTTCGAGCGTCAGCTCGCGCTTGGTGTCGCGCGGCAGCAGGAAGTCGACCTCCTGCCCGCCGACGACAATCTGGTCGGCGACCATGGCGTGGCCCTTGTCCTGCCCGCGCGCGGTCATGACCGTGAACTCGACCCGCTCGCCGTGTGCCAACTCGCGCCGCAGCCGGGCGGCTCTGGCGGGAGGCAGGTCGCCGGGGATCGCCAAACGCGCCAGCAGGCGGCGGCTGACCACCCCGCCGCCATCCCACACCTTCGGCCCCAGCGCCGGGTCGACACCGGAGAAGCGGGCGTAGTCTTCGTCGTCCAGGTAGGCGATGCGCACCTCGCCGGGCGCAAAGCTGCCCGAGACGAAGTGCGGGCGCAGGACGCGCGAGAGGCGCTTGCCCATCACGTACTGGCCCTTGACCTGGGGGTGGAGGCGCAGGCCGGTCGCCGCGCAGAAGTCACCCTCGCTCATCCCGTCGACGTAGACCTTCACCACACCGTCCTCACGCACGAACTGCAGCGTCGGCTCGGTCAGGCCGAAGGTGTGGTGAGGGTGCACCGGCTCGTCGAGCTTCTCCAGCGCCTGGGTGACAACCGTCCAGTGCCGCCCCAGCCGGTCGAGGAAGGGGTAGCGCGCGCCGCCGGTCTCCGGCTCCAGGCTGCTGATGACTTCGTAGTCGTAGGTGCCGGGCTCCGGCGGCGGGACCTGCGGGCCGCGTGGCGCCGCCGGGAGCGTGATGGCCATCCCGGGTGGGATGGGCGGGGCGGCCCGGATGCCCTTGGCCATCAGCCCCTCCGCGCGCGCAGCTTCGACCAGTGCGACCCGGTCGGGTACTCGACGATCTCGACCAGGCGGTGGAGCGCGGCGGGCGCGGTGCCGTAGACGACGACCGCCGTGGGGGCCAGCCGCGCGACCATCTCCTCGAAGCCGGCCACGAACGCCCGCTCCTGCGACGGGTCCTTGAGGTCGGTCCCGACGCTCGAGGTGGCCAGCACGCTCCGGCGCGGCAGGCCGAGGAAGCACCACGCCCACGTGTCCGCCATCCCCCACGAGACTGTTGGGATGACCTGGAAGCCCGCCGCCTGCCACAGCCGCCCGCACCAGCGGCCCCGGTAGACGTTCCACTGGCCGGCGACGAGCGGCCAGTCGCGGTAGATGCTGAAGTCGGGCGCCAGCAGCAGGCGGTAGGTCGCCAGCGCCTGGAGCGCCTTGTGCGGGCGGCTCCAGACCGTCTCGAAGCGGTAGTCGTCCAGGAAGAAGTGCACGCCCACCCCTGCCGGGTCAACGTCCTGGCGGCGCAGGCGCGCCCGGTAGGGCAGCAGGTAGTCCGGGATGGCCGCCAGCGGGGCGGGCAGCAGGTCGGGGATGCCCAGCGCGTTGGACGAGGGGAAGAGCAGGCTGGTGTTGAGCGCGTCCCAGCCGCCGGGCCTGGCCCGCCGCTCGACCTGCGTCATCGCCCCGCTCACCCGCCGCTCATCCCCGGTCGGGCGGTCTTGCGCACCGAGGCGATGAACGACGCGCTCAGCGGCGCCCCCTGCGGCCCGTCCGGCGGGAGCGGCAGCGCGCGGCGCCCATCCTGCATCGCCGCCAGCAGGTCGTGTGCCCGCCCCAACACCTCGCGCAGCTCGGCGACGGTGTCAGACGCATCCTGCTCGGCGTCCCCGTCCAGCCGGAGCAGCGCCTCTGTCAGGACGTGGCGCCGGCTGTAGCCCGCCTCCTGCCAGGCACGCAGCACGGCCAGCGCCCGCGCCTCGCGCGGGTTGTCCCCATCCAGCCGGAAGCAGACCACCTCGCTCACAGCAGCCCCAGCGCCTCGTACAGCCGCCACAGCTTCAGCCCGCCGCGCACGTTGGCCAGGTGCACGCTGTCCGCCTCGTCGGCCAGGATGACGTGCGCGTGCTCCAGCAGCGGCAGCAGCCGGTCGTAGAGCATCGCGCTGCCGCCGCCGGTCAGGATGATGCTGTCCCAGGGCAGCGCGCCCCCGGCGACGTCCTGGTAGGTGGCGGCGATGCGGTTGAGCAGCACGCTGGTCGCCTCGCGCACCTCGTTCTCGCAGTCGTAGGTGCGCCCCGCCCCGACGAACACACCCGACGCGATGGCGTCGCGCACCCGGTCGGGTGGCAGGGTCGGGGTATCGCGCACCGCGTCGCGGTTGTTGGCCCGGAAGCTGCGCTCGAAGCTGCGCACCACCTCCTGGACGCCGATGGGTGTGCTCTCGGCCAGCGAGTAGTCGACCTCACCGCCCGGGTTGACCGCCAGCCAGTCGGTCGTGTGGCCGCCCAGGTCGACCACGAGCGCCCGCCCGCCGTTGACGTCGGCACGCTTGTAATGCTGGCCATCCTCGGCCAGGATGACGTTCATCAGCCCGCCGACCGGCTCGTCGAAGGTGTTGG
>CAZRXG010000048.1:0-24768 GCA_964603985.1 uncultured Anaerolineae bacterium | reverse complement strand
CTGCCCTTCTCCCGGCGACCAGAGGTCGCTTAGGGAGAGGGCGAATCGAGGACGGTTTGACCGTCCGAGATGGGTGAGGGCAGTGCCACAATCAGCACAATCGAGGAGCAGTTCAGCAGTATATGCAAGGCTCAGTGAATAGTTGAAGTTCATCGAGCGCCGGGGGGAAAGATCGCGCTTGCTGACCGGTCATTCGTGTGTACATTGCTTATTGTTACAAACTGGTAATCGGCACGCCAGCCTGCAAAACAATTTTGCACTATAATAATGGAAGGGAAACGGCCCGCGCGCTTAACGCCCATAACAACGGGTGAAACGGCGGCCTTATCCCCGCAACAACGCGACCGCCACCGGGCAGTTCGCGACCCTGCAAAGGGGAGGTATGCAATAGAATGTCCAAAGGTAGAATACTGGTTGTCGAAGACGATTCTGACATCGCCAACATGCTCAAGATCTACTTCACCGGCCAGGGCTACGACATTGAGACCGTGCGGCGCGGTGACAAGGCGATGGAAAAAACACAGCAGCAGCTCCCGCAGTTGATCGTGCTCGACATCAACCTGCCTGATACCGACGGCTACACGGTCTGCAAGACGCTGCGCACCAACACCCGAACCCGGCACATCCCCGTCATCTTCCTGACCGACAAGGACGACCGCAGCGACATCCTCGCCGGGCTGGAGCTGGGAGCCGACGACTATATCACCAAACCCTTCGACATCGAAGAGCTGGAGCTGCGCATCGCCAACGCCATCCGCGCCACCGAGCGCCTGGGCCTGACCGACCCGCGCTCCGGCCTGCCCAGTGGCCGCCTGATCGAAGACCAGTTGCGCGAGCTGATCCGTAAGGGCGACTGGGCTTACCTCGACATGCGTATCAATCACTTCGACCCCTTCCGCGACAAGTACGGCTTTGTCGCCGGGGACGAGGTGCTGCGTTTCACCGCCATGCTGATCAACGAGATCGTCGACGAGCATGGCAGCCCGGATGACTTCATCGGTCACGCCGGAAATGACAACTTCGTCCTCATCACCAAACGAGAGCACGCCGACGAGATCAGGGACAAGGTCCGCAAGCGTTTCGACGACGAAGTACAGAGCCACTACTCATTCATCGACCGCGAGCAGGGTGGCATCAAGATCGAGGGAGCAGAGGACGAGCGCACCGTCGGGCTGATGACGCTCGCCGTCGGCACGATCACGTCCGAACGTGAGTTTTCAGACATCCGGGAGATCACGGAGGCCGCAGCCGAGGCGCGACGTAAGAACCAGGCCAGTAAGACCTGACCGGCCTCAGGCTGGAGGCGTTGTCTCGTAATCTTGATGGTGTGGATCGGTAAACTGTCATGGCTTCAATGGGTGTACTCTTACTGATCGCTGGCTCGATTGTGATCGCCGCGGTGCTGATCTCGGCCCACATCGCCAGCCGCCGCCGCAAGCAGTTGTTCGGCAGCGAGGAGTCGATCATCCCCGTCAACCTGGCGTCGGTCAACGATGCCGTGTTGATCGCGCAGATCGGCGGGCGAGTCACGTACGCCAACGACATCGCGCGCCGGTGGTTTTCCCTGGAGACCGGTGAGCCGGACCTGTGGCTGCTGTCCCAGCAGGTCAAACCGGCTGAGGCGCTGCTGGAGTTGTTCGCCGCCGAAGGACAGGCCAGCTTCACCATCGGCGAGCGTGAGATCGACGCCGCCTCGCACCGCGTCGCCATGGGCGACAGCGCGCAGTTTATCGTCATCATGCGTGAGCGCCCCCCACTGCCCACCCTCGACAGGGAGGAGCGCGGCTCGACCAGGGCCTTGCAGCTCGTCAGCGAGATCGGGCGCGCCATCAACGCCAGCCTCGACCTGTCCACCACCCTCGACGCCGCCCTGGAAGGCATCAGCCGCCTGATCGCTTACGACAGCGCCCAGGTCTGCCTGTGGATTCAGGAAAAAGAGCACCTGCGCCCGGTGTCGCGCATCGGCCCGATGACGTACGTCACCGCCACGTCCGACGAGGGGCAGGTTTACACGCTCCAGGACGGCTACACCGGCTGGCTGGCCCGCAAGCGGCAGGCGCTTCTGGTCGAAAACGTCAGCGGCTTCACGCAGGTGCGTGTGCTTCGCCGCCCCGTCGATCCCCCCTTCGAGAGCTACCTGGGCACGATCCTCAACGTCCGCAACCGCCTGATCGGCACGCTGGAGCTGATGGCCCGGGATTCGCACCGCTTCGACCGCGAGGACCTGGCCCTGCTCAACCTGCTGGCCGACCAGATCGCCATCGCGGTCGAGAACGCCCGCCAGTACAGCACCCAGGCCGAGCGCGTCGCCGAGCTGTCCGGCCTCCAGAAGATCGCCCAGGCGATCAGCGCCCTCCAGACCCCCTACAAACTCTACGCCCAGCTTGGGCAGCGCATCGCCGAATTGATGGCGACCGACATGGCCGGTGTGCTGCTCTACGACCCCGACCAGGAGATGCTGGTCGCGCAGAGGCCGATCTACGGCGTGCCCGACGCCGTCGCGAGCGAGTACCAGATTCCGCTTGAGAAGGGCAGCCCGGCCTACAGCCTGTGGGAGGACGTGAGCTACTGGTTCTCCAATGACGTGCCCAACGACCGTCTGGTGCAGGAATTGAACCTGGGTATGCTGGTCGAGATGACCGGCCTGCGCAACACCGCTATGGTCGCCATGACGGTCGGCGAGGAGCGCATCGGCGTGGTGCAGGCTTCCAATAAGCGGAACGGCACGCCCTTCACGCTGGAGGACATCCGCCTGCTCCAGATCTACGCCGACCAGGCCGCCATCGTCGTGGCCAGTGCCCGCCTGTACTCCGAGGAGCAGAGCCGCGTCGCCGAGTTGCAGGGGCTTCAGCAGATCGTGCAGGCCATGAGTTCGCTCACCAACCTCGACGAGCTGTACGCCCAGTTGACGGAGCGCATCGCCGAGCTGATGAAGGTCGACATCTGCGGCTTCCTGCTCTACGACCCGGAGAAAGAGCAGCTTGTCGCCCGTGTGCCCTTCCACGGCGTCGATGACGGGACCGTCAAAGCCCACACCTTCGCCGTCGGCAAGCGCGGGCTGGCCCACGAGGTCTGGCACGAACACGAACTATACGAGTCGAACAACATCGGCCCCGACGACACCGTCGACGCGCTGGGTATGCGCGATACCGCCCGCAACGCCGGGATGCGCAACACGCTGATGGCCCCGCTCAGCGCCGGGGGCCGCCGCTTCGGCATGTTGCAAGTCGCCAACAAGACCGACGGGGGCGACTTCGACGACAGCGACAAGCGGCTGGTGACCATCTTCGCCGGGCAGGCAGCCGCGCTGATCGACAACGCCCGCCTGTACCAGGACACCGACGCCACCCTCCGCAAGCGCGCCGCCGAGCTGCGCTCGGTTTCGCGCATCAGCCATGAGTTGAACGCCACGCTTGAGCTGGAACGCATCCTGGAGGTGATCGCCGCCGAGGCGCTCCGTGCCGAGGGCGCGCGCTGGGGCAACCTCACCATGTTTGACTGGCAGTCCTCCACCTCCGGGTCTAAGCAGACCATGCGCTTCGGCTCCGAGGTCGGCGAGGAAGCCAGCCTCCTGGAGCAGGCCGTGCTGCGCGGCGGTGACACGCTCGTCATCGACGACTTCGAGCGCGTCGACCATTACCCCAGCCCACTGCCGGAGGCGCGCTCCGCGCTGCTGGTGCCCATTCATTTCGAGAGCAAGATCGTCGGCGTGATCGCGCTGTACAGCGACCGCCCGCGCGGCCTTGGCCCCAGCGCCGCCGAGTACGTGCAGGCCCTCTCGTCGCAGGCCACCATCGCCGTCACCAACACCACCCGCCACGCCGAGCAGGTCGAGCGCAGTGACCTGCTCCGCCGCCGCGCCGAGCAGCTTACCCAGATCTTCGAGCTGGGCCGCATGTTCCGCAGCGACCAGTCGGTTGACGAAAACCTGGCCTCGGTCACGCGCGCCATCACCGAGTCGGCGGGCTTCGACCTGGCCGTGATCAGCGCGCTCGACTCGGAGCGCGAAACGCTCCGCCCCGTCGCCCACAAAGGTCTGTCCACCGCCGCTTTCCACCAGGCGTCCGAAGCACCGGCCAAGTGGGAGACCGTCAGCCGCTTCCTCGACGACCGCTACCGGCTGGGCGGCTCCTATCTGGTGCCGCACACCGACAGCGCCGACCTGGTCAAGGCGTTGAACATCCCCGAACAGGCTGCCACCCCCACCGACGGCAAGCCCGGCGTGTGGCATCCCGGCGACCTGCTGCTCGTGCCGCTGCGCGCGTCCACCGACGAGATCATCGGCATCCTGAGCGTTGACCGCCCGCGCGATGGCCTCAAGCCTCCGCCCAACACCGTCGAGCTGCTGGAGATCTTCGGCAACCAGGCAGCGGTCGTGATCGAGAACAGCCGCCTCTACCAATCGGTGGAGGAGCGCGCCGAGGAGCTTAGCGCCAGCCTGCAAAACCTGGAGCACAGCTACGAGGAGCTTGACAATCTCTCCCAGGAGATGATCCGCAAGGACCTGGAGCTTTCGCAGGCCAACGAGCTGCTCAACCTGCGCGCCCAGCGCCTGCTGGCCCTGCACCGCGTGATGGAGAGCGTCGATACCTCCCGCCACCCGGACGAGGTGCTGAACAGCATCGCCGCCTCGGTGGTCGAGGAGATGGACATCGACCAGTGCATTATCGCCGCCGTTCCTATGGACGGTGACGGGAAGGACCGTCCAATTGAGATCGTTGCCGCCGCAGGCCGCCTGCCCAAAGATCTCGACCTGGACGCACAGATCAGCGGCGAAGACCCGCTCTCCGTCACCTACCGCACCAGCACCGCCGTGATCCACGCGCCTGGCCGCGACCCGAAAAGCCCGGTCGCTAAATTTGCCCAGGCGATTGGCGCTCAGACGCTGGTGACGCTGCCCATGCGCCTCGAAACCGCGCGCCGCGGCGTCCTGATGGTCGGCAGCACGCGCCCCGGCGCGGCCTTCGACGACGAAGACCGCGACCTGTTCACGCTGCTGGCAAGCCAGATCGTCGTCGAGTACGAGAACGCCGGGCTTTACCAGACCGTGCAGGTCGAGGCGGCCACCGCCTCCTCCGAGCGCGACCGCTTACAGCAGCTTCACCTGATCACCACCGCCCTCCAGCAGACCGACGACCTGGAGACGCGGCTGGCCGTCGTCGCGCGCGGCATCCGCTCGGTCGGCTGGGGGCGCGTCGCCCTGGCCATGCTCGACGACGACATGGACATGGTCAATCTGGTCACCGCCGGGTACGCGAAGAAAGAGGAGCAGGCTTTCCGCAAGGCGTTCCCGTCCGGCGAGGTGTGGAAGCAGCGCTTCGAGGACCCGGAGATCAGCTCGCTGCGCCTGGGATCGTCGTACCTGCTGTCCCACGATCACCCCTGGGCACAGAAGCAGTCCAAAAAGAAGGGCAAGACCGGCAGCCTCGCAGACGGCTGGCACCCCGACGATCAGCTTCTCCTGCCCATGTACGCCGGGAGCCGCATTATCGGCCTGCTCAACCTGCAGGACCCCGAATCGGGCCATCGGCCCGACGAAACCAGCCTGCGCCCGCTGGAGTTGTTCGTCCAGCAGGCGTCCTCCGCCCTGGAAAACATCCGTCTCTACCAGGAGACGCTTGACCTGCAAAGCTTCACCGAGGCCGTCGTCGAGTCGATCCAGCAGGGGATCATCGTCACCGACACCGGCGGCACCATCGTGGCGCTCAACACCTTCATCCAGGAAAAGTACCGTTGGAGCGAAGACCTGATCGGCCAGGATCTGTTCGAGGCGCAGCCCTTCCTGCGCGAGCTTGGCCTGGCCGACGAGATCGCCTCGGTCGTCGAAGAGGGCAAGCCGGTCGAACGCACCGGCATCGAGTACCCGGTGGCTAACGAAGTCCACACCATCAACATCTACATGTACCCCCGCTACGACGAGGAAGGGGCGGCCAGCGGCGCGGTCGTGCTGATCGAGGATGTCACCCAACGCGTCCACCTGGAGGCCGACATCGCGCTGCGTGGCCGCCAGTTGGCCGCCCTGAGCGACGCCACGCGCCACATCACGGCCACGCTCAGCGTAGACGACGTGGTGCGTAACGCGCTCGATCAGGCGCAGGAGGTCATCAGCTACGCCCAGGTTTCGCTCTGGCTGCGCAGCGAGGCGGAAAACGCCCTCACCATCGCCGGGGCGCGCGGCTACCCGGACGACGAGCAGATGGTGGGCCTCAGCCTGAGCATCGACGACGACCCGCTCTTCGCCGAGGTCACCCGCGACAAGCAGGCCATCGTGATCGGCGACGTGCGCGAAGACGAGCGCATCCCCGACGCGGGCATCCGCCCGGCGCGCAGCTGGCTCGGCTCGCCGATGGTCAGCGGCGGCAGGCTGATCGGCCTGCTGGTCTTCGAGCGCACCGAGGCCCACGCCTACAACCCGGTCGATGCCCAGGTCGCGACCGCGCTGGCTAACCAGGTCGCCATCGCGCTGGAAAACGCCCGGCTGTTCGAGGAGGCCGCTGAGCGCGCCGAAGAGCTTCACAGCCGCACCGAGCGCCTGGGCCTGCTCAACCGTATTTCGGCCACCCTGGGCCGCTCGCTCGACCAGAGCAGCATTTTACAGACCACCATCGACGAGCTCACGCGCGCGCTCGACGCGCCACAGGGCAGCGTCATCCTCTTCAACGAGGAGGAGGACATCGGCGAGCTGATCATCCAGCACCCCTCCAACCCCGACGGCTCGGTCGACGAGGTCACCATCCCGCTCAGCGACAACCCGGCCATTGAGCGTCTCAGCCAGGGCAACGTCCCACTGGCCGTCCGGGACGCCGCCGACGACCCCCTGATGGCCGCCATGCAGGATCTGGTCGAGACGCGCAACATCGAGGCCACGCTGATTATCCCCTTCGTGGTGGGCAACACTCCTATCGGCCTGCTGACCATCGATCAGATCGAGGAGAAGCGCTGGTTCGAGTCCGGGCAGCTTGAGCTGGCCCAGACGATCACCAACCAGGCCGCCGTCGCGGTGCAGAACGCTCAACTCTTCCAGGAGACGGTCTCCCGCCGCGCCGAGCTTGGCATCCTGTTCGAGGCGGGGCGCATCGCCTCTTCGTCGCTCGACCTCGACACGGTCGTCAACAGCGCGGCAGGCTATTTCGTCCGCGCGCTGGGCGTCGACGGCTGCACGATCTCGCTCTGGGATCGCAGCGCGGACGCGCTCACCTGCCTGCTCGACTTCGTGCACCGCGAAGGCCCGCGCCCGGTGGACGAACACGGGCACCGCTACAACCTGGAAGATTACCCGGCCACCCACAGCGTCGTCACCGAACGCGGCGCGGTGGTGCTCGACGCCGATAACCCCGACCTGGCCGAAACCGAGCGCGACTGGCTGGCCCGCCGGGATATCGCCACCACGCTGATGCTGCCGCTCGTCGCCCGCGACGAGACCATCGGCCTGGTCGAGCTGTGGAAGCGCAAGCCCTACCACTTCGGCCAGCGTGACATCAGCCTGGCGCGCGCGCTGTCCGCCACCGTCGCGACGGCCATGGAGAACGCCCGCCTGCACGACGAGACCCAGCAGCGCCTGGACGAGTTGACGCGCATCAACGACATCAGCCGCACCCTGACGCAGACCATCACCACCGAAGACCTGTTCCAGATGCTCCACGACCGCGTGCGCGAAGTGCTGGGCGTCGAGTCGTTGACCATCGCCATCCCCGACCCGCTCAGCGGGCAGTTGACCTTCCCGCTGGCGGTGCGCGGCGGCCTGCGTATCCACGTCAACCCCATCGGCTACGGGGCCGACCTGTACAGCTACGCCATCGAGACGCGCGAGCCGCTGCTGCTCAGCCGGGACATCCCCGCCGAGATCAAGAAGCTGGGCGTCGATCACATCGAGGAAGACCTCAAGTCCTTCCTGGCCGTGCCGCTGGTCAGCGGTGAGAAGGCCATCGGCGTGCTGGCGGTCGAGGACTACGAGCACGAGAACGCCTTCCACGAGGCGGACCTGCGCGTCTTAGGCCCCATCGCCGCACAGGTGGCCGTCTCGATGGAGAACGCGCGCCTGTACGGCGAGCTTGAGCAGCGCCTCTCCGAGACGACCACGCTTCAGGAGGTCTCGCGCGTGGTCAACTCGGCGCTCGACCTGCAAGAGGTGTTCGAGCGCGTGGTGCGCGAGCTGGCCGGGGCCTTCAAGTACCCGCTGATCAGCCTGTTCACCATCGAAGGCCGCGAGCTGCTCCTCCAGGCCCATCACGGCTACGAGACCGAAGAGGTCGAGGCGCTGGCCGGGCTGCCGGTAGACGCCGGGATCGTCGGGCGGGCGGCCACCAGCGGCGACGTGCAGTTCGTGCAGGACATCTCGCGCGACCCCGATTACATCCCGGTCAAGGAGTGGGTGCGCAGCCTGATCGCCGTGCCCATCGTCTCCGACGAGCGGGTGATGGGCGTGCTCACCGTGCAATCCGGCGCGGACAACCTGCTCAAGGAGAACGACGTTCAACTGCTGAGCACCTTCGCCGGGCAGGTCGCCACCGCCATGGTCAACGCCAACCTGTTCGCCGAGATGGTGCGCCTCTCTGGGGAACTGGAGCAGCGCGTCGAAGAGCGCACGCGCCAGTTGCGCGAGGAGCGCGACCGCATCGACACGCTGTACCGCATCGCGGTAGAGCTGACCGCCAGCCTCGACCTCGACCGGGTGCTCAACCGGGCACTTGAGCTGGTCGCCGAGGCGGTGGGTGCCGACTCCGGCTCGCTGTTCCTGGTTGACCCGCAGTCCGACCGCCTGATCTGGCGCGCGCTGATGAGCGAAGCCGAGATCCTCCCGCCGGGCGGGCGGCAGATCCCGCTCACCCGCCACGAAGGCATGGCCGGGTGGGTGATGGACAACCGCCAGTCCATCGTGGTCGACAACGTGCAGGTCGACCCGCGCTGGACGCAGATCCCCGGCACCGAGGAGCGCCGCTCGATCCTGGGCGCGCCGCTGATCGCCAACGAGGAAGTGCTGGGCTGCATCTTCTTCAACAGCAACATCACCAACGCCTTCCACGAAGGCCACCTGCAACTGGTTGAGGCTGCCGCCCAACAGGTCGCCAACAGCATCAACAACGCCGAGTTGTACCGCCTGATCCGCGACCAGGCCGAGCGCCTGGGCGCGATGCTCCGCAGCCAGCAGACCGAGGCCGCCAAGAGCCAGGCCATCCTGGAGAGTGTGGCCGACGGCGTGATGGTGTCCGACCAGGACAACCAGATCATCCTGTTCAACGCCGCTGCCGAGCGCATCCTGGAGCTGCGCCGTGAAGAGGTGCTGGGCCGCTCCACCTCCGACCTGGCCGGTCTGTACGGATCGGGCGCGGAGAAGTGGACGCAGATGCTGCACAAGTGGAGCGAGGCTCCCACCGACTCGTATGGGGACTTCCTCTCCGAGCAGATCGAAATCAGCTCCAAGGTGGTCTCGGTGCACGTCTCGCCGGTGGTGCACGGCGTCGAGTACCTGGGCATGGTGTCGGTCTTCCGTGACATCAGCCGCGAGGTGGCCGCCGACCGCATCAAGAGCGAGTTCGTGGCGACCGTCTCGCACGAGCTTCGCACGCCGATGACGAGCATCAAGGGCTACGCCGACCTGCTGCTGCTGGGCGCGGCGGGCGACCTCAACGAGGATCAGCGCCGCTTCCTGGAGATCGTCAAGAGCAACGCCGACCGGCTCAGTTCGCTGGTCAACGACCTGCTCGACATCTCGCGCTTCGAGGAGGGCGGTGTCGACCTCGACATCCGGCCCATCGACCTGCACGAGGTGATCAACGACGTGCTGGTCTCGATGGAGGGGCGCAAGGAGAGTGATGGGCGCGCGCTGGAGATCACCACCCGGCTGGACGAGGATCTGCCCAGGCTGGAGGGCGACTACGACCGCGTCACCCAGATCATCAGCAACCTGGTCAACAACGCCTACCAGTACACCCCCGACGATGGGAGCGTAACGGTGCGCATCGCGCCGGACGGCGACGGCATCCTGATCACTATTAGCGACACCGGTATCGGCATCCCGGTGGAGGATCAGGAGCGCCTCTTCGACCGCTTCTTCCGGGGCGAGCACCCGATGATCATGGCGACCGCCGGGACCGGCCTCGGCCTGTTCATCGTCAAGCAGTTGGTCGACATGCATGCCGGGCGCGTGTGGTTCAAGAGCGAGAAGGGCGTCGGCACGACCTTCAGCGTGTGGCTGCCGCAGAAAAGCATTATCGAGACTGTCTAGCCGCCGGTCAGGGGGCGTTGGGGCGGGTGCGCGGGGACGATGCCGCCGCCCGCCTCCTGACCTGACGGCGCTTGCATGTTATCACGGACACGGGCATAATAACCCCGACTTGGCGAACAACAACCACCAGGAAGATCTCTATGGCGAAGATTCTGATCTCTGAAGACGAGCGCGACATCCGGGACCTGGTCGCCTTTACGCTTACCTACGGCGGGCACGAAGTCGTCGCCACGTCCAACGGTATGGAGGCGGTCGAGATCGCGCCCAAGGAGCAGCCCGACCTGATCTTGATGGATGTCCGTATGCCCAAGATGACGGGCTACGAGGCGTGCGTCGAGCTCAAGAAGAACCCCCAGACGAAGGATATCCCGGTGGTCTTTCTGTCCGCCAAAGGGCAGGAGGCCGAAGTTCAGGCCGGGATGGGAGTCGGCGCGCTGGACTACATCCTCAAGCCCTTTGCGCCCGACGCCCTGTTGGAGCGCATCGGAGAGCTGCTGGAGAAAGCCAGCCGCCTCAAGGCTGCCGCCGCCGAGAAAGCCGAGGCCGAGCCACCCAAGGAGGCCGCCGCCGAAGCCGAGGCCGAGCCACCCAAGGAGACCGCCGCCGAGAAGGCCGAGGCCGAGCCACCCAAAGAAGCCGCCGCCGAGAAAACTGAGGCCGAGGCCGAGCCACCCAAGGAGGCCACCGCCAAAGCCGAGGCCGAGCCACCCAAAGAAGCCGCCGCCGAGAAAACTGAGGCCGAGGCCAAGGCAGGCGGCGAAGAGAAGGCCGAGGCCAAGGCCGAAGACAAGCCCGCCCCGGACGAAGCCGCCGACAAGAGCGGCGACGCCGGAGGCGGCAAAGAGGACGAGAGCAGCCAGCCCACTCCGGGCGCATGAATCGCCGCCCCCAACCGCTGGCCGATTTCCACTGGCGTGTAGCTTACAGCGTGGCGCATAGCCAGGCCGGAAGGTGAGCAGAGCCTGCCCCAAGTCCACCGACCTCATCTCCCCTGTTGGCTTTCCCACCGGCGGATATTCCGGCTATAATCGGTCACGTCCCTTTAGATCTGCCCCAGGTCAGGTATACTGAGAGTGGGAAGGCCCGGTATGGCGCATCCGGTAGGAATACAACGCCACCGGCAACTTTACCTGATGGCTTCTTTATCGCGGGGAGGAAGCTATGTCAGAGAAAATCCGGCTGCTGGTTGTTTCGCCCCGGTGGCAGACCCGGGATGGATTAACCAAACTGCTCAACATAGAAGACGACTTTGAAGTTGTGGCAGCGGCTGAGAACGGCCTCGAAGGGCTGCAAAAGGCGAGCGAGCTACAGCCTGATATCGTGCTGACCGGGACCGGGATGCCAGACGTTCCCGGCCTGGAGTTCATCCGCAGGCTCAAGGATCAGCTCCCCCTGGTGGGGATAGTGGTCGTAAGCCTTGCCGACAATCCACAATATATCCAGAGGGCCTACCGGGCCGGGGCGGACGCCTACGTCGTCAAGCCCATTGAGCAAGATGAGGTTGAGGCGGCTGTCCGGCACACCTATGCACAAATAAAGGCCCGATCAGGGGCCGAGCCTGCCCACGCCGAGGCCGGGTCTGCCGCGGAGGCCGCAGCCACACCATCCAGAAAGCTCTTTGTCTCCTACAGTCGCTCGGACTGGGACGAGTACGTAGAGCCGCTGGTCACACATATCCGCACCGCCGGGTTCGATGTGTGGGTAGATCAGCACCTGCTGCACGGTGGGGATTACTGGTTTGACGAGATCAACGAGGCGCTGGAAAGCAGCGACTACCTGATTCTGTGCGTGTCACCGGAAGCGCTGGCGTCCAAGTTCGTAAAAATGGAATACCGGTACTTCTTCCTGCGCGACAAGCCGATTGTTCCCATCATGTGCCGCACTGTGGATCGCCTGCCCGCCGAGCTTCAGATAATCCAGTACCAGCCCTACGATCTCAACGTACTGGTCGAGCTGCTCAGAGCGCTGTACGAAGAGTCGGCGTAATACGCGAGCCCTCGCAGTGGTGGATTATGCGGCTGTGCGACCGATTGCCTTAAGGTGCTGGCAGGCGTTTTATCGCCGTATCACCAATGTTGCCCAGGTACAGCATCCCCTCATATTCGTAAGCGCAGGTTACATGCGACGCAAACTCACCCGATGGGTCTTGCAGGTTATGGGTGATGTTCCCCTCCAGGTCTACGCCCACCACGAACCCATACGAAGGAGGCGGGGCAGCAGTCGTTATCAGAAACGGCGGTATGCGTCTGAGAACGCCCCTCAAGAAAGGCCGGGCCTGAAAGAACTCTGTGGCCGAGCTGCGCGGCTCATAGAGGGCGATCCAGTAAGTGTCCTGCCCGTTGAACGTGATGTTATCAGGAAGGCCCGGCAGGTTCTCAATGAAAATGTCAGTCTGTCCTTGTTTGGGGCCGGTGAGCCAGTAACGGGTAACCCGGTAGGCTGCCATTTCGTCGATCAGGACAAAAGATTCATCCGGGCCGAGCGTCACACCATTGGCAGCGTACAGGTCTTCGAGTACCACCCGTGTCATCCGGGTGCCGGGGTCGTAGGCGAGCAAGCGTCCCAACGGTCGACCATCCACAAAATCCATCATATAATCGGGATAGAACCGGTAATCACTGAAGTAGACGGTCCCATCAGCAGCAATGGCGAGATCATTGGCGACCACAATTGGCCTGCCTCCGGCTTTAGTAGCCAGCACGGTGATAGAACCGTCGGGCGCAACTGAAAGCAGCCCCTCGGCATCTGCCACGATCAGATTACCGTCAGCATCAAAAGCCATTCCCTGAGGCCGTCCCCCCGTGTTGACGAAGAGCTCGGCATTGTCCCCATCTGTTTCAAAGCGCATGATACGCCCATCATCCATGCCCGCATAGAGGTATCCCTGCGCATCAACAGTAATGTCTTCCGGGCCAAGACACTGACCATCTCCAAAGCGCTCTACAGCCTGCAACCGGCTGTTTCGCTCATATACCCCTGTCAGCGGCGGCGCTTCCGGTGCCACAAAAACCCCCACCGGCCTGGGCGAGATCGGCCAAAACAAGAGGTAAAGTACGAGCAGCCCTATGACCATTACCAGCCCCAACACAGGCTTTTTCCTCACAGAAAACCTCCTTGTGATGAATTGGCCGGAGCATAACAATTACTGAGCCTTGCATATACTGCTAAACCTCCTCGATTGTGTCGATTGCGAAACTGCCCTCACCCATCTCGGACGGCCTGGCCGTCCTCGATTCGCCCTCTCCCTGAGGGAGAGGGCAGACTGAGCGCGACCGGAGGTCGGGCGAAGGCGGGTGAGGGCCTGGGCAACAATGTGCCCAAAACCAACTTAACACAGCACGAATTGAGTTTAGTTTTCCATGTATGTCTCAGTAGTACGCGAGCCCCCGCAACGGCTGTGTCTACCCGGTATACGCTTCCGGCGCTTCGCCGCCAGGCCCCGGCCAGATCTCGCCCAGCCGGTTAAGAGTCTCCTCGTCCAGATCGATCTCCAGCGCGCGCAGGCTGCCGGTAAGCTGCTCAACCGTCCGCGGCCCAATGACCGGAGCCGTGACGACCGGGTTTCTGAGCGGCCAGGCCAGGGCAACAGACGCCGGTTCCTCGCCCAATTCCCGGCAAAGGGCTTCATAAGCTTCTAGCTGCGCCCGGTTCTCGATCTCTTCTTCCTTTACGGTTCCACCTCGCCGCCCCTGACCCGTTCCGACTTTCTGCAAAATACCGGCCAACCAGCCACCTGCCAGCGGGCTGTAGGGAACCAGACCCAGGCCATATTCCCGACATGCCGGGATGACCTCTAACTCAACCATGCGATTGCACAGGTTGTACGGACTCTGCTCACAGACCGGCCCAAGGAAATTCCGGGCCTTTGCCTTTTCACAGGCCTGGGCGATATTCCACCCGGCGAAATTGCTGCTGCCGACATACAGCACTTTGCCCTGCTGAACCAGCCCCTCCATCGCCTGCCAGATTTCCTCCCAGGGGGTCTCACGCTTCCGGTGCGCCGGGCGATAGAGGTCCCGCTCCGGCAGCCCCAACCAATCCTGGTAGATCGATCGGTGATGCTCACCCCGGTCGATGTGATGCATGTAGTAAATGTCAATGTGATCCGTTCGCAGCCTGCGCAGGCTGTCTTCACACGCCCGCCGGATGTGATAGGCCGACAACCCCCGATCATTAATCTCGTGACTCATCGGCGTATAGACCTTGGTCGCCAGGACAACCTGGTCCCTGCGGGCGCTCTCCTGGGAGAGCCACCGCCCAATGATCTCCTCGGCCAACCCCACTCTCCCTCTGTCCGGTATCCAACCCAGCCACCCGTAAGAGTTCGCCGTATCAATGAAATTGATCCCCATCTCAAGCGCCCTGGTCATGATGGCGAGACTATCCTCTTCGGACGTGTAACATCCAAAATTCATCGTCCCCAGGCACAACCTGCTGACGACGACTCCCGTCCGGCCTAAGTGCGTATATTGCATGTCAACGCTTCCTGTTGTATCAAGAGTTACGCGATTGAGCGCCTCCGGCCACGCGGCAGCGAGTGAAAAGTGCCCAAAATCTGTGCAGTGCAATCTGTGGGCTGAAGTCCCCCGACCCGTGAGGTGCCGCCCCCCCAACTGCGTAGATCCCATATATATCGGGGCCTGCCCGAATTATACCAGAGGATTCAACAGCCACCCGCCTGTTGAATCCCCACCCCAAAAGCCGTTATAATCACACCCCACAAAATTCGCTCAGAGGGAACGCCTTATGTCGTCACGTCGTATATCACGCCGCAGATTTCTGCGTACCGCCGGGGTTGGCGCGGCGGCGCTGCTGGCCGGTCGGGCCGGGCAGGCGCTCGCCCAGCAGGATCCCAACGAGGACCCCGTCTCCTACAACGAGTTCTACAACTACCCGCCGCTTCTGGGGCGCGTGCACGGCGCGGCCTGGATTCGCATCTTCAAGCAGCCCGACCCCAAGGCCGGGTCGGTGCGCACGGTGTACTGGGGCTACGTGATGCCCATCTACCGCAGCGTGCGCGGCCAGCGCTACGACAACCGCGCCTGGAGCGACGTGTGGTTCGAGACCAACGAGGGCTACGTGCACTCGGCCTACGTGGTGCCCTGCCACGAGCACTTTAACGAGCCGCACGAGGTGACCGGCCCCGGCTTCTGGAGCGAGGTGACTGTGCCGCTGGCCGTGCAGCACAACCGCCCGACCCTCAACAGCCGCGTGTGGGATTACGACCACTACCGCTGCTACTGGGGACAGGTGCACCGCGTGACCGAGCGCGTCGACGACGAGGAAGGCCGGGTGTGGTACCGGCTCTACGACGACATCGAGCCGCACCGCCAGGCGTGGGTGCAGGCCAGGGCAATGCGCTACATCAGCCCCGACGAGTTCGCGCCCATCTCGCCGGAGGTGGAGGACAAGCGCATGGTCATCGACCTGACCGGGCAAACGCTGACCTGCTACGAGAGCGACCTGGTCGTCTTCAAGACGCGCATCGCCTCCGGCACGTCTCTAAGCGACCCCAACGGCAACGAGATCGACTTCCGCACCCCCTACGGCGAGTACTCGGTGCAGCGCAAGCGCCCCTCGCGGCGTATGCGCGGCGGCGGCGAGTTCGACCTGCCGTATGACGTGAACGGCGTGCCCTGGGTGACGTACTTCACCGACACCGGCGGGGCGGTTCACGGAGCCTACTGGCACAACAACTTCGGGCTGCCGCGCAGTCACGGCTGCATCAACGTCACGCCCGACGCGGGCAAGTGGGTCTACCGCTGGTCGCAGCCGTACCTGGGCTACGAGGACGAGTATCACTGGGTGCAGCCGGGCGAGCTTGCGACGAAGGTCGTGGTGGTCTAACCCCCATCCTGTGCCCTGCTGGACACCTTCCTCCCCCATTGATGAGGATTTACAAAATAATAAGGTAACTTTCACTCTGCTCTGTGATGCTGGCTGTTGGCACGTTGTTGCTCAAACCCTCACCCGCCTTCGCCCGACCTCCGGTCGCGCTCAGTCTGCCCTCTCCCGGCGGGAGAGGGCGAATCGAGGGCGGCTTGGCCGTCCGAGATGGGTGAGGGCAGTGCGGCAATCGACACGAACGAGAAGCAGTTTAGCAGTATATGCAAGGCTCAGTAAATGGTTAAGGTTTACCTATGGAGGAGGTGGCCGAAGGCCGGAGGGGGTGAGAATCGCCGGATTGATTCATCCCCCGGCAGACAAAGCGACACAACAAAAATCACGACGGGTGTCACGCCCGTCGTGTGTGCTAATATCTCTCAGGACAACCGCCGCTACCTGCGCCGCTACCTGCGCCGCTACTTGTCCTTCTTGTCCTTCTTATCCTTCTTATCCTTGTCGTCCTTCTTGTCCTCTTTTTCTTCCTCTTTCTCTTCTTTCTCTTCTTCCTTCTCTTCCTCTTTCTCCTCTTTCTCTTCTTCCTTGTCGTCGTCACCTGGGTCCTCGGTGGGAACGTCGGTGGGGACGACCACAGGCACCGAGGTGGGCTTGGAGACGATCTTCTCCGGCTTGCCGCCATCGTCCGGCGGCAAGGGCGGCCCGGCGGGAGCGGCGGTATCCGTCGGGCTGATGGTCGGGCTGGGCGTCGGCGTCGCGGTCGGGTCTTCACGCACCGGCGAGGGGGTGGCCGTCTCCTCTCCGGTTGACCCGTCGGCGGCTGCGGTGATAAGCTGCGTGACCTCGACCTCGATGTAGACGATCTCACCGGCGGCGTTGGTCACCATCTGGGTCACGTACTGCACGATCACCACCGGCGTCTGGGAAAGCAGCGCCTCGGCGGTCTGTTCGGCGTAGACGGCTCGCTCCTGGAGCGGCTGGATAATCTGCAAACCGCCAAACGTACCGGCGGCGAGCAGCGCGAGTAGCGCGAGTAGCGCGATCAACGTGCGCCGCCTGCGACGCTCGCGGCTCTCCTGCAGCACAATCGTCGGCTGGGGCGGCCTGTACGGCTCGTTCGCCAGCCCGTCGGCGGCGGCGATCTGTTCCCGCGTGACCAACCGGCTGTCCAGCAAATCGTCGGGCAGCTCCTCCACGCGGGCCGCCAATTCCTCGGCCACCTCGCCCGCCGTCTGGTAGCGCTCATCAGGGTCCTTCTCCAGCGTCTTGAGCAGCACCTCTTCCAGGCTGGGCGGGAAATCACGGCTGATCTCGTGTGGCGCAAACGGGCAGGCGTTGGTGTGGCGGGTGAGCATGACCATGGGCGAGTCGGCGTTGTAGGGCAGATGTCCCAGCAGCGCCTCGTACAGCACCACGCCAAAGGAATAGATGTCCGAGCGGCTGTCGAGCAGGTCGCCGCTGGCCTGCTCAGGACTCATGTAGACCGGAGTGCCGATCACGTCGCCCGGCAGCGTCAGCCGGGTGATCGAATCGCTGCTCAGCTTCACCAGCCCGAAGTCGGTCAGGCAGTAGACGCCGTTGTCCAGCACCATGATGTTGTGCGGCTTGACGTCGCGATGCACCACACCCTGGCTGTGCGCGTAATCCAACGCCGCGCCGATCTGCTCGGCCACCGTGCAGGTTTCACGCGGGGTGAGCGCCCTGACCCGCCCCAGGTGGTCGCCCAGCGTCGCCCCCTCGACGAAGGGCATCACCATGTAGAGCAGGCCATCGTAGTAACCGTAGTTGAGAACGGGCAGGATGTGGGGGTGATCTAGGCGGCTGGCAACCTCGACCTCGCGCTGGAAGCGATGCTGGTAAGAGTCGTCCTTGGCGGCTGCGCCGCTGACGACCTTGACGGCCACGTGGCCGCCGTTGTAGGGATCACGCGCGCGGTAGACAAGCCCGACGCCGCCCGCACCGACCTGCTCCAGCAGGCTGTACGGGCCGACCCGTTCCCCGGTCAGGTCCTGAAACATCGTTATTTACGTCTCCTCCCCGGTCCCATGCATGGTGGGGCGCTCTCCAACCACCCTTGGCAAAGCCCCCCTCCTGCTTTACCATACGTCGACAAGTATAACGGCCAACCAACTCAAATGTTACCATAGTATCACCATCATTATATGATGTGGCGGGCCAGATTCGCCAGGAAAACACCGGGGAATTCACGGGTTATTCATACCGGGGGTGTCGGAACTCCTATGGCAGGAGAACACACACGCTCAGAAAAAGGCGGGGCATCGGCCAGAGCCTTCCAACCGATGTATTCGGACCGGCCATTCACTCCATTTCCAGGAAGCCCCCCTAATGCACCTTGAGTATTTAATCCGGCCCATGACAGGAATGTGCTTTGTCCGGCTCCGCCCCTCCCCCCAGCGCCGTCAGGCGCGAAATGTGGGGGAGGGGACGGGGGCGGTAGGTTTTTTAAGCAGGGGCATGGGATAACGCTGCATGAGTAGCAGGCAACGCGTCGCAAGGATGCAGCACCCCGCTTAACAAAGCGCAAGCCGCGCAAGCCGCACTAAGCCTGCCCCGACCCGGAGGTCGGCGGGGGTGAGGGCCGCTGAGCAGGCAGCGCCTCACAGTGACACAAATTCTGTTTAACACCGGTGTTGGACACGAGCCAAAAACCTACCCCTGGAAGGGGGACGGGGGTGGGGGGCAAACGATGACCGGATAAAATTGTCAATGTTCATTCGGTAGCGGTTGGGATTTTGAGGTTTGCCATTCACTGCCGGGGGCTGCCGGCAGGAGACAAGCGGGCGGTGATCTAACCTTCGGAGACCGGCAGCCACACGGTGAAGGTGGCACCTTCACCCGGCACGCCCTCGCTCTCGACTTCGAGGCGACCCTCGTGCCGTTCCACGATCTCCTGGGCCGTCGCCAGCCCCAGGCCGGTGCCCGGCGCGCCAGACTCGCGGGCCGCCTTCCCCCGGTAAAAACGCTCAAACAAATGAGACTGCTCGTCAGGCGAGATGCCCAACCCGGTATCGCTGACACTGAACCCGGCCCAGTGTTTCTCGCTCGTGCAGCGCACGTGTGTGTGCACCTCGATCCGGCCCCCGGCGGGCGTGTAGTTGATAGCGTTGGTCAGCAGGACGCTCAACACGCGCTCCAGCAGCATCGAGTCGGCCTGCACGGCAGGCAGGTCGAGCGCGCCGCTGAAGGTGAGGGCCAGCTTGCGCTCCTCGGCCAGCGGGGTGCGGTCGGCGACGTGAGAGGCGACCATGACGTTCAGGTCGACGGGCTTGCGTTCAAGTGCTACCTGCCCCTGATCGAGGCGCGAGAGGTAGAGCAGGTCCTCGACGATGTGCTCCAGCCGCTTTGTCTCGCGTTGCAGGGTGTCCAGGTAGGTATCATGCTTGGCAGGCCACACGTCCAGCAGGTGGTGGTACAGCTTGATGTTAGCCAGCGGGGTGCGTAGCTCGTGTGAGACGTTGGCGACGAACTCGTCCTTCAGGCGGGTGAGTGCCAGCAGGCGCTCGTTGACCGCCTGAAGCTCGGCGGTGCGCTGCGCGACCAGCTCCTCCAGGTGGGCGCGGTACTTCTCCAGCTCCCTTTCGGCCTGCTTCAGCTCGGTGATGTCCCTGGAAATGCCGACGATGCTGATGACCCGTCCCTCGCCGTCAATGATCGGCACCTTGGTGGCCGAGACCCAGCGGAAAAACCCGTCCTTCCGCTCGATTTTTTCAATCTTGCCGACCAGCGGCTGGCCCGACTCCACGATCTGCCGCTCGTCGGCGCGAGCCTCCTGAGCGAATTCGGGTTTATAAAAGTCAAAGTCACTCTTGCCTATAGCCCCCGCCGGAGCGTCAAGCCCCAGCCTTTCAGCATGCGCCCGGTTGACACGCGTGAAGCGGCTCTCGGTGTCTTTGAAATAGATCGCGTCCGGGACGTTGTCCATCAGGGCGTGCAGCAGATCCCGTTCACGGGCCAGCGCTTCCTCGACCTCCTTTAGCTCAGTGATGTCCCTGGAAATGCCGACGATGCTGATGATCCGCCCTTCGCCGTCAACGATCGGCACCTTGGTGACCGAGACCCAACGGAAAAACCCGTCCTTCCGCTCGATTTTTTCAATCTTGCCGACCAGCGGCTGGCCCGATTCCACGATCTGCCGCTCGTCGGCGTGAGCCTCCTGAGCGAATTCGGGTTTATAAAAGTCAAAATCCCTCTTGCCTATGGCCTCTGCCGGAGCATCAAGCCCCAGCGTCCGGGCCTGCGCCCGGTTGACGCGCGTGAAGCGGCCCTCGGCGTCTTTGAAGTAGATTGTGTCCGGGACGTTGTCCATCAGGGCGTGCAGCAGGTCGCGCTCCTGGGCCAGGGCTTCCTCCGCCCGCCTGCGCTCCGTGACGTCCCGCACCAGCGCGATCAGACGACCGTCAGGCGTCTTCGGGTCGCCCCTGGCGGAGATGGACAGTTCGTACCAGCGCGGGCCTTCGGCCCCGTCCAGCCGGTACACCGCCCCGGTGTGTTTGCCGGTCTCGACGGCCTCGCGGAGGGCGGCAGTGATAATGGTGGCTGCCTCTTTGGGGAGCACCTCATCCACCGTCTTGCCAAGGAACACTTCGGGCGGGGCGTAGAGCAGGTCGTCGCGCGGGGTGCGGTAGTCTTGCACGCGGCCTTCCCCGTCCACCACAAAGAAGAGGTCGGGCAGCGCGTTGAGGGTGGCGAGGTGTTGCTCGTGCGCCTCGCGCAGTGCCTCCTCGGTCCGCTTGCGCTCGGTAATGTCCCGCAGCACGACCACCCGGCAGATAAGCTCGCCGCGCCAATCGGTGAGCGGCGAGATACGCACGTCGTAGGTGCGTCGCTCGGCCCCCTCTCCGGCCTCAACTTCCCGGTTCGCCCCGCGCCCGTCGTGGGCATCTCCGATCAAAGCCCATTGGGGCCATATCTGTGCAATGGGCTGTCCAACGATCTCAGAGGTGGAGGCTCCTATCAGATCCCGCGCCGCCGGATTCAGGTCCACGAGGCGCGCCTGCACATCCAGCACAACCACAGCGTCGCTCATCCCTTCGATGACGGTCCTGTATGCCACCGGCACGATATTCTCCAACCGCAGCCGGGTGAGGCTCCAGGCCACGATGGGGCCGTTAACCGCGATGGTCAGCGGCGTCAGGTCAAGTTGGGGCCAGGGATCCAGGGGTGTTGTCTCGATTATGCCGCTCAGCATGGCAGTGGCCACAGCCAGCAGCAGCACGGCCGCGTGCCAACGCATGAAGCGCGGTGAGCGAAAGAGCGCGTAGATGAGCACGCCGGTGGAGCTCAGAACCAGCACGTACGAGTAGCCCATGAAGACCCCAAACGCGGGGCCCATCCTCTTGTCCAGCGTGAACAAGGAGCCTTCAGTGACGGGCGTGCACTCGGCCCAGATCAGGTGGTGATACTCATTGGTGAAAGCCAGCCCTATGGTGATCAGGGGCACAACACTCAACAGAGCGAGTATACGGGGCGTCACCCACCTGTGATGACCAGTGTATCGCAGGAGAAAAACGAACCACAGCGTCGGCACAACCGCAATGCCCACCCACTGCATTTTGCTCCACAACAGCACGGTTGACCGGGCAGTCGCCGCCAGTTCGAGCGCGTATGTCAGCATCCACTCGGCACCGGCCACCAGCAGCAGTGCCCCGGTAACAGAAATGTATCCGTAGCGCCCCCGCCTGTATATGGAGATCGCCGCCGCCAGCAGGAGGATGGTTCCAACGACCAGCGGGATGATGAGAGGCGTCCATTGCCAGGTCATACGTTACACTTTACGCAGTTGCAGGTCAAACCGCAAGAGAAGTTCAAGAGTTATCAAAGCCTTGATCACACAGACCGTGAAGGTGAGTGGCTCCCGGCCGTCCGGATCTGTCAGAAGTTACGCAGTTCGCGCCCAACTGCGTAAGTCCTGTCGATACGGTTGACATCACCCCTAATCATAGATCGTCCGGCGGGAAAAATGAAGTCTCAAATAGCTTACAATGTGCCACCCGCCGTAAGAGTCTGGTGCTCCGCTAAGCTGGTTCTGGGCACATTGTTGCCCAGGCCCTCACCCGCCTTCGCCCGACCTCCGGTCGCGACCTGCGGTCGCGCTCAGTCTGCCCTCTCCCTGAGGGAGAGGGCGAGTCGAGGACATTGGCAATGTCCGAGACGGGTGAGGGCTGTGCCGCAATCGACACGAACGAGGAGCAGTTTAGCAGTATATGCAAGGCTCAGTAAATATTCAAGGTGCGTCCAGGGAGGACGGATGAGCCGTTGGGCTTCGCAGGGGGTAAAACTCATCCATTCCCCGGCGCAGGCGCGAAACGATACCGATTCTGAATAGCGGCCCCCCCGGCGATTCTTATACATTGTTTACACGTCTGTGATTCGGATCACGGGCCGTTTGTGGTAAACTCACAAAGCTTTGGCGCGTCTATAGTCCGAGGTAAATAGGTATGATATTGAGGTAGTGGCGGTGGATAACGACAATAACAACAAGCCAAACAACCCGATAAACTGGTCGCGCGGCATACCGGTCGCGCTGTTGATCGTCGGCACGATCATCGGGCTGCAGCTCCTGGGAAGCCGGTTCATCGGCGGCGGCGACGAGGTCAGCCTCGCCGAGTTCGCCGACTACGTACGCAACGGCGAGGTGACCAAGGTCACGGTTAAGGACGACCTGTTGATCGCCGAGAAAGAAGACGGCACCATCGTGCGCGCACACAAGGAGCCTGATACCAGCTTCTACGAGACGCTGACCCTGCTGGGCGTCGAGCAGGAGACGCTGAACGCGATCGATGTCACCATCCAGGGGCCAAGCGCTTTCCTCTCGATCTTCGGCAACCTGCTCTATATCGTCCCCATCCTGCTGATCGGCTGGTTCGCCATCTCGATGATGCGCTCGATGCGCGGCGGGCAGGATCAGGCGCTGGGCTTTGGCCGCAGCCGGGCCAGGGTGGTCAACGTCGACAACCCGGTCGTCACCTTCAACGACGTGGCCGGGGTCGAAGAGTCCAAGCAGGAGCTGGCCGAGGTGGTCGAGTTCCTGCGCGACCCGTACCGCTTCATTCAGATGGGCGCGCGCGTGCCCAAGGGCGTGCTGATGATCGGCCTGCCGGGCACGGGCAAGACGCTGCTCGCCCGCGCGGTGGCCGGTGAGGCAGGCGTGCCGTTCATCAACATCTCCGGCTCAGAGTTCGTCGAGATGTTCGTCGGCGTGGGGGCCAGCCGCGTGCGTGACCTGTTCACGCAGGCCAAGCAGATGGCACCCTGCATCGTCTTCATCGACGAGATCGACGCGGTGGGCCGCATGCGCGGCGCCGGTCTGGGCGGTGGGCACGACGAGCGCGAGCAAACGCTCAACCAGATCCTGGTCGAGATGGACGGCTTCGACAACGACACCAACGTGATCGTCGTCGCGGCCACCAACCGCGCCGATGTGCTTGACCCGGCCCTGCTGCGACCGGGCCGCTTCGACCGCAAGGTGTTCATCGACCGCCCCGACGTGCTGGGGCGCGAGCAGATCCTCGAAGTGCACGCGCGCGGCAAGCCGCTTCTGCCGGACGTTGACCTGAAGACCATCGCCAAGCTGACGCCGGGCATGTCAGGCGCGGATCTGGAGAACCTGATCAACGAAGCCGCCATCCTGGCCGCACGGCGCGACAGGCGCGGCATCGGCATGCAGGAGATGCAGGACGCGATGGAGAAGGTCGTCGCCGGGCCGGAGCGCCGCTCGCGCCTGGTCAGCCCGGAGGAAAAGACCGTGATAGCCTACCACGAGGCCGGGCACGCGGTCGTGATGCACCACCTGGAGCACGGCGACCCGGTGCACAAGATCACCATCATCCCGCGCGGGCAGGCAGGCGGCTACACCATGTCACTGCCCGAAAGCCAGGACAACAGCCTGCTCAGCCGCGAGCAGCTTGAGGACATGATCGTCGGGCTGCTGGGCGGGCGCGCCGCCGAGCACCTGACCTTCGACCGCATCACAACCGGGGCGGCCAACGACCTGGAGCGTGCCACTTCCATCGCTCGCGCGATGGTCACCCGCTACGGGATGAGCGAGGAGGTGGGTCTGGGCGTCTACGGCGAGGATCACAACACCGTCTTTCTGGGGCGCAGTCTGGCCGAACAGCGCAATTACAGCGAGGACACCGCGCGCCTGATCGACCGGGAAGTGGACAACATCCTGAACCGCGCCTACGAGCGCGCCAGGGCGCTGCTGACCGAGCACCGCGACAAGCTGCTGTCGCTGGCCTCGGCGCTGCTGGAGATCGAGACGGTTGACCGGCAGCAGTTCGAGCTGCTGATGGCTACCTAGCGCCCCGTCAAGGTGATCTTTGCCCCCGTCGTCGCTCCGCTCCACCGTGATGCAGCATCCCGCCTGACAAAGCACTGCACTTGCCTCCCCTCTCCCAGCGCTTGAAGAGCGCGTCCGGGAGAGGGATCGCCGACAGAGGTCGGCGGGGGTGAGGGCGGTGAGCAGGCAGCGCCATGCGGGAACGGCTGAGCCGTCAGACTCCCAGGGAGTAAGGAAGCCACGCATCGCACCGATGCAGCACCCTGCCCATCGTCGCCCCGCCGTGTCCCCCCATTGATGCACCTTGAGTATTTAATCCGGCTATGATGGAAATGTGGCTCGTCCGGCTTCTCCCCTCCCCCCAGCGCCGTCAAGGCGCGGAATGTGGGGGAGGGGACGG
>CAZRXG010000047.1:0-26932 GCA_964603985.1 uncultured Anaerolineae bacterium | reverse complement strand
AGCGAAGCTGCACCGGGGAGGGGGGCAAAGCTGACCGCTGACGGCTGATCGCTGATCGCTATTCCACCCGGCCATGGATCGGCTGTGCACCGCACTCCGTCATGCAGCACCCACCGGCAGACTCGCCACCACCGCGCGGGTGTGCCAACTGAATACATCGCCCAACACAGAAGCTATGGTGTTGATCTATGGAACAGGGATCTACAGGTACACAGAGCCAGACGCCCATCCCCGCCACCGCATAGTAGGGGCGGGTTTGAAACCCGCCCCATGAGTAGAGGGGGTGGCAGGCATAGGGCCAGATCGGACAAACGTAAAGGCGGGCACGAGGCCCGCCCACAAGCAGAAGACAACGGCAGCGCGGGGGGGCGGTTCGCGAGCCGCCCCTGGACTGCCTCCCTCACACACCGTTTACCGCGACCGATCTCCCAGACCGCCGGCTAATATCTCGGCCACGTCCATCACCTGAATGCGCTCTCCCAACCCCTTCGAGCGGATCGCGTCATCGAACATCAGCATGCAGTAGGGGCAGGCAGTCGCCACCACGTCGGCCCCGGCCTCAAGCGCCTCATCCAGCCGGGTGTGATTGATGCGGGTTTCAGCATCCGTCTCCACCCACATCCCACCACCACCACCACCGCAGCAGAAGCCATTCTGCCGCCGCCGCTTCATCTCAACCCGGGACACCCCGGCCCGGTCAAGCAATCGGCGTGGCTGGTCGTAGATCTGGTTGTACCGCCCCAGGTAGCACGAGTCGTGGTAAGCCACCCTACCGGCCACCTGCCGCCCGTCGCCAGGCAAAGCCGCCGCGATCTCCTGCAAAAGCTCGGTGTAGTGGAGCACCTCGTAATCCCCACCCAACTGCGGATACTCATTCTTCAGAGTGTTGAAGCAATGCGGGCACTGGGTCACAATGCGATTGAACCCATACTCCGACAGAACCTCGATGTTCTGCTGGGCAAGCACCTGGAAGAGATACTCATGTCCAAGCCGCCGACCCGTCTCACCACAGCAGCTTTCCGCATCGCCAAGTATGGCAAAGTCCACACCGACAGCCTGTAACAGTCGCACGAATGCCTGGCCCGCTTTCTTGCTGCGGTCATCATAAGAGAACGCACAGCCCACGAAGAGCAAAACGTCCGTCTCCTCACCGGGCTGCAACACCCGGACATCAAGCCCTTCAGTCCAGGCCGTGCGGTCGGTTGCAGGTAGGCCCCAGGGGTTGTTCTGCCGCTCCATGTTCCGTAGTGCCAGTCCCACCGATCCGGGAACGCTGCCCGTCATCAAAGCATCACCCCGCCGCAGCTCAACCACCTCCGCCACCGGGTCGATGAACACCGGGCAGGCATCTATGCAGGCCCCACAGGTAGTGCACGACCAAAGCATCGACTCGCCCAGTTCCTCACCCAGCGGCCCCGACGCACCACTGCCATTTTCCCCCATCAACGTCACGTGCATCTCACCACGCAGGTCGCGGATCAGGACTCGCGGGGAGTACGCCATCCCGGCAATCGTGGCCGGACAGACCGCCTCACAGCGGCCACACTGCAAACAAGCATCAAACGAGAGCAGGTCCCGCGACGCAAACTCGGCCACCTCGGTGGCACCCAGCACCTCAGCCTCCTCAATGTCCTCGATCAGTGTCAGCGCACTTCGCGCCTTGAGCGGTCGCAGCACGATGTTCAGCGGGGCGGTGACCAGATGGCGCAGCTTGGTGAACGGGATGCTCGCCACGAACACCAGCCCACCGACGATGTGTGCCCAGTAGAAGCCATAGTGCACCCTCGCCGCGCCCTCCGGCGTCACACCCAGCGACGCAAGCAGCTCGGCGGTCAGGTTGCCAACCGGCGACCATCTGGCCCAGGGCGGCGAAGTCACCAGCAGACGCAGCCCCTCAGTGGCAAACCCGATCAGGGGGACAACGAGCAGGAGCACCAGGGCATAAGTATCATCCCAGCGCGTCTCAAGGTAACTGGGCCGCAGCACCCACCGCCGGAAGAATGCCATCAGCACACCGGTGACGATGGCCAGGCCGGCCAGATCCATGATCAGCTCAAAGGCGTGGTAGGCACCTCCGACGGGGAAGACGTCACCCAGCTCAACGAAGGGAACGAACAACTGGATCTGCATCAGGCTGATAGCCGTGCCCACAAGCTGGATGGTCATCCCCCAGAAGATCAGGAAGTGCATCACACCGGGATACAGTTTCCTGAGAACACGCGCCTGGAGGAGCACCTGGGCCAGGAAGTCCCACACACGCACCCAGACAGAGGAACGGGCAGCGGGCAGCCCTACCGCGCCAGAGGTTGGTGCTTCGGCAGCCATCACTCCTCCTCCTCACCCTGAGCAACGTAGATCCGGCCATCGTCGCCAACGTACACATCAAACCTGAGGAGCGGCTCTGGCGGTGGGCCAGAGATCACAGAGCCATCAAGCGGGTCAAAGAACCCGTCATGGCAGGGACACTCAATCCTACCACTGTCCGGGTTCCACTTGACCAGACAGGCAAAGTGCGTGCAAACCGCCGAGTAAGCACGTAGACCCCCAGGGGTGTTGATGACCAGCGCCGGGTAGCGACCAAACGCAACCAGCTTCGACTGGCCGACAGGCAGTTCATCGGGCGGCCCAACCACCACAGGTTCCGAAGGAACTTCCTCCAGGTCCTTGGGATAGAAATACGCAACAACCGGGACACTGACAGCAGCAAAACCGGTCACCGCTGCCGCCCACCCGGCAATCTTCATGAACTTGCGACGTGACACCGAAGCCATGGCTAAGACAACTCCCCTAGGATCGACAGGACGGCGACCGCGGTCAGCAGCACAACCACCGTGACAATACGGACCAGTCGTGCGCGCTTTGTGTCCTCACGCCCGCGGTCGATGAAAGGCCAGACCAGAATAACGAGTGGGCCAACAATCGGGATCAGTGCCCCCACAACCTCCGGCACGTACTTGAGTATCTGGTAGAGAAAGAGGAAGTACCACTCCGGCTTGGCGTGCAGAGGCGTGTTCATCGGGTCGGCCATGCCAGCCGGATCTAGCCCGACCGGCATGAGCTGCCCCACAACACCGACTACGCATAGAACCGCCATCACCCCAATCGCCACGTACAGCTCGACCAGAGCATGGTCGGGAAAGAAGGGAATAGCGTCGTCCTGTTTCTCTTCAGGCTCTGTGACAGCAGACATCACCCATTTGCCTCCCACATGCTAGAGCGGCTCCGCAATGCCCTGCCGCCGGATCATCAGGAAGTGCAAACCCATCAAGGCAACTGTCATAACCGGCAGCACCAATACGTGCGCAGCATAGAAACGACCAAGGGTCATGGCAGTAACCGTCCACCCAGAACGTAGAAACACCAGCGCAAGAGGCCCAAAATCCGGCACACCTCCCGCAATGTCCGTGCCAACCGTCGTCGCCCAGAACGCGCGCTGATCCCAGGGCAGCAGGTAGCCAGTGAAGCCAAAGGCAAGCGTCATGATCAACAATAGGGCCCCCGCCACCCAGTTAAGCTCGCGCGGAGCGCGGTACGCACCGGAGATGAAAACCCGGAGCATGTGAGCAACACACATCACAATCATGCCATTGGCTGCCCAGTGGTGAACAGCGCGAATGGCAGCCCCAAAGCGAACCTCATTCTCGATAAACAGAATACTATCATAAGCAGCCTCGGGAGTGGGCTTGTAATAGAAAGCAAGCATGATCCCCGTGACAGCCTGCACGAGGAACAGCGTCAGCGTGATTCCTCCCAGGCAGTAAAACCACTGTCGAGCGAACTTCGGCACAGGCTTGCTGGCTATCTTCTCCCATGGCTCCCTGACTTGGTAACGCTCATCCACCCAATCAACCGCACGGGCAAATAGCGGCCTCCACGGCACACGCGACGTCCAGACACCCACACCGCGATAGACACCAAAGGCAAAGACCAACCCCGCCGCGCCAAAGAGTGTCCAACGCGCCACAGGTGTCCAGACACCATCGTCTTCACCGGCAAGATGACAGTGAAGACAGGTGTCCTCCTCCACAGCGCCCAATTCCACACCACCACCGAGGACCAGATCACTGTGACCAGGGACACCACAAGGCAGCAGGGAAGGGCCAGCGAGAGCAGCTACAGGAGAGACGGCAATCAGCACTATCCCAAAGAATAGCACCGTGCCAAGAACAAGCAACCAGCGGGGAATGACGGTCACAAGTCACCTCCGAGGAAAAGCAACACACTCAGCGGCACACAGCCACAAATACAATCCCTGAAGCCACCAAGCCAAACGGAGGACTTCCTCAAGGCCATACCAATGCACAACGCACAAAGAAGCTCGCCACCACCAACAAACGAACTCCAAATAACATCAATTCTACCGACCGGTCGGTAGAATATCACAAAACCAGTATATCATTCAGAAAACAAGACCGTCAAGGCCAACAAAGCCACAAGACAAACTCCAATAAAAACGACACCCTTTTTTCATTGAAAACGTCACTCGCCCTGAGCCAAATCGTACCCAACACAAGCCCCAACCAAAAGAGCACCCAGCAATTTCGTGTAGCCTGGCTGTCTGGTGGAGGCTCAGAGCGAGACTCCACCCTTTGTACAGAGGGTGGAGTGGAATACCGACGAATCAACGGCTGCCCGGAGCCAGGACGTCGGTCGTCCCCAGCCTTGCCGGTTTTGTATCCCTGCCGATCTCAGCAGGGGCGCGTGCCGTCGTGCCCGATGATGTCCCACGCTTCCCGGTTTGGCGCATCGGTAATCCTGTGGAGCAGTATTTCGTAGCAGTTCTTTGGGCCTGCCAGCCCGACCTTGTCCCACAAGATATCTTCTGCCGGTAACATTATTTAGGGTATGCTGACCCGCCCCCGGCGTGGAAGGGGCCTCCACCCCAACCTGGACGCCGGGTCTTCCCTGAGTTTGTTTATGTCCTGCTGCTGGACTGCCGGGCCGGGCTGGGTACCGGTCTAGGCGCTATCTGGTATGGAAGACGCATGGCAGCTATGCGTCAGTTGGAGATCAGCACCGGAAGCCGCGCATCAGGGAAAGCGCAACCGCCGAGCCCGATATTCGGCCCGGCGGGGAATGCCATTTGACAACGAGGACATATTTTGATATAGTGTCTATGCTAACTATAGCGGGATATGTCCCACGCTGCCCGGCTGTTTCCCCAGCCGGGTCTTTTTTTGTTAAAAACCCCTATTGTAGGGAACACAACACAATAGATCAAATGACCTAAAGCGTAACTGCCAGGTGCAAACACATCTGGACGGTCGACTCACCTCATCGGGGAGTCAATGGTCTTGATAAGCTCACCTTGATGGCTTCTTCGCGCAGCGTGATCTCGTCCATGTTCTACCCTCCTATCTTTTGGTTTCAGGGTAGAACATCCAGATGTATTTGCAGATTATTTCGTTAAACCTGTTGTTAATGTGCTTGATGTTTTCGTGTTTAAAGAAGTCTTTGCAGTTCACGAAGTAACTATAAAGGCACCAATACTTCGATACAGAATAGCTATGGCAATGACAACTGGGTGAATGAACACCAAGCCAGCGACTTATCAAGAGAACCCGAACGCAACCCGGTGCCCGGAGGACTTGCAAATGCGGCGCGATTGTGCTATTCTAGAGGTGCGTTAGTGATAACGCGAGCTCGCGCCGCCGGCCAGCCTTGAGGCTGTCCGGCTTTCTTTTTTACACCCAGCTATGTCTTCACAGCCTTTAATATAACGATTGTAGATCAAATTCCTCAAAAAGTAAACTGTGCACATGGGCGTGTTATTCTCAAATAAAAGTGACCTCCGCTAATTCACGAGTGAAAATGTCACCCTATGGAAGAAAAACGGGTGACAATGACGAACAAAGAACTGAAACGAGTGGCCGTGATACAGCAGGTGGAAGTTGGGGCAGCACTGCAGCAGCGCGTACTGAACTGGACCGCAAGCCCGATAAAAATAGTGCTGCCCCGGCACGGGTTTGATGGTTGTGTGATAGGAGGCATAGCTCGTATACCAGACAATTCCACAATCCTGGCCCAGCCAGGCGTGGCAGAACAGTCTGGCAGAATAGGCAGTTGTGTACCAAGGAGCCTAGCTACTTCAGGAATGGAGGTATGTATCGCAGGAAAACATCGTTCATCTCGTAAGTCGATCCATTTGAAGGGAAGAGCCAGTTGGGACAGCGACAGGTTAACATAAACAGTACCGGGGGTAGCCAGCCGCAGAGCATCGGCGTGGGAATGCTGGGTTACGCCTTCATGGGCAAGGCTCACACCAACGCCTTTAAGAAGCTGCCCTACATGATGTACCCGCCACCAATGATCCCCGACCTAGTCGCGATCTGCGGGCGCAATGAGGAAACCGTCGCCAAGGCAGCCGCCCGCTATGGCTATCAGGGTTACTACACCAACTGGCGCAAGATGCTGGAGGACGACGCCATCGGGCTATTCGACAACGGCGGCCCGAATGACGTGCACGCCGATCCTTGCATCATGGCGGCCCAGGCAGGCAAGCACATCCTGTGCGAGAAACCGCTGGCCCGCACGGCAGAGGAAGCCAGGAAGATGCTCGACGCGGTGAACAAGGCAGGCGTCAAGGCGATGGTGGCCTTCAACTACCGCTTTGTGCCGGCAGTGCGCCAGATCAAGTACCTAATCGACAGCGGCGCGCTGGGCACGATCTACCACTGGCGTGCGGTCTACCTGCAGGAGTGGCTCCTGCCGCACTACGGCACGCCCAAGAACTGGCGTCTCGACAGAAAGGTGGCGGGTAGCGGTGCACTCGGTGACCTGGGTGTGCACATCATCGACCTGGCGCATTACCTGGTTGGCGGCATCAAGAGTCTGTCTGCAATGACCAAGACCTTCATCGGGGAGCGCCCTCTGCCTGACGATCCCGGCAGGACGGGGCGGGTGGACGTGGACGATGCCTTCGTTGCCCTTTGCGAGTTTGAGAACGGTGCACTGGGCACGTTCGAGACAACGCGCTTCGGCCTCGGTCGCAAGAACTACAATTGCTTTGAGATCAACGGTGAAAAGGCCAGTGTTCGCTTCAACCTGGAGCGCCTGAACGAGTTCGAGATCTTCTACCGCGACCACGAGCCGAGGGAGACGGCAGGCTGGACAAACGTACTGGCCACGGAAGGGTACCATCCCTGGTGGGAGAACTGGTGGCCGCAGGGGCACCTGATCGGGTGGGAGCACACCTTCGTGCACGAGATCCACCATCTGCTGGACTGCATCGTCAACGACAAGGAAGTCGGCCCGCACGGCGCCACCTTTGAGGATGGCTACCGCGCGGCGGTCATCTGCGATGCGATCGTCGAGTCATCTGGCTCCAAGAGGCAGGTTGACGTCAAGTACTAGCACACCTGTCGAGCGAGGCAGAACGTACTTTTCGAAGGGACGCTGCTGCTGGCTCCCCGGCCAACGGTAGCGCACAATCCCCTTCCACAAATTGCATGAAAGGAGGCAGGGCACATCCCGGCGCTGCGCTGCGGCCTGTGCCGTCCGGGGCAGCCCCATGTGCCAACTGTCATGACGGATAGGGAGTTGCTGCTTGGTATCGACGTGTCCACGACCGGGGCCAAGGCGCTGCTGATTGACGAAAAGGGGGATGTGGTCAGCAGCGCCACCACTCCCCTGGCGCTCTCCACGCCGCGCCCCCTCTGGTCCGAGCAAGACCCGCGCGACTGGTGGACGGGCATTGCCCGGAGCATCCGGCAGGCTTTGCAGGAGGCGGGCGTGTCGGGTGAGAACGTGATTGCCATCGGCCTGACCGGGCAGATGCACGGGCTGGTGCTGCTTGATGAACAGGGCGAAGTGCTGCGCCCGGCCATTCTGTGGAACGACCAGCGCACCGGCGAACAGTGCGACGAGATCCGCGCCCGGCTGGGCAAGGAACGCTTCATCCAGATCACGGGCAACGATGCGCTGACCGGCTTCACCGCGCCCAAGATCCTGTGGGTGCAGCAGAACGAGCCTGAGGTATATGCCAAAGGGCGTCACATCCTGCTGCCCAAAGACTACGTTCGCTACAGGCTGACGAATACATTCGCCGTCGACCGGGCGGGCGGCGCGGGCACGATCCTGTTTGACCTGAAGACGCGCACCTGGTCAGACGAGGTGCTCAAGGCACTTGGCATCCCCGCCGAGTGGCTGCCACCCACTTATGAAGGTCCGGAGGTGACGGGCCACGTCGCCGCGGCGGCTGCTGCCGAGACCGGGCTGGTGGAAGGGACGCCGGTCGTTGGGGGCGGGGGCGACCAGGCAGCGCAGGCAGTCGGGGTAGGCGCGGTTCAGCCGGGCATCATTGCGCTGACGCTGGGCACGTCGGGGGTGGTGTTCGCAACGACCGAATCGCCGCTCGTCGAGCCGGAGGGCAGGCTGCACGCCTTCTGCCATGCGGTGCCCAACCGGTGGCACTTCATGGGCGTGATGCTCAGCGCCGCCGGGAGCCTGCAATGGTACCGTGACACGCTGGCCCCTGAGATGGACTTCGATGACCTGGTGGACGCTGCCGGGCCGATCCCGCCCGGCAGCGAGGGCCTGCTCTTCCTGCCTTACCTGACCGGCGAGCGAACCCCCTACCCCGACCCGCTGGCACGCGGAGCGTGGATCGGGCTGACGGTGCGCCACAGCCGTGCCCACATGACGCGCGCGGTGCTGGAGGGCGTGGCGTTCGGCATCAAGGACAGCTTCACGTTGATCCGGGAAGCCGGGCTGGGCGCAATCGAACAGGTGCGGATCTCAGGCGGGGGCGCGAAAAGCCCGCTGTGGCGTCAGATCATGGCCGACGTGCTGGGCGTTGAATTGGTGACCGTCAACACGACGGAGGGAGCGGCCTACGGCGCGGCCCTGCTGGCCGGGGTTGGTGCCGGTCTGTACGGCGACGTGCCAGCGGCCTGCGAGGCCACGATCCAGGTGACGGGCCGCACCTTACCCGACGCAGAGAGGGAGACCATCTACCCAGATTACTACGAGCGCTATCGGGCACTGTACCCGGCGCTTGCAGGTGAGTTCAAGGCGATGGCGGAGGTAGTGAGCCGACACCCTGTGTCAGGAGAGGCATCGTGACCGGGAAGGAGCCGGTTGTCTGCCTGGGCATCATGGTCGCCGATGTGGTTGGACGGCCGGTCAGGGTAATCCCCGACCCGGGCCGACTGGTCCTGGTCGACGAAATGGGACTGCATACGGGTGGCTGTGCCGTCAACACGGCCACAGCGTTGACGCGAGTCGGCGTGCCGGTTGAGCTGATCGGCAAGGTCGGCTGTGATGCATTTGGCGACTTTATACTGAACGCGCTGTCTGAGCGCGGCGTGGGCACGCGGGGCGTCAGGCGTGATCCGGAGGCGGGTACGGCGGCCACGATGGTGATGGTCGACCCGGACGGCGAGCGCCGCTTTGTGCACTGCATCGGCGTCAATGCTCTCTTCACAGCGGACGATGTCGACGTGGCAATAGTCGAGGGCGCGTCTATCCTGCATGTGGCCGGATCGCTGGTCATGCCCGGCATCGACGGCGAGCCGACCGCCGAGTTGCTGCGCGAGGCGCAGGCAGCGGGCGTGACTACCTTCCTGGATACCGTCTGGGACGCCACCGGACGCTGGATGGAGGTGATAGGACCCTCCCTACCCCACGTCGACTACTTCGTCCCCAGTCTGCCCGAAGCGCGGGCCCTGACCGGGCTGGCCGATCCGCCTGACATGGCGCGCGCCTTACTGGATCACGGCGTGGGGACGGTGGGAATCAAGATGAGCGCCGAGGGCTGCCTGGTGATGACCGGCGACGGAGAGTCAATCCGCCTGCCCGCTTTTCAAGTCGACGTGGTGGACACCACCGGCGCGGGCGACGCCTTTGCCGCCGGGTTCATCGCCGGTGTGTGGCACGGCTGGCCGCTGGAGAGGACGGTGCGCTTCGCCAATGCGATGGGCGCGCTGTGCGTGACGGGGGTCGGTGCGTTGGGCGGTGTACGCTCGCTGCCCGAGACATTGGACTTCATGGGGTCCGCCCCGTTGCGACATCTGCCTGACCGGTCTGACTGAGAGCACACCGGTTGTCGCGCCGCGTCGAACCGCGCACCATGCCCGACGCAGTGCACCGGCCCCAGGCAACGACGAGGGGGCTCGGTCATCCTCCCGTGTGGCCCCCTGTCGCCGGCGAAGCGGGTCATGACCGAAGAGATTAAAGAGGACAACCCACTTTACAAGAGCGTTCCTACTCAGCCACTAGAGAGCACAGGAGAGCAGCAGCATGGAGAAATATGGATACCGTTTCTCGTTCGGTCCATGGAACATCCACGAGGGAGCCGACCCCTTCGGGCCACCTGTGCGCCCGACGGTCTCCTTCGATGATAAGCTGAAGGTTTTCGGCGAGTTGGGGTTCGACGCGGTGCAGTTCCACGACGACGACGCCGTGCCGAACCTGGATAACCTGTCAGCAGCCGAGATCCGCAAACAGGCGCAGGAGATGCGCAAGAAGCTGGACGATCACGGGCTGGTGGCGGAGTTCGTCGCGCCGCGTCTGTGGGAGCACCCGATGACGATTGACGGTGCTTTCACGGCCAACGATGCCGGAGCGCGCGAGTATGCCATCGAGCGTGCCAAAAAGGCGGTGGACATCGGTCGTGAACTGGACACCCACCTGATGGTGCTCTGGCTGGCACGTGAGGGCACCTACATGCGCGAGGCAAAAGACGCCGTCCGCGCCACGCAGCAACTGCTTGAGGCCATCAACACGCTGCTTGAGTACCGCGAAGATCTGTGCATCGCCATCGAACCCAAGCCCAACGAGCCGATGGATCTGGCCTACATCCCAACCATCGGGCATGCGCTGGCACTGGGCTTCCAGACCAACGACCCACCACGCGTGGGAACGCTGGTCGAGTCGGCACACGCCGTCCTGGCCGGGCTTGATCCGGCAGACGAGATGAGCTTCGCACTGGCATTCAAGAAGCTGTGGAGCGTGCACCTCAACGACCAGAACGGTCTGAAGTTCGACCAGGATCGCCCGTTTGGCTCGGTCGATCTGCGGCGGGCGTTCAACCAGGTGCGCGTGCTGGACGAGAACCACTTCTACGAAGATGGCATGGTCGGCCTGGACGTGAAAGCCGTGCGCACGCAGCCAGCCGAGATCGCGACCAAGCACCTGCGCAACAGCCTGAACATGTTCCTGCGGCTGGTCGAGCTGGTGCGCTCGTTAGACCGCAAGAAGATGGACGAGCTGATCGCCGCCCGCGACTATGAGGAACTGGATTGGCTGATCCTCAGCCACTTAATGAAGTAGCCACTTCGTTGACAGCCATTGGGCGCAGGCTTTTGCCAGGCAACGAGGTGGCCAGGATTCCATAACCGACATTCCGAACACAAGAGGCGATGATGGCCTCCGGGTTACTCCCACGCCTGGATGTCAGATCTCCCTACTACTTGCTGGGCCCGGCAGGCTTCTCAGGCTGGCGGACGATCTTTATCTTGAAGTGCAACCTGCCAAACGAGATGGTGTCGTCATCTCTCAGCCGTCGGAACTCACCCTTCTTGAGTTTTACTCTGTTACAAAACGTTCCATTCGTACTGTCCAGGTCGGTCAGGAAGAGGCTCTCCTCTGTCGGGCGCAGCCGGGCATGCCGCCGCGATACGCCCGCCTCACCGGCATCATACTCTGTCAGGTCGAGATCCGGCTTTATGTCTCCCACCACCCGCCCAACGACGACCTCATCGCAGATCTCCAGACCAAGGGGTTGATGCTCAGGATTCGAGCTCAGCAGTTTGATGCGCCAGGTGGTAGCGTCCTTCTCTGCCTGCGCCTTGGCAGACTCAGCCGGCAGACTGATGTATTGCTTGACGTCGGTATCGACGAAGGAGGGCGGCTCATCGTCGGCGGCAACCTTGACAGTTTCCCCCACCACCCTTTCTTTGAGTTCGAGGACAAGCCTGAGAATCGCCTCGATCAGTTCCTCAGTTGATCGGCCCCTGAGCCATTCTGGATCGAGCAACACTGCTTCAGGCGACTTTGGCCCAGGCTGCGCAACCTGTGTTTCTTCCGCCTTGGATACTTTGTCCTTGGGCTCCTGCTCCTTCGAGGCCATTTGTTCCTCCAATAAGGTGCTGTATGCCCCGGCTGCATCCTCCGCCCGCAAGCGACCATTCACTAGGCGTGGTCGTGCCGGGATTCCATTTCTTAGTATAACATGCTTCGGAAGGGATGGCGTAAGCTACTCCAGGGCCAAGTCTGAGTTTTCCTGCTGTACGCAGCCGTTATCTGGCGAGCGAACCGACCGACTTCTCAGTCTGCTTGCAGGTACTCGCGTTTGAACTTGCGATGGCGCAGCGATCCCAGCGCGTTGGCGAGGTGCGCCTCCCCCTCGGGAACGAGGCGAATGTCATTGTGCGCTAACTGAGGGGCCAGCAACGGCCCAATCACCGGCCCGCCACCACCGGTGATAATGACCGTGTCATAGTCCACGCCACCGGAAAGCTCTTCCTGCCATACCTGGAGCGCGTCCCTCATCAGGTTGAGCAGCGCCGAATCGATAATGTCGCTCACGTCGTCGGGGAGGCCCCCTGCATGCCTGTACTGCTTTGTGCGGATCACTTCGTCAAGAACCTTGCCCGGCACGTCGCCCCGGTTGTACCGGCGCTTGAGCGCGCGGTTGACCTGGTTTCGCACGTTGATCAGGCCGGTCGTGATCGACTCGTTATAAGGCCCAACGGTAAGGGCATCGTAGGTGTTGACATCGAGCGTATAGCCGCCGAAGTCAAAAAGCACCACCCGCGACTCGGCCAACTCGCGGTCGGTGAAGCGTCTGCCACTCTCGCTCAGACACATGTAGGCCAGGGAGCCAAATCCTTCCGGAATCATGTCAACGCGGTCGGGAAGCACCTCGTAGTGGAGCACCTTGCCCTCGTAACCGACCTCCCATTTGCCCGCCAACATATCCTTGATCTCCTGGTGGCGGCCCGCCCTGAACTGGGAGACAGGCAGAGAGAATGTCAGCGCGATGGCCCCGGAGCGCTTGGAATACAGTTTGACGAACGAGGCGCCCACAAGCGCAAACCACTCCGGGGTGCCGTAGCGTGAGTAGGTGGTCTGCTCAAAGCTTTTGACGCCCAGATCGTAAGCCAGCTCCCCGACAACCCACTCCTCGTCACCGAGCGTGATACGCGCGCTTTCGGTTGGCGGCTCGCCCCGCCGGACGGCATGCTCATCCCCGCTCGCGCCAAACAGCCCTAGCTCGCGCAGGGCATCATCGCTGCCATCATACCTGACGGCAACGTTGCGGATGACGACCGCTTTGTTGTCCCTAACAACCTTCGCGCCCCAGTTCCCAAAGTCGCCGCCAACTTCATACAGAGCCGTACTCATCCCGGTTTCACTCCTCTCGATCACTCAGTATGCCATGCCAACGCCACCGGATCTCAAACCCGATAGGCTTTATCTTGATCGATGATCCTCAATTCCCTGCCACTTCAGTTTGTGAGTGACCAGTTCGGTGACCTCCTCCTCGATGGTCAGGACGCCCGCTTCCCAGGCATCGAGGGCGGCCAGGAGAAGGCGCATCGCCATCGTCGAAGGGGCTACAGTTTCGCGCTCTACCTCGCTCATCTGGGCGGCTATGGTTTCGATCTTGTCCCGATAGCTCTCGTCCGGCAGGGTGATGGTCATCACCCTGCGGCGAGAGGACGAGGCCGCTTCAGTCTCTTGCTCCTTGGGGCCCCTCCGGCCACGCCTGTCAACCATCTGATCGCCGGCCGGACTCTCGACCACCAACTCCTCTCCCGCTTCATCGTCCGGTTCAAAGGTAACCGGTGGAATAGGCTCCAGACCGATGCGGCGCTTCTTTTCACTCACTTTGCACTCCCCTTCGCTGCTTCAAACCCCAGATCGGACGCCAGGCGTTCAAAGAGATGCTTGTAGTCCTCGATAATCTCACTTCCCGGATCGGCGTAACTCCAGATGGGCACACCCTGGCGGATCGCTTCGGCGACCTCCTCTGCTTCGCGGATGGGCGGGCAAACCAGCCGCTCACCCAACACGCGTTTCATCGTCACCAGTGTGCGGCGGTGCTCGTTGCGGTCAAGCTGCACACGCTGAGGGATCACCCCCAGGAATTTGTGACCGGCATCTATATCGGCCAGCCACCGCTGGACTTTCCCGATCCCCGTCTCACCCCCGAACTCGAGCTGGGCCGGGCACAGCACGTAATCGACAACCGAAAGGGCCGCCTCCTGCAACTTGTTGCGGCTGGGGGCTGTATCGAGAAAGACCAGGACCCGCTTCTGCGGCACCAGCTTCTCCAGCATGGTCACCACCGAATGCAAGCGGTCGGCCAGCGAGTCGCCCGACTCTGCCTCGCGCCGGATGAACAGTTCCTCGATGTCATAGGTCTGCTCCCAGCCACGCAGCACGTAAAGTTTCTCGTAGTTGGGCACAGGGACAATGCAGTGCTTGATGTGCTCCTTGCCTAACAACACGGCGGCGAGGTCATCGGCCGGGACCAGCCCCAGGTACTCAGATAGGCTGCCCTGCGGATCGCAGTCGATGAGCACGACGGCACCCAGATCGTCGGGCGGAGTCAGAACGAAGGCCGCCCCCAACGAGATTGTCGAGGTTGTCTTACCCTCTCCACCCTTGATCGTAGCCAGGGCCAAGCTGGTGACCCCGTCAGTCGTTCTTGACATGACGCTACCTCGCTACATGTTATCAAAGCTGAGGTTAACGAATCGCTGCACCAGAGGATCATCAGGGTCTTCGACCTCCTCAGGTGCCTCCATCTCCGCCAGGTCCATCGCAGGCATGCCCGGCGGCAACAGGGAACCGCCCTCACTGTGCCGCCGGATATACCAGGCATACAGCAGCTCTTTGATCACCTCGCTGACGTTGACCCGTCCGTTGTCAACGTCTTCAGCGATCCAGTGGCTGAGCTGGATATCGCGCGGCTTCCGGTCCGAGAATCTGAACCGGAAGGACTCCTTGGCTAAGGTCTGGGATGTCTCGCTCATGGCCCTCTTCGCCCGTACAGGCGCTTTTGTTATCACAAATGTGGCCACAAAACCCGCCAGAATCGACAAGTTATAGCCTTGTCAACTGCAATTATACCTATGCGCACTTAATTGTAGCCACAAATGTTATCACAATCTGTTCAATTGTATCATATAAGCATGATGCATGCAAGTGGATTTGCACTATCGTAATCCACAAGTTTATCGAATATACTCACTTGCCAGTATACTGCCTCAAGCTTGTGTTTCTTCTATCTGCTTGCATTCACTTGCCATCAACAAGTCATTAACAAGTGAGTGACGTTGAATACACAACGATAAGCAGTGTCTCGCCGTGCGGCTACCCCTGCCGCTTCCCATGCCCCGCCACGCCTGAGCTTGCCTCTTCTCTTTGAGATTCGGGCAAACTATGATAAAAAATAGCCCTGACAACCGTCCTCAGACGGCAGCCCGGGGGCGCGCGGTTTGACACGGGGAGCCTATGCCGGGGCCATAAACAGAGGAGCAGCGTCTTGAAACTCTTTGTACCTGGACGTATCTGTCTATTCGGTGAGCACTCTGACTGGGCAGGGGGCTACCGGCGCATCAACGCCGATATCGAGAAGGGTTATGCGCTGATCAGCGGCACCAATCAGGGGATTTACGCTGAAGTTGAGCCGCACCCCAACGCGCTGGTGTTGACCTCCATCACACCGGAAGGCAAGCGTATCGGTCCGCACGAGATCCCGATGGAGCCTCACACGCTCCTGGAGGAAGCGCAGCAGGGCGGCTTCTGGAGCTACATTGCGGGCGTTGCCTATCAGGTTCTGACCCTCTACCACGTGCGCGGCCTGGTGATCGACAACTACAAAACCGACCTGCCGATCCAGAAGGGTCTGTCTTCCAGTGCGGCGATCTGCGTGCTGACGGCCCGCGCCTTCAACCGCGTCTATGATCTGAAGCTGACGATACGCGGCGAGATGGAGCTGGCCTATCAGGGCGAGATCACGACTCCCTCACGCTGCGGGCGCATGGACCAGGGCTGTGCGTTTGGCACGCGCCCGGTGCTGATGACCTTCGACGGCGACCGGCTGGAGACGCAGGAGTACCAGGTCACCGAGGATCTGTACTTCGTGCTCGTTGACCTGAACGCCCAGAAGGACACAATGGAGATCCTCGCCCGGCTGAACCGCGCCTATCCCTTCCCCGACAGCGAGGTCGAGCGCGGGGTGCAGGAGTTGTTGGGGCCGATCAACAGGCGGATCGTGCACCAGGCGGTTGACGCGCTGGCCGAGTCGGACGGCGGGCAGATCGGCACACTGATGGGCGAGGCGCAGGCGTTCTTCGACCGCTACGCAACCCCGGCCTGCCCGGAGGAATTGACCGCCCCGACGCTCCACGAAGTGCTCGAATACAAGCCCCTCAAACCACACATCTGGGGTGGAAAGGGCGTCGGCTCGCAGGGTGACGGGTCGGCCCAGTTCATCGCCCGCAGCGAGGCCGACCAACAGGCGGTGGTCGAGATCGTCGAGCGCGACCTGGGCATGCAGTGCCTCAAGCTGACGCTGCAACCCAGCCCGAAAGTACGCAAGGCCGTCATCCCGGCGGCGGGATTCGGCACGCGGCTGTTCCCGGCCACCAAGGCGGCCAAGAAGGAACTATTCCCCATCATCGACAAGGACGGAATCGCCAAACCGGCCATCTTGCTGATCGTCGAGGAGGCGCTCGAAGCCGGGATCGAAGAGGTGATCATCATCGTCCAGGAGGACGACCTGGAGGCGTTCCGATCATTCTTCACCGTGCAGGTCTCGATAGAGAACTACAACAAGCTCCCGCGTCACTTCCAGGAATACGCCCAACGTCTGCTGGAGATCGGGCGGCGGGTGAGGTTCGTTGTCCAGCACAGACAGGAGGGCTTCGGGGATGCGGTGTACTGCGCGCGGGAAGCGGTAGGTGATGAGCCGTTCATGCTGATGCTGGGCGATCACATCTATCGATCCTGCGGTGAAAGATCGTGTGCTCAGCAGTTGATGGAGGCCTACCAGCAGCATGGCGTCAGCGTGCTCGGCCTGCGCCGCACACCGGAAGACCAGATCGCGAACTTCGGTACGGTGACGGGCTTCTGGCTCGAAGATCAGCCCCTGCTGAACGTCACCGAGTTTGCCGAGAAGCCCACCATCGACTACGCCCGCACCAACCTGCGTGTACCCGACCTGCCGGAGAACGAATATCTGACCGTGTTCGGGCAGTACATCATCAAGCCGGGGCTGTTCGATTTCCTGGAGGAGCACATCACCAACAACGTCCGCGAGCGAGGCGAGTTTCAGCTCACCTCGGCGTTGGACCGGTTGCGGCAGGAAGATGGCTTCCTGGGCCTGGTGATGGACGGGCGGCGCTTTGATATCGGCCTGCCGGATCACTACATCGAGACGCTGCTGGCCTTCCGCGAAGCCTGAGCACCATGCCACTATATCTGCCTTCGGACGCGGTCAAAATCTTGAGCTGGTGCGAACAACGCTGAACGGAGCGCGACTATGATAGACCTTGTTTGCCTCGGCGAGTTCCTGATTGACATGTTCCCGGCTGAGTTGGGCCGCAGCCTGGTCGAGGTGTCGGCCTTTCACCCCAAGCCCGGCGGTGCCCCGGCTAACGTGGCCGTGGCCGCCGCGCGGCTGGGCGCGAACAGCGCCTTTATCGGCAAGGTGGGCGACGACCTGTTTGGGCACTTCCTCGCCGACGTGCTGGTCCAGGAGGGCGTAGAAACGCGCGGCATGCGATACGACCGGCAGGCCCGCACCACGATGGCTATCATCGCCATGCCGGACGAAAACACGGCTGAGTTTATCTTCTACCGCAACCCCGGCGCGGATATGCTCCTCCAGGCCGCCGAGCTGGACCACGACCTGCTGAGCCAGACGCGCGCCTTCCACTTCGGCTCCCTCAGCCTGACCGACGAGCCGGTTCGCGGGGCCACGCTGGAGGCCATCAAGATCGCCTCCGACGCCGGTGCTCTGATCTCGTATGATGTCAACTACCGGCCCACCCTGTGGCGTGACCCCGGCGAGGCGCTCGAACAGGCGACGGCCATGCTTCCCCTGGTCAACCTGCTCAAAGTCAACGAGGCGGAGCTTGCCCTGCTCTCCGGGCGCGAAGATCTCGACCCGTCCGATCACGCCCAGTTGGCCGCTGCCAGCAAGAAGTTGATCGAGCACGGGCCTGACCTGGTCGTCGTGACCCTCGGCCCCGACGGCAGCTTCTTCCAGGCCGCGGCAGGCGGCGAGTATGTCGCCCCGTTCAGAGTCAAAACCGTCGACGCCGTCGGCTGCGGCGACGCCTTCGTCGCCGGTCTGCTGACGCGGCTCGTGGTTGGTCACGATTGGCGGGATCGGCTGTCACCTGACCAACTGCGCGACATTCTACGCTACGCCAATGCTGTGGGTGCACTGACCTCACTCACGCAGGGCGTCATCCCCGCCCTGCCCACCGCCGACCGGGTTGATAAGTTCCTGAAGGAACACAAATCTTAACAACCGCCAATGAACGGGCAATAGACACTCCGAGGCACCGATGACACAGGGCAGCATACTCATCTGGCTCTTCGCCAGCCTGGCCGCGCTGGTCGCTGGCTACGGGATCTACTGGCTGACCTGGCGCATCCTCGTCCTGATCCGACCGCGCCACCCACCTGATCGTCGATGTGTCGTTTGCGGCACTCAGCACGATGACCTGTGCCGCTGTGATTCGTGTGGGCGTTACGTGTGCCGGCGGCATGTGATCACCTACGGGAGGGGCGCCGACCAGGTGCTGATCAAGCCCGACCGCCAGAGCGCCGATCACTACTACCGGCGGGAGCGCAGCCTGCCACAGGGTCACCGGTGCCCCTTCTGCGATGGCAAACGCCTGATCGGCATGCTGCTCGGCATCATCGGCGGCAACCTGGCGTTTGTGCTCATCATGCGGCAGCTCATTTTCCGCTGACACCCTCTGCTGCCCCTCACCCTCACCGCCCACCTTCCATCCCCCACTTCCTACTCTCTACCCCCACCTCTTGCACTGAACCTCGGCTGGGGTTGCGGGGTATTATTAAGTGGCAGGTTCAACCCGTGTGTCCGCATCCCACAGCGAAACCGGTCTTGGCCTGCCGTAGAGATCTTGAACACTGGTTTGTGACTTCAACACTATGGACCACCCAGAACTACCAACCGTGACTTGCCGGAATGAAGTCAGAAAGGCAATTGTCAGGCGGCCGCCCACAGACGAGGAGTTGGACGCTCTGATCGGCGCTGCCTTGCACCGGCGCGTGACCGACGCTGAACCACCCGCCGGTGGGCTGCGCTGTCTTCTGTGGCTGGCGTGCGCTCTGCGTGGCAGGCGCGTACGTCCTCCCTCCGTTCTGTGGTAGAATACGGCTATCCTTGGTACTGTGCGCTGGACATATGCGGAACAATCAACCGAAGGCGTTCCGTGCTGCGAACCCGGTGCGTTCATCATCCTGTATGCCAGATCTGAAGGGGTGAGATTGCAAACAGAAAACATCGTCGCTCCACTGAATTGTCGTGGCAGCCTCCGTATCGCATGTCCTGCCCCGTGCAGCAGCGGCGGGACGGACCCGTTTCTCTCTTCCAACCACCCTGAGCAACACATCCGGGTGCAGTCCGCAGCGTGGCGCTCCGGGACACCATCACACGAGGCTGGCTGTGCAGTACCCCAATGGCCCCCGCCCGGTGAAAAGGATTCTTAGCCTATGAGCAGCCCACTCCTTATGCAGGTCAAAAATCTCACTACCCGCTTCTACACCGACGACGGAACGGTCTACGCCGTCAATGGCATTTCTTACGACCTCCACGAAGGCGAAACGCTGGGTATCGTCGGCGAGAGCGGATGCGGTAAAAGCGTTCATGCTCTCTCCATAATGCGCCTGATACCGAGCCCTCCCGGCGAGATCGTGGACGGCTCGGTTGTTTTTCGGGAGCGCGATCTGCTCGCCCTGCCTGAGAGCGAGGTGCGACACGTGCGGGGCGCTGAGATCGCCATGATCTTCCAGGACCCCATGACTTCGCTCAACCCCGTCTTCACCGTCGGCGATCAGATCGCCGAGGCCCTCCGTCTCCACATGGCAATGAATAATAAACAGGCACTCGACCGCGCTGCGGAGCTGCTCGATCTGGTTGGCATCCCCGATGCCCGGCAGCGGCTTGACTCCTACCCCCACGAGTTTTCGGGCGGCATGCGCCAGCGCGCCATGATCGCCATGGGCCTCTCGTGCATGCCCCAGCTCCTCTTCGCCGACGAGCCTACCACCGCCCTTGACGTGACCATCCAGGCCCAGATCATCGACCTGGTCAGGCGCCTGCGCGAAAAACTCGGCATGTCAATTATCTGGATCACGCACGACCTCGGCGTCGTCGCCGGCCTGGCCGAGCGGGTCATGGTCATGTACGCCGGCTTTATCGTCGAAAAAGCCTCCGTCAAGGAGTTGTATGCCAACCCGCGCCACCCCTACACCCTGGGCCTGCTGCGCTCGCTGCCCCGCGTGGATAAGGGCCGCGTCGCCGGTGAACGCCTGACCCCGATTGGCGGCCTGCCCCCCGACCTGATCGGTCTCCCGGAGGGCTGCCCGTTTGTGCCTCGTTGTCCCTACGCCGTCGACCGCTGCCGTGCCGAAAACCCGCTGCTCGAAGAGATCGCACCCGGCCACGAGATTGCCTGCTGGGTTGATGTCCGTGAAGCGGCCCCCCGCGAGGTGGTTCTATGAACCAGACTGCTGGCAACAACAACGTGCTCCTTCGCGTCGAAACCCTGAAGAAGTATTTCCCCATCACCCGGGGGGTTTTCCGGCGCACCGTCGGCTGGGTCCGCGCCGTAGACGATGTCTCGTTTCAGATCTTCAAAGGTGAGACGCTTGGCCTGGTTGGCGAGAGCGGATGCGGCAAGACCACCATGGGGCGCACCATTCTCCAGCTCTACAGGCCCACCGAGGGCAAGGTCTTTTTCGAAGGCCAGGACCTGACGACCTTGCGTCGCCCTGAGCTGCGCCGCATGACCCGGCACATGCAGATCATCTTCCAGGATCCGTTCTCTTCCCTCAACCCGCGTATGACGGTCGGGGCCATGGTCGGCGAACCGCTCAAGATCCACAACGTCGCTGATGGCCCGGAGCGCCGTGCGCGGGTCGAAGCCCTGCTTGAGCGGGTGGGCCTCAACCCTCTGTACGCCAACCGCTTCGCCCACGAATTCTCCGGCGGCCAGCGCCAGCGGATCGGCGTCGCGCGCGCCCTGGCCCTTAACCCCTCCTTCATCGTCGCCGACGAGCCGATCACCTCCCTCGATGTCTCGATCCAGGCCCAGGTGGTCAACCTGCTTGAAGACCTGCAGGCCGAATTCGACCTGACCTACCTGTTCATCACCCATGACCTGAGCATGGTGCGCCACATCTGCAACCGCGTGGCCGTGATGTACCTGGGCAAGATCGTCGAGATGGCCCCGGTCAGGGATCTGTACACCAACCCGCAGCATCCTTATACCCAGGCGCTCCTGTCCGCCATCCCCGTCCCCGACCCCAGGGTCGAGGAAACCCGCCAGCGCGTCATCCTGGAAGGTGACGTGCCTAACCCGGCCAATCCGCCGCCCGGCTGCAACTTCAACACCCGCTGCCCACTGGCCGTCGACCGCTGCTTCCACGAAGAACCGGAGCTTAAAGAGTTGCTCCCCAATCACTGGATATCGTGCTTTTTAGCCGAAGAGAATTTGGCATAAACGTCCGTTCTCAAGCAAGGAGGTGATACCCGTCCGAACGATGTACACAGGTCACAAAAAGCTGTTTAAGCTGACTGAGTCACACCAATTGGAGAGGAGAAAAGAAGATGTTTAAAAAGAGTTGGCTGGTCCTTGCCCTGCTGTTAGTGGCCGGACTGCTGCTGGCTGCCTGCGCTCCCGCTGCCGGTGAAGAGGCCGCTCGCCTAGCCGCGCTTGAGGAAGAGCTGGCGGCTAAAGAGGCCGCGCTGGCGGAGGCCCAGGCGGCTGAGGGCACCACCGAGGAGGAACTCGCCGCGCTTGAGGCCGAGCTGGCCGATAAAGAGGCCGAGTTGGCTGCCGCCGCTAAGGCTGCCGCCGCCGGTGAGGAAGAGGGTGAGCTTCCGACCTATTCCGTCGAGTTCAAGAACCCCGACACCCTTACCCACCTCGTGATCGGCGAGCCTGAGTCCCTCGACAACGCCGTCACCTACGAGTCGTCGGGTATGCACCTCCTGCGCCAGATGTATGACTTCCTCATCTTCTTCGAGGAGGGGAACGTTGATAAGTTCGTGCCCATGCTGGCTACCGAGTGGGAGGTCAGCGAAGACGGCCTGACCTACACCTTCAAGATGCGCGAGGGCGTCACCTTCCACGAGGGCGGAACGCTTGAGCCTCACGACGTTGCCTACACCTTCCACCGTAACCTGCTGCTCGGCTGGGACTTCCTGGGCGCGGGCGGCCCGATGGGCCTCTACTTCGACCCCTTCTTCGGCACCTGGGGCATCGGTGAGGAAGGCGATGGCGGCTTGCTCGACATGGCAAACGGCGATGACATGGCCGTCTGCGAGATGATCATGGACGCTGTGGTTGCCGACGACGACGCCGGCACCGTCACCATGACCCTCAACTACGCCGCCGGTTACTTCCCCATGCTGCTCGGCCAGGGCTGGGCTGGCATCCAGGACATGGAGTGGATGATCGACCAGGGTGCCTGGGATGGCGACTGCGCCACCTGGCGTGACTGGTACCTGCCTGAGGTCTCCGAGAGCACGCTCTACGAGAAGGTCAACGGCACCGGCCCCTACAAGCTCGATAGCTGGACCCACGGCGAGGAGATCGTCCTCAAGGCCAACCAGGACTGGTGGGTTGACGAGCCCCTGTGGGAAGGCAGCACCGTCGACGGTGTGCCTGAAATCGAGACCATCGTCTACCGCAAGGTCGAGGAGTGGGGCACCCGCCTGGCCGCCTTCGAGGCTGGCGACGCCGACATCATCGACCACGAGATGGCCTTCGCTGCCCAGATTGACCCCATGGTCAAAGAGTGGGTTGAGTACGACACAGGCGAAACCACCATCCACAACCCCAACGGCATCCTGCGTATGTACCACGGCCTGCCGGGCGTCGTGACGGCTGACCTGTTCTTCAACTTTAACGTCCAGACCGAGGGCGGCAACCCCTGGATTGGCTCTGGCAAACTGGATGGCCAGGGTGTCCCACCTGACTTCTTCTCCGACATCCACGTCCGCAAGGCCTTCAACTACTGCTTCGACCGCGACACCTTCATCGAAGAGGTGCGCCAGGGTGAGGGCATCCCGCACCGCGGCCCCATCATCTCCGGTATGCTGGGTTACGAGCCTGACTCCTTCATCTACGACTTCGACCTGGATAAGTGCGAAGAGGAGCTTGCTCTGGCCTGGGACGGCCAGTTGCCGGAGACCGGCTTCCTGATCACCCTCGTCCACAACGCCGGCAACGACTCACGCCGTATCGCCATGGAGATCCTGCGCGATAACATCACCTCGATCGATGAGGGCTACCAGGTCGTCATCGCCAGCATGCCCTGGCCGACCTACCTGGCAGAGCGCCGCGCTGGCCGCTTCCCCGTCCACCTGACCGGCTGGATCGAGGACTTCCATCACCCCCACAACTGGGTGGTGCCCTACGCCACCTGCAACGGCGACTTCTCCGGGCGTCAGTACTTCCCCGAAGATATGTGCAAGCCGTGGGACGAGCTCGTCAAGGAGGCCGTCGTTCTGTCAACCTCCGATCCTGACGCTGCGCATGAGCTGTACGCGCAGTTACAGGCCGAGACGATGGAGCAGGCCATCGACATCTTCATCTACCAGGCTACCCTCCGCCGCTACGAGCAGCTCTGGGTCCAGGGCTACTACTACCACCCCATGTACGACGACCCGTACTATCCGGCACTGAGCAAGGTGGCCCCTGAGTAGTTGATCATCGTCCATTATTCCGGGTGGGAGCATCAAGCTCCCACCCGGGCACTCACCTGACACCCCAGGACACGCTGCCTGGGTTGAAGGGAGACCGTTCCAATGCTTACCTACATCGCGCGTCGCTTGCTGCAACTGCCCATCATCCTCTTCGGCGTCACCATCCTGATCTTCGGCATGATGATGCTGCTCTCTCCCTACGAGCGCCTCTCGCTCTACCTGCCCGACAGGCCCGAGCGCGGCGACTCCGTTGACAAACTGGTCGAGCTGTACGGCCTCGACGACCCCATCCCCGTCCAGTACGGGCGCTGGCTGTTGGGCGATGACTTCCTCGGCCTTGCGCCCGAAGCCGCCCAGAGCAGCAAGCCCAGCAAGGGCGTCCTGCGCGGCGACCTGGGCTTCTCCTACCGGGGACACCAACCCGTCACCAGCGCCATCATCCACTTCTTGCCCGCCACGCTCGAGCTGACCCTGTGGGCTGTCATCCCCGTCATCGGCATCGGCATCCAGCTTGGCGTATGGTCGGCTGTCCACCACGACAAGCTGGTCGACCATGTCCTGCGCGTCTTCAGCATCGTCGGTTGGTCGTTCCCTACCTACGTCTTCGGCCTGATGGTGCTCATGATTTTCTACGCCAAACTGGACTGGTTCCCGGCTGGCCGCCTCTCAGAGTGGGCGCTGCGCACCACCCTCGACCCCGAGCAGTTCACCCAGTTCACCCGCATGAACACCGCCGACGCTCTGCTCAATGGCCGCCTCGACATCTTCCTCGACTCCCTGCGCCATCTGGTCCTGCCCGTCATCACGCTGTCCTACCTCTGGTGGGCCCAGATCCTGCGCGTCACCCGCTCCTCGATGCTCGAAGCTCTGCGCCAGGACTACGTCACCACCGCTCGCGCCAAGGGGCTGCCTGAATCGGTCGTCATCAACCGCCACGTCCGGCGTAACGCCCTCATCCCCGTCGCCACCATCGGCGGCCTGGTCGTCATCGGCCTGATGAGCGGCGTCGTCATCACCGAGACCGTCTTCGACTACCGCGGCCTGGGTTTCTTCTTCGCCGACTCCGCCCTCCACCTCGACGTTGTCTCCGTCCTGGGCTTCACCCTCTTCTATGCCGTCCTGGTGGTGCTGGGCAACCTGAGCGCCGACATCCTGTACGCATTCTTAGATCCCCGCGTGAGGTACACATGAGCGAGCACGCAAGCACCCTCGAACGCGCCCAAGAAGAAGAACTCTTGCAAGCGCGGCCTAAAATATACATCGACGACCGCACGCGCTATGTCATCCGCCAGTTGTTCACCCGGCCCACTTCGCTGGCCGGTATCATCCTGATCGTGTTCTTCGCCGTGATCGCGTTGTTCGCTCGACAGTTAGCCCCACCCACCGCGGACGACCCCATGGTCATGCCGCGCGATGGCTACCGGGCTGAACCCCAGACGCCCAGCGCGGAGCACCCCTTCGGGACCACCGAGGGCCAGTACGATGTCTACTACGGCGTGATCTGGGGCACCCGCACCGCCTTCCGCGTCGGCCTGATCATCACCGGCGCGACCATGTTTCTCGGTCTGACGGTCGGTTCGGTGGCCGCCTACTATGGCGGCACTATCGATGACATCTTGATGCGTATCGTCGAGATCGTGCAGGCGTTCCCCTTTCTGCTGGCGGCGCTCACCCTCGCCTCGATCCTGCGCGCACGCCTGGGCGCCGGGCTTGCGGCGGCCATGCTCGCCCTGATCGCCTTTGGCTGGCCATCCTACGCCCGCCTGATTCGCGGCGATATCCTTGCCGTCAAGCAGCGCGATTACGTCGTCGCCGCGCGCGCCATTGGTGCCAGCGACATGCGCATCCTCTTCCGCCACATCCTGCCCAACGCCATCTTCCCGACCCTGGTCATCGCCTCGATGGACATCGGCTCCTACGTCCTCAGCTTCGCCGCCCTCAGCTTCCTGGGCCTCGGCGCCGAGCCGGGCTATGCCGACTGGGGACAGATGATCAGCTTCGCCCGCAACTGGATTCCGGCCCTGGCACGCTACTCCCACATCCTCGTCTACCCTGGCATAGCTATTCTCTTGTTCGTGATGGGCTGGAACCTGGTCGGCGACGCCTTCCGCGACATCATCGACCCGCGCCTGGCCGGATCGCGCTGACGACCTGCACGCCCCGCGGCTTGGAAGTGTGCGCGATCACCTTGGCAGGGGACCTGAGCCTCTTGCCCATGCACGTTATCACCACGCACTGAGTATTATGTTGCGCCATTCTCGGCGCTTATTCCCCCCTCGAGGGCTTCCCCAGGCCTTCCGGGGGGGAGAATAAGCAACATAATAAAGATTATGGGCATACTATCAAGATGGATTATCTGTCTACGCTAGCTTGCCCCCTGCCCCCTACTTCCATCCTAACCCTGACCTTACCAAGGCTTAACTTTTCCCCAACTTTTATTGTACATTTGTCCAATTGACAACCCTTCATCCCGTGCTATAATGGGATTAGAACATAGGTTCTACGCGGGCGCACGATCATTGCGCCCGCGACGAACCTGCCACACCACCGGCCTGTGAGCGTCCGTGCAGTGAGGCCGCTCCTCAGGCAGAAAGGAGCAAAGCTGCATATCCGGGCATCCCGGTCATAAGCCCTGCGAGGCTTATTGTCGGGCGACGAACCATCGTTCGTCCCCGGCAGCGTCGAGGCGTCGTCAGCCAAAGGTCGCTAGGGGCGGCCCCTGCCAGGCCAATCCGGGCGGGCTGGCGCGAATGACCCCCGGGATGGCATCGCGCGCTCCCACCACGTCTCAGGACCGCGCGCCGTGTGCGAATGACCTGCGTGCCGCCCTGCGGGCACGCTGCACAGTTGGTCAGCCGCCGGACTTACCAACCCTCAAAGAGGGGGACAAAGCTGATCGCCGATTGCCGACAGCCAACCGCCGCCAGCCCTTCCCGACTCGACTCCGTCCCCTCCCTCCGCGCAGCGTGGGGGAGGGGTGGGGCAGCGAAGCTGCACCGGGGA